>CAYVFU010000006.1:0-91468 GCA_964450495.1 uncultured Saprospiraceae bacterium | reverse complement strand
TGGCATCAAGCGTTCCTTGATTCACTACTGAAATCTCAAACGTCACATCATCTCCTGGAGCAAAACCATCAGCTCCATCTAAAGTCTTTATAAGCGCTAAATCAAATATTTGCGCAATCGTAATTTCTTCAGGATCTTGATCATCACCACCCATTGTATCGGCAGTATCATTATCTCCTGGAAGATCATCTGGAGTCGCATCATCGCCTGGTGTACTATCTACATCATCTCCATTGTCTTCAGAAATCTCTGCATCATTTACGATAGAAGTACCCATGAATGATGGATCTATAGTAAATGTAATAGACACAACTTCAGTAGCACCAGCGGCAACAGAAGGTATTACTAGTGTAGCTACGCTTCCTGCTCCAGTCCATGCTGCATCATTTAGAATTAAACCTGTAGGGATGTAATCTGTAATCTCAACATTTGTCGCATCAAGCGTTCCTTGATTCACTACTGAAATCTCAAATGTTACATCATCTCCTGGAGCAAAACCATCAGCTCCATCTAATGTTTTGATTAAAGCAAGGTCAAAAATTTGTTCCAAAAAGATTTGTTCAGGATCGTGATCATCTTCATCAGTCATAGCAATAGCATCTCCAGGAGCACCTGTACCATCACCAATTAATACATCATCAGATTGAGTCCCCTCAGCACCACCAGCATCATTACCATTAATTGCGTCTGGAGTACTGTCAATATCATCTCCATTATCTTCACTAATCTCTGCAAAGTTTACGATTGATGTCCCCATAAAATTAGCATCGATTGTTAAAACGATATCAATTTGAGAACAGTCATTTACAGCCAAAGTAGGGATCGTATTGGTTACAGGACCAGCAGCATTGCCATTCCAACCATTCGCATCAGCTGCACTTAAAGTCATACCAGCAGGGATATAATCTGTCACTTCTATGTTTGCTGCATCCAGAGTACCTTGATTACAAACTGTAATTGTATAGGTCACATCATCACCTGGCTCATAAGTAGCATTTAAAGGATCTTCTTTTATTAAAGCAAGATCATAAATTTGTGTAACTATAATTTCTTCAGGATCTTCATCATCACCACCATCAGTTTCTGTCAAGTCATTGTCATCTGCTAAATCATCTGGCGTATCAAAAATATTTGGATCACTATCTACGTCATCGCCGTCATCCGCAGTAATTTGTGCGTTGTTGATGATTGAAGTGCCTTGAAAATTATCATCAATTTTCATTTCGATATTTCTTACCTCACAAGCATCAACAGGTAAAGATGCGATTGTAAGACTTACTGGTCCAACTAAAGGACCTGCCCAACCATTCGTATCTCCTGTAGATAAGGTAAGTCCTGCTGGAATATTATCTGTCACCACGACATTTGCAGCATTAAGTGTACCTTGATTACAAACAGTAATTGCAAAAGTTACAATATCACCTGGCTCATAAGGACTAGCCGAAACATCTTCTTTTATTAAGGCTAAATCATAAATTTGGCCAATCATAATTTCCGCTGGATCTTCATCATCACCACCGTCAGTCTCTGTCAAATCATTATCATCAGCGAAATCGTCTAGCATCACAATCACATTAGGATCACTATCTACATCATCACCATCGTCTGCAGAAATAACTGCATTATTCACAATACTAGAACCCATAAATCCTGGATTTACTGTCAATAGTATATCTACAGTTTCACATGAATTAACTGGTAAAGAAGGAATAGTATTCGTCACTGGACCTACTAAAGGACCCATCCAACCATTAGCATCTGCCGTACTGAGTGTCATATCAGATGGCACTAGATCTGTAACCTCAACATTGGTAGCATCAATAGTACCTTGATTACAAACAGTAATTGTAAAGTTTACATCATCACCTGGCGCAACAGGCCCAGCAGATGATACTTCTTTTATCAAAGCTAAATCATAAAATCCACAATCAACTACTTCAGCAATTATCGGACAACAAGATGTTATCGGACAGCCATCTGCGTCAATAGCTTCATAGTAAAAACACATCATATCGCCAACATTGCCATTTTGGATCAAACTCGCGTCAATGACGAAGTCACAACCAGTTGCAACTTGTTGTCCCATTCCATTATACCAAATCACGTTTCCGTTTTCTAAACCAGCTTCACATCCAATGGTTCTTGTTGTTCCATCAGAACAAACCTCTAGATTTGGTACTGGATTACATCCAGGAGCTTGACATGGTGTAGGTACAACATCATCAGCAGGATCACTAGGATCATTGTTATTATTACATTCTTCTGCGTTAGATATTCCACCACCGTCACAATCTTCTTCACCTAGTAAACTACATGGCTCTGCTGCAAGAAGTGCGCAGATATCCAAATTTGCATTTACTATTGCCACACAATCATCTGATGGATCCGTTGGATCTTCACCAGTTTGACATTCTGTAAGGTTATTAACGCCTCCCATATCACAATCTTCTAATGCAATTGCACTTGTCGGGTTAGCTATGATATAATCACAAAGCGCTAGATCATTTGCCAAATCTGTACAAGTAGGCTCTATACATCTAGTAGCTAAAAAGAAATGCTGTGATGGATCATCAGGTGCAACACCTATAGCTTGAGATTTAAAAACCAACTGTGTAATTGAAATATTTACTTCAAATGAGGCAGCTCCTGCTTCATTATCAGGCAATTGATCAATATAAGTGTCTTGCTTAACTGGCGTTGGAGAAAATTCACCAACTAATGTTCCAGTTGCAGAATCCCAAGTTGGAGGATTAGTACCAATATCTGAATTATCAGCATCGAAAGCTGCAATAAACCAAGAATCAATTACTGATGTTGGTACAGGATTGCCATCTGCATCGAGTGCACAAACCATAACTTGGTCCTGCTCAACATCTGCAATAATAAACCCGAGACCACCAGGTGGAGTAGGGGCATCAAAATCGATTGTTGTTAGAACTGTATTGGAGATTGGCATACCAACTCCGCCAAAGAAACCTGCAACTTCAACTTCGATATTTTGTTCCATATCAGCTTCACCGTATATGGTTTCAAAACCACCAGCATTGTTATTAACTGGTTGTGGATCAGGTCCTGGAACATCTGTATCCCCAGGAGCAAAATCACCAGTTATGCTGTATGTAAAATTCGGCATTTCACTACATGTGAAACTACCAGTACCTGAAAGCCCACCACTATATGTAGCATATTCAGGTGTTTGGGCATTTATGAAAGTAAATGCAAATAACGCTAGGAGGGTAAATAGTACATTTATCCACCTAAACGATATGTTATTTATCTGTATATTTTTATTCATTTTTAGTTAGTTTAGGTGTTAATCTTTAATAACTATATCAGCACAATTCGGGTCAGGACATTGTCCACATTGAGCGGCCAAGATGAAATGTTGTGATGGATCATCTGGGGCAAGACCTAATGCTTGAGATTTAAATATTAATTGTGTTATAGGTATATCTACCATAAACCAAGCTGCTCCAGCTTCATTGTCTGGCAACTCGGTAACATAGTTAGTTTGTTGTACTGGAGCAGGAGAAAATTCACCTACTAAAGTTCCTGTTGCTGGATCCCATGATGGAGGAGTTGTTCCTGCATCTGCACTATCAGCATCGAATGAAGCTTGGTACCAATTAGCTATAGTTGAAACGGGTACGTCTCCACAAACATCAGCAGCGCATACAGTTACTTGATCTTGTTCCACGTCCGCAATTATAAATGCCAAAGAATTGGCAGGTACAGGTGTTGCAAACGTGATTGTTGTTACAACAGTGTTTGATATTGGATCTCCAGCTGAACCGCTAACGCCAGCTACTTCGACTTCAATATTTTCAGCACTATCGGCTTGACCATAAATAGTTTCGAAGCCACCACCATTATTATCAATTGGCTGGGCTGGTCCCGGAACGCTTGTGTCTCCAGGTGCAAAATCACCAGTAATTGAATAATTAAATGTTGGTAGTTCGTTACAATTAAACGAACCAGTTCCTGATAATCCACCACTAAATGTGGCAAATACAGGGGTCGAAGACTGTGCGGACACAGTTTGTAAGCTTAAAAAAGCTAAAACAGGCAGGAGAAAAACCAAGAGCCACCTTGATTTAGGTTGCATTCCTTTTTCCATTATGCAGTTTGTTTAGTTAATTAAATAAAAAAAATACTTTATGAGTACATCAAACATGATGATAAATGCAATTAAGAGACACTTAAGAAGAGACATTCACAGATTAAAGCATTACGATGCCGTAGTATAGTGGAGTTGTAGAAAGGATAGTTAAATGGTGTATACATTTCTTAAACTCTTCAGTAGCACGGTTGCACAAAACTAATAAAAGAATATATAAATCATGGCTAACAAAAGTTAAAATAATCAACTTTTTGAATGATTCAATAGATAAATTCTAAGCAGCGTCTGCCAAAGTTTTATGTATTGCGTTAAAATTATCTTTCCAGTCTCCATAATTCTTATCATCACTAAATTGGACATTGCACCTTTTACATACATGCGTTGGTCTATTTGGCCATAAAATAGCTTTACCCATTGCTATTTTACCATCACGAATAGCCTGTATCAACTCAACTGTTAATAAGCCATAATGGAGTTTCATGTTGAAGTCTGACTTTTTGCAACAAGGACATTTTATATTTTCTTCCATTGTAAAAATAATTTACAACAAAGAAAGAATTCCCCGTGCAATAGAAATGCACGATTAATTAAACCCTATAGATTGCTTAGTTTGAGGAAGTTGTTCAGACAGATGTATCATTTCAATAGCAGTAATTGCTGCTTCATCACCCTTATTACCATATTTTCCACCCGCTCTATCTAAAGCTTGTTGTTTATCATTAGGTGTTAAGACTCCATAAATAACTGGTTTACTAGAAGATAGACCTAACATGCAGATTGCTTGCGCCACTGTCTTATTTATGTACTCATCATGTTTGGTTTCTCCTTTAATAACACATCCAATACAAATGACTGCATCTACTTTTTGTTGACCTAGTAATAATTTAGCTCCATAAGGCAGCTCGAATGCTCCTGGTACTTCTATGACAGTTAAGGAATCTTTCTTGAGACCGTACTTTTTGAGGGTTTTAAGGCAGCCATCTTTCAAGGCTCCAGTAATCTCTTCATTCCACTTTGACCAAACAACACCTATTGACTTTTCGGATAAATCAAATTTCGAGATTGAAGAGGAAAGATTTTTATCTTTTGACGACATTAATATCTTGCTAAGTACTTATCTATTTGACTGCCTTCTTCTGAATCTGGAAACTCTTCTTTGATTCTATTGAAGAAATTGGTGGCGTCTTCTTTATTACCCTGTTTATCAGACAATAAAGCTAATTTTTTAAGATAGTATGGCGTGAGTAATTCATTTGAGGCAGTATTCGCAGCTTTTTGGTAATAACTCAATGCTTGATCAAAGTCTCCTTTTTCTGAATATGCGTCTCCGAGGGCACCTAGTTTCGTTATAGGTAATAAATCTCCTTTGGCACTGAATCCATTTAAATATTCAATTGCTGGGTCGTAAAGACCTAGATTGAGGTAGGAGATTCCTGCATAGTATTTTGCTAAGTTTGCCGCCTTCGTACCATTGTAGTTGTCAATAATATCTAAGAAACCGTCGAAGCCTCCACCAGGATTTTCTAAAGCCAAAGCAAATGAATCTCTTTCAAATTGCTGTTCTGCTTTGAACATAGCAGACATTGCTTTTGACTCACGCGGTGATTTAAACAGCAAAAAGTATGCGACAAGTGCTCCTATTAGTAGAGCCAACAGGCCTATTCCTCCTAAAACTTTAAACTGATTCTTTTCAAGAAAACCTTGTGCACTATCTTTGGTTTCCACCAAATCAATTAGTACTTCGTCTTTTTCAGTTTGTCTACGTCTACCCATGATGTTTCACTAAAATTTGCGCAAAAATAGTTAAAATAATTGACGCAAGTGATACATCAATTACAAAATGTATAATTCAATGTCTGATGAGAGATCGGCTACTTAAGAAAAGGATAATCTTCTTGTGTGTAATTATCCGTATACAATTCACTTGAAGGGGGATAATTGGATTCTTCTGCAAATTGAACAGCCGCTTCCATTTCAGCTTTAACTTGATCCTTAATTTCTTTTAACTCAGCTTCTGTTGCGAGCTTTTTGTCTAGTATGGTAGCCTCTACCGACTTGACAGGATCCAAATTCTTATAATGTGCCAACTCTTCTTTTGTTCTGTATTTTGCTGGATCTGAAACTGAATGGCCTTTGTATCTATAGGTTTTAATTTCTAAGAAGTATGGACCCTGGCCACTCCGAATATAGTCAGCAGCTCTTGTCAATGCATCATGTACTTTCTCCGGTGACATACCATCTACTTGCTCAGAAGGCATATCAAACGGCATCCCCATTTTATAAATTTCTGTTGCTCTACTTGTGCGTTCGACTGATGTGCCCATAGCATAACCATTGTTTTCGCATATATATAAAACTGGCAAATCCCATGTTTCAGCCATATTGAAGGACTCATACAAAGCACCTTGTCGAGCAGCACCATCACCAAACATTGTAACGCATAGATTTTTAGTCCCTCTATATTTTTCTGCAAAAGCGATACCCGTTCCTATCGGGATTTGTGCTCCAACAATACCATTTCCACCAAAATAATTATGCTCTTTAGAAAAAAAGTGCATTGAACCACCTTTCCCTTTTACACAACCTGTCTCTTTACCAAATAACTCAGCCATACAAGCCTTAGAATCCATACCTCTTGCTAGTGCAATACCATGTTGTCTATAAGCTGTTACAATTTTATCTTCACTTGTAAGTGCTGATACTAATCCACCTGCAATTGCCTCTTGCCCGATATACACATGACAAAATCCTCTTACTTTCTGTTGACCATACGCCATGAGTGTACGCTCCTCAAATCGACGTATACGAAGCATGATTTTAAACCACTTCATGTACATCTCTTTGGTGTATTCAGCTTTTTTCGTCTTCTTTTTAGTTTCTGTTACAGTGCTCATATTGTTTCAATTGAACTTGCAAGATAGTCCCTTTCTAGATGAAATTAAACTCAAATAATGAAATATCCATTGATTCAGGGATAGATTTATACTTCTATGCAACTAACTTTACATTAAATTGCAGCTTAGCCAGTGAAACTCACGAATCTTAAATTAACTAATTACAAGAATTATCATCAAGCTGATATTCAGTTTAATACTGATGTGAATGTGATTGCTGGTGATAATGGCAGTGGAAAAACAAACTTGTTAGATGCTATTTATAATTTAAGTTTTTGCAAAAGTAATTTTCAACATCAAGACTCATTGCTCATAAATCACAGTCGAGACTTTTTCAGGATTGAAGGATTGTATGCCGATTCTAAACAGAAGCTAAAAGTGGCTATTGCTTTTGATTCCAAAAAGAAAAAGCTTATACAAGCAGGAGAAAGGAAGTTAACTAAATTGTCTGATCATATTGGCACGATACCTTTGGTATTTATTGGACCTCGAGACATTCAGCTTATTTTTGATGGCAGTGTGGATCGGAGAAAATTTTTGGATTCTGGCATTAGCCAACTCAATAAAAAATATCTACAACACCTTGTTCATTATAATAAAGTACTCATCCAGAGAAATGCTTACCTCAAAAGTATCCAGTTGCATTCTTATGACAGTGGGATTATTGATAGTTATAATAATCAGTTGATTGAACCTGCTACATTGATCCATGCTGAACGTCATCTTTTCATTGAATCTTTTAAACAAACCTTTCAAGAATCTTATCGCGTGCTTTCTGGCGGAAAAGAAAAAGCTTCTTGTGCATACAAAAGTCAATTAGATCAATCTAAACTTGAACAGTTATTAAAGGACTCTCTGCATAAAGATGTTGTACTTCAACGAACAACAACTGGTATCCATAAAGACGACTTAATTTTTTTACTTGACGAACGCCAACTTAAAAAATTTGGATCAGAAGGTCAGCTAAAGTCTTATTTGCTGGCTTTAAAATTATCAATGTGGAAGGAATTGAATAAGCACTCGCAACATACTCCTTTATTACTCCTTGACGATATATTCGCAAAGTTAGATAATCATCGGGTCAAAAATTTGCTTTATTTTGTCCGCGAAGAATGTAGTGCACAAGTGTTTATTTCTGATACACATATGACTCGAGTACCAGACATTCTGAATGAACTTAATATGGAGCATAAAGTGTTTAGCGTTAAAAATAATGAGGTGAATGAAGCAGGATAATAAAGGTGACAGAACACTTAAATCAATTCTGGGTGACTTCATCCAGCGTAAGCCTATAGCCAAAGGCTACGATCAAGTGGATGTGCAAAAGTATTGGGCAGAAGAAATGGGAGTAACGATAAATAAATACACTCAATCGATCAAATTAAAGAACGGAACAGTATCCTTAAGGATAAAATCTATCCCTTTAAGGAATGAACTGCAATATGACAAAGAAAAACTCCTGAAGTTACTACAACAGGAGTTTGGTTACGAAAAGATCAAAGAACTCAATATATACTAAGCTCTAATTTTCGCACTATTTTTTATTTTCTTTTTACCTTTTGTCATTGCAGCTTTGGCAACCGCGTTTTTCATATTAACAACACCGCCCGAGACAGATAAACTACTGAAATCAACTATTTCGTCCGTACCTGGCTTCTTAACTTTAAGATTATGTGGTGTGGATGATTCCATAATGATTGATTTCACTTGTTCTGCTTTAAGCGTAGGAAAGTATGATCTCAACACAGCTGCAACTCCAGCAACTACCGGAGATGCCATACTTGTACCTTGAATTGCTTGATAATTATTATCCGGAGTAGTCGCATAAATGAACACTCCTGGAGCAAAAATATCTACATTGTCAGCACCATAATTTGAAAATGTTGCTGGTAAATCTTCGCCTTTTTTATATGATAAAGCGCCAACTTCTAACCAAGTTTTTACTTTCTTTTTCTTCCAAAATAAAAAACCTTTAGCTTTTCTGTATTTATCATTCGGGAAATTATCTGTCGTGTCATTGTCTTGGTGACTGTTCCCTGCGGCATGAACTAAAAGGACATCATTTTTTTCTGCATAGCGAACAGCATCATCAACAACATCTTTATTCCAAGCATAT
Organism: uncultured Saprospiraceae bacterium; assembly: GCA_964450495.1. Taxonomy (GTDB): domain Bacteria; phylum Bacteroidota; class Bacteroidia; order Chitinophagales; family Saprospiraceae; genus CALFUK01. Next base: position 82,338 of record CAYVFU010000006.1, on the reverse strand, counting down.
CCTTTACCGAAGCTCATGTTAATAATGCTAGCTCCATTATCTACTGCATACCTAATGGCATTAGCAACATCTTTGTCATGCTCATCGCCATCAGGCACAGTGCGAACAGACATCAATAAAACATTGGAAGCAACACCATTCATACCTATATCATTATCTCTAACTGCGCCGATAATACCCGCGACATGCGTACCGTGAAAAGCATCTGGGCCTTCTACATCATTATTTCCATAATATCGCTCTTCTTGATCAGCATAATTGTCTCCAATTATTTCTCTTGATTTAAAATCAGGATTGTAATGAAAATTGGCTTGAGACTTATAGTAATCAATTCCACCTGACATTTCTTCTTTCACAATGTCTTTTACATCATTGAAATCAGGAAACTCACCATTTTCAGCTTTGTATCCGATAACCAATTCCTTGACACCATCTACAAGCTGAGCAGGTACTTGCAAATCTGCAGTATCTAAAAACTCTTCAGTCAATTCAATATTGCCAAATCTTTCTATCATAGAATCAAAAATACCACCGACCATATTACTTTGCATTTCAATGTTGTTGACATTGTTTTGCGCATCTTCTCGTTTGGTCTCAACTTCCTCTTTATATTTTAAAAACATATTGTATTCCTCAAGTTGTTTGCCAGTCAGCAATTCTGGATTAGCATCTTTGTATTTGCCTCTTAGGCTTGCGTAAAGCCTTGTCACTTCAAGTGTTTCGCCATTGATATTCGTCCCGTCAGCATTGCCTATAAAATTCCATCCATTGATATCATCAACGTATCCGTTTTTATCATCATCAATACCATTACCTGGAATCTCATCTGTATTGACCCATATATTATTAGCTAGGTCTTCGTGTTCTATATCTACACCAGAATCTATAACAGCTACTATCACTGGCGTTGAAGATCTAGATCCCAGATTGGAATAAGCATCTGCAGCTTGTATTTCTTTATGAAACCAGTCTTTTGTTGGGGATTGAGCAGTTAGTAAAAATGGTGTAATCAGTATAGCAAACAAGTGTAATACTCTCATCTATTATTTTTTATTTGAATGAAGGTCTTAATGATATATTGACGTATGTCGTTTAATAAGTAACAATTAGTATTCAAAACAACAAAAATTATGTGAATAGTTGATTGTTATCGTAGATTTAAGGTTTAATTAAATGAATTCTTAGATCCTAAGTCAGCTTCATGAAGTACTTCTTTTTCTTATTACTGATACTCACAACCCATTTATGTTTTGCCCAAAGTAGGTTTTTAGGTATCTCTGCTGGAGGATCATTGTACTCAGGTGACTTAAGTCCTGTAAATTATGGAGACAATATTCAGAACATAGGTACATCGTTTGGAGTATCTTATAAACAAGAACTTAGTGATAGATTTGGATTTAGATTGATGTTGTCAAGAAATTCTGTAGAAGCTGCAGACTCTCTCAATCAACTCGACCCCGCAAGTATATCTAACCCTCCAACTGTAGAACAACTAGATTTGGTAAACAGAATTGTGCGCAATCTGAGTTTTCAAAATACGATTACAGAATTTTCTCTACTCGCAGAGTACAAAATTTTGAAGATTAATAAGTTGGATGTGATTGTTTCTGGTGGTCCAGCTGTATTCAGACATAGTCCAAAAGCTTTTGATCCTGTAACGACAGAATTTGCTGAACCTGTTCTTGTTGAATTGCAATCATTAAGAACAGAAGGTCAATCATTCAATGACATTTATGGGTTATTCCAAGTATCGTTACCACTAGGCCTTCAATTGCAATATGCTGTTACAGAAAAGCTATCAATTGGCTTAGAATTTTATCACCGTTTTGTTTTTACTGATTATTTGGACGATGCTTCCAGTTCCACTTATGCACCATGTGCCGATATTGTTGCTATTTCAGGTCCTGTCGGTGATCGTCTAGCGGACCCTTCAGATTTCGCACCCAGTGGACTGACCATTGGAGAAAGACCTTGTTCAAATCCTACAGGTACACCTATTTCTAGAGCAGACCCCTCCAATAATGATAATTATATGAGTGCATCTGTTTCTGTTTGGTATAGATTGCCTGATACTCGTGGGAAAGGGGCGCAAGGGTGTCCATTACCTTATTAAGTCACTAAGGTAGTGCATTTGTTTTCAGTTGTTCGTGACTCTCCTTAGATAATTCTGAACTGAATATTTACAAAGTATAAGGTGCTTAGTTCACTTTTATTTGTCCTTTCATGAGAAAGTAGATGTCTAGTTTCCCCATAATGGTTAGACTCGTAAACGAAGAAATGCTTCCCATCCTTCAAGGCCTCCCCATGAGTATATCTTCTGTTCCTTCTGCATCAACTCGATTTTATATTTCTGTTCGATTTCGGCTGGAACAATTTTACACTCATATTTTTTCATAAACAATTGTGTTATGTTTACAACATGTTTAGTAAGCAACTCTTCGACCAGTATAAAGACAAATTCAAAAAATTCTTATCTGTATCTGCGCAATTTGATGAAGGCTACAAATGGTCAGCTTTAGGTTCTTGGGAGGAACATTGGAATATTGGCGCCACTGATTTTGCAAGTATGTACGATAGGTCAGTCCAGCAAGGAGAAGGGGAGCGACTGTGGTCAGAAAAAAATGATTATGCAAAATCTGTGATGATCGAATTTGCAAAGATGAGTCCAGAGATTACCAGGGATATCTTTGACGATTTGTTTAAAGAATCAAGTGATGTGGTTTTACGTATGAATCGATTCGTTCATCATTGTGATCAAATGCTTGCAGATTTACAAAAAACACGACCTTCTGCCAACATTCATTTTCATGATAACTATAAAATGATCTCTCATTATCTAGCAATGAAAGATCCACACAAATACACCTTTTTTGATTATGTGTCTTTCAAGGCTTTATTGGTTAAACTTGGAGCTAAGACAGTACCAGGTAGCAGAGAAATTGAGCGTTATTTCAAATTGACAAATATCTTTCAGAAATTTCTCATGCAAGATGAAGAGCTGGTTGAAGTATACAAAAAGAAATTAGAGGAATCAGGTACTACACCCGAGTTGAATTTATTCTTCGCACATGACTTTATGACTTGTTGTACGGATGCGAAGTATGGCTTGGATAATTATTGATTTAAAATGTACTATTTTCTTCTTAAGGCGATACGCCTGTAAACCATTTATGCGGGACAGCCACATCACTCTTGACGCAAACTCGCTTAGGAGCCATTAGACTGGATAACCATATTTTTATTCAGGAGAGGACGTCTTAAAATTCTTTGAGGTAAGACGCCTTTTGAAATTATCGAGGTAAGATGCCTGTTGAAGCCTTGAGGCGGTACAACTACAAGGTCTTACTCAGGTGCTTGCCGACTTCAATATCTGTTAGTTCATACTTTCCTCTGTTGCCTGAGAGATAAATATTCCCATACTTTTGGTAATCCGCCCAAGGCAATTGAAACCTTGGTTCAGGATCAGATGCATTTGTATAAAAATCCCATTGATTAATTCGCTTGGTTGATTTATCTACATAGACATGATATTTATTATTAGGTGTAAGCCCAGTGGTTTCAAAATTCAAACTGATAATATCAGCTGGAAGACCACTTGTTGTTTCCCCCTCACCAAGATAATTCAAGGTAACGCCAGAATCCATCAATTTAAACGGAAGTACCAACCAATAAGAATCATTCACCCACCAAGCATAACCCGCTTCCAAATACTTGTTTAGACTATCTTGCTTCATTGTCTCTTCACCATTTAACCAAACTCTTCCGGTTTTGTCATGGATATTCATTTTTATTTCAACTGGAGATTTTAAAGACTTAATGGAGACATTACCAGTTTGTTTATCCCAAACATGCTTCCGACTACCAAAAAAATTCCAACTCAAAAAACGAGTATTGTTCCAAGCACTAGCGCCTCCACTAGACTTGACAACTTCCTTTGCTAGATAAATAGCTTTGACATCTGATGCGGCTCCATTGAAATCATTTGCTTGGAGAGTGACATTCTGGGAGCAAGAAGCAGCTAAAAAGGCGATACTAATTGCAAATAATGCGGTTCTAAACATGAAAAGACGTTAATTAGGTTTACTGATGACTCAAGATGAGGTATATTTGCTATTCAATACACTAAAGTTAAAGAAATGTTTGAGAGTTTAAATGAACGGTTAGATTCCGCTTTTAAGAATCTAAAAGGAGAAGGGAAACTGACAGAACTAAACATTGCAAAGTCTGTAAAAGAAATCAGACGAGCACTTGTTAGCGCTGATGTCAATTATAAGATTGCTAAAGAATTCACTGATAAAGTGAAAGACAAAGCACTTGGAAGTGAAAATCTGCTCAATGCTGTGAAGCCAGGTGAATTGATGGTTAAGATCGTCATGGACGAAATGGTCGAACTCATGGGAGGTCAAGCAGCTGGTATCAACATTAAGGGTAAACCAGGAGTGGTATTAATTTCTGGTCTTCAAGGTTCTGGTAAAACAACATTCAGTGGTAAACTCGCCAAATATTTAAAAGAGAAAAAAGGGAAAAAGCCTTTGCTCGTTGCTTGTGATGTATATAGACCTGCTGCCATTGACCAATTGTCCGTGCTGGCTGAGTCAATTGGAGTGAAAATCTACAAAGATCCTGAGAACAAAGATCCGGTAAGCATAGCACAAAATTCTATTGCTTATGCGCTCGAACAAAGTTGTGACGTAGTCATCGTAGATACAGCGGGACGATTGGCTGTTGATGAAGCCATGATGAATGAGATAGAAGCCATCAAAAACGGAATCGAGCCAAACGAGACTTTGTTTGTGGTGGATTCAATGACAGGTCAAGATGCTGTCAATACTGCGAAGGCCTTTAATGAAAGAATCAACTATGATGGTGTTGTGCTTACCAAATTAGATGGGGATACTAGAGGTGGAGCAGCATTAACTGTCAAATATACTGTTGGGAAACCAATCAAATTCATTAGTACTGGAGAGACTCTGGATACATTAGATGTATTTCATCCAGACAGAATGGCACAGCGTATTCTCGGTATGGGTGATATTGTCTCCTTTGTAGAGAAAGCACAAGAGCAATTTGATGAAAAAGAGGCTAAAAAACTTGAGAAAAAAATCAAAAGAAATAAGTTTGATTTTGATGATTTCCTAGGCCAACTTAATCAGATTCGAAAAATGGGTGATTTAAAATCATTGATGGGAATGATTCCTGGCATGAGTAAAATGACTAAGAATCTAGATATTGATGACAAGGCTTTCAATAAAGTGGAAGCGATTATTCAATCAATGACTCCAAATGAACGAGCAAAACCTGAGTTATTGAACATGAGTAGAAAAAGACGAATTGCAAAAGGTTGCGGGCAAAACATTCATGAAATAAATATGTTTATAAAGCAGTTTGACCAAATGCGGAAAATGATGCACATGATGTCAAAAGGTAAAAATATGGAACGCATGATGGAACGTATGCAAGGTCAAATACCAGGTGGATTTAAATAACTTTCAATTAATCACTTGTCCTGAATATGTTATTGCTGGTCGAATAAGACGCTTAATTCATATTTTAGTCGTTATATATACAGTATAATTAAAGCATTTACCATTGATCATACGCCAATAAACAGTGTAACTACATCAATATTCTATGATTTTTATTGATTTTAATTCTGAACTTTTTACAATAACAAACATATAAACATGAAATTTTACTCTCTATTTGTGCTTTGCATAGTGGGCATTCTTATTGCCTGTTCGCCAAAAATTACTGGAGTAGATGCACCGGCAACACCAACGCCTCCTGCTCCGCCACCTCCACCTACAGCACCATCTGCTGCAACTCCTGATCCAATGCTATCAGCCATTATGGTTGACGATCGCGTGACAATGGGAGAACTGTCAAATGGAATGAAATACTATATTCAAAAAAATATAAAACCAGAAAACAGAGCAGAGTTAAGACTTGCAGTCAATGCTGGTTCTATTTTGGAAGATGAAGATCAACTTGGTCTTGCTCATTTCGTTGAGCACATGGCTTTCAACGGTACAGAGAATTTTGAAAAATCAGAATTGGTTGATTATCTCGAAAGCGTGGGTACAAGGTTTGGACCTGATCTAAATGCATATACATCTTTTGACGAAACAGTATATATGCTTCAAGTGAGAACTGACAGTACCGAATTGTTTGATAAGGGAATGCTCATCATCAAAGACTGGGCAAGCGCTGTGACTTTTGATAATGAAGAAATAGATAAAGAAAGAGGAGTTGTCGAATCTGAATGGAGAACTCGTTTGAGTCCAGATCAAAGAATGCAAAATGAATATTTTCCAGTGATGTATAATAATTCATTATATGCTCAACGACTACCAATTGGGGATCCAGACATTATAAATAATGCATCATACGAAACTGTAAAGCGATTTTACAATGATTGGTATAGACCAGATTTAATGGCTATAGTCGTCGTAGGAGATATTGACGTGGCTAAAGTAGAAGGCCAAATAAAGGAAATGTTTGGTGCCATTCCATCAAAAACCAATCCTAGAGAACGAAAAACGTTTAATGTGCCGATGCACGATGAGACTTTGGTCAAAATAGTTGATGATGAAGAAGCATCATTTACGAGAATAAACTTGATGTATAAGCACGATAGAATTGAAACAAGTACTATGGAAGATATGAGGTCTTCTATGATACGAAGAGCTTATAATGGTATGCTTAACGCTCGTTTAAGTGAGTTAACAAAATCTGCAGAACCACCATTTATTTTTGCAAGTTCTTTTTATGGTTCAGATGTAGGAGATATTGATTCATACAGTTCCTTTGCTGTTTCGCAAGAAGGGCAGGCAGAGAAAGCTCTTCGAGTAATCATGCTAGAGAACAAGAGAGTGCAGCAACATGGATTCACCGCGTCTGAATTTGAAAGACAAAAAGCGGATATGATGGAATCAGCAGAACGTGGAGTCAAAGAGATGGACAAAACTGAGTCTGGAAGATTAGCTATGGCGTATGTCTATAATTACCTTGACGACAATCCTATACCTGGACCTAAAGACAGGTTGGAGATGACCACAAAATTTTTACCTACAATTGAATTGGAGGAAATAAATACATTGGCTAAGCAATGGGTAAAAGATGACAGTCGTGTTGTCGTTATAACTGGCCCTCAAAAAGAAGAATCTCCAATGCCTACTGAAGCAGCAGTGAGAAGTTTATTAGCTGAGGTAGATGCGGCTGAGGTGGAGCCATATGAAGACAATGTTGCTACAGCTCCATTTTTTGATAAAGAATTATCAGAAGTTGCTGTCACTGAAAGTATCAGCTATGACGGTGCTGGAGTGGATTACATAGAATTAGAAAATGGGGTAGAAGTATACTTCAAGAAAACAGATTTTAAAAATGATGAGGTTTTGTTAAGAGCTACAAGCGATGGTGGAACGTCGTTATATAATGATTCAGAATACTATAATGGAGTTAATGCAACGCAGATAGCAACTGAATCAGGCCTATCTGGTTTTACTAGTTCGCAATTGGAGAAATTGATGGCTGGAAAAAATGTAAGAGTGAGTCCATACATTGGTGGACTTACTGAAGGCTTTAACGGATCTGCTTCACCTGACGATTTGGAAGTCATGTTCCAAATGATCTATTTGTATTTCAATAATCCTCGTTTTGATGAGGAATCATTTAATTCTTACATCAACAAGCAAAAGGGTATTTATTCTAACTTAATGTCAAACCCTCAATATTTCTTTTTTGACTATTCTTCTAAAAAGAAGTATAACAATCATCCGAGAATGGGATTTCCAACAGCAGAGAGTCTAGATGGCTTAGATTTCGCTGAAGTTCAAAGAATCTATAGCGAGCGATTTTCTGATGCATCTGATTTTGTATTTAGCTTCGTAGGTAATTATGATGAAGAGCTCATTAAATCCTATTCTAAAAAATACCTTGGTAATTTACCTTCAACGAATAGAGATGAAGATTGGAAAGACATAGGCATTAATGTCATTGAAGGTAAAGTCATGGATCGCTTTAAAAATGGAAAAGCGCCTAAGACTACAGTAGAGATGTATTTTCATGGGCCATTTGATTATACAAGAGACAACAATTATCAAATGAGTTCAATGTTGGCCTATTTAAGAATTAAGTTGAGAGAATCACTTCGTGAAGATAAAGGTGGTGTATATGGAGTCAGAGTTAGTGGCGGTGGTGAGAAAAAGCCAAGAGAGCAATATGGCATCACGATATCTTTCAACAGTGATCCAGATAAAACTGATGAGTTGATCGACGCTGCAAAAGAAGTGATAGAAAAAGCGCGAACAGAAGTACCAAGTGAATTAGATATGACTAAGGTCAAAGAAACTCAGAAGCAGGGGAGAATCAAGAATTTAAAAGAGAATCGTTTCTGGCAAGGTCAAATTATGAGAAGACAAGAAGAAGATAAAGACTTTGAAAATATATCTTTGGAATCATTTGAAGAGCTCATCAATTCATTGACACCAGAGCAAATTAGAGATGCAGCCAATGCCTATTTCAATTACAATAGTTTTATTGAGATAATAATGGAACCAGAAGAAATGAATGAGAATTAAAGTTTAAGTGTTCAGAATAGTGGTCTCGATATTTAACCCTTTCTAATATCGAAGCACAATGATGAAGTGATTTTATTGGAGGGAAGTTGCAAACCGTAACTTCCCTTTTTTTATATGCTTATTAACACCAAAGCATTGAACTCCTGTGATGTTGCAAATTGACTTTAAGCATTAACTACTGCATTATATTTCATTGATAAATTCCAGGCTAAATACCTGTTATTCTGTTGCATCATAATGCAATTTGGTTAAGAGTAAGATGTGGACATGGAAATAATCCTTTTTTGTCGAGATAGCTTTCTTCAAAATACTGAGCTACTAACGTGGTAATACACGCTAATTGAAAACCTTGTTGTCAACGAAAATAGAATCCAAAATTACTCCTATGCATTAAATACAGACTGCTTTACCTTAATTGAGTTTAAATTGAGAGTAATTACGATTAGATAAAGTAAGGTTAAAATAATCAGCCCCCATTTACCCATAGTTGGTATAGCGGTATCAACTTGCTTTGAATTTATAGTTAGACTTGTGTTATCAATAAAACCTGTCATGCCTCTTTCTGGTCTTCCAGCAGAAATATTGCCATGCTGAAGAAAAGATAATGAATTTGTTAATGTGGGAATAGCCAACATTACAGGAGACCCTGGTATTTGATTAGTTATATTTTGATCATCAAAAATACTTAGCTCAAGACTGTTATTATCTTTTTCCACTGTAATATGGAATGTGTTTCCGATCAAATTGTAAATACATCTGGCGAATCCATTCTATTCGGATCATCTTGATAATTATCTTGAATAATGGCGGCCCAGTAGGTGGGTTTATTGCAGAGTAGGGGTAATAAATCGTGCTATTGAATGGCTTAACACTGTAGAATAACTTTACTTGGAATTAAGCACTTCAAATACATTGGACTCTGTTTTTACAACTTACCCTCAATCATCTTTTTAACTGCCTTATATGGTTGAATAAAATTCCCTGTTTTATACGGCTGCTCGGTTTCCAGACCTGTTTCATGAAGCAGTTGAAATGCTTGCTCAACTGTTAAGTCAGGATTGATACTTCTTAATACTGCAATAGTACCAGACACATAAGGAGCCGCCATCGATGTGCCAGAAAAATTCTTGTATTCATTTTTGGGGTATGTAGAAAGAATGTCTTTGCCTGGAGCCGCTAGACCAAATTTGATGTGTTGCAATGTATTGGAAAAGCTTGTGCGCTTTAAATTTTCATCTACAGCGGCAACAGCTATAACACCTGCACTATTAGCCGGACAAAATTGAGAAGCATCCTTTGCAGAATTACCTGCAGCAGTTACGATGATAACGCCATGTTTCCGAGCATATTCAACAACTTCTGTATAAGCTTTTTCTCTCTGCTCTGTGCTTTTCCCACCTAATGACATAGAAATTACATCAGCCCCGCTATCAATCGCTTTTATCATACCATCGATAATCATTTTTTGCGTGCCGTAACCAAATCCAGCCAACACTTTAATGCCACTGACTTCGACAAAGTCATTACTTGGGACGGGTGAACTGATACCTATTTTATTATTAGACACAGATGCTGCTATACCAGCACAATGTGTACCGTGACCGATCTCATCTTTAGAACTGTTTTTGTCAAAAGCTTTGAATTGTCCTTTTAAATCTTCATGTTCTCCATCTACTCCAGTATCTAAAATAAAGAGCTTCGCCTTCTTCTTTGGCTTTATTTTATTCTTAGCAATGTATTCGTAAAACTGATTGAGTTCCATAGGTCCATATTCCCATTTCTGATTAATCAATGGATCATTTACTGCTAGTTTTTTGGACGGTGGAGAAATTACTTCCTTTGTTGATTCGATAGGACTTAACTTATATATTTCATTTCTCTCTACATATTCTACTGCTCGTTTTGACTGTATATCATGAATAACATCTGATAATTTATTAGCGTATTTGTTTGGAATATTTATCGACAGGTAATCATCAAGGTCTGTATTTAAATAATCAACTGGTTGGAATGCTCTGCTAACTTCAAGTTCATATTTAGAAATAACAGACTCAATATCTGAAATAGAAAATCCAGGATTTAATTCGACAAGCAATTCGCTTGTGGCATCTAAACTGATTTCTTCTGTAAATTCATCTATCGTTTCTGCAATAGGAATAGGCTTTTTATGTTGGTCCAATAAATAATTATACATAAAAGGCATTGCACTGACTAAAGCGACTAACGAGCCAACAGCCATTATTTTGTTCTCTTTAACAATCATGAAAAAAATGGATATACCTGCAAGTGCAATGATGTCTCTAAAGATTACTAAAGCAGATAATTGATCTATGCCATACAGTCCCAGTGCTGTTAGAGAGAATCCTGCAATGGATAAATAAAACAGAATTCCACTCAATTTATCAAAAATACCCTCCTTGAGTATATGCCATAAGCTCAAGGATAATATAGATGCTAATAAAAAAAAGATGTAAAATGTCATAGTATTAGAACGACTGATTAATAGAATTAATTCCTCTTAATATCGTCCGATTGACCAAAATATCCTAGTTTTTTAGATGAAATCAACAGACTAGGGGATAGAAGTGCCCTTTTTGATAAATAGGGTAAACACTAATATGAAGCCGTATATGTCTCTTTAACTTTGATATACAACCTCTTGTAATGAAAACATTATCTCTAGTATTTGGTCTATTTCTTTTCGTTAATACTTCACCTAGTAGTGTTGACCTTCATGAAATCATCCAAGTCAGTGATCAAATTGTGCTTGCCAAAATCACAGATGTATGTGAAAACGCCTTAACAGCAAGTGTCATTAAAAGCCTAAAAGGACAATCTAATGATCGTATTGACATAGAATTAAATACCACTGAAATAAGCTATAGTCAAGTATTCTCTGCAAATGATAGCTTTATTTTCTTCTTAGAAAAAACCAAAAGTCAAGACCTAAGTTTATTGTTTTCTTTGAAAAAATTTAAAGATGATGAACTGGACCAAAGTTATATTCTCATTGAAAATGAAGACACTCAAACAATTAAGCTGATGCCATTCATCTACGCTGTTGAATCTTATATCTACAACGAACAAGAAATATCACTAGCAGAATTGCGATAATCTGGATATAATAATGAAGTAATAGCTCCTTGTCTTTGGATTAGAATAAAACGTACAGAACAACTTATTTGATTAAGCGTTTACATATACCGTAAAGAAATTTACATTTGCAGTTTAAATTGTAACCGTTATGTCAGAGTCAGAAGTTAAAAAGTGTATTATTATCGGATCAGGTCCAGCAGGATATACAGCAGCCATCTATGCAGCTCGTGCCGGTCTAGACCCTGAATTGTATACAGGACCAGAACCAGGAGGGCAATTAACTATTACGACTGAAGTTGAAAATTATCCAGGTTACCCTGATGGTATTCAAGGCCCTGAAATGATGGAAGAATTCAGAAAGCAAGCTGAAAGATTCGACACAAAGGTTCATTACGAGATGATTTCTAAAGTTGATTTCACAGGTCCAATCCATAAACTATGGACTGAATCAGGCGAAGAGATTCATACCCACAGTGTTGTCATTTCTACAGGAGCTAGTGCTAAATGGTTGGGATTGCCTTCGGAGCAAAAACTAATGAATAAAGGGGTATCTGCATGCGCTGTATGTGATGGCTTTTTCTTCAAAGGTCAAGAGGTAGCTGTTGTTGGCGGTGGCGATACTGCCGCGGAAGAAGCAAGCTACTTGGCAAAGTTATGTCCAAAAGTACATTTATTGATTCGTCGTGATGAGATGAGAGCATCTAAGATTATGCAAGAAAGAGTAATGAATGCAGAAAACATTCAGATACACTGGAACACTTCAACAGTTGAAATATTGGGTGAAGATGAAGTGACGGGAGCTAGGGTGAAGGATACCAAAACTGGAGAAGAACGTACCATTGCGGTTACTGGTTTTTTTGTAGCTATAGGGCACAAGCCGAATACAGGAATTTTCAAAGATTGGTTAGAAATGGATGAAAGCGGTTATTTGATACCTATACCTGGAACATCAAAAACTGCTATTAATGGCGTTTTTGTTAGTGGAGATGCTGCCGATAAAGTCTATCGTCAGGCAGTAACCGCAGCAGGAACAGGATGCATGGCAGCCTTAGATGCAGAAAGATACCTTGTAGAACACAGCATAGCGTAATCTTATTTTAATTTATACAGCACAATCAGAATTTTATATCTATTATTTCTTGCAATTTGTCTATATGTAGGAAACTAACTTACTTTGTTGTCCCTACCCATCATACTTTAAGCGAATATTATGACATCACCAAAGTTTAGATCAGGCGTTTTACACGGAAAAGAAGTTAAAGACCTGTTTGATTATGCCAATGAGCACAATTTTGCATTACCAGCCGTTAACGTAGTAGGTTCCAATACCATCAATGCTTGCCTTCAAGCTGCGAAAGAAGTAAACTCGCCAATCGTTATTCAATTTTCAAATGGTGGCTGCAGTTTCATGGCTGGAAAATCTCTATCTAATGATGGACAAAAAGCGGCTGTATTGGGCGGTATTTCTGGGGCACTACACGTTCACAATATGGCTAAAGCCTATGGTGTACCAGTTGTATTGCACACTGATCACTGTGCGAAAAAATTATTGCCTTGGATAGATGGTTTACTTGATGCTGGGGAAAAGTATTTCAAACAATCAGGTCAGCCATTATACAGTTCTCACATGTTGGATTTGTCTGAAGAACCACTTGAAGAGAATGTGGAAATCTGCGAGAAATATCTGAAGCGTATGACTAAGATGGGTATGACTTTAGAAATTGAATTGGGGGTCACTGGGGGAGAAGAAGATGGTGTGGACAACACAGATGTCGATAATGAAAAATTATATACACAACCTTCTGAAGTAGAATACGCGTATGAGAAGCTAAATAAAATTAGTGAAAACTTTACGGTAGCCGCAGCTTTCGGAAATGTACACGGCGTATACAGACCTGGAAATGTCGAACTAAAACCTGAAATCTTGAAAAATTGTCAGGAATTCATTCATGAAAAGCACAAAACTGCTGATAAACAACCGGTAAATTTTGTGTTCCACGGAGGTTCTGGTTCTTCAAGAGAAGACATCAGACAAGCTATTGAATATGGTGCCATAAAAATGAACATAGATACTGATCTTCAATGGGCATTCTGGAATGGAGTCAAAGGATACACAGAAAAGAACAATGCTTATTTGCAAGCCCAAATTGGAAACCCTGATGGAGAAGATGTGCCTAACAAAAAATACTACGATCCAAGAAAATGGCTAAAATCAGGTGAGGAAAGTTTCGTGGAGCGGTTGAAATTAGCGTTCGAAGATTTACAATGCATGGATCGCAATTAGAATAGTGTCATCGTAGACGTCCTGCTTTACCACAGTATTTAGATTCAAACATTTATTGGATTTTACTGTTTAATTTGTTGTATTTTATGCTTAGTAACAATCTTAGAATACAGACATATTGTATTTTATGGCTTGCCAATCAAGCACTATGGACAAAAGCTACATTTCTAACCCTGTACTAAATAAATTACCGCAGCATTTAAGGCAATATATTCTTCCTCAGAATTATGAACGTTATACTCCTGAAGATCAGGCAGTCTGGCGGTATGTCATGAAAAAAAACGCAAACTTTCTACCAAAAGTAGCGCATGAATCATATTTACATGGCTTAGATAAGACAGGTATTGATTTAAACTCTATTCCTAGTATGTATGGCATGAATCGCATTCTCAAAAACATTGGTTGGGCAGCAGTCTCTGTCAATGGCCTAATTCCATCAGCTGCATTTATGGAATTTCAAGCCTACAATGTTTTAGTAATTGCCTCTGACATACGCATGCTAAAAAACATCGAATACACACCTACACCAGATATCATACATGAATCGGCAGGTCATTCTCCAATGATTGCGATTCCAGAATACGCAGAATATCTCAGGCGATTTGGTGAGTTAGGAGCCAAAGCAATATCATCAGATTTAGATAGACAATTGTTTGAGGCAGTAAGAAAACTAGCTGCCCTAAAAGAAAATCCAAATAGTGACCAGCAAGAAATAAATAAGATTGAGTCTGAGATTGTTGACCTACAAGAATCGATGACCCGTCCATCAGAATTGCAGTTGATAAAAAACTTACACTGGTGGACGATTGAATATGGATTATTAGGCGATATTGACAATCCAAAAATTTATGGCGCTGGACTGCTATCTTCTATTGGCGAAAGCGAATGGTGTCTTTCTGATAAAGTACAAAAGATTCCATTTTCTATTGAGGCAGCCTATCAATCTTTTGATGTCACCAAACCGCAACCTCAATTATTTGTAACACCTAATTTTGCATTTCTTAGTCAGGTCTTAGATCAGTTTGCCAATACCATGGCCGTCAGAAAAGGAGGCAAAGAAGGTGTACTAAAATTAATTGACTCTAAACAATTAGGAACAATTGAGCTGTCCACGGGCCTTCAAATTACAGGTGTGTTCACAGAATTAATAGAAAGCGAAGACAAAAAGCCTGTCTATGTACAAACCTCAGGACCGACTGCTTTAAGTTATAGGGAAAAAGAACTGATAGGGCAGAGCACAGATCATCACCCATATGGATTCGGGACGGCCATTGGTAAACTAAAAGGAATTAACTTGGCAATAGAAGACATGTCTCCTAGGGACTTACAAGCCTATCGAATTATCGAAGGTGAAGAGATTCAATTAGAGTTTGAAGGCGGCATTAAAGTTTCAGGTATGGTTATCACTGGAACAAGAAACCTACACGGTAAAATAATGTTGGTTGCTTTTGAGAATTGTACCGTAGCCCATTATGATAGAATTATCTTCCATCCAAATCGTGGCATTTATCATTTAGCCATTGGGTTAAATATCATATCTGCTTTTGCTGGTCCAGCAGACTTAACTTCATTCGATCTAACTGACCACAGCATGGTTGATGTCTATTATGGATCTACAGTTGATATTAGTAGTCCTAAACAGAAATACTTTCAACAAATACGACACTTACGTAATGAGTCTTTTGACCTATCTGTATTTATGTCTGTTTGCTCGGAGATACTAAATAATTTCCCAAATGAATGGCTATTACTTTTAGAAGCTTATGAACTTGCCCATCTCAATGCCGCACCAAATAAATTAGCGCTTCTCGAAAATTTGCACGCAATTCAAAAACGAATTCCTCAGAAAGCACATTTAATTGATGATGGACTTTCTTTAATTAATCTTGAGGAGCAAGCAATTTAACTCGTTTTCTTAGCAAAGAAAGACTACAATTGTTATACTTAGAAAAGTGACAAGTTTTAGCTAATTTAATGGAACAAATTCAACAGAAATGAAAACTGCAATTGTATTTTATCTAGGCATGATGTTTATCGTATCAATGACAGGTCAAGGTTTTATTGGAGCTTGGGAAGGATATAAAACGACAGAAGATGGTAGCAAAATTAAAAGTGTGGTTATATTCTCAGATGGATATCAAGTGATGACTAATTATGATGCCACTTCTGGAAAATTTATAAGTACAAATGGAGGTTCTTGGTCATTAGATGGAGATACAATGATAGAAGTAGTAGAATTCGACACTAAAAATCCTGATAGGGTAGGTTCAGAAGTCAGCTTTAAAGTACATGTAAATGAGACGACAATGGGTATAGTAGGTATAGATATGACAATGACTAGAATAGACAATGGTACGCCTGGCAAACTGCAAGGTGCTTGGTTGATGTCAGGAAGAATACGAGATGGAGAAACCCAGACAAGAGACACTAATCGACCGAGAAAGACAATGAAAATTCTATCTGGGACACGATTTCAGTGGATAGCTTATAATACAGAAACAAAAGAATTTAAGGGCACAGGAGGCGGTACATATACGACTCATGATGGCGAGTACACTGAAAACATAAAATTCTTTTCTAGAGATGACACAAGAGTTGGAGCCAGCCTTAAGTTTAACTATGAATTAGTTGATGGGCATTGGCATCACTCTGGGTTATCTAGTAAAGGCCAGCCGATCCATGAAATTTGGAGTGTGCGGGAATAGTATCGAAACTTTTACAAAAGACTTTACATGACCGCGTTTAAACTACTTTTACTATGAGCAATAATTTTAGGACTAATATGCGGCTATATGCTTGCGAGATTTCAACGCATAGAAAAGAACCAACGGTTTGAAGAGTTCATCCACAGGAATAAAACCAGGATGTTCATTGTCTACGGACTTACATTCAGCTTAATAATTGGTTTAGTATTTTGGAATTCTCCTGTTGGGGAAATACTCGGTGGATTCATTAGTGCAACCATTTTTTCAAATGTCGTTATATCCGTCTATTCAAAGTTAAATTCACCTCAAGTTTAATAAAGAGCATAAAAAAGCCCCTCAAGAGAGGGGCTCGTTGCTTTGCGGAAGAGGAGGGATTCGAACCCCCGGTACGCGTTAACGCACGCCGGTTTTCAAGACCGGTGCATTCAACCAGCTCTGCCACTCTTCCAAAGCGGACCGCAAAGGTATATTATTCTCAAAACTTTCAAAAGTCTTGATGGATTATTCATATAAAATCATGAATCAAATACTTTAATGGTGAAACAGCCCATCGTTAAACAAAAATGAGACTACCAATTGTTACATGATAGTCTCATTCTATAGAAATATGGATATAAGAGGCTAGTCTCTTTGTATTTTGAAGACAATATTTTCTTCACCGTTTACTGGAGGAATAAGCGTATTTCCTGCCTGGACTCCAACACCATTACCATAAATCCTAAATCCATCTTTTGAATAGACAGTATCTTTTGGCCAGAATGCAGGACTTATTTCAGTAAAGTCAAATTTCGATAAGGAAAAGAATAATAATTTATCCTCAAAATTAAAGTCGGTTATACGTTCTCGTACACTAAATACTACTTCATTAGCTTCTTCTGAAAAAGAGGCATAGGGTACATACATTGTTTTATCAAATTCTGTTCTGTAACCCCATGTTTTTCCATCTGAAGCTTTAAACCGCTCTACATAAAAGGTATTACCAAGATCATTAAACGGCCCACCTACATCATCTGATCCAAAAACCAGGACAATCCCATCTTTAACAAATACATGGCTTGCCTGGATATTTGTGGTGGATTGAATACCCCTGTTCCACAGAACATTTCCAGAAGAACCTGAAAATTTAGCAACATAGACATTGTTGTTGCCTATATTATCCGTAATAGGCACACCACTATCAAAACGATCCTTATATTGACCAATAACATACACATCTCCATTGTCATCAATATCAATAGATTCAACAGAAGAAGGACCTGTTTCAAAACTATTTTCCCACGTCAAATTTAAATCTGTATCGTATTTTTCGATGTGAAATTCATGCACATTTAGAGTCTGATTCAATTCTCGATAGACTAAAAGTAGCGAACCTTCGTTGTCTACCTTGACCTCTATACGATCTCTTGCTTCATCTAAACTAACTAAATTCAGTACTGTGCCATCTGTTGATAATTTTGCCATAAAAACTGTCCGTCTAGGTCCATCATCAATGGTTTCACCATTAAATGTAAATGGTGCTCTGTCTATTCTACCTACTATAAATATGTTATCCTCATCATCAATTTCAACATGATTTAGATCTTGTGCAAGTTCGAAAAATGACCATTGTATTTCTCCTTTACTATTGTATTTAATAAATCGAATTTCATTGTCCTCTGTTGTCGTTGTCACATAAACATTCTCTTCGCTATCAAGAGCAATATCAGTATCAAAGCCTTCATCGACGGGATCATTCGACCAGCCTGTCAAATTAATCTTCGGTTCAAGAGGTCCTTTGCTTTCATAAAGACAATTCCAAGAATTTTGGATGTAAATCCTCAAACAATTGTATTCGGTATCAAAAACCATTAAACCTTGTGCAGGATCATTGATCGCTTCAATGTCACAAAAAGGCATTCTTGGTATAAGTAGTCCTTTGCTAGAAGATTGCACATCTAAAATAGCACTTTGATCCGGTGAAGCTCCATCCTCATTAATTGAAAAGGGATTCTGCGAATTATTGTGGATGTCTTGTGAAAAAATTAAAAAAGGAAAAAATAAAAGAATTGAAATGACTGCTCTTGTCAGATTTCTCATAAGTATGCATTTACAAGTGATAATAATAAGTACGGTAATTCAAAATAGGAATTAAGCTTTTAAAAACACAAAGGAAATGTGAACATTAACATTTTGATGAAAAATGAGTATCCACTAAATATCTTTACCATCATATTTAAAGCTATTTTGAAAGATTTCATACGAAAAATTGTCTTTGGAGGTTTTTTATAACTTCAAAAAATAACGTAATGCGCTCCAAACTTACATTATACATTATACTCATCGCAACCTTCTTCGTGTCATGCAGTAAAAAAAAATATGTTGATGTTCTCATCAGAAATGCAACTATTATTGACGGTACGGGTTCTTCGGCAATCAAGTCCGACATAGGCATCAATGGCGATATGATTGTTTTTATCGAGGAAGCAAAGAATGTAATTGCGAAAAGAAATATTGATGCGAATGGTTTAACAGTATGTCCTGGCTTTATTGACTTACATACGCACTTAGAACCTCTTCCAATTATACCATCTGCAGAAAGTGCCATCAGAATGGGAGTAACCACAGCACTAGGAGGCCCAGATGGCTCTTCTCCTCTAAGAATCGGAAAGTATCTAGACAGTCTAGATAACATTGGTATCGGTATCAATGTTGGTTACCTTATAGGCCACAATGCTGTAAGATCTCAAATACTTGGTATGGAAGCAAGAGAACCATCATCAGAAGAATTAAGTCAGATGAAACAGTTGGTAGCAGATGCCATGTCAGAAGGTGCATATGGCATATCGACTGGCTTGAAGTATTTGCCTGGGGCATTTTCAAAAATTGACGAGATCATTGAGTTGTCTAAAGTTGCTTCTAAATATGGAGGCATTTACACCTCTCATCTCAGAGAAGAAGGACTTGGTTTAATAGAGGGTGTTGCCGAAGCGATACAAATTGCAGAGCAAGCATCCATACCTGTGATTCTTACTCATCACAAGGCCATTGGGCAACCAATGTGGGGTAAAAGTAAAGAGACACTTTCAATGGTAGCACAAGCCAGAGAAAGAGGACTTGATGTTATGGTAGATCAGTATCCGTATACCGCTAGTTATACAAGCATTTCTGTCTTGATCCCGCCTTGGTCAATGGAAGGTGGACGTTATGATAAATTTGCAGAGAGATGCCAGGATTCTATACTAAGAGATAGTATCAAAGCTGGAATTATCTACAACATTATTAATGACAGAGGAGGTGGAGACCTCAAACGCATACAATTGGCAAAGTTCAATTGGAAGCCAGAGTTAGAAGGGAAAACACTGTTTGATTGGGCAATTGCGGAAGGTATGGAACCTACTGCAGAAAATGGGGCTGAATTAGTGATTCAAGCACAATTGCATCGAGGAGCCTCTGCAATCTATCATGCAATGTCTGAGGAAGATGTAGAACGAATTATGAGTCATCCGATGACAATGATTGCCTCAGATGGACGTATAACCGCATTCGAGAAAGGATTCCCTCATCCAAGAGTTTATGGGACATTTCCTCGTGTGTTAGGCCATTATGCCAGAGACAAGAGCCTCTTTTCTATGGAAGAAGCTATCCGTAAAATGACTTACTTACCTGCACAAAGAATGGGTTTAAAAGATCGTGGAATTTTAAAAGTAGGTGCAAAAGCAGATTTGGTGATTTTCGACAGAAAGACAATAATTGACAAAGCGACATTTGAAAAACCTCATCAATATCCTGAAGGTATTCATTACGTCATCATCAATGGTAAAACTGTATTAGAAAATGGCACTTTTTATGACAGTCGCCAAGGAACTATATTGAGAAAAGATTCTCTAAACCTTAAACCCTAAATTATTAATTAGCCTAGTATACATCCACATTTTTATTTACAACAACCTATTTCTAATGGTTAGATTTTACTTAAGCTTTTACCAGTCGGAGTTTTTTTTGCGACTTTCCAAACTATTAAATATTCAGCATTCAAAATGCTTATTCTTCAAGCAGCTTAATCAACTCATTGAGCTTCATCATACACTCTATAGGCGTCATAGCATTGACATCGACATTCAGCAGTTCTTCTTTGATTTTACCAATCACGGGGTCAGACACTTCAAATATGCTCATTTGTAGTGCGTCAACAGATTGCTCTTCTGGAGTCGTAATCTTGGTAGGACTGTCCTTATCTTGTTCTATGGATTTAGTTTCTAGTTGTTTGAGAATTTCATTTGCTCTCCGTATTATACTTTGAGGCATACCAGCCATTTTGGCAACATGTATTCCAAAGCTGTGATGGCTGCCTCCTGGCACCAGCTTTCTCAAAAACAGCACTTTGTTTTTAAGTTCTTTTGTAGACACATGGTAGTTACGGATTCTATGGTAGCTCTCTGCCAATTCATTCAGCTCGTGATAATGTGTTGCAAACAAAGTCTTCGGATGTGCATGTGGATGATTGTGTAAAAATTCGGCTAATGACCAAGCAATAGATATACCATCATAGGTACTTGTGCCACGACCAATTTCATCCAATAAAATCAAACTCCTAGGAGAGACATTATTAATGATACTAGCAGTTTCGTTCATTTCTACCATAAACGTAGACTCACCACTAGAGATATTATCGGAAGCTCCGACTCTTGTAAACAACTTATCTACATAACCAATAGAAGCCTCGCGTGCTGGCACAAAAGATCCCATTTGCGCCATCAAAGTAATCAAAGCCGTTTGTCTCAATATCGCTGATTTACCAGACATGTTAGGACCAGTAATCATAATGACTTGCTGATCTTCATTGTCTAACAAAATGTCATTAGGAATGTACTCTTCATCTACACTTAACTGAGTCTCTATGACAGGATGTCTGCCATCTTTAATCTCAATAACTAATGACTCGTTAACCTCTGGTCTGCAATATCTTTTTTCTCTCGCTGTTTGAGAAAATGACCGCAAACAATCTATAATGGACAACACTCGACCATTAGTCTGCAAAGGCGTGATGTATTCTTTTAAATCTTTAATGAGTGACTCATAAATAGTCAGTTCTAATTCTTGAACGGACTCTTGTGCATTTAAGATTTTAGTTTCTAGTAGTTTGAGTTCGTCTGTGATGTATCTTTCTGCATTAGTCAAGGTTTGCTTTCTGACCCAGTTGTCCGGAATTAATCCTTGATTTTTATATTTATTTGTGACCTCCAAGTAATATCCAAAGACATTGTTAAAGCCGATTTTTAAATTAGCGATACCTGTTTTGGTTGCCTCTTCCGTCTGGATATCAACAAGTAGTTCTTTACTATTTTTAATGATGTGTCGGTAACCATCCAACTCTTCATTGACACCATCTGCGATGACAGACCCTTTAATCAGAAGCGCCGGTGGCTCTTCCATAATGGTGGTATCTATCCGTTGCTTCATCTCCTTGCATAAAGACAATTGATCTGACAACTCCTTTAGTACATCATTTTTGGAGTTTAAAAGTAAGTCATGTATTGGTTCCGTTGCTTCAAGAGCCTTATGCAATTGTCTGACTTCTCGAGGCTGGATTCTCTCCAGCGCCAATTTTGAAATCAATCGCTCAAGATCACCTATTTTCTTTAAATGGTCTGTCACCGTCTGCTCATCATCTATGTGTTCCATAAAATGGGTAACAACAGCTTGGCGTCTTTTTATCTGATGAGTATCTTTAAGGGGCAGCACAATCCAATGTTTCATCCGTCTAGCGCCCATTGGAGAAACAGTCTGATCAAGGATATCGATAAGAGCCACACCAGATTCGTGATTACTTCTGACCAGTTCGAGATTGCGAATGGTAAACCTATCCAACCATACATATTGATCATTTTCTATTCTGACAATTTTCTTGATGTGCTCGACTTGAGTCTTCTCGGTTGTATTGACATAGTGCAAACAAGCACCTGCAGCTACCTGAGCAGCAGCCATAGACTCTATTCCAAATCCTTTTAGATTATTTACTGCAAATTGATTGAGTAATAACTCTAAAGTATGGTCTTCGGTATATACCCATTCAGGTAAATGATACGAGTAGTAAGATTGTCCAAAAATCGTTTCGAACCGATCTCTGTATTGTTTAGAGAATATAATCTCCGTCGGGTGGAAGCTTTGGATCAGTTTTTCAATTTTAGCAATCTTCCCTTCAGAAACAATAAACTCCCCTGTAGAAATGTCTAAAAATGCGATTCCAATTATATCATTTTTACCAAAATGTATAGAAGCCAAGAAATTATTTGAAGATTGGTCTAGTAGCGAATCGTCCAATGTTAGACCAGGTGTCACAATATCCGTTACACCTCGTTTTACAATTTTCTTTTCTTTCGATGGCTTTTCTAATTGTTCACAAATTGCTACCCTGTAGCCAGCCTTCACTAATTTTGGCAGATACACATCTTTCGAATGATAAGGGAAACCGGCTAGTGGTATGTCAGAACCTCCATTATTACGACTGGTTAGAACGATGCCAAGTATACCTGCGGCTTTTTCAGCATCTTCTCCAAATGTTTCATAAAAATCACCAACACGAAACAATAGAATAGCATCCGGATGCTTAGCTTTTACTTGAAAGTACTGCTGCATTAATGGCGTTACTTTTCCGGACTTTTTGGTGGCTTTTTTGGTTGGTTTCACACTCTCATAAATTGCAAGGCTAAATTATTCATTTATATAGATTACTAGCCATATGTCGTAAAGTTTTTATTAACACTAATTAGCGCTTCAGAAATTGGAAGAAGAAAGTTGAATTGAAAGGATATGGGAGAGATCGAAGAACAGTACTTTTGAGCATAAAAAAATGCCCAGACATTTCTGGGCATATCGAATTTTACAATTAATAACCAAAACTTACAATGGCAAATATATATCATATTACTAAAAAACGTAATATGTATTATGTTAATATTCACATATTTATTTTTACATATGACAAAATGCCCTGTAGATGGACTTTGATCGTTTAGCAAAATTGGTGCTTTTTGAAGATAACCACCTATTGGTTGTCAATAAACCCCATGGTATACTAACCCAAGGTGACAAGACTGGAGATGTACCAATTGTAGATGAATTCAAGAAATACATAAAAATAAAATACGACAAACCAGGAAAAGTGTTTTTGCATCCTGTGAGTCGATTGGACAGACCTGCAAGTGGTGCACTGATTCTAGCTAGGACTTCCAAAGGCTTATCCCGAATGACTGAACTCATTCGCAAAAGAGACATAAAGAAGGAATACATGACTATTGTACATGGTATATTGTCGGAGCACCAGGCCGAGTTAAACAACTACTTATTGAAAGATAATGGGAAAAATAGGGTAGCAGTAGTGAATCGATCCACACCTAAGGCAAAACTTGCCACACTCTCTTATGAGGTCAACAGATATCTGGATAGCCATACCATTGTGCATGTGAATCTGCATACAGGTAGACCACATCAAATTCGTGTTCAATTTGCAGCAATAGGCCACTCCATTGTAGGAGATCAAAAATATGGAAAATCAGATGGTTCTAAGGATAGTAAATTGTATTTACATTGCTGCCGCTTGTCATTCATTCATCCAGTAAAGAAAACACATACCATCATTGAAGCTCCTTTTCCAAAACAATTATTGTGGAAGGAAATGATGGCTAAATGATTAGCTCTTTTCAATAATGACAGCTTTATTAAATTCTTTGACGATCAGATCTATATAAGATTTTATTTTAGTGTAATCCTTAACGGAATAGGTGTTTTGTTTAAACATATAGTTACCCAAAACAATCAATTCCTTTTCAGAATTCAATGTGTAGCTTAAAGTAATAGTGACTAGATCATTATCAATGGAAATAGGATCTGGCGCATTGCCTTTGAATGCATAACCTGTAGGTATGTTTACAGAAGATTTAAATAGTTTATTAATGAGGTATTCGAATTCAACTGGATGAGTGCGTTTGTTTGCTGTCATTTCATTGTAAGAAATGGGAAGAAATAGTAATGGATTCAATAAGTATTTATTTCCCAATTGTTCTATTGCTGTCCTACCCTTTAATGTAATGCTGTATGGTTTCTCGATAGTCTCATAATTTAATGTTATTACTTCATCGACTTCATCATATATTTTCTCAAAGTGGTCTAAAATAGTCTTCGTATTATCTTTAAATGTTAGTCTTTGTTTGAATGCTTCATATTCAGTAGAATTTAGTTTGACTGTAAAATCGCAACTCAATTCATCTGGTTTTACTTCAATGTCAATAATGCTTTGATCTATAGATGGAATCTTGTTTTCTAGTACTACCCATTGAGTCTTATCCTCGCCATTCAGAATTAAACCTGAATCATTTATACAATAGATAGGCAGTCTTTTATACGTAAGTTGTCTTGCTGTGGCATCAGTTAAAAATGGTTTATCAAGGTCGACACCTACAATTACATAATTCGTGAAATGATCAAAGGGATAGTCATTCGGTATTTTGCCATGTTCTCGCGTACTTAGAATAATTGGTTTTGAGGGAATGCCAGCTTCCAATAATAACGCTAATAAGAATAAATTTAGTTCTGCA
This sequence comes from uncultured Saprospiraceae bacterium, assembly GCA_964450495.1. Classification (GTDB taxonomy): domain Bacteria; phylum Bacteroidota; class Bacteroidia; order Chitinophagales; family Saprospiraceae; genus CALFUK01. The sequence continues at coordinate 57,101 of CAYVFU010000006.1, read as the reverse complement.
CTGTTTCCAGATTTATTCGCATAAAAATCCTTTGCGGATTGATTTGCATATTTTGTTTTCCTTCCGTTGTATCCAAAATTAGATTTTACATAATTGATAATCATTTGACTTTTTTCAACAGGGTCACTAGTTAAATTAAGCTCATTTTTCAAAAGTCGACTTGCTATTTTTTTTGCATTTTTTATAAATTTTCCAAAATGATCATTTTTAAAGAGTGCCTCTGTTAGTTTAGGCCATGTAGATAGAAACTCCTTACTACCACCTTGTGGGAAATGTATTGTACTTAATTGAAAATCGAGTTGAATGATGTTATCATTTGCAGAATAAACATATCCTTCATCTTTGAATGCTGGTATGTGTTCTTTCACATAAGTGTGAATCATATCTTTATATTCAAACCCATTTGCAGATCTTCTCAATTGATTTGACAAAACAGAATTTGTATAATCAAAACTCGAATCTCCCAGTAACAAAGAAACATATTCATAAACAGGTGTAAGGCTAACTTCATACTGGCTTACTAGTGTAGGAATAGAACTTTGAAAATACCAATCAGGCAAATTGACCAAAAAAGGTGTATCATAGACATAGCTATATTCTAAAATTGAACCTGCCGTCACATTAGGGAAGGCAAATTTTTTAACACGCCAATTATGTGGTTTTGTTTCCTCGAAAACATCACTTTTAGTAATGGATGATTCTAGCATTATTCCATCTATAAAATTATAAGTGGTTGCCTTTATATCGGTAACTTTCTCTCGCTTATTCCCTTCTACATAATAAGGAATGATTATGTTTCCTAAATCTGAAGCTTCTTGATCAAAGATTTTAATTCTCTTGTGTCGTGTGTGTCGAATGATGAAACCTTTATTCGTTTCAACAAACTTAGAATCCCCAGTATCAAATAAGACAACTGCTTTAGCTGTAGTATCTTGAAGATAAGTTTCCATCCGAATTTCATCAGGGCCAATCTGACCATATTTCTGTTTTGTGTACTGGGAATGAAGAACCTGATTACAAAATAATAACAACAGAATTACGATGGATTTCATGATTGTAAAGCTTCCTGATTATGGTTGTCTTAAATTCTACACTCTATAAATATAATAATTCTTAAATTCTAATGATAGACACCAAGCCTCATTCGTTTATTTTACTTAGTTTTGCAGCGGGTGAGGACTGTGCGGCCAGCTCCTTCTGAACTCCCCCAGGGTGGAAACACAGCAAGGGTAGGAGGTTGAGCGGTTCGGCGCTGCTCTTCACCTTTTTTTCTCTCTCAATAAGAAGTCTACAACTTTCCATGTCACACATTAAATTATATAAATGAGGTTTTTCATTGACACAGCATCTATAGATCAAATTAAAGAAGCTAAAGATTTAGGTATTCTAGATGGCGTTACCACTAACCCTTCGCTAATGGCAAAAGAAGGCATTACTGGTGAAGAAAACATAATTAACCATTACATAAAAATTTGTGAAATCGTTGATGGAGATGTCAGCGCAGAGGTCATTTCTACCGACTTTGAAGGCATTATCAAAGAAGGTCAACACTTAGCATCACTTGCACCTAATATTGTGGTCAAAGTACCTATGATAAAAGAAGGCATCAAAGCAATCCGATGGTTTACTGACAATGGGATCAAAACCAATTGCACCTTAGTCTTTTCAGCTGGTCAAGCCATATTGGCTGCAAAGGCAGGAGCCACTTACATTTCTCCATTTATAGGAAGAATAGACGATATCAACTGGGAAGGGATGGAACTCATCAGAGATATTGCCGAAATCTACGCCATTCAAGGATTCGAAACAGAGATATTAGCTGCCTCAATCCGCAATTCCAAGCATATTGTGCAAGCTGCCAGATCAGGAGCTGATATTTGTACTTGCCCGCTTAATTCGATTTTAGGTTTGCTCAAACACCCATTGACAGATATTGGTCTAGCAAAATTTTTAGCTGATTATGAAAAAGGAAATGGGTAACCACTTCAATAATAGCATAACACATTAATGGCCACATACGATCTGAACGATCCTACTGATCTCGACATCATGCGCGGTCAATTTAACATGTACACTTCTGACGACTGGCAGGAGTATATCGAAGAAGCAGAAGAACGTCAAATCGGTTATAAGAATATCAACATTCTCAAAACGGCTCAGCGCAAAGCTGGTATCGCCAAATACTTAAGTCCAAAAGTTATCCAGTGGGTCTTACGACTTGTGGACCAGTTGGATTCTGAAGAGGAAGAAGAGTGAGGAGAGTGTGAAGAGTGTGACAAAAGTGAGAATATAACAGATTGAAAAGTAAGGTACCCAAAACCTAAAGCCCTCTAAATTCCTTATCTTACACCCATGCAGTACACCACACTAAAAACAAGATTAGAAAGTAATATTTTAACCTTAACACTCAGTCGCCCTGATAATTTAAATGCGTTCACTGTTGACATGGCAAATGAGTTGATCGACGTATTCGAAACTGCTAATGACAATGATGATATCAGAGTGATAGTCGTTACAGGTGACGGCCGAGCTTTTTGTGCAGGAATGGATCTTTCTATTGCTGGGAATGCGTTTGGACTGGATGAAGATTATCAGCCTACGATGGAAGATATGCATACAAAACTAAATGATCCTGCCATTGTATCTGGTGTAAGAGATACAGGGGGTAGAGTTAATTTAGCAATTTACAATTGCACAAAGCCAGTTATTGCTGCGATCAATGGTGCAGCAGTTGGTATTGGAGCAACAATGACCTGCGCGATGGACATCAGGTTGGCTTCTGAACATGCAAAAGTTGGATTTGTATTTAATAAAATTGGGATCACCCCAGAAGCAGCGTCAACGTGGTTTTTACCGAAAATAGTCAACGTATCTACAGCACTAGAATGGTGTTATACAGGAGAGATATTGAAACCAGACGCTTTGCTTGCTGCAGGTTTCATAAAAGGTGTCTATCCAGCAGACTCACTATTGAAAGAAGCTTATGCACTTGCCGAAAAGATAATTAAGCACAGTCCAGTTGCTATTGCATTAACCAGACAGATGATGTATCGAAATTCAGCTCAAAGTCATCCTGTGGAAGCACATAAAGTAGACTCTTTGGCTATTTATTATCAAAGTTTACAGGATGGTAAAGAAGGCATTGCTGCTTTCCTAGAGAAAAGAGAACCAAAATTTACGCAGAAAACGACTGAGATGCCTCCTTTTTATCCCTGGTGGGAAGAATCGTAACTGGTACCAAAACTGTTAAACTTTATCATTAAAGATCAGTTTAACAATAAAATCTATCAATGAAAAAAATATATCACCTAAGTAATTGTGGTACATGCCAACGGATAATCAGCGAAGTCGGAGATACATCTGATTTCAAATTAATTAATATTAAAGAAACAAACATTTTAGAAAAAGACCTTGATTTCGTTGCAGAAAAGCTTGGCGGTTATGAAGCTGTGTTTAGTAAGAGAGCCATGAAATACAGGTCTATGGGACTTAATGAAATGACATTGACTGAAGCCGATTACAAACGATATATATTAGAGGAATACACCTTCCTAAAAAGACCCGTGTTTATAATTGGCAAAGATGTCTTTGCTGGCAATAGTAAAAAAGTCGTTGCAGCAATTGCAAAGCGCATCTCTGATGATTAATTCTACTCAGATTATAGAGTCATTTAAGCAATTACAAGATGATATTTGCGAAGGTCTAGAAACTCTTGATGGTTCTACATTCAGAGAGGATCTATGGGATCGCCCTGGAGGCGGCGGTGGTAGAACTAGAATCATAATGGGAGATGTTATTGAAAAGGGAGGAGTGAATTTTTCTGCTGTTGAAGGTACCATGCCTGATAATATTGCATCCGCATTAGGTTTAGAAAAAAACAAATTTCTAGCAACTGGTGTTTCTATTGTACTCCATCCAGTCAATCCATTCGTACCAATCATCCATATGAATGTCCGTTATTTTGAAACAAATACCGGTAAATGGTGGTTTGGAGGTGGTATTGATTTGACACCACACTATATTATAGAAGATGATGCACAATTCTTCCATCAACAACTGAAAGCCGTTTGTGACAAGCATGATGAAGCCTATTATCCCAAGTTCAAACAATGGGCTGATGATTATTTTTATGTAAAACATAGGAAAGAAACCAGAGGTATAGGTGGTATTTTCTTTGATCGTTTATTTGGGGAATCAAAGAAAAAATACGGTGATTTTGTTCTAGATGTTGGTAAAACCTTTTTGCCAACATATTTAGAACTTGCTCGTAGAAATATGAATAAAGACTATATCGAAGATCATCTAGAGTGGCAGAAAGTACGTAGAGGAAGGTACGTGGAATTCAATTTGGTTTGGGATAGAGGAACCAAATTTGGATTAGATACAGATGGGCGAATTGAATCTATTTTAATGAGTTTGCCCCCTCAGGCAAATTGGATATACGAACACAATCCAACTGAAGGATCTCCTGAGAAGAAAACGCTAAATTTGTTGAAAAAGGGAATTGACTGGACGTCTTAGTTACAAAATAGGACAATAGGTGTTGTAGTAATTTGATTACTCTGATTGTTTGCTCGATCTTTTATGTAAACATCCAAGGTCAGGGTATCTGTTGGAAAATTCGGTGGCGCTTCGCAAGGTGGTGTGCCATCTGGGAATAAACAACACGTCGTAAAGAGTCTGACTGTTACGGTCCCTTCGATACCTTTAGAACTGCCTTGTTCAGGTATGACGGGTGCTTTAAATGCATCGTAGCTGTCTCCAGTACGGTTATCTATAACAAATATATTTTGATCAGGAAATTCCGCTTCAAAGCCTATGTCTCCATCGCCATCTGTAAATGTAAACTGTAAGAACAAAGAATCTGAGTTTAATGAACCTTGATCCATTGATGAGGCAGAAAGACCTAAAAATTCAATTTCCGGAATATCAGAAAAGCCTGGAGATTTAACACATGATGCCAGCATTAAAGAGATTCCGCAAAGGAGTAATATATTCGTAAAAAATTTCACTGTATATAATTAATGCAATTCAAGGAAAAAAGATCAAGCTTATTCAACAAACTATCTCGTCTACAAGATAACGAATTAGATTTTGAATCGCTTGCTTTTGAGGTCTTTGAGTTCCAACGAAGACATAACGATGTTTACAATAGATATCTTTCTTTTATCAAAAAATCCACGATAAAGCCTAATAATATCGCTGAAATTCCTTGCCTGCCAATTCAATTTTTCAAAAATCATAAGGTGCAAACAGGCACATGGAATGAAGAAATAATCTTTCGCAGCAGCGGTACAGGTGGAAAGCGCTCCCAGCATTTTGTAAGTGATTTAAACTTCTATAAACAGCATTCTTCTCATATTTTTACTAGTCATTTTGGGGATATTGGTCAATATGCTTTTCTAGCTTTATTGCCAGGTTACCTTGATCGTGACGGATCTTCTTTAATTGAAATGGTAAATTTTTTCATAGAACAATCCAATTCCGAAACAAGTGGATTTTACTTAGATCAATACGAACAATTACACAAAAACATAAAGTCAAATGTAAACAAAGGCATTCCGACAATTTTGTTTGCGGTCAGCTTTGCCTTGCTCGATTTCATTGAAGAGGAAAGACCTGTTCTCAGCGACATTCAAATAATAGAAACAGGTGGTATGAAGAGTTCAAGCAAAGAGTTGACCAAAACACAAATATTTACAAGCATTAAGGAAAGCACCTTATGTCCAGCCATTCATTCCGAATACGGAATGACAGAACTACTCTCACAATGCTACACAAATAACTCCTTACTATTCACTTGCCCATTTTCTTTAAGAGTTTTTACCAATGAAATAAATGATCCTTTTCACAAACAGATAAATGGAAAATCAGGTCAACTCAACATTATAGATTTGGCCAATATTGACACCTGTGCATTCATTCAAACCGAAGATCTTGCTATCATGCACTCAAACACAACTTTCGAATTACTCGGACGTATGCAAATGAGTGAAATGAGAGGGTGTAATTTGTTGTTGGAAGAACTGCTCTAATGTTTAATTTTTAATGTTGAATGTTGAATTGAACTTAGACCAGAAAAAGCCTCGGGGTTCAAATATGCCATATTATATGAATTATTAAACAAAATATAGGCCACCCCTAATCAGGAATGCACACATAAACTAAACATTAAAAATTAAGAATTAATCATTAATTATATCCCCAAAACATCTTGCATGGAAAACACACCCTTCTTCCCTTTTAACCACTCAGCTGCAATAACAGCACCTAAAGCAAACCCTTCTCTAGAGTGTGCTTCGTGACTAATGGTGATACTATCTATCTCAGACTTGTACGTTACCGTATGTGTGCCTGGAACTTCACCGTGTCGTTTTGATATAATAGGAATAATTTCTTCTTGATCACTAGGTTCATTTACCCATTTCGTTTTTTTAGGGATGTTTTGTAGGATGGCTTCAGCTAGCGTAATGGCTGTACCACTAGGGGCATCAAGTTTATGTATATGGTGAATCTCTTCCATTGAAATATTGTAGTCACTATGGTCTGCCATATAGGATGCAAGCTTTTTATTGATGGCAAAAAAGACATTTACGCCGACACTATAATTAGACGCATAGATGATTGCAGATTCATTATCTATAAATCGGTTACAAACGTCTTCGTAGGCTTCTAACCAACCAGTTGTACCACTGACTGTTGGTATTTTTTTGTCAGCCAAAGTCGATAAATTAGACTTTGCGACTTCTGGATTGGTGAACTCTATTGCTACATCCGTACTCTGCTCTGACAAGTCAGCTAATGAAACATCTGTATCGCGATCCACTATTGCGCTAATGTTGTGGCCTCTTGACGTTGCTATGCGTTCTATGGTTTTACCCATTTTCCCATATCCGATGATTGCTATATTCATTGTCTGAATTTTGTAAAAATCAATTCAAAATCGACCAAAGATACTCCTTTCAATTACTTTTGTGATATGAATGGAGCATCTCAAAAGCATTTATTACTAAAGGTACTTAACAATGAACATGTCGAACGACCACCAGTTTGGCTGATGAGACAAGCAGGGAGAATCCTGCCACAATACCGCAAAATAAGAAGTAGCCTATCTGGATTCATAGAATTAGTACAGACACCTTCGTTAGCTGCAGAAGTAACTATACAGCCAGTAGATGAACTAGGTGTCGATGCCGCAATCATATTCTCCGACATCCTAGTCATCCCAGAGGCAATGGGACTAGAATATGAATTGATAGAAAAGAAAGGACCCTTTTTCCCCACTACTATCGAATCAGCAAGTGACGTCTCACGGTTATCTGAAGGAATAAAAGCTGCTGAAAAGCTTCACTATGTATTCGAAGCACTGGAGATTACCAAAAGAGAACTAAATGACAGGGTGCCATTAATTGGTTTTTCTGGAGCACCATGGACATTGATGTCGTATATGATCGAAGGGCAGGGTAGTAAGACATTTTCAAAGGCCAAAAAATTCTTGTATCAAGAAGAGAAAGCAGCCCACGAACTGTTGCAAAAACTAACGCACACGATCATTGCTTATTTAAAATTAAAAATCGAACACGGCGCAGATGTTGTCCAAGTCTTCGATTCTTGGGCAGGTATCTTGGATAGAGGACTGTATGCTAAGTTTTGTTTGCCATATTTAAAACAAATTGTCGACGAGATTGACACTGCTCCTGTGATCATATTTTGCAGAGGAGCTTGGTATTCTTTGCAAGAGATTATAGACCTGGGTTCTGCTGGTGTAGGTTTAGATTGGAATACGCCTGCTCATGCAGCAAGATTAATTAGCGAAACAGCTGTTTTTCAAGGAAACATGGATCCATGTCAATTATACGCTAGTCCAGACGAAATTGAAGTTCAAGCAAAAGCCATTATTAAGGAAATGGGGAAGGGTCATATCATGAATCTAGGTCATGGTGTCTATCCTGATACACCCTTAGAAAACGTCAAGCATTTTGTGAATACTGTGAAAGCTTACAAATACTAATAATCATAGTTTATCAGAACCTAAGTAGGGTTGTATTTGACTCATGAAATAACCAAAATCATTAAAGAAACGTTATATCCATATAATTATGGAAAATCTAATGTAAATTTGCTATTAGTACTAACGTATAAACATAATTTATCATGCGTAACGCGATCTTATTCATACTATTTGCTTTCTTTTATTTGCAACTTTCGGCACAAGATGCTGATGCCATTAATTGGTTAACATGGGAAGAAGCAACAGCTAAAATGGAAGAAGAACCAAAAAATATGTTCATTGACATGTACACAGATTGGTGTGGATGGTGTAAAAAAATGGATTCGTCCACATTCAAAGATCCAGAAGTCGTGAAATATTTAAATGATAATTACTACGCAGTAAAATTTAATGCTGAACAAAAACAGCCAATTACCTATCAAGGCTTTGAGTTTAAATTTGTCAAAAATGGAAGAAGAGGTTATCACCAACTAGCACACTCTATGTTAAATGGTCGAATGGGTTACCCCGCATTCGTTTACTTTAACCAAGACATGGAAAGAATTATGATATCTCCAGGCTTTAAAAAAGTAGATCAGATCCTAGGCGAACTTGAGTTTGCTAAGGAAGACAAATACAAAACAATGGATCTGAAAGAATACTTAAAAACAAGAGCATAGTTCAAAACATGCTCTTCAGTTTACTATATATTTCCTAGCTACTTACTTCTCGTCTGTATAAACTATTTTCAGTGTCTGCTAAATCCTTATCTGACAAGCTCTTACAAATTGTCCAATCCATTGGACCCCGTTTAGCTACTTTAGATGATAAAAAAGACTTAGAACGTAAAGATTCGCCAACCAAATGGTCCAAAAAAGAAATTTTAGGCCATCTTATCGATTCAGCTTACAATAATCACAGACGATTTAAAGTATCAACTGATCAAGAACATCTCGTCTTCGATGGCTATGACCAAGACAATGAAGTACGCATACATCAATATCAGCAGCGTGACTATCAAGAATTGGTAGAAGGATGGAAAGCGGTAAATACACAATTGACTTATCTCATCGCGTCATTGCCAGATGATTTGTTAATTAAAGAATCACTTCAGCACAACTTTTACCGCATTGGATTTAATCAAATAGCTAAAGGCGAGAAGGCAACTTTAGAACACCTAATAAAAGATTATATTGATCATTTGGAACACCATCTAGGTCAAATAATGGGTGAAACTTTCAAGGGTTAGTTTGTTTCGCTGAGGCGGGGAAGTCTACTTTGACCTTGCTGACGCCTATAGTGACCGAGGTTACGCATGCCGTGATACTATTTTAAGAATTGTCTTCTTCCAGCAAACCAAGCTTTTTTGCTCTTTCTTCCCATTTCTTACGGGCCAGCTTTTGCATGTCTTCAACATTGTCGAATTCATCCATGATTTCAAGTCCAAACAAGGTCTCAACAACATCCTCCATAGTAACGATGCCTGACATCCCACCAAATTCATCTACGACAAGAGCGATATGAGACTTCTTCTCGATAAGTTCTTCATAGAGCCTAATCAGATTTTGCGTCTCTGTGACAATTTTAATGTCGCGTTTGATACTGGACAAAGGACTATCTCCTTTATTGTTAATGATGGCTGACAGTAAATCATCTTTTAGGATGAAACCTGAAATTTGATCTTTGGAATCACTATGAACTGGAATTCTGGAAAACCGCAGATTCTTATTGTTGGTATAGAAGTCATTGATGCTTTGATTCTCTTGAGCAGCCAACACTACAGTTCTTGGTGTCATGATATCTTTGGCTTCTAAATCTTTGAATTTCAATAAGTTCTCTAATATTCTTGACTCACCAGTTTCTAGAACACCTGTTTTAGATGCTACTTGGCCCATCGCCATGAAATCAGAACGACTTAATACAGATTTGCCTTTTTCCTTTTTAAGCATCTTAGTGATGATCTGGCTGAACCAAACAAGAGGGTAGAGGGCTTTGATTATGAAATTTAAGCTCTTCACTGTGAAAGGCGCTAATGACTTCCAGTTGTTGGCTCCAATTGTCTTAGGTATTATTTCTGATAAAAATAAAATAGCTAAGGTCATGACCACAGAAACGATTGTCGCTGCAAGATTCCCAGGCCAGATTCTAGATGCTGTAGCACCAACGCCGATCGCTCCAGCTGTGTGAGCAATTGTATTTAGCGTAAGTATTGCAGCTAGAGGCCTATCAATGTTTTCTTTGAATGATTCGAGTAAGCTTCCGATAGAGCTTTTGTCTTGTACTTTGACTTGTACGTAAGAGGGTGTGATACTTAAAAGTACAGCCTCCCATATACTACAGAGGAAAGAAAAGACTATTGAAACGGCAAAAAAGAGGATTAGTAATGGTATATCTCCCATTTAGGGTATTGACTTGTTTGGTGCAAAGGTAACATATATTCATAACTGTGCATATTACTGTACAGTAGAAATAAAAAAGCCCCAAAACAAGACGTCTTGAGGCTGCGGTTGGTTTTAACAGTAGCAATAAAACTACATGTACTTCTTGAATTGCAATCATTATACCAAATATGAAAACCCCTCTTATAAGGAGAAGCAAGAAACTTGAATTTTATGTCATTCTATCAATTCAATCTACAGGATACCACACTGTCCCCGAATTATAGGCTTTGGAGAAAATCATACACCATCTTGATATGTCTAATAAATGTATACTTCATTATATATATGTCTTCTCGTTAGTTACATATATGGATTTAGATAATTTAAACTACATCATTGATAAGTAACTATTGGAGCTAATTGTAATTATTTACCAAAAGGAAGCCATTTTTAAGTCATTTGCATGCATAATTATATATCATAGAAGTAAAAACAGAACCCTTGATTTGTATGCATTTTAACAAATATTAGCCTATTTTTGTACGAACATCTTTTTAACACCTAGTTTTTGATTGACAGATTATTGTTTCTGTCTATAGCCAAACTATTGTGTATTGTTTTCTGTTCCTTGCTACACCTATCGGCTATATCACAATCTGATCACAAATACTCAGAAGAAGACTCTTCTCACTATTTCAAGGTATACGTTGATTCCTTACATAAGTATATGTATCGAGATATGAATCTTGTAGAAAACATCTTCGAAGCATGCGATTCTATCATACAGTCCGATCCACTTATTCATGACTCTCTCTTGTTTCAATATAGCCTTGCTCAGATTTATTACGAGCTTAGTAACAACAGAACATTGGAGGCATATAAAATAATTCTAGACTTAGAGGAAGATTCTCATCAATCTTATATTTCAAGAAAACCAAGATCAGCTTATAATTACATAAATGCATTTACAATAATGTCTCTAGGAGATTTAGAATCTGCCCAAAAGGTCTATTACAATAATGTTGAATTTGGCAAATCGACTCAAGACACCGCTACGATTCTAATGAATTTGTATTCACTTGGTCAATTGTATAATGATGAGGAGGAATCTGATGCAGCCATCAAATGCTATCAGGAGATTCTGAATATGGGAAAATTTAATGATCGTGTCTCTACTCACGCATTAACGATGTTTGAGTTATCAGAAGCATATCTTAACAAAGGGAACTACAAAGATGCATTAGAAAGTATTAATAAAGGTCTAGAACTAATCCAAGAACATGATCTGCAAGTCCTAAAACCAGATATGCTCGTACAAAAAGGAGAAATTTTTATTGCTACTAAAGATTTCGACTCTGCAGAACTCATTAGAAAAGAAATTTCATCTATTGATAAAAAAGACATTAACTCATCTCATTTTGGTGAAATCACCCTATTTTATGCAAACCTGCATGCCTCTAAAAAAGAACACGAAAAAATCATACCTCTGGCAACAAGTATAATTGACACTGACGGAATTAAAAATTCGATTAAATTATCAGCTTATACAAAGTTACACACCGCCTATCACAATATGACAAGATATGATTCTGCTTATCACTATTTAAATGAACACAATACCTTATTAGAACAAAATTTAAAAGATGAAAAACTACAAAAAACAAACTATTTAAAAATAAAATACGATTCTGATCAGAAAGAAAAGGATAATGAATTACTATCTGTGAAATTGATTAAAAATGAAAACTTTCAAAAATTATTACTCATTCTTATGGGGTTTTTCGGATTGATGATTAGCTTCCTCATTGCTGCGTATTATCAAAAAATAAAGTATAACAAAAAGCTAGAATCTGAAGTTCAAAAGCGTACAGTCCATTTACAGCAGTCAAACGATCTCCTTAAAAGTTCCTATAAAGACATCGAAGAGTTTAATAGAATCTTATCCCATGACTTAAAAGAACCTGTCCGAAACATTGTAAGTTTTAGTCAACTAACCCGCAAAAAATTAAGTGAAGACTCCCAATTTATAGACCATATTGATATCATTACTAATAGTGGAAAACAATTGAGTGCGCTAATTGAAGAAGTGAATGTTTACAGAAATAATGTGTCAAATGATTTGAATACAATGACACACTTTAACATTTCCAAACTTATGAATGATGTGTTGTCTAAAGTAAGGCAAAAATATCTAAAAAAGAATATACAGTTGAAGATCAATAATACAGGAATGATCAAAAGTCATCTAGATAGTTTAGAAATTATTATGAACAAGATTTTTGATAATGCTTCCTTATTCAATGACAACGATGAAGTACTTATTGATGTGACCTATAGTCTTTCTGAAAATACTCATAATTTTTGGATCGCTGACAATGGAATCGGCATTGACCCTCAATACCATGATACTATCTTCCAATCGTTTACCAGGTTGAATAATAGAGATGCTTATACAGGTTCTGGACTTAGCCTCAGCATTGTAAAAAGCCTCACTAATCGACTAGGTGGTGAAATTTATATTACAGATTCTGACAGTCTTACTGGGACCTGTTTCAAAATAGAACTACCCGCAAACCCAATAAATTATTATTCCCAGAACTAACAATTAAGACATTGCTAATTGTTTATGTCTAAAATAATCAGTCCGCTGTATTGAGCTTCACTAAAAGCTGCCACTCTTCATCTAATGTTATTTCTGGATAGGCTTTTCCAGCTCGTTGATACCAATAATTAGCATTCCATTTATCTCCTTCTTTCCGATGTAAATAAGCATGTATGTGTTTGTCCTTGGGATCATCGGATGGATCTACAAGATTATGAGCATTACTCCATTTTCCTTTCTTTTCATACCATAAAGCTTGAAGCTGAGTTGACATAGAGACTGTTGGAAATTCTTCCGCTAAGCTTTTAATAAAATCGTCGTAACTCATCTTATTTCTTTTTGCAATCGTCAAAGTTAGTGCTTATATCACTTGGTGTTACTAATGGCTTATCGGGATACCATTTTGCATTCATGTAATTTATCAAGTTACTCAACTCTGCAGTCGTCAAATGTTTCACACCTGGCATTTCTTCTGAGTAACTAATGTTGTTAACTATAATTTGCTTGGTCATTCCATATTTAATGATACAAACAAGGTTTTTATATTCATTCAAATAGTAATCAGAATTGCTAATAGGTGGAATTAATTTACCCAATCCTTGGCCATCTTCCATATGGCAGTTTTGACAATAGCTGTTATAAATGCGCTCTCCCTGGACAAAGCGTTGTCCCTCTTTACAAGCATGAAAAAGTAACACACCCACTATTAGACATGCTATCGAAATCTTATTGATCGAACTGCTCATCTAGCAATTGCTCAATAGTACCAAAAAAGTCTGTAACGGATTCTGGATCTGTACCTTCTGCAAAACCTCTAATGTTTCGGTTGCGATCAATCAGCATTAGCTTTCCACTGTGATCAAATCCACCAGGGGCTTCAGGATCAATAAATGCTGGCACATAATATTCATCAGCTAATTCCATGACAACATCTTGATCTGCTCTGAGAAAGTGCCATTTATTGCTTGTGACTCCAATCTTATCAGCATATGAAGACAGTGCCGGTATGGTATCCCTTTTGGGGTCAAGTGTATACGAGATTAATTGAAAACGTGGTTCGTTTTTGAATTTTTCATGTAAACGCAGCATCTGCTGTTTCACCTTAGGGCAAATAGAAGGGCAGTTCACGAAGAAAAAATCTGCAACATAAATCATGTCATTAAAGGAGTCATTGTTTATCATGACACTATCTTGATTCATGAAACTAAATTCTGGAATTCTATGGTAAATGGTATCGTTTGCTTCATATTGATGAAAGCCAATGTACGGGAGTTTACCAGTTTCCTTTTTACAAGAATAGAATAAGGACAATAGTAATAGAGCGAATAGAAATCTTATCATAATCTAGAAAGAAACGCTTTAGCACTTGATATTGTTGAAAGCATTTTCTCTCTTACGTTGGTAATCTTTACCTTCTCTTGAGCATAGACAGCTTTAGCAGCCTCAAAATTACTATAGTCTGGTTTTTTAAATTCACCCATCCAATTCATCATTGCCTCACTAGCTTCATCTATTTGATATACGAATTGCTGTAAGCTATCTGCTTTTGCAGAATTTGCATCGTCTTTTAATTCTGACTTCATCTGACGCTTGAGCTTTGCTAGTTCAGACATACGAGGCATAACTGCATCATGTATATCCATAACTTCATTATCTAGCTTTTTAAGCGCATATTCGTATTCACTATTTGCTGCTTGATTCAAGTTGCAAGAGGCAAGAAAGAATAGTGTGGAGAGTGAAAGTCCTATTAATATTTTCATGATCAGAATATTCTTAGTCAAATGTAAAACTTCTTAATGTTTATATTGTTTTTAATTGTGACATTAACATGAATAAAAAGGCAATAATCTGGTTTAGGCAAGACTTAAGGATTCACGACAATGAAGCTATTTCCGACGCTTTACAGTCCACAAAAGAGCTTATTCCTGTTTTTGTCTTCGATGAACGCACATTTAAAGGAAAAACACGGTACGGCTTCCACAAAACTGGTCGATACAGAAGCAAGTTTATCATTGATTCAATCAAAGATTTAAGGGCAAGTCTCCATAAACGCAACTTACCACTTATTGTAAGAATTGGTAAGCCTGAAGAAATTATATCTGAAATAGCAGCAGAATATAAGACAAGTTGGGTTTTCTGTAACAGAGAAAGAACAACGGAGGAGCTATATGTGCAAGACCAGTTAGAATTAAAGCTGTGGACAATTGGCCAAGAAGTCAGATACTCACGTGGCAAAATGCTTTATTATACAGCAGATTTACCATTCCCAATTACACATACACCTGATACATTTACCACTTTCCGTAAAGAAGTAGAAAAAATAACAATCATCCGTGAGCCAATTGATATTTGTTTTGACGGTGCAGAAAATGGAGCACCAGAATTAGAAGAGGGCGATATACCTGAATTGGCTGATTTTGGATTTGATCAAAATTTTGAACCTTATTTGCAAGGTGGAGAATCTGAAGCATTGAATAGATTAAATTTCTACCTATGGGAATCAAAGGGCATTGCAACATATAAAGAAACAAGAAATGAATCCGAGGGTATGCAATACTCCTCTAAGTTCTCTTCCTATCTATCTCAAGGATGTTTGTCTCCTAAATTAATTATGTCCGAATTAAAAAAATTCGAAAAGGAGGTCATACAGAATGAATCAACCTATTGGATGTTTTTTGAACTCTTATGGAGAGACTTTTTTAGACTAATGGCTAAGAAGTATGAAAGGAAAATTTTCCTAAATGGAGGGATAAAAGGAACGCCTAGAGATGACTTAAGCGACAACAAAAAACTGTTTCAGATTTGGTCAGATGGACAAACTGGATATCCGTTTATAGATGCTCATATGCGTCAACTTAATGCCACAGGATTTATGTCAAATAGGGGAAGGCAAAATGTTGCAAGTTTCCTAATTAACAACCTTGCTGTAAACTGGCAACTAGGCGCCGAATATTTCGAATCCCTACTTATCGATTATGACCCTTGCAGCAATTGGGGAAATTGGAATTATCTAGCTGGTGTAGGTACTGACCCAAGAGAACAACGTGTATTCAACGTAGTGAAGCAGTCAAAAAAGTATGACCCAGAAGCAAGGTTAATTCGTAAATGGTGTCCAGAACTTAATCCTCTTCCCTCAAATATGATCCATTATCCTGCTCAATTCTCTTCTGCAGAACTAGACGATTATGGAATTGTCTTAGGTAAAAACTATCCGAAACCAATCATCAAGGTTGAAGCGACTGCCAGCTAATGTGGACAATTTAATTTTCTAAAATAATGCGTATGGAGTCAGCATTAATTCGCAGTTTTAGAAAATCTTGGATTTTTTGTTTGTCAACTTGTGTATTCTTTTTAGTCCCCTTTAAAATAACCAGATGTATATCTTGAGGAATAGAATCTACGCTTTTAGATTGTTTCTTGGCAATAAGTGCAGATTCCAACTCAGGGAATAAAGTGGTCAATTCGCTTTGAACATCATTAATGTTAATTTCTGCATTTACGGAATCGATCTTCTGCATATTATTAAGCAACAGCTGCTGTTGTTCCAATAATTGCTTTAAATCTGATTTGGAGGAATATAAGTTGGTTATCTCTTCTTCTATCTCTTTGATTTTACTTAATGGAATTTCAGAAGTAGGCAATATCTCTACAGTTGTATTTCTAAGATGTATATTTTTCAAACCTTCAGTAAAATTTGGTGCATTCTCTCGTTGAATAACATCACCCCAAACTCTTAAGTATAATGTTTTTGTTTTATCGCTGTTTTCTACAATTTCATATTCATCAAGATAAATTTCATTATCACCTATGTGAGTCGTTATGAATTGATTTACCTTTCGTTTTGTATCTGCTTCTAACCATACATTTCTAAAAATAATCAAACTAGGAATGATCATAAATAGTGAAAACAAATACACATACCTCATATTCTTTTTTCGTTCTTCTGGAGTAGCAAATTCCTTAAACGGAAAATTTAAATACCGAATAATTAGATATGTGGAGAATGCCACAAAGAATGCATTTATGAAAAATAAATAAAAAGAAGAGAACGCTATTTTGGCATCTCCGATAGCAATTCCATAACCCGTCACACATAACGGTGGCATAAGAGCAGTAGCAATTGCTACACCAGGGATGGTTGTAGAAATGTCCTTACGTGCAATAGAGACTATACCAGCTATACCGCCAAAAACCCCAATAAGTACATCAAATATTGTAGGTGCAGTCCGAGCTGCAATTTGCTCTGTAAACTCCTTCAAAGGTGAGATCATAAAAAACAAAGAAGAAGTGGCAACCGCTATCAAAATAGAAATGCCAAAGTGGTACAAGGCTTCCCATAATGTTTTCCTGTCGTTTATAGCTACGCCGAGACCTATGGCCAAAATTGGAGACATCAAAGGAGAGATCAACATGGCTCCTATTATAACTGCTTGGGAATTAGTGTTGAGACCAATGGATGCGATCATTATAGAACACATCAGCATCCAGGCATTTGCACCATAGATTGTCTTTTTTTCATTTATTTCTTGGACAGTGGCTTCATAGTCAACACCTTTACTCAAGTCGATGAGATCCAAAATATAATCGAAAATATCCTTATTGTTTTTAGGATTCTTTTTCAAATGTCGGTTCGCCATTGTCTAAAATACCGTTGACTAAATGATAATTGCGGTCACTCATCTTTGCTAAATCCAAGTTATGTGTCACAATTACAAATGATTGTTGAAAATCTTCTCTGAGTTTGAAAATCAATTTATGTAACTCATCAGAGGAATCATTATCAAGATTACCTGATGGCTCGTCTGCAAAAATGATTTTTGGTTTATTAATCAATGCTCTCGCTACTGCCACTCGCTGTTGTTCTCCTCCTGATAATTGACCAGGTTTGTGATCAAGTCGCTCCGATAAGCCTAAATAATCCAATAATTCTTTTGCTCTCGATACGACTGTTTTTTTATCGCTTTTTTGAATGTACGCTGGGATACAGACGTTTTCTAAGGCCGTAAATTCTGGCAGAAGATGATGAAACTGGAACACAAAGCCTATAGTCTCGTTTCTGAATTTGGCCATCAGCTTTTCTGACAAACTGTTAATTTCTTGATTAGCTATTTTGACTGAACCAGAATCTGCTTTGTCCAACGTACCAAGTATATTGAGAAAGGTGCTTTTACCTGATCCAGACTTCCCTGTTATACTCACAATTTCAGAGGAACCCATTGATAAACTGGTTCCTTTCAGTACTTGCAATCCCTTATATGATTTATATATATTCTTAGCTTCTAACATAATCTGTACACAAAGAAAATCAATTTACGCAAATCCCCACCGATTCCAACCAGAGTGCTACCTTCATAGTTCAAGTGGAACAGATAAAAATCCTTCAAATCTCTAAAAAAATACCTTTTCCGCATCGTGATGGAGAGTCTGTGGCTAATTATGCTCTTGCAAAAGGTTTAGGAGCAATCCCTGGAGTGACGATAGACTTATTGTCGTTGCATACAAATAAGCACAAAACAGATGAAGACGAAGCCAGATTGAACCTGAAGATTTACGAAAGAATTGAGTTTGTGAAACACGATCTGAATATTGATCCCTTTGAGTTAATACAACATTCCGTTTCAGGCAATTCGTATAACATCAGTCGTTTTCATTCTGCTGAACTGTCTGCTAGATTACGCTCTATGTTATCGCAAAACGTCTACGATATTGTTTTACTAGAAACGATCTATACAACCTCATACATTGACATCATTAGAGCGATTTCCCCTAGAACAGGAATCATCTTACGGCTGCATAATATTGAGTTTTTAATATGGCAAATGAGAGCAGAGCATTCTAGAAATCCTGCTAAAAAGATTTTATTCAAATCTCTGAGCAAACAATTAAAACAATACACGATAGATATCCTTCCAAAAGTAGATAGACTTTTGACTATAAGTTCCAGTGATCACCTTTGGATCAAAAAAAGTGGCCTCATTAAATTGGACAACGTTCAATATCAACCAGTAGGCATCAAAAACACTAAAGCAACAATCAATCATTCTCGAGTTGCGGTTGGGAAACTTCATATTGGATTTATTGGAGCTATGGATTGGGATCCAAATGTCAATGGGTTGGATTGGTTTATGTCAAACGTTTGGCAACCACATTTTGAAAATCAAGCCACTGTATTGCTACATCTTGCAGGGCGTAATTATCCACTAGGAAAGTATACACATATAGCTGGCATAATCGAACATGGAGAGGTACCTGATGTTGACCAATTTTTGGATATTATTGATGTGCTGATTGCACCTTTATTTATTGGTAGTGGCGTACGTATAAAAATATTAGAAGCAATGTCCGCTGGCAAAGCAGTTGTATCAACATCAATAGGAATTTCTGGCATAGACATTACCAATGGCAAAGAAGCAGTTATTGCAGATCAAATCAGTGAGTTTATAGATGCGATCAACGATTTGGGCCAAAATGACTCAAGGCTGTCGACTTTAAAAGAGAATGCAAAACTGTTTATAAATGCTAATTATGATCAAGAAAAGCTATCAAATCAACTCTGTAAATTATTAATTGAAGTTAAGAAAGCAAAAACATGTTGACTTCAATTATATTCGCGCCAAATTAGTAGATGAAGCCACGATTGGTGATAGTAAGTTCACGTTTTCCTTACCCTTTAATTAAAGGAGACAAGCTTCGCATATATCATCAAATCAAACACCTCTCTAAAGAATTCAATATCTGTTTGATCAGTATTAATGATACAGAAGTACCAGAAGCGTATAGGCGTGAATTGGAAGCCTTTTGCGAGGAAATACATGTATTCAAACTTCCCAAATGGAAAAGTATAGCTAGTAGTTCGTTAAGTTTCAAACATTCCTATCCCATACAAGTAGCCTATTTTTATTCGAAGGCCATTCATACTGAACTATTAAAGATCGTTGATAATTTCAATGCTGATCTCGCTTACTTTCAACTCGTGCGAACAGCTTTATATTCGGAAGGTTTGAATATTCCAAAGGTATTGGATTATATGGATGCTTTCTCAACAATTGCCCTAAGAGATGCTAGATATTCATCAGGCATTCGCAAAGCTGTGTTTAAAAATGAGGCTAAACGCTTGCAAAATTTTGAACAAAAAGTGTTGGACTGGTATGATGCCACTACTATCATTTCAGATAATGACCGACAAGAATTGAATATACCGTCAATACACGTTATAACGAATGGGGTAGATGTCAATAAATTCAAGCCAATTGATCAAAAGCAAAGGTATGATGTGTGTTTTATTGGTAATCTAGGATATGCACCAAATCAAAGAGCATTGCAATTTATGCACAAGAAAATTTTACCTGGGCTAAAGTTTAAATATCCTTCATTAAAAGTGTTGATCGCAGGAGCAAGACCACCATTAAAAATAAAAGATTTAGCAAACGACTATATTGACATTAAAGCAGATTTATTAGATATCAGAGAAGCTTATGCCTCAGCAAAAGTATTTGTAGCTCCAATATTTACAGGAGCTGGACAGCAAAATAAGATTTTAGAAGCTATGGCAATGGGTTTACCATGCGTGACAAGCACAGTAGTCAATTCATCTATCAAAGCAAATTCAGAGGAGATTCTTATAGGCTTCTCCGCAGAAGATTTCATTTCTCATACCTTGCGATTATTGAAAGATGATGAGCTGTACAACTCATATAAGAATGCCGCGTTATCTTTTGTACGAACAAACTACTCCTGGAAGATACAAGGAGATAAACTATCCTCAATTTTACATTCCGTTTTAAAAGAATCATAAGATTCGGTTAAAGCGAACGATGATTCATGAAATAGACTTATTTTGTACATATGATTCGTCTAGTAGTACTATTGTTGTTTTTATTTGTTGGAAGCACTTATTCTCAAGAAGTTAAGTTTATAAATAACGATTTGAATAAGGCGATTCGAAAAGCTAAGAAAGAAAACAAACTCATTTTTGTTGATGGATTCACGACCTGGTGTGGACCATGTAAATGGATGGATGCCAATGTCTTTGTTGACCCTCAAGTCAGTGAGTTCTTCAATACGTCTTTCATTAATGTAAAAATAAATTTAGAGGAAGGTAATGGGATTGCCTTTGCAGAAAAATATGCTCCTCAGGCGTATCCAACATTTTATTTTTTGACAGCAGAAGGTGCCGTTCAGCATATGGCGTTGGGTGCCTATTCAGCAGATGATTTAATGTTGATTGCTAAAGGTGCCATTCAACCGAAAACAAATTTAGCTTACTTTAAAAAAAATCATAACAGTAATTTAAGTAACGGTTCATTCTTATTAGAATATGCCATGTTGCTAAAGTTCTTAAGATTGGAAAACAGCAAACAAATTATAGAGGAATACCTCGCTACTCAAACTGATTTATCAGGAGAACAAAATTCAAAATTTATTTACGATAATGTAGGCATCAATATAGACGACAGATTATTCAAATACATGGTTGATAATCTTGAGGACTTTTACACGCATATTGGAAGAGATAAGGTTGATACTAAATTACTAAATGCTATTCATGGTAGCTTTGGCCCAGAAGGGACAGAGGATGATGTTGTTGCCAAAATACAAGAATTACTGCCTAAGGAATCCCAAAGACTGACTGATAGATTGTACTTGAACCAATTGATGGCAAATAATGAAATTGAGGACATTACAATCTTTACCAATATGGCTTACTTCTACACATTTCAATGGAAACCGGAAGACTGGGAGTTCGTCAATAATCTGGCTTGGATTGTCTATGAATTGGGTACAGAGGAAGATCATTTCAAAAAAGGCAAAGCCATAGCTTTAGAGTCTGTAGCCTTGGATGATAATTATTTTAACAATGATACTGTCGCCGCATTGTGTTATATGCTTAAAGACAAGGAATCAGCCATGAAATATGCTTACAAAGCGATTGAATTGGCAAATGAAGCAAGGTCTGATGCCTCTTCTACACATCGGCTAATGAGACTAATCCAAGAATTAGATTAAAATTCAGGGCAAAAGAACACCTCGTTATCGTATTCACCTATGTAGGTAAATGACAATTCGAATACACCTTGATTCCTAAAATTGTTGTTGACTGTTTGAACATTAAATTCATAACTAAAGCCTACTACTTTCCCTTTCAGATCAAGACCAAAGGATGCGATTACCGATTCAGGTCCAATACCATCAAAATCATTGACTAGCCGAGTTGCAATTCCAAATTCTACGGACTCACTAAACTTATCTGTCAGCTGTGTATTAAAATGAGATCCAAGAATCAACTGTTGATGCGGACCTTGTGCAATGAAATTTGCTCTAGGTTTAATTGTCCATCGTCTATTGAGATCATAACTGAATCCAGTATAAACCTGAATTTTCTTATACAAAGTGGATACAGGTAAATTTTCATCTTCTTTATCAAAGACAATGTTTGGTGCATTTATGTGGGACCATGCTCCACCGGCATAGATACTAAAACCCTTAAATGGTTGAACTTGATAATTTAAGCCAATTGCCAGATCAACGAATCCAAAATTATTAGGAGCGAATGGTTCTCCTGTAGGATCTGTATATGCTGCTAAACCATTAAACTCGTCTTCAAAATTGAGATTTTCGTAATTGATGTTTCTCTGAGTTATCCCAAACTTTGCACCAAAACTCAAAAACTCTTTTAGCTTATGATTTAACGATTTATGATATGCAACAGAAACGCCTAATTGATTGGTCGTAAAGGATATAAATCCAATCTTATCAGAAAGGAAATGTACACCTACACCAATAAAGTCCTTACTATCTTGTTTTTTAGAAATTGAAAATCGAGTATCTCCTGAAACGGAAAAAGTTGATACAGGTTGTTCTACTACAGCTCTCCATTGATCTCTGTAAATGCTTGAAATTCTATAGTTCCCCGAAACCATACCTGTTGTCCCAGGATTCAATGTCAATGGAGAGGAAAACGCTTGATAAAACTGAGTGTCTTGACCCAAAAGACCAATCGTACCAAACAACATTAAACCTATAAAAAGTGAACGTTTACTATTCATGTAGAGGATATCAACTACTATATCGTGAAAATCACAAAAATAGTGTACCCGAGAGGATATATTTCGGGCGAGATAACGCCTTTCGGTGGCAAGTAAACTCACTTCACCTTCAATTAAGGTCTCTAGAGCTTTAATGAACTCGCTTTTGTGTCTACTAACGCCTTTTTTTCGTGTCTCCTAAAGATGAGCCTACCGAACACTCTTTAAGCCCTTTGCTTATTTTCAACTTATGCCGTACATTAGACTCGGTTTCGAAATATGAAAAAACAGGACATCAAAAGATATGGCGTTTGTCGCTTGAGCCTAGTGCCGATATGGCTCAAACCAGATACAAGGTCTATACTGATATCTCAAGTCCTTTTGGGTGAATCTATTGAAGTCGTCTCCATAAAAAGCAAGCATTGGGTTAAAATAAAATGCCTCTACGACCAAGTTATTGGCTTTGCTGATCCCAAACAGTTTTGGTTTTTTGATGATGAAGAAAACGAACCCGACAGATCTAAGTATTCTATTGCAATGGAATTCAGTCAGGTTGCATTTGCCAAAGAACTCTCCTTAAATGTTCTGTTAGGATCAACGTTGACATCCTTTGATGGCATTTCTTTCTATCTACACAAATCCAAATTTAGCTATAGCGGACAGGCGATGTTTAAACAAGACAAACTTGTACCCTTAGATCTATTTAATAGGATCATACGAAGATTTTTGATGGCACCAGAATGCAAAGGTGGAAGGTCTGTATTTGGTATAGACAGTAGTGCATTTGTCCAATTGGTGTTTAAGATTTTCCACATACAACTGCCTCGATATGCATATTACCAAGTTGACACAGGGACACCTGTACTTTTTAACAATGAAGCCAAAATAGGTGATTTAGTATTTTGCGAATCAAAAGAAGGAATGATCGATCACGTTGGTATTATAATCGGCAACAAACGGATCATGCACGTACATGGTCATGTGCGCATTGACAAATTGGACCAACATGGTATTTTTAATTTAGATGAACGACGATATACGCATCGATTACGAATAATAAAACGGATTGATGACTGGTTGTCTTTGGATGAAGTTGAAAATGTAGGAGTTATTGAAAAGGGTAGTTAATACCTATTCAGTTATTCACAAACCTATTGCTGTGTAAACTAACGCTTATGCTATTTCATCAATCTTATTACGAGTATATCAATAATCAATCTTTGACTCCAAGACCTTCCATTCATCAAAAACTTGTTGGCCCTCATCGCGTAGTTGTTGGGTAGTTGGAATTTTTCTGTCATCAATAGGAAGGGGTATCTCTTTGTAGATGAAATCATCATCAAATCCTGCTTTGGCAGCATCTTCTCGACTACTTGCAAATACTATGCGATCAGGTCTTGACCAATAAATAGCCCCTAAACACATAGGACATGGCTCACAAGAAGAATAAATTGTACATCCTTCAAGCTGAAAATGAGATAGGGTATTGCAAGCATCACGTATGGCGACGACTTCAGCATGGGCTGTAGGGTCATTAGTAGAAGTCACCATATTGTTACCTTTTCCTACAATCTCTCCATCTCGATTCACAATCACGGCGCCAAATGGTCCACCTTTCTTTGCAGTCATTCCTTTTTTAGCTAGGTCAATCGCAAGGCGAATATATTTTGCATCATCCATGCGTTAAAGATAAGTAGAGTTCTATGACAAAACAATTGATTCAATTAAAGCATTAAATTTATCCAACATTAATAGATTAAGATGTATACTACACTAATAAACTCCGATCAGCTGGCTTCGAAATTAGCTGACCAGTCTTTACGAATTATTGATTGTCGATTTAGCTTAGCTGATAAGGAGTGGGGGAGAGATCAATTTAAATTAGGACATATCCCTGGGGCTCAATACATGCATTTAGACGATGATTTATCGGCTGAGATAATTGCAGGAACCACCGGCAGACATCCTTGGTTGAGCATAGATTCTATCTGTTCATTATTTTCGAGATTAGGTATCAGTAATGAAACACAGATAATCGCATACGATCAAAGCCATGGTGGAATTGCAGCCAGATTCTGGGCAATGGCCTTATCTGTTGGGCACGAAAATGTCTGTGTTTTAAATGGAGGTTGGAAGCATTGGGAAGCCAAAAATTTACCAGTGAGTGATACCATCGTGACTTATACCCACACTGAATACTTAGCAAGTCCACCTTTACTGTCACTGATTAATGTAGATGATTTATCCAGTCTTGACACTTTAATTGATGCAAGAACAGAAAAACGTTATAAAGGTATTGAGGAGCCGATCGACCCAATAGCAGGACATATTCCTGGTGCGATTAATATTCCATTTTTGGGCAACGTGGATGATGAACACCTGTGGTTATCAAAAAAGGAATTGGAAGCTCGATTCACCGATATTGGAAAATCTGCGGCTATCTATTGCGGCTCGGGCGTCACCGCTTGTCATGATTTAATTGCAATGAAACATATAGGGCTTGAGCTGCCGTCTCTTTATCCTGGGTCTTGGAGTCATTACATTACTGACCAGAATAGACCTGTGATGACTTGTTGAAGGGATGATTGTGACCACATTGATTCAATCATTGGGTTAAAGCAAAATTTCAAACGCGTTGAGTACTTGTTCAAGCTTCGTTGTCTAATTCAACTTTTGATTGTTCTTTTTCATCATTAGACATAACAAAGGTTGAATTTTTTAAAATGATGTCAGTATATTTTGTTGGAAACAATCTGACGATACGATCAGCTCGTTTCGCATCCGGCCCAACTATAATTCTTTCCTTCTTTTTTAATATACCATTGATTATGATGTCTGCAGCTTTCTCTGGAGAAGTTATAAATGCTTTGTCTACCTCTTCCATTACTTTTTCAAACTCTGCTTGTTCGGCAGGATCTTGCCCTTCAGCTGTCTTAGAACTTCTTGCGATATTCGTTTTTATTCCACCCGGATGTACGCTTGATATGGTTATGTGAGGTGAATCATTGTGCATCTCCATTCTCAATGATTCTGTGAAGCCTCTGATAGCGAATTTAGTTGTGCAGTAAGCAGTTTGATAAGCTATACCTGTTATTCCAAATATACTTGACACATTAGTAATATTACCTTCAGACTGATTTTTGATGTATGGCAAAAATGCTTTGGTGCCATACACCATTCCCCAAAAGTTAATACCCATTATCCAATCGAAATCATTGTAAGTCAAGTCTTCTGTAGAAACGGCGGATAATGCCACTCCAGCATTATTGATGACACAATCTACTTGACCGAAGTGATTGTAAACGTTTTTAGAAAAACGATAAAACGCTTCCTTATCTGATACATCAAAGTGTTCACTGAAAGGTTTTTGTTTCAAAATAGAAACAGTTGAATGTAAAGAAGTTTCGTTGTAATCATTAATGGCTAATTTTGCACCTAGCTTATCGAGATGAACTGCCAAAGCTCTACCAATCCCTGATCCTACTCCAGTAACAACAACCACTTTATCCTTAAATGTTTTCATGCCTATCTTTACTTCAATATAGGAAAAAGACTAATCAAGAGGAAATGGAAAAGCGATATATAAACTGTTGTTAACGTTCAACTATCCGCCGACCATGCAAAGAGCGTGTGCTTAATTCCTTTTTATGGGATTCAATCTCTGCACTTGTAATTTTACCAGCAGCTATTATTTCTAATCGGCTACCATGTTTATTATGCAATTCGTTAATGACAGATTTACCATGCATCGCAGTTGCTTTTCCTCCAGAAGTCAGTATAGCATCGACAGATGTAATGTCATTCAATACCTTTACATTTTCGATGATGTCACTTGTATAATCAATGGCCTTGTGGAAAGTAACATTTAATGGTTTAGCAATTTCTGCAAGACTGGCCGTATTTACAGAATCCACCAATTTGTATTTATTCAAAATACCTAACACTACGCCAAATACGCCTAGGTCTTTCATCGCATAGATACTACCAGTCATCTTCAATAATTCTCTATCAGTATACTGGAAGTTTCCTTGTCTAGGCCTTATCATAACCTTCACTGGAATAGTTACAGCCGCTAATACATCTTTAACCAACTCTATTGAAGGGGTGAGTCCATCAACTTCTAAGTGGCTACATAGTTCTAATCTATTTGCTCCGTTCTGTTCTGCTTTTACTGCCGACTCAACAGAATCAACACAAGCTTCAATCCAGTATTCATTTAATGTTTCCAGGCCAATTTCTTTTTAGATGTATTTTGTAATGAAATTTCTTCATCGAGACACTCCAAATTTCCTTTCTTATACCCTTTAATTGTCAATGACTGAGGCAAGTTTGAAAAATTCAATGTCTCACAAGATTTAAGTTCGTTATTAAACTCAAAAACCCAAGAAGGATTTCCTGTAAAGACATTGGTGGCACCTATAATAACCCTAATCATTTGGACAAGATCAGTACTACTCACCGTGCCATCTTCATTGACATCAGCAATGATCAAATTTTCAGGACATGGATTGACCAAACCTAGAACAATTCTTAATGCCCTTATGACATCTGTGGATGAGACACCACTGATTGCTGGATCTGTAGTGCTTATACAAACCATAATTTCATCTAAAGTATTGGTAGGAGCTTCTAGTGTGTAAGATAAAGCTGATGATTCCAAAATAGTTGTCATGCCGTCCATCGATGTCATTGTTATCTCTGCATTTGGTATCTCAGCGCCACTTGGATCCTGTATGGAAAGCTGCATTGTCTTTGCAACCATCTGTTGCTCCATACCTTGACTACTAGACAATTCTTTATCGGTTATGTACATGATAATTGCACCACCTGCTGCACCTGCTTCCGCTCGATGAGTGGAAAAATGAAAAAAGCCTTCATCATCAATATCCATTGCAGCCATATTTCTCAATGTCGTAGACTCTTCACTTACGTCTAACACAGATTCTATTTCCCAAACATCATTTTTTTGAGTAGCCAGTTTAAAAGTGGTCGCATCACTATAGGCAACGTACACTTGCCCTTCATGTCTTTGTACTTTAACCACATTCCGCGCATTCCCTCCATCGAAGCTTTCTAAAGTATCTATTATCGCTAGCTCCCAATCTGTATTTGTCCGATGTGCGAGTTCCACAAAACCTGAAGATTGATCTATTGGTTTATAGTATGCTACCAAAACATCACCATTCTCATCAACATCTAATGAAGGATATCTACCATCCATTGTGATTAATTCTGAAGTCCACCTATCATTTTCACGTATTGCCAACCTCGTTTCATTACTTCTGACTTCAAAAGCCACTGCATACACTACTTCATCAACAACTACGATATCTGTTGCCCATCGATAATTGGTTTGATCAATACCGGTTTCCTCTACAACCCAATCCCCTGAGCTATCTCTAAACGCGTATTCTACGGCACCACTACCAGTGTCTGTGGATAATAAATGTTCAGTTCCATCACTTTCGATGTATAGAGTATTATCCCATCCATCATGACCTGAAGATTCTATAAATTCCACATTGAAATCTCCAGAAGATGTCTCCACAGCGTAACCAAAATTTTCTTCATCGTGATCATGATATCCAACACGTGCAGTATTATCAACCGGATTAAATGATAGATCTATCGGTCCATAAAAGTACCCTTCAGCAACCAAGGTCGAGTTAAATGCATCGCCGTCTAATTCAGCAATTTTGATAAAGCCTGAAAATGATTCATCTAAGTAAACGATGTGGGGCACATCATTCATATCAAGCGTTAATGAGGGCTTTTCACCTTCATCTACATCTATGATGTTCCAGTCTCTTGATTCTACATCAATATTAGAATTCTGAGCATATAACCATTGGCAGGAGAAAAGAAGCACAAAGAATGATAATCTCATTAGATATCTTTTAATGATGTAAAGGTAAAGTCCTTTGTTATTAAAATACTGAATATTTATCTAAATATTGTGAATTGTCAAAATCAACACCATCAGTACACCTTATCACTTACAAGAATATGTATTGAAACAATCCTCATAGAAGACTAATTCATATGGTTTAATCATTAAACACAAAAAGAATACTTACTTCATCGTACTTTGAATGTTCTCCTCTAAAACTAATTACAATTGAAAAATATAAACATCTATTTCTTGATTTTCTTTGGAACATGTCTACTGCCTTTGAAAAGTGTGACACAAACTTTATTACCACTTATTAGTCTACATAACAAAGTACCTGTCGTCCTTGCAGACTCTCTATCAAAACCCTTGCAACAATCTACATGTGATTGTCCAGAGCCTGCAGAGCCTGAAAATATTGTAAATGTCCAAAATGTGAGTGAACTTCAATCTGCACTAACACAAGCAAATAATCAAAATGGAAACATGACAGTCGTTCTTGCTCCAGGTGAATATATCCTCAATTCTAATTTGCTATTCATTGGCAATAATATGGCAGACCTTACAATTAAAGGTGCGACAGGTAATCGCGATGATGTCATAATAAGAGGGCAGGGCTGGAACAATAATAATGTGACTCACATTTTTAACGTAGCAGCAGATCGATTTACTGTTGCAGACATGACAATCGGAGAAGTCTTTTATCATCCTATTCAGGTGCACAGTAATCCATTTGATGCTGATGATTTTACAGCTATCAATGTTCGATTTATTGACGCCAAAGAACAGTTGCTCAAAGTATCTGGAGGTGGAGATTTATTTGCTGACAGAGGTCGTATTTATTGTTGCGAATTCGAATTCACGCAAGGAGTTGCCTATCAATATTATACAGGAGGCATAGATGCACACCGATCAGTAAATTGGGTAGTCCACAATAATGTTTTTAAAGGAATCAGATCACCAGATGGGACGCTTGCCGAACACGCCATCCATTTCTGGAAGGTATGTTCAGGTACAATCATTACTGGAAATAAAATAAACACATGTGACAGGGGCATCGGATTTGGACTTGGCGATAGTCACGCTAATGGACATGTTGATGGCTTAATTATGAATAATTTTGTTCATACCAATAGGGATGTGGGTATCGGATTAGAACATTCGCCTGACACAAAAGTGTATAACAATACGGTCATAACAGAAAATTATCCCAATTCAATTGAATATAGGTTCAGTGCTACCTCCAACGCTCAAATTATCAACAATCTCACTAATGGTGTCATACGCAATAGGAACAACGCATCAGCTACACTAACAACCAATTACCAAACAAACGACTTATCAATATTTACTGATGCAACAAATTTTGATTACCACATGACTGATTCTCATCCCAATATTGCGAACGTTGGTACGCAGCTGTCTAAAGTCCCGCAAGATATTGACTGCGAGCCAAGAGCTAATTCAATTGATATTGGAGCTGACGAATATTATGCAACCTCATCATGTCCGCCAATTCTCACCCATAATGGAACTGCTGCAATGAGCGGACTATATCACGCATCGCATAGTGTTATTTCAAACGCCACACTCAATGCTAACTTTGAGTATAAGGCAGGATTTGAGATTGAATTAAACAATGGATTTAATGTAATGCCTACAATTACCTTTTTAGCAACTATTGAAGACTGTAATTAGAGAGTTTAGATAGAGAGAGATTCACACTATAAGTAATTTACTTTTACATATTCTAAAAATTATTATAAATCATAATTCTTAAACTAAACAGTTTAGTTTCATTATAGCATTGAGCAATTTATTTCAATAAATACACTTATCAAGGAAATGATATTCTAGCTACAAAAGCTAGTCACTGGTTACTCAAAGTTCACCATCAATTTAGTATATTGTAAAAAAAAACAACAATAATGGAACGCTTTACAACTTGCACTGGGCAACGGCTAATGGCCATTTTAAATAACAACTTTGGATATACTTCTTTTAGGTATCCACAACAAGAAATCATTGAATCAATTTTAGCTAATAAATCTTGTTTTGCCATTATGCCAACGGGGGCTGGAAAGTCGCTTTGTTTCCAGTTGTTGAGTTTTGTAGCTAATAAACCAATTCTTGTTTTATCTCCACTGATTTCACTTATGGATGACCAAGTCAAAGAAGCAAAATCAAAAGGAATAAATGCTGTGGCTTTACATTCGTCTTCTTATACATCAATGGAAAATTTTGATAAGTATCAACTGATATTTTGTTCTCCAGAAAAATTTAACACCACTCATTTTATTAAGAAGCTCATGATGTGTGTCTTGTCATTGATTGTTGTCGATGAAGCTCATTGCATATCTCGGTGGGGACATGAATTCCGCCCAGCATATCAACAGATTAAAACATCTTTACGCCAATTTCCAAAAGTAAATATTCTTGCATTGACTGCCACAGCATCCAGGTATGTACAAAAAGATATAATTACACAGTTGAATTTGCAAAAGAATTGTGTCCAGTTTAAATCAAGTTTATACAGAAAGAATTTGCACATTTCTTTAAAGCACATAGTAGACAAAGAAACGTATTTGATTGAAAACATTTCTAAAAATCAAACGAGCATAGTGTATACAAGAAGTCGATCGCATGCGGAGTCGCTAGCATCATTATTCACAAAATCCAAAATTCTTGCTAAAGCCTACCATGCAAAATTATCTGATCAGGTTAAAAAGGAAGTTCAATCGAGTTGGTTTAATGATGAGACTCGTTGTATTGTGGCAACAAATGCATTTGGAATGGGGATAAATAAATCTACAGTCCGCCAAGTATTTCATTATAATATTCCAGATTCAATTGAAGATTATATCCAAGAAATTGGTAGGGCAGGGCGTGACATGAAGGATGCCACATGCGAATTATTGTACACAAATAAAGAATTAATGCGATTGAAAAAATACAGCAATCACACTATTTCATCAATGTGGAAAAAATACGATCGTTACAAAATAGGATCACGTGTTAGAATGCTAGGATTAATATCTCGTGACTTTTGTAGATATAGCTATTTATTAGATTATTTTGGTGAAGAATTGTCACATAAATGCGGAACTTGTGACTATTGTCTAAGTCAGAAAATAAAGGCGTGTCCAAATCAATCGTATGTACTGTGACCAATGACATCTCTCATGATGCCAGGATGCATAGAATCTGTGGAACTCTAGCAGAGAATGGTTTTCAAGTCAGTTTGGTAGGCAGATTAAAATCATCATCCGTCCGGTTAAGTCAATACAATTTCGATACAGAACGTTTAGTAGTCGCTAAAGAAAAAGGATTCTTTTTTTATATGTCATTTAATGTAAAGTTGTTCAGGTATTTATTAAAATCTGATGCTGAAGTTATTTGTTCTGTAGACGCAGATACCCTATTAGCAGGAAGACTGGCTTCATGGCTTACTAAAAAGGAATTGGTTTATGATGCACACGAATTGTTTACAGAACTGCCCGAACTTTCAGGAAAACCAATTAGAAAATTGATATGGAAATTGATTAATCGAATTGGTCTTTGGGGAAATGTCAGGTGTTATACAGTAAATCAAGAACTTGCAACTGTATTCTCTAATAAGTACAATAAACCATTTATTTCAATCCAAAATGTACCTCACATAACCTCGGATAAACGCTCAAGCCAGACATTAGATAAACCTATCAAATTAGTTTACGTCGGAATGATTAATAAAGGCAGGGGAATCGAAGAAGCCATCGATTTTGTAACCAGACACGACAAGTATGAATTACATATCCTAGGCAACGGCGATCTCTACGACAAGCTGATGAATATCTCCTCGAAACAATCTAGAGTAATCTGGCATGGATTTCAAACTCATGAAAACATCAAAAGATTACTTCCAAATTTTCATATCGGTTTAAACTTATTAAGTGCTGATAGTAAAAATTATTACTATTCTTCCGCAAACAAATTCTTTGATTATGTGAATGCATGTCTTCCGGTCTTATCCATGAATTTCCCAGTCTACAGGAGATTATGTTTGGAGTTTAAAGTAGGTGAGTTAATCGATAATTTGACAGAGATAAACATAAAATATGGTTTGCAGAATATAGAATCGAATTATGCTGCATTCTCTGTGCAATGTGAAAAAGCAAAAAAGATATGGAATTGGCAGAATGAAGAGGAGAAGCTTCTGTCATTCTATATGAAGTAAAAAACATAAAGCCCTGTCAGAATATCCAACAGGGCTTTAAGTACAGAGATTTCAAAGGGAATGTTCCCTTAATGCTGTTTATATTTTAATTACCTTCCTCAGCGCATGGAGCAATAAAAGCTTCAAAGTTAGAACCTAACTTAGACTCAAAACCTTCTTGAAGCTCAACAAATTGACCGCCTGATAAACGAGTCGTAGAAGATGGCATATCAACTGTACCTTTTGACATTAAACCAATTGCTGCATCATGTAATAATGGTGGCATAGGTTTCATATCTACTTGTAACATATCCAAACAACAGAAGTATGAACCTTGCTCCACACCTACAGGGTCTACATCACCACAAACACAAGGATCAGAAGCAAACAACGCCTCCATATCAGCTATGGTACTGCCTATAAGTGAACAAGGATCAAATGTATTAGGATCGTATACTACTGGATGTATTGTAAACCAACCCGGTATATCTACCACAATATTTGGAGTATCGTTACAATCAATTATATCAAAGGTATTGTTGATGGTTAATACATATGTCATTACATAACCAGGAGGTATAACAGCATCTCCGGTCGGAGTTGTTATCAAAGTAACAGTACTTCCCATGTCATCTATGCATCCTTCAGAATCTGGAGGATAAACCATTGTGCCAGCATCTACCGTATCATCACAGTTACAAATTTCTACTTGCTCTGGATCTTCGTCATCACCTCCATCTGTTTCTGTCAAATCGTCATCATCTGCAAAATCATCTGGTTGCGAACTATCTCCTGGTGTACTATCCACATCATCTCCATTATCCGAAGATATTTCTGCATTGTTTACAAGCATTCCCGAAGGTGCGTTAGCATCAACAGTCAATACAATATCTACAGTTACAGGAGCACCTCCAGCTACTGGTCCACTAATCACATTAGTTACAGTGCCAATCGGGCCACCTGCCCAACCATTATTATCTGCAACACTTAAGGATAAACCAGCAGGGATAACATCAGATACTGTTATAAAACCGGCATCTACATTTCCTTGATTTGCAACAGTAATTGTAAACATGATGTCATCACCTGGCCCATAAGGTCCAGTAGAGGTTTCTTCTTTGATCAATGCTAAATCATAGATATTTGGAGTAATTATTATCTCTTCTGGATCTTCATCATCTCCACCATCTGTTTCAGTCAAATCGTTGTCGTCAGCTATATCATCAGGCTGAGAATTATCGCCTGGTGTACTGTCTACATCGTCTCCATCATCAGCTGAAATTTCTGCATTATTGATAATGCTTGTACCAGTAAATGCAGGATCAATAGTCATGACAATATCTAGAGTCTCACAAGCATCAACTGGAAGACTAGCTATAACATTTGTTACAGGGCCAGCAGCAGAACCTGACCAACCATTCGTATCAGCACCACTAAGAGTTAAACCTGTAGGGATATTATCTGTAATCTCAACATTTGCTGCATCAAGTGTACCTTGATTACAAACTGTTATTTGGAAAGTAACATCATCACCAGGTGAGTAAGGACTCGAAGTTACTTCAGTTTTTATAAGCGCTAAGTCATACACCTGGGTAATGAGTACTTCCTCAGGATCTTCATCATCTCCTCCGTCTGTTTCAGTCAAATCATCGTCGTCAGCTAAATCATCAGGTTGAGAATTATCGCCTGGTGTACTGTCTACATCGTCTCCGTCATCAGCGGAAATTTCCGCATTATTTATAATACTCGTCCCCATAAAGTCATCGTCAATAGTCAAAATTATTTGAACAGTTTCACAAGCATCTACAGGAAGAGAGGCTACAACTAGCGTAACAGGTCCAGCTGCAGAACCACTCCAACCGTTCATATCAGCACCACTTAATGTCATCCCTGCTGGTATATTATCTGTTAATTCTACATTTGCAGCATCTAACGTTCCTTGATTACAAACTGTAATATCATAGATGACATCATCTCCAGGCGAATATTCTCCTGGACCTACTTCTTCTTTTATAAGAGCTAAATCATAGGTTTGGTCAATGACTATTTCTTCAGGATCTTCATCATCTCCTCCGTCTGTTTCAGTCAGATCATCGTCGTCAGCTAAATCATCAGGTTGAGAATTATCACCTGGTGTACTGTCTACGTCAGTTGGTGGCATATTCGTCGAATCCATATCATCGTCAGCATCTGAAATTTCTGCATTGTTGATAATACTGGTTCCCATGAAATCATCGTCAATTGTCAAATCGATTTGGATTGTTTCACATCCATCAACTGGTATAGCTGATATAACCTGTGTAACAGGTCCCGTTAAAACACCTGACCAACCATTCATATCTGCTGTGCTTAGTGTAAAACCTGCTGGTATGTTATCCGTAACTTCAACATTAAATGCATCAACATTACCTTGGTTACATACTGTGATATCAAATGTGACATCATCACCAGGTGCATATGAAGGTGGTGTAACAACTTCTTTTACAAGTGCCAAATCAAACTCTTGACAAGTAGATGCAAAAATGAAATGTTGAGATGGATCATCTGGAGCTATACCCAAAGCCTGTGACTTAAGTACCAGTTGTGTTATCGATGTAGTTACCGTGAAGAAACCTGCTCCAGCTTCGTTATCCGGCAAATCCATTTGATAGTTTGTTTGCGTGACACCATTGCCTTCTTGACCAACTAAAGTACCAGTAGCTGGATCCCAAGTTGGAGCGATTGTGTTTGTATCTGAATTGTCAGCATCGAAAGAAGTAACAAACCAAGTGTTGATTACCGATAAAGGAACTGGAACGCCATTTTCATCGAGAGCACAAACCTGAACTTGATCTTGTTCGACATCGGCAATTAAAAATGAAAGTTCACCCGGAGTAGTTGGCGCAACAAAATCTAGAGTTGTAACAACGGTATTGCTAATAGGAGAACCTATAGCACCAAAAAAGCCCGCTACCTCTACCTCTATGTTATCTTCCATATCAGCTGGTCCGAAAATTGTCTCAAAACCTCCACCAACATTATCAACAGTTTGAGGTGGTCCAGGAATACTCGTGTCTCCTGGTGCGAAATCACCTGTTATTGAATAATTAAAATCCGGCATACCAGCACAATTAAATGTACCAGTCCCAGTTAACCCAACGCCTGGTGTGAGTTCTGCGTATTGCGCATTTGGTGCGGTTTGACTAAAAGCTTCGTAAGTAAATAAAATGGAAGTTGCCATGAACAATGAAAGAACTGAAAAAACGTAATTCCTGTACTTCATTGGAGTGGGTATACATGTATTCATAACAAAAATTGTTTTACAAATTTGATAAGTCACACATTAAAGATGTGACATTTAACTACGAAATGATTGTTTTCTTGCTATACTTTTAAAACTACAGACTATATAGCTTATTAGAGAGGAGTTAATCAAATTCGGCTTATCAATTACTCTTTCCTCTAGTTTATACTAAGGTTTGTACGAATATCTAATATAATTCGGGTTATGTGTGCATTCAAATGTTAAATTTAATGATTTTAACATTTACCAAATGCATATATGTTACTTCGTGACATTCTGTAAGTAAGACTCTGGTGATTGCTTAAAACTTGTATGACAACCGTCACAACAGAAGTACACTTTTTCTCCATTATGTTCTAAAATGTGTTTTGCTGCACTTTTTTGAATAGGGATATTGCAAACAGGATTTATGTAATAGTCCTCATTATTGATTTGGATAGGTTGCTGTTCTTTCTCTTGACGCGAATGTTGAATTATCTGTGCCAAGATACTTATTGCTACCTCTTCTGGCAATTTTGCACCGATATCAATTCCCGCAGGAGTATTGATTGCCTTTAGTTGATCAAAGTTTACCCCTTCTTTTCGCAAATAGGAGAATATGGCGTTTGCTTTTTTCCTGCTAGATACGAAAGATACATATGCAGGATTTGCACGTACTGCTGTCAGTAGTGAAATTTCATCATTAAGACCTTGAGTACAAACAACAACATATGCATCTTCTATTTTTTCAAAATCATTAATGGATATAAAATGCTCAACATTTGTGAAAATGGATTTATCTGCTTGATCACCGACACACACTACAGGATAATTTGCTGCTATTGCTACCTTAGATAAGGCTAGTGCTATATGTGAAACACCAAATAAGTGGATTGTTGGTTTGGGTAAAACAGGCTCGATAAAGACATCTACCTCTCCACCACTTTGGCAAGTCATTGAATAGCTTTTGGTATAAATCTCTTCATTCTTATTACCAGAAGGAGTAATACTTATATGACGAGGCTTACCTTCTTGCATGGACAATAAAGCCTCTTTTAACACAATGCCCTGTGTACATCCTCCTCCGATCCAACCGTGAATGTGTCCATCAGCTGTTATAATCGCTTTGTCTCCTGGCTTTCCAGAACTTGGAATCTTACGACGAACAATTACTGCTGTCGCATATGGCTTTTTACTTTCGTTGAGTTCTGTTGCTTTTCGCAAAAATGAATCAAGCATCTATTAATATATTTTCTAATTCTAAAAGGCTATTAAAATTATGAGCTGAGCCAAAATGATGTAGCGAAGGTAATGCAGTTTTCATTCCCATTTGTATTGGCTGGTATCCTTGCATCCCTTTGAGTGGATTTAACCACACTAATTTTTTGGATCTCAACCTTATTTTGTGAATGGCTTCGTCCAATACTTCTGGCTCTCCTGTATCCAATCCATCACTTAAGATTAAGGTTAATGTATTACCGTTTAAATAACGTTTGGCATAATGATCATTAAATTCTTTAAGGCATTCACCGATTTTTGTACCACTAGACCAATGTTTAGCAGTTTGAGATACATGAGATAGGCTAGTGGTCAAGTGTTTACTTTGCAGCAAATCAGTAATCCGCAATAAACTTGTACTAAAGGTAAACGCTTCTATTTGTTTGAAATGGTGCTTAAGCGTCCATAAAAATTTCAATAAATAAAAGGAGTACTTATCCATCGAGCCACTCACATCCAATAATATCAGCAGTCGATATTTATCTTTTTTGTGTTTGGTTCGCACTAAGTCAATCATTGAACCTCCACGCTGTAAGTTCTTACGTATTGATTGTCCAAGATCAACTTGACCGTGCGACATTTTCTTACGTCTGCGTTTAATTCTAAGGCTCATTTCTGCCACCAGTTTTTCAGAAAGCTTTTCCAATTCTTTTTCTTGAATCACATTTAGTTTTGAAAAATCCGTTTGCTTAAGTGTTTCCTTACTGTTTGAACCCGTAGTGGTTTTTGATTCTACAGTTTCCTCAGAGTGCCCTGTATTTCCTACACCAAGCATAACTGCCGAATTGACCGCTTGCTTTTTAACCGTTCGTTTGTTTTTATAATCTCGTTTGTCATTAATCCGCGTACCTCGTTGACGCCAATACCGATTGTAAATTTTAGTAAAGATGTCTTTTTCTTCTTCGCTGTGGCAGAATAGGGCAGAGAGCGCAAAGCCAAATTGATCCTTATCTAGCCATAACCCCTCAAGTGCAGAAGCAACTGTTTCTTTCGTGCATTGAATACCAGAATTAAGACCATGCCGACGAGCTTCTTGGGAAAACCCGACGAGGGCTTCCGCAAATGATGGATAATCTGAATAGTGATCCAAAAACGATTACTCGTTGATTGGCTTTTCCCTTTCTTTTTTCATCTCTGCGATACGTTTGCGTGCAGCTTCAGCATCTGCATTCATATTGCGAGCTCCAGGTAAGTCTAGTGACTTATAATGTGCTCTACTTTTTTCTCCTGCTTCTTTTCGGATTTTATCCAAATCTTCATATTCCTTTAAAGACATAACTATAGATTTTTTTATTTGTTAAAAATTTCAGCTGAGACAAGATTCATGTCGTGCTCTGACTTGAGTAAACAAGATAGACTTTTGTATACAGAATTGTCATCTCCTTCTAGAGCAGCAATCCCTTTTGCCCAATCAATCGTTTCTGCAATGCCAGGTGCTTTATCTAATTTAAGATTTCTCATTTTTTGGACATAGTTTGCTATCTGCTCAGCTAGTGTTGATTCTATGTTTGGAATGTGTTTTTTTATAATTTTTAATTCTTTCTCCATTGATGGATAGTTCACCCAATGATACAAGCATCTTCGCTTTAAGGCATCACTTAATTCTCTTGTCCTATTAGATGTTAAGATGACTATTGGTTTGTGTCTGGCTTGAATCGTTCCGAGTTCTGGAATGCTTATCTGAAAGTCAGACAATAATTCTAATAAGAATGCTTCGAATTCTTCATCGGAGCGATCAATCTCGTCTATCAACAAGACCTTACGTTTTTCTGAATCAATGGCTTCAAGCAAAGGCCTTTTTAATAAATAGTCTTCACCAAAAATTAAGTCTTCCTTTTCTTGCTCAC
Source organism: uncultured Saprospiraceae bacterium (assembly GCA_964450495.1). Classification (GTDB taxonomy): domain Bacteria; phylum Bacteroidota; class Bacteroidia; order Chitinophagales; family Saprospiraceae; genus CALFUK01. The sequence goes on along the minus strand of CAYVFU010000006.1, from coordinate 17,631 downwards.
TTTTTTGGCCACTTTCGTGAATTTTAATCGCCAATAATTGTTTTTGATAATTCCATTCGTAAATCGCATTATTAACATCTAGCCCTTCATAACATTGTAGTCTTACTAAGTCATAACCCATTAAATCCGATAAGATGTAAGCAATCTGTGTTTTACCGACACCAGGATTACCTTCTAACAATAAAGGCTTTTCTAATTTCAATAATAAAAACAACACAGTGGCGAGCTCTTCTTCAATGACATAGCCAAGATTGTCTATAACTGGAATTAACTCTTTGGGATTATCAAACATCAATGTCTAGGATTTACCTCCGCCAAATAAACCTTTGAAAAAATCGACAATGCTTCCAAAAATACTTTTGATGACTGTGCCTATCAAACTAGTGCCATCAAAGGCATTATCTACTTCTTCCTCAACAACAGGAGCTGCTTTGGTTTCTAGCTTTTCCACAACTTTTTCAACTGTGGATTCTGACTGACTCTTTGTCGCCGATACTTCTGAAACAATTTCCTTAGAAGCAGATGTTGAAGTAGATACAGCTTCATTTGTGTCAGAAAGTCCGTTTGAATTGGTTTCGGGTGCACTTGGCGCTGCTGTTGCAGCAGGTGCTGAAGCTGCTAGTTTCTTCTTAAAATTAGCTACGAATTGATTAAGTAGTTGATCCGACACATCATTGATTAGTCTTGAACCAAACTGTGCCAACATGCCTACAATGGTGATGTCCATACTGAAATTCACATGTGTCTTCCCATCTGATTCTGCAAGCGTGCCATTCATAATCATATCGGCGCTACCTTTACCTTTGCTATCAAGACCTCTTCCTTTAAGCACCATTTTTTTATTGGCTTCATCTAATTCTATGATTTCGATATCGCCTGCATATTTTGCTTTTATAGGCCCGAATTTAGTGACGACCTCTCCTTTATAATTTCGATCGTCTACTTTTTCAGTTATTGCAGCACCTGGCACACAGGTAACGATATCTGCCGGATCAGCTAGGCTCTTCCAAACAAGATCTATTGGCTGTTCTATATCAAACTTTTTTTCAATTAGTGTATTCATTGGTTATATATTCAAAAAAGCCCACTCCTTAATTAGGAGTGGAGTTTATAAAATCAAATTATTAATTATGCTTCTTGTTTATCAAAGTAACCAACTGCTTTCAACTCTTTATATAATTTGAAAGGAGTTACTGGAATTTCCAAATGCTTTATCCCTAAATGAGATACTGCGTCTACTATCGCATTGACTATAGCTGGTGGTGCACCCACAGTAGGAGACTCGCCAACGCCTTTCGCACCGATTGGGTGATGAGGTGCAGGAGTGACTGTATGACCAGTTTCCCAACTTGGAGATTCTACAGCTGTTGGTACTAAGTAATCCATAAACGTACCGTTCAGAATATTACCTGCATCATCATATATTAACTCTTCATACATAGCAGGAGCTATTCCTTGCGTCAAACCACCATGGACTTGACCTTGCACTATCATAGGATTAATGATATTTCCACAATCATCAATAGCAACAAATCTTCTGACTTTAATATCGCAAGTTTCAGGGTCGATATCAACTATGCAGATGTAAGCACCTGATGGAAATGTCAAGTTTGGTGGATCGTAATAATGCGTTGCTTCAAATCCACCTTCCATTCCTTCTGGATGATTCGTGTACGCAGCAAATACAATTTCTTGAATAGTTTTTGCTTTTTCTGGTGCTCCTTTTACAAAGAATTTACCAGGTTCCCATTCCAAATCTTGTTCACTCACTTCTAACAAATGAGCTGCAATTTTCTTTGCCTTATCCCTTAGTTTACGAGCAGCCATTGCCGCAGCTGCACCAGCTGTAGGTGTACTACGACTTGCATAAGTTCCAAGGCCATATGGAGCAGTATCTGTATCTCCTTCTTCAATTTCAATATGCTCCATCGGTATGCCTAGTTCTTCAGCGATTATCTGTGCATAAGTGGTCTCGTGGCCTTGACCTTGAGATTTAGTACCGAATCGAGCAATAGCCTTCCCAGTAGGGTGGACTCGGATTTCTGCACTATCAAACATTTTTATTCCTAGTATATCGAAGTCTTTAGAAGGACCTGCACCAACGACCTCTGTGAATGTACTGATGCCAATTCCCATAAGTTTACCTTCTTTTCTAGCAGCTGCTTGCTCCACTCGGAATTCATCATAATTGACCGTATCCATTGCTAACTTCAAGCCGGCATGGTAGTCTCCGCTATCGTATGACCAACCAGTAGGAGAAGCCCAAGGAAAATCTTCTTTTTTGATAAAGTTCTCCATTCTCAACTGAGCTGGATCTTTACCGACTTTTTTCGCGAACATATCTGTCATGCGCTCTATGGCATGCACAGCTTCTGTGACTCTAAACGAACATCTGTATGCAACTCCTCCAGGTGGTTTATTTGTATACACTGCATCTGCTTCCATGTAAGCTGCACCGTAATCGTAAGAGCCTGTCCCAATAGAGAATAAACCCGTTGGAAACTTAGATGGGTTTGCAGAAGCGTCGGTATATCCGTGATCTGCCAATACTTTAAATCTTGTCGCTTGTATCTTACCATCACTTGTGCCGGCCATTTCGGCTGTGATGTGATAATCTCTTGCAAAGGAATCTGCTTGAAGGTTTTCGCTTCTGTCTTCAATCCATTTGATTGGGGCACCTGTAAGAAATGAAACTGCAATGGCAATCACATAACCTGGATATACAGGAACTTTACCACCAAAGCCACCTCCGATATCTGGAGAAATAACGCGTATTTTTTCTTCAGTCAGACCGACATGTCCTGCTACCAATGCTATGACGGTACGAATGGCGTGTGGTGCCTGAGTCGTCATATACATGGTAAGATGATTCTTTACCTTGTCGTATGCAGCTACACAACCACAAGTCTCTATAGAAGCGACATGGATTCGAGGGATGTGCATTTGCTGCTTGACAGTAACATCAGCATTATTAAAAATCTCTTCTGTTTTATCTTTATCTCCCACTTCCCAGTGCCAAATGTGGTTATCACTTTTTCCTTCTTTATCAGATCTTAAGACTGGTGCATCAGGGTTTAATGCTTCAAAGGGGTCCATTACAGGTTTCATGGTATCGTATTCAACCACAACAGCTTCTTTGCCATCTCTAGCAATGTATCTGTCTGTAGCAATCACAGCTGCAACCTCTTGTGCTTGATACATGACCGTATCTGTGGGCAATACCATTTGAGTGTCAGACATCAGAGTCGGCATCCAATGAAGATTGTACTTCTCCAAATCCTTACCTGTTACCACTGCTATTACTCCTGGAATTTCCAAAGCCTTTGAAGCATCAATACTTTTAATTTTTGCATAAGCATATGGGCTTCTTACAATGTCCATATACAGCATTCCTGGCAACTTTACATCATCGACATAATTTCCTTTGCCTTGTATAAATCTCGCATCTTCTTTTCTCTTCTTGGAGTGGCCCATGCCACCTATTTCTTTTGACGTTTTACATTTTATCATCGTGAGAATAAATTTCTTGGTTAATTAATGGTTAGACAAATTCAGGTTCAGTTGAAGGCAATTCTCTGCCTTGCATTTTAGCTGATGCCCATTGAATGGCTTTGACAATATTATTGTAGCCAGTGCATCTACACAAGTTCCCTGAAATACCCCATCGGATTTCTTCTTCCGTCGGATTAGGATTTTTTTCTAGCAGCTCAACTGCTCTAAGCATGACTCCTGCAGTGCAAAAACCACAATGAAGTGCGTGGTTTAAGTGAAAGCCTTCTTGGATTGGGTGTAAACCTTCAGCCGTTGCTAAACCTTCAACAGTAATGATCTCTTTGCCATCAGCTTGAACAGCGAGTACCGTGCATGACTTTGCTGACTTCCCATTAATGAGAATTGTACAAGCTCCACAACTGGATGTGTCACAACCGATATGTGTGCCTGTCATTGAAAAATTTTCTCTTATTAAATGAACAAGTAGAGTTCTTGGAGAAACTTCTGCCGTGTGCTCCGTTCCGTTTATTTTTAATGTTATTGTTTTCATGGTTATTTAGCTCTTTGTATTGCTCTATTGAGCATTCGTTTAGTAATGACGCCAACCAAATGACGCTTATAATCTTCATCCCCTCTTAAATCCGCTGAAGGGTTACAATCTTCTGCAGCATATTGAGCTGCTCTAGCAATGTCCGATTCGCCCAGCATAGAACCAACGAGGGCCTGTTCTGATCGTTCTGCTCTCATAGGAACAGCATTGACATTCGTCAAACCAATACCTGCTTTTGTGCAAACACCATTATCGTCTAGCTGAACAACAGCAGCAACACCTGCAGTAGCATAATCACCGACTTTTCGTTCTGCTTTATGATACGCAGATCCAAAATGTCCACTAGCAGCGGGTATTCTTATTTCTGTTAAGATTTCTCCATGTTGTACAGCTGTTGTATAAAAGCCATGAAAGAAATCATTTATGGAAACCGTACGTTTTCCTTCTTGACCTGATATTTCCACTTCAGCATCTAGAGCCATCATAACTGCAGGATGATCATTGGCTGCATCTCCGTGTGCAATATTACCGCCTATAGTCCCAAAATTTCTTACTTGAGGATCAGCAATGAGTTTTGAAGCATCTGTGAAAATCTGGTACTTATTTGCGATGATATCGGATTCTTCCAAATCTACTTCTCGAGTCATGGCTCCAATTTTAAGAAAACCATCCTCTTCTTTAATGTAGGATAATCCGGGAATGTTATTAATGTCTATGAGATGAGTTGGTGCAGCGAATCGCAATTTCATCATAGGTATGAGGCTGTGTCCGCCGGCTAATATTTTTGCATCATCCCCATATTGGTGTAGGAGTGCAATTGCATCAGCAAGACTAGCAGGAGCATCATATTTAAAATCTTCAGCTATCATGTGTAATCTTATTAGAATTTAAAAATCTGTGTCTTAGTGAGTGTTTACATTTATCATAGAAGTAGAAAAAACTACCATTATACCATATTCCAAAAAGTAGAATCAGAGAAGCCAATGCATAAACAGTACTATCCATTAACACCAATTGACTTAGAAGTAATAAGCCAATGGCAATAGAACAAATAGCCAAACTAATCATCGTCCGACGACCTTTATTGTTCAGCAAAATGGTTGCGATGATAAAAATGCCAATACCTAAAGAAAGATAAATGGCTGTAGATCCTGAATTTGGATACAAAGATGTTCCACTACATAACGTTACAGCTCCAGAATATGCCATGATGCAAAACGGGCATTTTGGTAAAAGAGCGATTAGGACTCCGGGCATCCAGGAGAAAAGTGGTATGAACCTACTTTTTTTGCAGCTTTGTTTAGATGAGCAATTTTTCATGTGGCTAGGTGTACATAAAAATAACATTCTGAATCAATTGTTCATTACATCTTTAATATTTTGTTTAATTAAAAATAATCTAGATAATAAATGTAATATCCAAGGGTATGCAAAACAAGCTTTCATCTGGCCAAAGTAGAACCACAAGTATTATACATGACTGAATTATTAGGCAATAACGCAATACCGATTATTGTAGATTTCAAAAGATCTATTGCAAATGGATAATACTCGAATGGGCTTTACGTTGATGGAATGATCACTGACTTGAGAAGAGGCCTCAACCAATTGAAGCATTAGTTGAGGCGATATCCGAATGATTGCTGTTTATAATTGAAAGCTAAATGATTCTGATACTTGTTGATCACCTATTTGTAAGTTGTAGATATAATTACCGGGAACCAGATTATCTTTTACGTTTATTGTTTTAGTATTTAAGCCTTTCTGGCTATACCACGCTTCTTGGAATACTGGCCTACCAGACATATCATGAATCTTTAAAAAAATAGGTGATTCATTATTTAAAGAAAATGAAATAGTTAATTGATCACTAGTGGGATTAGGGAAATGAGAAACAGTCAACTTTCGGGCTTGAGTGGACTTTATACGCACGCTTCGTTCATAATCATCTCCAAATAGACTAGCTTTTGAGGATTGGCCACTGAAGTCAAAATCAAAAATATCTTTAAGCTGACCAGAAATGTCAGGCGTGAATTCTATATCAATTTGGAATTCTTCTGTTCCGTCTATAGTATAAAAAAGTGCATTCTGTAGTTTAGGACTTGTTTCAATGTCGACTTGATCATCAAAACTATCAGATACTAATTGGTGAATTTGACCATACTTTACTTGAACATTCAATAATAGTGCCTCCATGTCAGGCTGTTTTCCTTTCAGACGTATTGTTGTTTTTTCTCCAGCAACGACGTATCTGTCTTCATAGGTAAGAAATACAGATTCGCTAGTTCTGTATTCGGCTGAACTCGTTTGCAAACTTGTTCTTGAATCACCATTCATATCTCCAACACGGATAGCAACGAAATCATTGTCTAGAGACTCCCCATTTAAGAAAGTAGGATTTATAGTACTGACAAAAGGCCAAGGATTTAATGGGTCAAAAAAGACAAAGTTAGCATCAACAAAAATCCATGACTTATACTCGACAAACGGATTGGGCCTGTAAAAAATGAGCTTTAGCAAATCGACGAGATCACTAATTGTTACTCTTTGATCAGAATTCACATCGGCAGCAATTCTTAAATAAGGATTATCTGTTATTGAAGGATGTTGAATCAGTTTATATATTAATAAGACATCAATAAAAGAAATGCCATTAAAATTTGAAGTTTCTTTTGAAGGTACTATCTCATAGTTGAAATCGACGCATTCATCTTTAAATTCATAATAGCCTGTGTCATTGGTATTTGTTTTCTTTGGGAAATTAGGCTCATTTGCAAGCAACTCAATATCGACGTTATTAAGTGGATCGCCAAAGGGCGTGTAAACAAAACCACTAATTGTACCTGATCCAGTCATTGTACCAGACCCAGTCATTGGTCCAGTCATTGTACCAGTACCTGTCATTGCATAAACAAAATGTTGATGGTCTTTTATGCTGTGACTCGAAATAGAAATTAAGTCGCCTGGGCAGTCAGTGCAATTGGCATTTAAAGATAAGCATAGGAATACCAGTAAAAAACATGTGTTTGTTTTCATATAAGATTTTGAATTACTTATGTCGAATCAGATAATATCTGATATGCTAGGGGATTAATAGGCTAGTAAATAAAGCTCAGAAGTTGGCGGAAGTATTTAGTACAAACATAACTGATATATATAATGAATGACAATCAAATTGAGCAGTATGTCTTCTGTGGTTTTACTATAATTTAACCCTTAAGGGTTTACCAGATAAATTGTAGTGGTATATAATAACTTAGGTATAAAAATCCTAGTTTTTATATATCCTAATGACATATAAATACTCGCAAAATGTAATTTTGACCTCAAGGCAAAATATATTCTCTTTGAGCCAAGTCTGAACCATTAATACGAAACTACAATCTCTAATGAGTAAGCTATTTCGCAAACAAGTCGAAATAACCTCTAGGTTGACGTTTATACTGCTTTTTCAACGGTTTTCAGTGTTATTCACTGAATTCGTGCAATATTTAAGACTAGTTTTAGCATGTTCAGAATGATTGTCATACCTTGCAATCGACATCTTAAACTGCCCAACATTTTATAAAATGAGAATACTAACTAGATGAAGAAAGCACTTCTCGGCACACTTTTGCTGATAAGTTTATTCTTAAATGAAAGCATTGCTACGGCACAAACACCTGCCATAGACAGCTTACTACAAGTAATAGAAGAACAAGAGGCTAGTACACAAAAGATTGATAATCTTCTGCTCATTAGTCACAATTATCGTTATATAGATATAACTAAGAGTCTAGAATATGCAAAAAAGGCATTAGTACTATCAGATGAACTGAACTATATAAAAGGACGAGGTCATGCCTATAGATTTTTTGCATTGTCGCACTATTTTAAAGGAGAATTTGAACCAGCACTAGAATATGGTATTAAGGCTTTAGATATTGCTGAATCAATAGAAGATCAGCTTGGCATACTAAAAGCAACAAACACCTTATCCGCTATCTATAATCTGAAAGCAAAGAATGATAAAAGTATAGAGTATCTGTTATATGGTTATAAGGCAGCACAGGAATTAAATGATTCTATGTCAATGCTTAACCTACTCCAAAATCTTGGATACCTTCATAATGAAGAAGGCAACACTACTGAGTCTACAGAATATTATAAACAGATACTAAACTTTAAAATTGACGATGGTAGTAGTCCTGAATTTAAATCAACAGTGTATCATGGATCGGCAATTTATCATCGAAACATCCAAGAGTACACTGAAGCCATAAGACTTTTTTTATTGGGACTAGACTTAGCCGAAGAGTCCAACAATCTTTATATCCAAGGAGCATTGCACGAAGAAATAGGAACTACTTATTATAAAACAAATTCTTTCAAGAAGGCTGAATATCATTTTAAGGAGTCAATAAAGAGGTATCAAGAAAATGGTTTTGAAGAACAGTATCTATACGTCGTTTCTGAACTTGTACGTCTCTACAATGAAACCGGCCAATACGATCTTGCTGTTGAATTTGGTACTGAAGGAATAAAACTAGCGAATCAGTTAAATGTAATTAACGACCAATCAAATCTTTCCATAGAGTTAGCAAAAGCCTATGAACAATTAGGTAAAATTCCTCTAGCCCTTAAATTCCAAAAGGATCATAAAAAATGGTCTGACTCTCTTTCTTCAACAACAAAAGACGAGATTATTTTAAAACTAGAAGCAGACTACCAGCTGTCTCTATTAGAAAACAAGCAAATTGAAAATGAAGCTATTATAAGAGGACAAAAATTGAATAACAACATATATATCCTACTTTTACTTTTGGCGTCTATTACCTCTCTTTTTTACTGGCTCAATTTCAAAACTAAAGAAAAGTATAGCAAAGAACTCGAAATCAAAGTTGCTGAAAGAACAAAAGATTTAAAATTGGCAAACGAAGAATTATCGATTGCAAATAATGAATTGGAACGCTTTTCATATATCTCTGCGCATGACCTCAAAGAACACCTTAGAAATATTGGTAGTTTTTCAAGTTTACTCGAAAGAGAGTCTGAAATATTTAAGGAAAAGGACAAGGAAAAAATTGATTCCTATTTTAAGGTTTTACAAACGAGTACATCTTCAATGTCTCAACTTGTGGAAGATATATTAAAATACGTGTCTATCAAAAAAGAAAATACTGATCAAAATGTTTCTCTCAATACTGTTATAGAAAACGTTCAAAAAAGAATTATAGACAACAATCAAACACCAGAACGAAAAATAACATTTGAAAAATTACCATTTATAAGAGCAAATAATCAGCACATTAATTTACTATTTACAGAGTTAATTGAAAATGGATTTAAATTTAATAATAATGAAAATCCAGAGGTAAACATCTCCTTTATTGAATCTGAAGAATATCTAAAAATATATATAAAGGATAATGGAATTGGGCTTGATGAAATCTACAGTAAACAAGCATTTACGATGTTTAGTCGCTTGCATAACAGATCTGAATATCAAGGCTCCGGGCTAGGCCTTGCTATGGTCAATAAAATCATCAATATACTCAATGGTCAAGTTAACATCCGCAATCGAAAAAATATTGGTGTTTGTGTAGAACTACTGTTGCCAAAAGATCTTAAAATCTCCTAAGAATCAATGTTACCTATTACAACTATCACGTTGATCTACCATTGATATTTCGACTTGTTTGATTACATTTAGGTATGTCACAAGAATGGTCAGCTCAGAAACCAAGTTATACTGGCAATTATAAAAAATATGTACTCGTTTTATTGACAGGTGTCTATGTTTTTAATTTCATAGATAGACAGATACTTGTTATTCTTCAAGAAAGTATAAAAGCTGACCTCAATCTGAGTGACACCCAATTAGGTTTATTAACAGGGCTTGCATTTGCTCTATTTTATGTTACTATAGGCTTACCTATAGCTCGACTTGCCGACAGATACAATCGCAAAAACATCATCTCAATTTCTTTAAGCATCTGGAGTATGATGACAGTGCTCAGCGGATATGCAGGAAACTTTGTACAATTACTACTTGCAAGAATTGGAGTAGGAATAGGAGAAGCTGGAGGTAGTCCACCAGCACATTCTATGATTTCAGATTACTTCCCTAAAGAAAAACGAGCCACTGCATTGTCGGTATATTCAATGGGAATATATATTGGTATATTATTCGGCTATTTATTTGGTGGATGGCTTGACGAATTTTTTGGATGGCGAACAGCTTTAATGGTGGTCGGGGTACCAGGTATCTTGTATGCAATCTTCTTTTTCTTTACAGTAAGAGAACCACAAAGAGGAATGGCTGAGAATCGCCAAGATGAAGCTTCTCACATGCCCAAACTTTCCGAAGTATTTTCGATTTTGATGGAAAAAAAATCATTCAGATACATCGCATTTGGAGCAGGTTTTACAGCTTTTGTACAATATGGAGTAGGTAATTGGTCCCCATCATTATTAGCCAGGGTCCACGAAATGAGTAGGGGAGAGATAGGTACTTGGTTATCTATGTCATCTGGCTTAGGTGGTGCATTGGGTGTATGGCTTGGTGGTTATATGGGAGATAAACTAGGACAGAAAAATGCAAAATGGTATTTATTATTTCCTATGATAATGCTTTTAATTTCACTGCCATTTACCTTCGTTATTTTGTGGTCAGATAATAAATTTGTTTGTATCGCTGCAATGGCAATATCTAAGATTTGTTGGACTACGTATTTAGCACCGTGTATTGCCATGTCTCACGGATTGGTTGGCATACGTATGCGAGCTTTAGCCTCCGCAATTTTATTTTTAGTATTAAATCTTGTTGGTCTAGGACTGGGGCCTCTGGTTATTGGCTGGCTGAGTGACCAATTAGCAGGAGGATTTGGAAATACTGCTTTAGTCTATTCACTTCATGTTAGTTTTATTATGCTCCTTTTAGCTATCTTTTGTTTTTGGATAGGCTCTAAGCGGATTTCTGAGGATTTGATTTAAAGCATATTATTCTAACAAGACGTAGACCGACTCAACAAAGCGCCAACCAAATAAAAGGAGAAGTAAGTGAAAAAAAGTCGACGTGAGTGGAAAAGTGTTAGTCTGCCGACGCCAGACCTAATTCTTCAATACTAATTTTGCGCATCTCAATTTTTCTAATCTTTCCTGTGACAGTCATAGGAAAATCTGCTGTAAATTTATAAAACCTTGGAATTTTGAAATGGCTGATTTTACCATCGCAAAAATCAATAAGCTCTTGTTCTGAAGTTGTACAACCATCTTTCAATTTAATCCATGCCATGACTTCTTCACCAAATTTGTGAGAAGGAATGCCAATGACTTGCACATCACTGATGGCTGGGTGTGTGTACAGAAACTCTTCAATTTCTCGAGGGTAGATATTTTCTCCACCTCTAATGATCATATCTTTTATGCGACCTACAATACTTAAATAACCTTCTTCATCCATAACTGCTATATCACCGGTATGCATCCATCTTGCTGAATCGATTGCTTCACTCGTTTTTTCTTCATCATTCCAATACCCCAACATGACACTATAACCTCGTGTACATAATTCACCTGGAACGCCTATAAGGGTAACTAGACCTGTCTCGCCGTCGATAATCTTGACTTCAATATGTGGCATCACTTGACCTACAGTGCCCACTTGTTTCTCAAGTGGAGTTCCTATTTTAGTTTGAGTACTTACTGGACTGGTTTCGGTCATGCCATAGGCTATTTGCACTTCTGTCATATTCATCAGAGTTTGGACTTTTTTCATGACTTCTATTGGACAAGGCGATCCAGCCATAATGCCAGTTCGTAAACTCGAAAAATCTATGCTATCAAATTCATCATGTTCTAATTGAGCGATAAACATTGTCGGCACTCCATATACTGCAGTAGCTTTTTCTTTTTGGATAGCTTTTAAAACTGCTGATGGCTCAAATCCAGCACTTGGGTAAATCATAGCTGCACCATGAGTCATGCATCCTAAATTACCCATCACCATACCAAAGCAATGGTAAAGTGGAACAGGAATAATCAAGCGGTCATTCTCTGTGAAATTCATCGTCTTTGCAACAAAAAATCCATTGTTTAGAATATTGTGATGACTGAGGGTGGCGCCTTTTGGATAGCCTGTTGTTCCACTTGTGTATTGAATGTTGATTGGATCATCGAATGCGAGAGTAGCTTGTCGCTGAACAAGTGCCTCGTCATTAACTATTGCCGATTTATCCAAGAATGAATTCCAGCTCATCAGGCCTTTTTCTGGTGAATCAGAAAGAACTACGGCCATCTTTAATTCAGGTAATTCTTTGGAAACCAAAGCTCCAAATATACTTGCTGCCAACTCTGGTGCAAGTTCCAAAATCATTTTAGAATAAAAAGATGTTTTAAATTCATGAGCATGCACGATCATAATACAGCCAGATTGATTCAATGCATACTTTAGTTCGTGTAATCTGTATGAAGGATTGATGTTTACAAGTATGACCCCAACTTTAGCTGTTGCGAATTGTAACACCGTCCATTCGGCGCAGTTAGGAGACCATATACCCACTCGATCTCCTTTTTGTAAACCACATGCAAGTAATGCTTTGGCACAATTATCTACACGTTCTTTTAATTGTTTATATGTCCAACGGATATTTTGATGGTGAACAATAAGTGCTTCTTGGTTTGGAAACTCTTCAACTATTTGATCAAATTTATCGCCTATAGTAATTCCTAATAATGGAATAGAACTAGTGCCAGAGGTGTAACTTAATTTATTCATTTATATTGATGTGTGAATAATTATGTGACCGATATGCAGAATAACCATTAATGTAATTAAATATAAGCCCTAAGATTTAGTAATTACTTGCTTAAGGAAAAATTCTTAGTTACAAGGATGAAGCTATAGATAGTATTTAGGACTCTGCATTTGGAATTAGGTGTAACCACTCACCGTAATAGTTAATATGTAGTATTGACACAAACCAATCTAAATAATAACTGCCAACAACCCCAACTCTTTTATTATCTTTAGTAAGGATTATAAATTTAGAGGAATAATATGTTACATACTTACTGACTCCTCAAGCTAAACAAATGAATTTTAAGTACAATTGCTTCTCAGAAGGTCAAGGAATTCCACTCCTGTTTCAACATGGTCTGACAGCAAACTTACATCAAATTCAGAGCTTACTGGAAGAATTACCAGGAGTACAACTTTGTGGGATAGATTGTCCAGGACATGGCCAAAGTAAACTTAATGGTTTTGATCCATCTTTTGACAATTATGCTGATGAAGTTATTCGGTTTCTGGATTTTTTAAAACTAGACTCTGCAGTATTAGGTGGACTTTCAATGGGATCAGGTATTGCCGTTAATATAAGCTTGAGATATCCAAAACGTGTAAAGGGGTTAATTCTTCACAGGCCAGCTTGGTTGGAAAAAGTCGATCCAGATAATCTGATGATTTTAAAACAGGCCCTTTCTTTTATGGGTAAATCTGATGGCGAATCAGAATTCAGATCTACTCAAGCGTTTCAGAAGATCAACAATGATTTACCAGCAGCAGCAAAATCTGTGATGGGTATTTTTAGCAATACACAGCAAGATGATCTACCTATTGTCATTAACAAAATGGTAGGTGATTCTCCTTTTAAATCAATGGATGATCTAAAGAACATAAACGTTCCCTGTTTGATATTAGCAAATGAAGATGACCCATTGCATCCTTTTTACATAGCAGAAATCATGCATGAAAAAATTGATGGTTCTAGTTTGAAAAAGATTACTTCTAGGTATATTGAAGGTATCTTACACAAGACACAAGTCAGGGATCATATTTTGACATTTATTAATCAAGTAAAATAATTATGAAAAGTTCTTGGAATGCTGCAGAAGCAAAGAAATGTGGGAAGAGTTTACTCAAAATGAGAGTGTATACTTCCAGATTATTAGGATTGGAAGAAGATCTTGTCATGCATGGCGGTGGAAATACTTCTGTCAAAATAAAAGAGAAAAATATTTTCGGTGAATTCGAAGATATCTTATATGTAAAAGGCAGTGGTTGGGATCTTGCGACCATAGAACCACAAGGATTTACTCCTGTAAAATTAGACCAATTACACAAGTTGGTCAAGCTGGATAAACTAAGCGACATAGATATGGTGAAGTATCAACGGATGGCAGTGACAAATCCTGCTGCACCCAATCCATCTGTAGAAACAATTCTTCATGGCATCATACCATATACGTTTGTAGATCACACACATGCCGATAGCGTTGTTGTGATAACCAATTCACCAAAAGGAAAAGAACAGATTCAAAAGATATATGGTAAAAACATGATGATCATCCCTTATGTCATGCCAGGGTTCATTCTTGCGAAAACCATCTATGAGATGACAAAAGGAATTGATTGGGAAAAATTAGATGGTATGATCTTACTCAATCATGGCGTATTTACATTTGATCATGACCCTAAGAAGAGTTATGAAAAGATGATTAAAATTGTCAGTAAAGCAGAAGACTACCTGAAGAAAAAGAAAGCTGTCAAAACCAAAGCTGCAAAATCAGAAAAAATAGACCCGCTTAAACTTGCACAGATTAGAAAAGATGTGTCAGTATTAACAGGCAAACCTGTATTATCAAGATTGGATAACAGTGGTACCTCAGTGGGCTTTTCAAATTTAAAAAATGTTAAAACAATTGCAGGGCGTGGTCCAATCACACCTGACCATATTATTCGGACAAAAAGAGTACCAGTGCATTTTTCTAAAAATCATAAAAAAGATTTAGATGCATTTCAAAAATCATACAATGGGTATTTTAAAAAATATAAAAAGAAAGAACAAAAACTAGATCAAGCACCAAGATGGGGAATACTTCCTGGACTAGGAACTCTAGCTTTTGGTCCTAGCCCTAAACATGTCAGGATAATTGAGGACATTGCTAGACATACAAAAAAGGCAATCGTACAAGCTGAAAAATTAGGCGGTTGGAAAACCCTTAGTCAAAAAGATTTATTCGAAATGGAATACTGGAGTCTTGAACAAGCTAAACTTGCCAAAGCAGGGAAGCCAAAATCAATGCAAGGTAAGATTGCACTAGTGACAGGATGTGCCAGTGGGATAGGCAAAGCTTGCGTAGAGTCTCTTGTTGCACAAGGCGCCGTAGTTGCTGCTTTAGATATAGATAAAACCATTACTACTATTTATAATCAGCCAGAAGTTTTGGCATTGCGTTGTGATGTCACAAACATGAAACAGCTAAAGGAATGTATTGAAAAAACTATTGTCCACTTTGGAGGCATTGATATGCTTGTCATGAATGCCGGAATATTTCCGAAAAGTGCTCGTATAGAAAACATGACTGACAGCCTATGGGATAAAAGCATCAGCATAAATATGACAAGTCATCAGAGACTTTTACAATTGTGTGTACCATATTTAGAAAGAGGTTTTGATCCTGCAGTAATCATTATAGGTTCCAAAAATGTTCCTGCACCTGGGCCAGGTGCCTCTGCTTATTCTGTAGCGAAAGCCGGACTAACTCAGTTGGGTAGGGTAGCTGCATTAGAATTAGGATCGAAAGGCATACGAGTAAACATTATCCACCCTAATGCTGTCTATGACACGGCTATATGGACAGATGAGATACTGAAAGCACGAGCGAAAAATTATGGCTTGACTGTCAACCAATACAAAACAAACAATGTACTTAAAACAGAAGTGTCGTCTAGGGATGTTGCTGACTTGGCCGTTGCTATGCTTGGCAAATTATTTTCTAAAGTGACTGGGGCACAGGTACCGATTGATGGAGGTAATGATCGGGTGATATAGGGTTCTGTTTGTCACTATGACGTTGACGAAGGATACGCTGGCCGTTTTAAGAAGAAGTTACTTGAGGAAGCCTATCGTAAAAGAGGCGGCAAAGTCTGAGCGATCCAGAGCTGTTGCATTTATGGTGAGCGGGATACCATTGGGTAAGTTGTTTGCCTTAACGACAACAGGATTTATCATTGAAAAGTGGGGGATGGGAATCTGTTTTTTATCTCTTTGGAGGCTTGGGTTTGGTCTTTGCGTTGGTGTGGTTTAATCGTATTCATAATGGTCCAAAATCTCATCCTCAAATAAGCGACAACGAACTCAATCTCTTATCAGAATCTCAAGATATAATCGCCTCTCATTCACAAAATATAAAGTGGTATCAACTACTTAAACATAAACCAGCTATTGCCTTAATCACAAATCATTTTTGTAGCAACTGGGGATTCTACGTTTTGTTATCATGGTTGCCAAGCTATTTCAAAACTGTACAAGGTGTCAATTTGACCAGTGCAGGTTTTTATGCAGCAGCACCATGGCTGACCATGTTTCTCGTATCAAATATTTCTGCCTGGGTTGCTGACAAATTAATTGCAAATGGAACAGAGATAACTTTTGTCAGAAAGTCATTTCAGATTATTGGATTGCTAGGTTCAGCACTATTCTTTTTTTAAATAAAGATGCCTCAACGGTTAATTCTGCCGTCATGTTATTATGCGCTGCTATGGCTTTCTTAGCTTTATCTTGGTCAGGATTTCTACCTAATCATCTTGACATTGCACCACAATATGCTGGCCTGCTTTTGAGCATTACCAATACAGTGGGCACGTTACTCGGTATCATTGGCGTATACAGCACTGGTTATTTGATAGATGTATTCGGAGGTTCTTATTCTGTGGTGTTTGTTCTAGCTGCTGCGATTAATGTGATAGGTGCCGTTATATGGTTCTTTTTGGCGAGTGGAGAGCGGCTTGAATTTAATGAAACATAAATTAAAAATATTAATTTTAGGCAAGCTTCCATGTGCTTGAAACCGTATTGTGATTTGGTTTATCATTCCATATAGACTTTTTCTTATTCCATTTTGCCTATAATTAATAGTATTTGTTATCATATTTGATAAGATAATTGTACCTTTCGGATAACTAATTTAACAAAATTCGATTAGAATAATGCAAGGAGTCTCTAAACATATAGTCCAAGATTACAGAACTCACGTAGAAACAATCTCTAGTTTGATTAGTAAAGGACCTTATAAACTGGAGTTTATATGCGATCAGCTAGGTATCAGTAGAGTTACTTTGAATAAGAAAAAGAAAGGTGCTTCTTTTACTCTGGAAGAAGTTGAGAAGTTAACGGATTTGTTCGAAAAAGTCTAGTTTTTAAGAAATATTCATGGATTCCTTGAAATATATATTAGGAACTGAAACAAAGTGATGGTTCCTTAATTGAATGTGTTAGAGATTACTTGTCTGCAGTATGGTCTCCTTTATCGCCTTCTCGTCCAGTATCTCTAAGGTCTGATGTTCCATCATAATCTCTTCCTTCTTTATCTTCACTTTTTGAATTGTCATCACTACCTTTTTCCATCTCAACATTCGTGTGTGTATGAGTATGATTGTGTGTATGTGTATGTATATGCGTATCATGACTCGGACAGCCCATTAGGATAAAGGAAAATGGAACTAATAGAAAAATAGATAAATTTTTGAATAGATTTTTCATCTGATTTAATTTTATTGAACCGGGCTTTTAAGTTGCAATAGATAATTCACAAATTTTTACTGG
>CAYVFU010000005.1:11821-94329 GCA_964450495.1 uncultured Saprospiraceae bacterium | reverse complement strand
TGCTAAGATTAATATCCTAGCTTCTCTATTTTCTAAACTCAGTTACAGTTAATTTTGTAGTGTCAAATTTTGTATTTGATATTAAAATAAGGTTAGTGTACCAATACGGTCTACGCTATCTCCAGTTTCAAAAGACACGTTTATTTTATAGACATAAATACCAGGATCACAAGGCTCACCAAAGCAACTGCCATCCCACCATTCCGTGAATTGATTGGCTTCAATATTATTTCTTTCATAAACGAGAGAGCCCCATCGATCATATATGGTGTACGTATTTATTATAGGGTTAGTCTCTGTTGAGAATCCAAGTACAAATCGCTTATTCAAACCTTCAGTGGATCGTGGATTAAACGCATTTGGTACATACACCTCACATGTTTCTTGTGTGACAAAAAAAGTAGTATCAACGCGTATGTCTTCTGTTAAAAAAGCAGTTAAGGTATAACGACCGGCATCTACTTCAACATCTATTTCTCTTCCAAAACTTCTTGAATTAAATAAAATTGTACCACTACCTGTATTTGCTTGTTGTGCTGTACCGCTTCCAGTAATGGCAGCTTGAATGCGACCTCCTTGCCCAATGCAATTTGCTGGTTCAATATTTATAAATTCAAATGAAATCTCTTCGTCGGGCATAATTGAAAAATTGAAATATCGAATCGCCTTCTCTTGCTTAACTAAAAGCTGATAAACTCCAACTTCTAAATTCAATGCTGCTTGATATGGATAGAAGATTTCGCCGCTAAAAGAATAGTGAATATCTTTTGTGTTGTCCTCACCAATTAAACGAATTCTGCCTTCTTCACCAACACACTTTGGATTTGTGATTTCAAGCCTTACTCCAGTCTTATATGATGCAAGCCCATAGCTATGACCTGAAGCCTCCAGACTCCATAGAAATATAGACATAGCACATAATATTTTGAGGATCGACTGAAGCAATATTACGAAGGAATTTTTATGACGTTGTGCAGAAAGGGGCTATCTGATAACTCATAAATCCTATAGAATATTGTTATACGATTTCCGAATATAGACTTATGACGTCTGAGGTTATAGCGTTCTTTTTTCATAATCATTCGCTTATAGCCCCATAAGACAAGAGTAAAACTTTAAATATTCCAGTCAGCATTCCATATGTTCAATTATTACTTCTACTTTAGAATACAATATTGAAAAGTATTATGGCTACACCAGAACCTTCAAACTTAAAGTTAAGACTGTCCATCATGATGTTCCTTCAATTCTTTATTTGGGGGAGTTGGGCACCCACTTTGGGCAACTACATGGGCACAATTCAAATGGCAGATTCTATAAATTGGGCATATTCTCTAGGACCAATAGCTGCGATCATCACTCCTTTCTTTATGGGTATGGTCGCAGATAGATTTTTTGACTCCGAGAAAGTATTGGCTATACTTTGCATAATTGGGGGTGTCGCCATGTGTTTGATGCCACAATTCGCAGGTAGTTCGATGTTTCTAACATTATTGGGTATTCACGCACTTTGTTATTTACCTACATTAGGCATTACTGCTTCACTATCTTTTCATCATTTAAAAAATCAAGAGAAAGACTTTCCAGTTGTCCGTGTCTTTGGTACTATTGGCTGGATAGTAGCAGGAGTACTTATTGGTAAAATATTGCAAGCAGATTCTTCACCTATCCCTTTATATCTGGGTGGCGCAGCGTCTGTCTTACTTGGAATTTACAGTTTTAGCCTTCCTCAAACACCTCCTCCCTTATCAGGTAAACAATCCAGCTGGAAAGAAATTGCTGGGTTTGGTGCATTGTCACAATTGAAGGACCGTTCTTTCATTGTCTTTTTGGTTTCAGCAATGCTTATCTTCATAGCCTTTGGCACTTACTTTCCATATGCCCCTGTCTACTTCAGCAATTTGAATCAAACTCTATCTCTGGAGCATTTTACGAACCCAAGTTTCGAAATGTCCTTTGGTCAGTTTTCTGAAATATTCTTCATGCTGATGATACCTTTCTTATTTCACCGCCTTGGAGTGAAATGGATGCTGTTTTTAGGCATGCTTGCTTGGTTAGCACGATTTACTCTGTTTGCATCTGCATCAATGTCTGGGTCCTTTTGGCTAATCATGCTCGGTATCGCTATACATGGCATATGCTATGATTTCTTTTTTGTCACAGGCCAGATTTACATAGATAAAGAAACTTCACCAGAAATCAGAGGTCAGGTACAAGGACTTCTTGTATTACTTACACAAGGTGTTGGCTTCCTATTAGGTACGCAACTATCCGGCGCATTTTTTAACGGGCATGCTACAGATGGAATGATGGCATTAGCAGATTGGAAATCATTTTGGACCATATTTGCAATAGCAACAGCAATATTTGCAGTTATTTTCTTTTTACTGTTTAAAGAAAAAACGGACTATCGTGAAGCAAATGTCTAAGGTGCTGGGTTAGGTATCATAGCGTGTATCGCTTCAATTTCTTTAAGTACTTCCTTGGATAATTTGATATCAATACTTGCTATATTTTCTTTTAGCTGATCGAGATTTGTAGCCCCTATAATATTACTTGTCACAAAGTCTTGTTGATTGACAAAAGCCAATGACATCTGTGCTGGTGTCATACCATGCTTCTCTGCTATTTCGATATACTGTTTGGCTGCCAAATGGCAATTATCACTGTTGTACCTGCTCATACCTTCAAACTTATTGATGCGATCACTCGGCTTATCAATGCCTTTGTGATACTTTCCACTCAACAAGCCAAAAGCCATAGGCGAGTATGCTAGAAGACCAGCACCATCTCTAATTGACTGTTCAGCTAAACCAACTTCATACAGGCGATTCAACAAACTGTATGGATTTTGAACAGAAACAAATTTTGTAAAGCCATGAGCTTCGCACAGTCTCATATAGTGAGAAAAACCCCAAGACGATTCGTTTGAGATTCCCCAGTGTCTGATCTTACCATCTTTGACAAGTGAGTTGAGTGTCTCTATTCTTTGTAGAAATGTATCCTCCCATCCCTCTTTATGTCTGTAACCTCTTTTGCCAAAGAAATTTGTGACGCGAGCCGGCCAGTGTAGTTGGTATAAATCCAAATAATCAGTTTGCAATCTTTTAAGGCTTCCTTCTACAGCAGTCCGTATGTTTTCTTCTGGATAATCCGATGCTTCTCGAATATGAGTTGTGTATGGACCAGGTCCGGCAATCTTTGTTGCTAGTACTACATCTTTTCGTTTGCCAGGATTCTTCTTAAACCAATTGCCTATGATTATTTCTGTCTGGAAACTTGTCTCTGGGCTAGCAGGGACTGCGTATATTTCTGCAGTATCCCAAAAATTCACCCCTTGACTGAGGGCGTAATCCATTTGTGCGTGACCATCTTCTTCTGTATTTTGATTGCCCCAAGTCATTGTACCAAGACAAATAACACTGACATCCAAATCCGTTTTCCCTAATTTCCTGTACTCCATTTATTTACTATTTGAATAAGTAAATGTAAAAATACAATACCACACTAAAGAATAATCCTGTGCTGGTTTTCAGCCTCATTGACATGCTTGCTTTTTGGTTACATGTGGACTCACTGTTCTGACATTCTGTTATATCCCTGTTTCGGTCCAATGAGGAGAAGCCGTCTGTAAAGTAATGCCCTCTAAAAAAGCAACGCTCTTTATAACAAAAAGCTCCAGTTGCTTAAATAAGTTCTTTGAGAGTCTCCCAAATATTGGCCATTACGATTACTTGACCTTTTTCATTTGGGTGTTTACCATCAGATAAATTTAATGAGTCAATCTGGGCCACATTATTTAAGAAAAATGGAATCAAACTCGAATTATCACCTTGAGCCAACTCGGGATATATTTTATTGAATGCTTTTTCATAATCCGTACCCATATTTGGAGGAGAATATAATCCAGCTATGATTATCTGGACGTCGGGGTATTTTAATTTGACCTTATCCAAAATGGCGCTTAAGTTCTTTCGAGTCTCTGTAACATCCAGTCCACGAAGCATATCATTTGCACCTAATTCTAATATGAAAATATCTACATGTTGATTCAGCACCCAATCAATTCGCCCTAGCCCTCCCGCGGAGGTTTCACCGCTCAAACCAGCATTCACAACACTATAGGAATATGGTAAATCAAGAGAAGATAACTTTTGTTGTAACAGGTAAGGCCAAGCTTTATTTTCATCCAGTCCATATCCAGCAGTGAGACTATTGCCAAAACAAAGGATTGTTTTTTGTGACTTAGCTGTTTTTGTACTAGTTTCTTCTTTTTTAGCCTCGAAGGAAACAACTTCTTTCGATGCCGTTTGTTCTTTTGATGTGCAAGAGATGGCAAACATTCCAATCATTACGAATAGGATTAACAAATACTCCATTTCTATTTTAACCATACATTTCACATTTTTGGAATAGAATCATAATTATACTTACTCAAATGTAACATCTTCTTCTTTTAGGAAGTTTTAATTGAGGCAAAATATGAGACGAAAAGCTATATGAATAAAATACTAGAGGTAAAAAATCTAACCAAAACCTACAACAGTGGCGAAAGAAGCCTTACTGTACTTGATCAAATACACTTTTCAGTAGATAAACGAGAAATTGTTTCGATTGTTGGGCCTTCTGGAAGTGGCAAGACAACTCTACTTGGCTTATGTGCTGGTCTTGACAGAGGCACATCTGGATCAGTTTCCATTTTGGGCAATACACTAGAACATTTAACCGAAGATGAAAGAGCTGCATTGCGAAATAAGTATGTAGGTTTTGTTTTTCAGAATTTTCAATTAATTCCAACATTGACAGCATTAGAAAATGTTATGATTCCTCTCGAATTACAAGGAGAAAGTAAGGCAAAAGCAATCAGTAAGGAATTACTATCCAGAGTCGGACTTGGAGATAGGCTAACCCATTACCCTAGTCAATTGTCTGGAGGTGAGCAACAACGAGTATCTATTGCACGTGCTTTCTCCAATGCGCCTCAAATACTATTTGCAGATGAGCCAACAGGAAATCTAGACGAGGATACAGGCGTCAAAATAGAGTCTTTGCTTTTTGATTTAAATAGAGAGAAGGGCACAACCTTGATCATAGTCACACATGATTTAGAGCTAGCTGCTAAAACCAATCGAATCATTAAATTGAAAGGAGGTAAAATTGTATCTGACACCCCTTCACTTCAACCCGCTGTTTAAACATTAACATGAGCCAATTGTCGTTTTTAATAAAGACAGCTTTTAGAGACAGTCGTAAGAACATACGAAAGCTTGTCATGTTCATGTCTTCTATTATTCTTGGTATTGCGGCCTTAGTTGCTATTAATTCTTTCAATAATAATCTTGTAAGAGACATCGACGCTCAAGCGGCAGGTTTACTTGGAGCAGATTTAGCCATCACCGGTAATCGACCACTTACTGAAGATTTACAACTACTTACGGACTCATTAGACTCAGAGCGGGCAGAGGAAATAGAACTATTTTCTATGTCTTATATCTCCAAAACAGATGCGTCACAATTTGTCATGGTAAAAGCGATCGAAGGTGGTTTCCCTTTTTATGGTAAAATACTCACTGAACCTGAAGATGCTTATCTCAACTACCAAGAGAACGATCACGCTCTTGTCGATCATGGCTTAATGCTAGAACATAAACTTGAAGTTGGTGACAGCATCAAACTGGGCACAAAGCATTTCTATATTTCTGGAAGATTAAAAAGTGCCTTTGGTAGTATAGCAGCAACATCATCTTTTGCACCAGCTGTTTACATCGGTAAAAAATATTTAGCAGAAACGAACCTCATCCAGCCTGGCAGTATGCTCGACTATGCTTATTACTTCAAGCTGGATGATCCTACTATTGCAGATTCATGGGAAGAAACAAACAAAGATCAATTTAGAAACGAAAGCCTTAGAGTAGAGACAATTGAAGAGCGAAAAGAAAATCTAGACGAAGCATTTTCGTCACTAAATAATTTTCTAAATCTGATAGCTCTTGTATCACTATTATTGGGCTGTATAGGCGTTGCATCAAGTATACTGATCTATGTAAAACAAAAGGTGTCATCCATTGCAGTATTCCGTTGTCTAGGTATGACATCTAAACAAGCGATGGCTATTTACATCATACAAATTTTTGGTCTGGGCTTATTGAGTGTTATGATTGGTGCTGCTCTTGGATCGATTATCCAAGTTTATTTGCCTGTGATATTTAAGGACTTTTTGCCTTATGAAGTCGTAATGACAATTTCTTGGAAAGCAATTTTAGAAGGGATTTTAGCTGGCCTGGCAATGGCAATGTTATTTGCTTTAGCACCACTGTTGGGCATTAGAAAAATAAGTCCTCTACGAACACTCCGCACAGACATGAGTGAAACCGGCAGAGATCCATTGAAGATTTTGGTATACATTCTCATCGTTGTAGGAGTATTTTTATTTCTATTTCAGCTGACTAAAGACTTAAGATCTGCAGCAGTAATGTCTATTGGGTTACTTGCATCATTTTTAATGCTGTATGGATTTTCTATTTTCATGATGTGGGCGATAAAGAAATTTTTTCCAAGAGGATGGAATTTTGTTTTTAGACAAGGACTTTCCAATCTATATAGGCCAGACAATCAGACCAAAACATTATTGGTTTCTATGGGGCTTGGGACTGCAGTATTGACTACCCTATTTATCATTCAAGGTTTGATCCTAAAAAATGTTGATTCTATGGACGCAGGTAATCAACCGAACATGGTCTTATATGGTATTGAGAAAAAACAAGAGGACGAACTAAAAAAAATAACTGAGGAATTTGATTTACCTGTCATACAACAAGCTCCCATTGTCACTATGCGAGTTGCAGGTTGGAAAGGAAAATCAAAAGAAGAATGGCTTGCTGACACCACAAGAACTGCTCGGCGGTGGGCTATCAATCGAGAAGCAAGAGTCAGTTACAGAGATTATTTAGAAGACGATGAAGAATTATTAAGAGGAAGTTTTACAGGAGAAGTGGCCCCAGGTGATTCCATACTGATCTCCTTAGACGAAGGATACGCAGAGTCTTTGGATGTTGATCTTGGCGACGAAATAACTTGGAACATCCAAGGAACGATGATGACCACTTATGTAGGTAGCATAAGGGATATAGAATTTCGCTCAATGCGAACTCGATTTTTTATATTATTTCCAAATGGTGTTTTAGAAAAAGCACCACAGTTTTTAGTCTTTGTGACAAAATCTCCCAACACAGAAACGACTGCTGCTTATCGAAGTAAAGTAGTCAAAACCTTTCCAAATGTATCTGTTGTGGATTTGGGCATGATCTTAACCACCCTAAATGGAATTTTAACTAAGGTGTCTTACATTGTAAAATTCATGGCAGGATTTAGTATTATGACGGGATTAATTGTGTTGATCAGTTCTCTTTTATTAAGCAAGTTTCAGCGTGTCAAAGAGAGTGTTTTACTCAGAACAATCGGTGCATCAAAAAATCAAATCTTAAAAATAAATGCAACTGAATATGGTTTGCTTGGGAGTCTTGCTGCTATCACTGGAATCGGCATCTCATTAATTGCCAGTTACTTTTTGGCCACGCGTCAATTCGAATTAGACTTCTCTATTGAATGGTGGCCATTGATTGCAGTCTTTTTATTCATCACTGGGATGACCATACTTATTGGCTTACTGAATAGTCGCGATGTTGTCAGAAAATCACCATTGGAAGTGTTACGACGAGAAGCTTAATCACGATTATCCAAATTTAGATTTTTACAAAGTTTAATTAATTTATCTAGAATTATATAAGCGATATTGCAAACTTGGTTTGATTATTACACTGGGATATGCAGGAATAAAAGACCAATACTCTCTCAAAAAAGTAACTAAAATGAAATAGCCATTTATAGATGTCCAATAAAAGCTCCAGAGGTCTATATAGCAAATAATCTCTAGAGCAAATGCTTAGAACTCCGGAGGAGTGAGATATTATTACAGTTGAATTCATTTCATGAACAGGACCGAAATGTCGCTTCTCCGAAGTTTAGATTATCATGAGCCAGCATGTTTCTATTTATATACCGCTCCGCTGGAGCTTGCTATCCCATCGTGTATTATTACCCCGTTTTTTGGCAATTCGCGCCTATTGCGGGGTTTTCTTTTTATTAAGATAAGTATTAAATGTGTTGAATGTGAAGTAGTTAGATTCTTCTGAATATCCCTACACTGCGGCAATTGCCTTAAATTATAGATTATAAACTGAGTCCAACCAAATTCAAATGCCTTTTTGTTGGGCTCAAACATTGAACTCTAGAACTCAAAACCACAACCGTTTTTTAATAAACTGTAGCGTCATTGAGTGCGGATTCGTCTGTGCACTACTACAACAATTGTATATAAAAATCTAAAAAAGAAAGATAAATACGGCTATTAATCCCATTCGCTCACTTGGTTGAGGTATAATTAGAATTTGTGCTAGAGAAGAGCACTAACATCAAAATAGAATCAGAGAAAAAGTGACTCAAGAAAAAAAATTAATCTTAATCTTAGACTTCTCAATCCATTTAATATACTTATTTAAGCAGTATCATTTTCTTAACCTCATTTCCATATTCAGACTCTACTCTATAATAGATTAGACCTGTGTGATTAAGTTCTTCTTTTGTCACCGTAACTTGATTTCTACCTTTTGAAAATGTATTCGTTGACTTAGTCAGAAGTTTACCATCAGCAGTAAAATAAGATAATGTCACATTAGACCTATCCGGCAAATCAAAGGATATGATTGTTTCTTCGTTAAATGGATTTGGTTCGTTCTGGAAAACAGCGAACTCATCTTCAAAGACACCTAGTTGAATTGTATGCACCTCATCCATCGTTTGATACAATTCTGATTTTGTTCTTGTGGAAGATAGCTTCAAGACATCTTTTAACTTACCTTCTGAAACACTTTCAAAACTCAATGTGAACAATGCTTTATCATCAGACAACATGACTTTATCATCTTCTACATTCCAAGACAAAGTAGAATTTGTATTAAATCTTTGATAATGTTGTGAATTGACATTCAATTGTCCCGGAAGAACATCTATTAAATTTAGCCCTTCATGTTCAAGGGTAAACTGTAGTCCATAGATAGATTCCAAATCTTTTGCAAATACTGGAAGTTGAATCTTTTCACCATAAACGAATTCTGCATCTTCAACATATAAATTTTCAACTTCTACTGATCTTGTCTCTGCACTAAAAACAGGACCATCTTCATTAATGTCGCCAATTTTGATTCCTATAAAGTCAAACCCAAAACCACTAACAACAATATTTTCTATATCTATCGATTCTGTAAAAGGCCATGGATTCAATTCATCAAAGAATGAAGCTGATTCATCTATAAAGACCCAACTTGGAGAATTAGCAAACTCAAGAGATTGGCCCAATACCAATTGTCTCAATGCTACTATGTCAACAGCTGTTACTTTTGAATCACCATTAGCATCTGATGCGATCAGTGAATATGGATTATCAAAGCTTTGAATGCCAACAATATGGCGTTGTATCATCAAGAGATCAAGTGTACTTACCCCTTCTGGATCATCACCTTCCTTACTAACTGATAGGATATAATTTTCTTGAATCGGATTAGATGTAAATACATATTTTCCTTCGTCACTCGTGATCAAGTCTTTAGGAAATTCTGATAGATTTGCATTCAAGGTCACAGATGCCTGTAGAATTGGCATTCTTGAAGGGGTCATCACTCCTCCTCCAATAGCTATATTTTCTGAATCAAAATTTTGACCATCACAAGACTCACTGATTCCAAATACTACTGTACAGAAATCACCATTATCACTTTGATCCCACACCCATACATCTAACTCAACTGTAGTCACCTGATCTTCACAATTTAGTGTGTATTGCGTTTGACTCTCAAATGCATCATCGCTAGGTTGTAAAGGTTCTGTTCCGGCTGGAACGATACTAAATCTCAATTCATCATCAGATGCACAATTATCAAAACTGCCAAAATCAAATTCATTAGCCCACACCTGTATTTGACCTTCACTATCAGGTACGTTGCTCGTTAGTCCAGTTAAGCAAAATGGCGTAGGCAATATAGAGTCTTCAAATGTTACTGTTGTAATATGTGTTGATTCATTGCCACAGTTATCGTTTACAATCCAAACAATTGTGTGAACATCCCCGACCTGACCTCCCTGCGTATTCATGGTGGCAGAACTACCGACTGCTGTTTTACTTGCTATTTCTTCGCCATCTTTTTGAACTAGAATGGTCCAACTTAAATTATCTGAATTTACTGATTCTCCATTACAGGCGTCTACAGCAAGAACTTCAATTACTTCAGACCCAATACAATCAATAGAATCTGTTTTAACAGCAACATCAGCTCCTACGACAACAACATGTTCTGTCGGAGCAAAAATCTCTGGACCCGACTGGTCAACTATCTGTATCAATTGGTCGAATGTATAATATCCGTCTCTGTCTACTTGCTCATATCTAAAATAATTAGGATCGTCTTCGCTACTTGAATTAAAACAAGATGTGCAATCAAATTGAGCCCAATCTTGAACAGCGACGAAAGTGTCTTGGTCATCATCAACATCCGCTGTATTTGGATCCCACGCGCACCAATCAACAACTGTCCATCTTTTTATTATAATTAGACATGCTTCAGATGAAGCGATGGTATCTAATTCAACTGAACTACCAACTAAGCCACAATCAGTTTGACACCATAGTGGTCCAGAAAGATTTGCTTCAGCAATACACTCCATTGGTGCCCCCATTGATATGGTTGCTTCAATTTCTACTACTTCTCCATCATCATTACATTCTAGATTAATACCTTCTTCAGATGTACCATCGTAGTTAATAGGCCACTTAATGCTGTATGGGTCTAATGTTGACGCATCACCATCTATGGTAACTAATTGAGTACAGTATGGATCCTGAGGATCTACAATGCCATTTCCATCAACATCTATAAACCATTCTCTTACCATTGTAGTATTGGCACAGTTTGTACCCTCTTCTATTTCTGTAATTAGAATAGGTTCGAATTCCTCTATTGGGCATATACTTCCAATAATTTCAGGAAGCGTTATTTCTTCATTTGAACAATCTGTTACAATTGTAGGACACGATAATTGAGGGATAAACTGCTCTCCTACAGTAACTTCAACGACACATCTATTAGAGTTTCCATGTTTGTCTGTCGCTATTAAAACAACTTCAATACTCTGCCCTACATCCTCACAACAGAACTTCACAAAATCTCCTGGAACTGCAATTAGAGTTTCGATAGAATCTACACAGTCTGTTCCTTTATCTTCACTTGAATCTGAAGCTGCTAACACTACTTCAGTTTGAGCACCACAGGTCAAAGGCTCATAACCTAGAAAATCTCCGTTACAATCGAAAATTGGATTCAATTCGTCTTCCACTCTAATGACTTGTAGATCAACAAGTCCGCACCCAGCATCGTGGCTTCCTTCATCTAGATCACTAGCAAATAGAGTTGCTGAGCCATTGTCTTCATTGCCTGTTAATAAAATCTGTATTCCAGAATTACAAATCATTACCGGTTTGGTAACATCTTGCATAATGATCCTAAACGAATCAGAAGATTGGTTACCACATTCATCCGTGAGCGTTACTTCTACTCGAATTGGATCATTGATTAACCACAGTTCAGTAATAGTACCATCAACTACAACTCCTTCTTCAGGGAAGAATTCTATATCCACATTGTTACAGGCTTCGATAAAGTCTATTCCTTCAAATAAAGAAGGTAAAACATATGTACCTGAACAGATCCATGGTTCTATATTGACAAAGACATCATTTAAGAACCTAGTTAATTGAGGTGGATTATTGTCTACAACTTCAATTGTTTGTTCCGCAGATACTGAGTTATTTGCATTACACCAATCTATAACATTCCATCGGCGCAATATTTTTCTTCCGTTACCACATGATGGGAACTCGACGTCTGTGTAACTAGCTAATAGATTACAGTATCTGTCTTGTATAGGTGCAAAATTCAATCCTTCAATTGATTCTTCATCTAACTCTAGTCTGCAAGTTGCAGAATCAACAACAACGACAGTTTGCTTTTCTACAATAGTAACTAATGTCCATATTTCTTGACCGTCAATAATTTCAAGTTGCATCTCCTCACGCGTCCCAAGGATAATCTCTTCAAGACCACCAGGATCACAAACAAGAATTGAATCTCCTTCAGGAATAAAATTTTCATCAAAAACAGTTGGGAACCCAAATCGATTGTCCAGCAATGCCCCTGCCAAGGCTTCTGGGCTTGTGCCAAAATTACAATCTACTGTGACATCAAATGGGAAGATAACATCTCCCAAAGCAATTGGACTTATGGTATACGCTTGAGTCAGTATTTCTTGTTCATCTGTAATTCGATCATGTATTCTAAATTTAGCAGAATATACAATAGTAACTACAGTGCCTCCGACCGTGCATTCATCTCCTTCTCGAGTTTCCGATATCTTAATCTCCCCAACTAAATCTGGAGTACATGGAGATGCTAAAATTTCTGCCAATTCCTCAGGAGTAACTAAGTCTAAAGGCACTCCAAAGTCGTTACACATGAATGTGCAATCTGGATTGACTTCACCATTAGGTCCCAGACCACAAGGCGTATCAAATTCAGGTAGTTTATTTCCTTCGACTAATATTGTACCCCAACAAGAATTTAGACCACAAGAAATTTGGTAGGTCAGGGTCTTTCCGATTGCAGCTTCATTCAATAAACCAACATCACTTAATAATGAATCACCTTCAAATATTGAAATTGTATAGGTTCCAAAGACTGGATCTTCAATCAATTGATCTTCTGTTAATTGCAATTCACAGCTAGCTCCTAGACTAATTTGGAGATCATTGTTGCAGACAATCTCATCACAAGAACGAACGATATATTCGACAAGTTCGGTCGATGTATTTGTGACAGGCAGACCTACTGGATCAAGCCCAGTAACCATAGCAGTGTTCTCTACCATTGCTATTTCTATATCAGCCACTTGCAGAGCATATTCACCAGTAAATGTAATTGAGTCTCCTTCCCCTACTTCTAGAATAGGAATGTTATTGCCCATAACTGTGACCAATGGGTCAGTTATTGTAACATCGCTCAAGGTAACATTACCAATATTTCTGATGGTAAATGAATACGTGACAGTCTCACCAATTTGAGCAATACTATCACCACTTTCATCATTAAACACTCCAACCTTTTCTAATTCGATTGCCGCTTTTTGGATAAGGAATGTCAACGTGGGATCATCTGGTTCGCCATCTCCTTCGGAATCAATATTAGGTGTCTGACTTGGGTCATCAGAAATATCTGACAATGGATTATTATTCACATCCTCTCCGTTAACGGTTGCACTATTGATAACTACTCCATTGTCTATATCGGCTTGAGTAATAGGATAACTAGCCATATAACTTGTATTGTTGCACTCTCCCGGCGCTAGTGATACTGGGCTGCCAACAACAGTAGCAAGATTATCTGTTACTGCTAGATTTATCAAATCAATATTACCTGTATTACAAATTTCAAAGGTATATGTGATGAGGTCACCTACAGTTGGGCAATCACTTACAATCGACCCTTGCTTAGTTAGTTCCACAGCAGGAGCTGCTTCTAATGGGACTACTGTAGGATCATCAGGATTACCATCTCCATTTGGATCAATATTTTCTAAATCATTGGGATCATCGGATCGATCTTCAATAATATTATTATTCGTATCAAAAGAAGTTACTTGAGCTGTATTTTCTACAAAGCCAATAGCTATATCAGTAGCCGTTATCTCATAAACTCCTGAGTAAGCAACATCATTACAAACTCCAGGATCGAGTGTTGCGATTGGAGCTCCAATTAAATCAATAATTGGATCAATTACCGTCACAGAAGAAAGTACTAAATCACCAGTGTTACAAATTGTGAATACATAAGATATTTCATCTCCAGGTTGAGGAGGAGATTGAATTGCAGACACGTCAGCTACTTTTTCTAACGAAATACTTGGCTGTTGTATAACAACTACTGTAGGGTCATCAATTGCAGCCGTCAATGGATCGTCAGAATTAGAGATGACTGAATTATTATTTATGACATCAAACCCTTGAGCAATAGCCTGGTTAGAAACAAATTGATTATCAAGATCAGCTTGCGTCACTAGATACAATCCTGAGAATGAAGACTCATCACATTCGCCCGGCAACAAATTAACTGGTCCACCTGTAACAGTTACCAATGGATCATCGACAGTCACAATGTTTAACGCAACAGTACCATTATTACATACTTCAAATGCATACTCAATTTGAGAACCTACTTCAACAACATCATCAGGGTTTACTAAACTGCCTAATTTTACTAAGTCAATACTAAAGCAATTATCTAAGACAATGTCAACTGTTGCAATAGTCTCACATCCAAACTGATCAGTAACTGTCACCGAATTCATACCTGGTGTAAGGCTTACAGCAGTAGGTGTAGTTTCTCCATTACTCCACAAATAGGTGTATCCTGGAATTCCATCAGAGGCTTCTGCTGTTGCAGATCCATCATTTTCTGATCCATCATCGAAGCTATCGCAGGATACTGGTATAACGTTAGTGATATTTACTATTGGAAATACAGGTGGATTTATTACAAATGTTTCCACAAATTCACAGCCATTATTGTCTGTAACTGTCACAGAGCCCGGACCTTCTGGAAGAGCAATGGCTTCTTGTGCTGTTTCTCCGCTAGACCATAGATATGTGTAACCTGGTGTACCTCCAGTAACAAGAATGCTAGCACTTCCGTCGTCATTTCCTGAACAAGTAGTCGTTATTGTTTGAATTGGTTCAAGCAGGGATATTATAGTTGGTTCTAAAATTTCAACTATACAGATCGTTCCGCAATTATTATTATCTGTTACTGTCAACTGGTGCATACCGGGGCTCAATGCCACTGCTGTTTGAGTTGTCTCTCCATTATCCCATAAGTAGGTGTAAGGTGCTACTCCTCCATCAGGGGTTCCAATTGCAGATCCATCGTTAAATCCAAAACAAGTGATATCATTTATTACAGTGATATCACAGGTCAGACCTGATTGATCTTGAATGAATATATCGCATACAGTTTCACAATTAGTGGCATCAGTAATCGTAACAGAATTAGTCCCTCCGGTTAGCATAACTGCCGTTGCGGTAGTTTCTCCACTATCCCACAAATAGGTAAATGGAGCAATTCCGTTTGATGGGATAGCAGTTGCACTACCATTAGTATCTCCAGCGCACAATACGTCATTGACAAGTTCAACAGTGCAAGTAAACTCCAATGGTTCAAGTATAGTGATATCGCAAATTGTACTACACAACGAAGCATCCGTTACTGTGGCTGTGTGTAAGCCTGGGGTCAAGCCAACAGCTGTTTGAGTGGTCTGACCATCATCCCATAAGAATGTATAATCTGGTCTCCCACCAATAGGTACCACAGTAGCTGATCCGTCATTAGCGCCAAAACAAATAACGTCATTTACAAGGTTTATGGAACACGTTAATTCTGGTGGTTCAATAATGTTTATTTCACATGTAGATTCGCAACCATTTGCGTCAGTAACTGTCACAGAACGTAATCCAGGCAATAGATCTACTGCAGTTAATGTCGTTTGACCATCATCCCAAAGGAAAGTATAACCAGGCACACCACCAGTTGCACTTACTGTTGCAGCACCGTCATTAAACCCAAAACAACTGATGTCGTTTTCTAAGACTATCGTACACTCTAACAATGGTGGTTCTAATATTTCTATTGTACATGTTGTTCCACAATCATTTATATCATTGACAACAACAGTATGTATACCTGCATCAAGCATAACTGCAGTCTGGGTAGTTTCTCCGTTATCCCACAGATAGTTGTAAGGAGGATTACCTCCTGCTGGCATTGCCGTTGCAGAACCGTCATTAAATCCGAAACATGTCGCATTATTAACAAGGACCACTGAGCAATCTAGTGTTGACTGATCCATTATTTCAATCTCACAAACTGTTGTACAATTTGTGGCATCAGTAATTGTTAAGGTATGGCTGCCTCCCGACAGCATGGATGCTGTTGCAGTGGTTTCTCCATTATCCCAAAGGAAGGTATATGGTGCAATACCATTTGTAGGAACACCTGTTGCACTACCATTTGTATCTCCAGCACATAGAACATTACTAACTAAGACCAATTCACATGTAAATTCCAGAGGCTCTAAAATAGTGATTTCGCATACTGTCAAACAGCTATTCATATCTGTGACTGTTGCAGTATGTTGGCCAGGAGTTAAATCAATAGCAGTTTGTGTCGTTTGGCCATCATCCCACAGAAATGAATAGTCTCCAACACCGCCTGAGGGTTCTATGGTTGCAGAACCATCATTAGCACCAAAACAACTGATATCATTTTCCAATGTGATTGAACAAATTAATTCTGGCGGTTCAACAATGAAAATTTCACAATCTGTTTGGCATCCGTTAGCGTCAGTTACTGTCACTGTATGTGTCCCTGGAGTTAATCCAGCAGCAGTTAATGTCGTTTGTCCGTCATCCCACAATATTGAATATTCAGGTGTTCCACCAGTAGGTGTGACTGTTGCAGAACCATCATTAAATCCAAAACAAGTAATGTCATTTTCCAAGACAACCATACATTCAAGTAATGCTGGTTCTAATATTTCGATAGTACACGTCGACCCACAATCATTAAGATCATTCACTGTAACAGTATGAGGACCGGCTGCCAGCATAACTGCTGTTTGGGTAGTCTCTCCATTATCCCATATGTAACTGTAAGGTGGACTTCCACCTGTGGGTGTTGCTGTAGCTGAACCATCCGTAAAACCAAAACAACTGACATTGTTAACTAACGCTACTGTACAGTCAAGTGTTGATTGATCCATAATTTGGATATCGCAAATGGTCGTACAATTAGTTGCGTCTGTAATGGTAACAGTATGTCCTCCGCCAGAAAGCATAACTGCTGTTTCTGTAGTTTCTCCATTATCCCACAAATAAGTAAATGGAGAAATGCCGTTCATAGGGACTGCAGTTGCACTACCATTAGTATCACCGGCACATAGAACATTGTTTACTAAGTCAACAGTACATGTAAACTCTAATGGTTCTGCTATTATTATATCGCACGTAGTTATGCAACCATTCAAATCAGTGACAGTTGCGGTATGAGGCCCTGGAGTTAATCCAACTGCTGTGGATGTTGTTTGACCATCATCCCATAAGATTGTGTAGTCTGGAGTTCCACCTGCTGGAACTACAGTTGCAGAACCGTCATTAGCTCCAAAACAACTTACATCATTAATTAGGTCTATTGAGCATGTTAATTCTTCTGGTTCTGCTATAATTATTTCACAGATTGTTTCGCAATTATTGGCATCTGTTACTGTAACAGATTGTGTTCCTGGAGCCAATCCGACTGCTGTTTCTGTAGTTTGTCCATCTGCCCATAAGTAGGTATACATTGGCGTACCACCTGTAGCCGTCACTGTAGCAGATCCATCATTGAATCCAAAACAAGTAATATCGTTTTCCAAAGCAACTGTACATTCTAACAAAGCTGGTTCTAAAATTTCTATTGTACAAGTAGATCCACAATCATTAATATCATTAACAGTAACCGTATGGAGACCGACATCCAACATGACTGCTGTTTGAGTAATTTCTCCATTAT
Source organism: uncultured Saprospiraceae bacterium (assembly GCA_964450495.1). Lineage (GTDB taxonomy): Bacteria > Bacteroidota > Bacteroidia > Chitinophagales > Saprospiraceae > CALFUK01. The sequence goes on along the minus strand of CAYVFU010000005.1, from coordinate 76,567 downwards.
CCCAAATATAATTATATGGTGGATTTCCTCCAGTTGGCATTGCTGTAGCTGAGCCATCAGTAAATCCAAAACAACTAACATTATTTACCAAAGTTACTGTACAATCAAGTGTAGACTGATCCATTATATCTATATCACACATAGTAGTACAACTTGTAGCGTCTGTAATCGTAACAGTGTGTCCTCCTCCAGAAAGCATGGATGCTGTCGCAGTGGTTTCACCATTATCCCATAGGTAAGTATAAGGTGCAATTCCGTTCATGGGTACTGCAGTTGCACTACCGTTTGTATCTCCTGCACATAAAACATTACTGACCAAAGCTACTGTACACGTAAACTCCAATGGTTCTGCTATAGTAATGTCGCATGATGTTTCACAACCATTCATATCAGTCACGGTTACAGAATTCAATCCTGGTACTAAAGCAACTGCGGTTTGGGTGGTTTCACCAGTACTCCATAAATAGGTAAAATCAGGAGTACCACCAACGGGATTAACTGTAGCAGAACCATCATTTGCTCCAAAACAGCTTATATCATTTATTAAAGTTATATCACACGTTAATTCATCTGGTGAAGGGATGTCTATGTCACATACAATTTCACAATTTTCTGCATCAGTAACTGTGACCGATCGTAAACCAGCAGAAAGCATAGTTGCAATAGGCGTAGTCTCACCATTATCCCAAAGATATGTATATCCTGCATTTCCACCAGTAGCAGCAACTAGCGCACTACCGTTAGAATCACCAAAACAATCTACCCCATTTTGCAATGTTGTATTACATTCAAATAAAGGTGGCTCAGTTATCAGAATTTCACAGGTTGAGACGCAGTTATTTGCGTCAGTGACTGTAACCGTATTTAAACCAGCCTGCAACATTACGGCTTGAGGGCCAATTTCACCACTTGGCCAACTAAATATATATGGTTCAACTCCACCAGTTGCGAAAGCATCGGCAGCTCCATCTGCTCCTAAACTACATGTCACATTATTTACTAAGACTATACGACAAAAAAGTGGCTCTTGATCTTCAATCATAAGTGAGCACATTGTCATACAACCATCTGCATCAGTAACAGTTACTTGCCTTAAACCAGCTGAAAGCATTGTAGCCGTTTGGGTAGTTTCTCCATTGTCCCATAAATATGTAAATGGCGCAACACCATTGGTTGTCACTACCATGGCACTTCCATTAGATTCTCCAGCACAGACGACATCACTAATGAGTGTAATCTCACAAGTTAATTCTAGTGGTTCTATTAATTCTATTGTACAAGTTGTCATGCAACCGTTTATGTCAGTAACAGTTAGCGTATTCAGACCTGGAGGGAGCATAGTTGCTGATTCAGTTGTTTCTCCATTACTCCATAAATATGTATAATCAGGAGTACCTCCAACAACACTAGCTGTAGCAGATCCATTTGTATCTCCAAAACATACAATTGGACTGTCTAGGTCGATCGTACAAATCAATTCGTCTGGGCTAGGTATTTCTATTGTACATTCTGTTGTACAATCGTTGGCATCTGTTACTGTAGCCGTGTGCATTCCACCTGAAAGCATCGTAGCTGTTGCCGTTGTTTCTCCATTATCCCAAAGGAAAGTATAACCTGGAATACCTCCTTCTGGTGTTATTGTTGCAGAACCATTTTCATCACCAAAACATAAAACTCCAAGATCTAAATCTATAGTACAAGTTAAAATTGGTGGTTCTTCTAAGATTATACTGCATTCAGTCGTACAACCATTATCATCAGTCACGGTCACGTCGTATGTACCTGGACCAAGGTTCATTATGGTTTGTGTTACTTCTCCATTAGACCACATATATGTAAAAGGCATTAACCCTCCAACAACTTGTGCAGTCACTGAACCAGACATATCCCCAACACAAAGAATAGGGTTATCGAGAACAACAGCACATTCAAGTAAGGATAGTTCGTCTATTGTTATGTCGCAAGAAGTTTCGCACATATTTGCGTCAACAACTGTCACTGTATGCAATCCGGCATTTAACATTGTTGCAGTCTGAGTGGTTTCTCCGTTATCCCATAAATAAGTAAAGGGCGCAGTACCTCCTTCAGGAACAACTTGTGCTGAACCAGTTGATTCTCCTTGGCAAAAAACATCATTTATTAGGACGGTGCTGCATAAGAGTTCTTCCGGTTCTGTAATTGTTATGCTACAAACGGTTTCACACATATTTGCATCTGTCACAGTAACCATTTGTTCTCCTGCTGCAAGTGCTACTGCTGTTTGAGTTGCTTCTCCGTTAGACCAGGAATAGGTAAATGGGCTTGTTCCACCTGAAGGTTCGGCAGTAGCAGAACCTTCAACAAATCCAAAGCATGTGACATTATTTTCAAGAGTAATATCACAAGTAAGCTCTAGAGGTGAGATTAATTCTATTTGACATTCAGTTGTACAGCCATTTGCATCTGTCACTGTAACTATTGCCACTCCTGCGGCAAGATTAACAGCAGTTTGCGTTGTCTGACCATTATCCCACAAATAAGTATAAGGACCGGTTCCTCCTGTGGCTGTAACAGTTGCCTCACCATTAGCATCGCCAAAACAAAGGATTTCGGATACGACCATAACTTCACAAAGTAATCCTGGTGGTTCTGAAATCATGATATCACAAATCACTGCGCAATCATTAGCATCAGTTACGGTGACTGTTGTTAGACCTGCCGGTAAATTGACAGCAGTTTCTGTAGTTTCACCATTACTCCAAAGGTAGGTCACTGGTAAAACAGCTCCAGTGGTTGTCACTGTTGCAGAGCCATCAGTGTCACCATTACAACTGACATTCTGAATAAGCTCTGTCATACAAACTATATCCGAAACTTCTGAGATTGTTATGCTACAAACAGTTTCACATAAATTTACATCAGTTACTGTAACAAACCGTTCTCCTGCTTGCAACATCGTTGCTATCGCAGTTGTTTCTCCATTATCCCATAAGAATGTATATGGCGCCGTTCCTTCTGAAGGCACGGCCTCGGCAGAACCAGTCTCGTCTCCACTACATTCAGCATCTTGTATTAAGGTGACAGAACAAGTTAATTGCAGAGGTTCATTTATTATAGCGATACATTCAGTTTCACAATTATTACTATCTGTAACGGTAACTAAATTGATACCAGCCTCAAGCATTGTAGCAGTTTCAGTAGTTTCGCCACTTGGCCATGCATAGGTAAATGGTGGTGTTCCTCCAGATACTGTTATAGTGGCAGAACCATCACTGAACCCGTTGCAAGAAACATTTGAGTTAACAGTTACATCTTCACAAATTATAGCTGGAGGTTCTACTAAAGTAAACGTGCAAGAGGTTGTGCATCCATTTGCATCTGTTACATCTGCTGTATAGTCACCAATTGGTAAATTATCAATTGTGGCTGTAGTCAAACCGTTGGACCAAACGATATCGAATGGAGCTGTGCCATTCATGATCGTCACTGTTAAAGCACCTGTGGATTGTCCATTGCACAATATCTCTTGTTCAAGATTTATGACGCATGAAAGTGGATTAGCTGGTCCATCTATAACAACATCGCAAATCAACTCGCACATAAAGGCATCTATCACTGTAACGGTGTGAGGCCCAGCAGTCAACATGGTAGCTGTTTGTGTTGTTTCTCCATTGTCCCAAGAATAAACGAAAGGAGCTGTGCCATTCAGCGCTGTTACTGTGGCACTTCCATCTGCAGAATCATCACATTGAGCATCGATGACATTTGTAATTTCACATTCAAGAAGATCGCATTGCTGCAGACAAGCTGTTCCATTAAAAGCTAAAGTATTCAAATCCCCCATAGTTGACTCATAATCAGCAACTACCATAGGAGCAGAAATGACACCTGCTGCAAAACAATCCATAGGACTTAAGATTGCAGGAATTGTGACTGCGTATACAACTCTATCTGGCGGAGTATCTCCTGTTTCTCCTTCGAAGTATGCAGTACCATCTGGACCAAAACTTAATCCGTCAATTTCAAATGGAAAGGGTTGAAAAGAAGCTGGATTTGTAGGCACACAGGGAATTATTTCACCTGTTGTCAAATCAATTCTGAATAGAACGTCCAAAACTGGATTTATACCAAATAGCAAACCACTTACTGGGTCAAAGCCTATACTTGTCAACGTACCAATACCAAAAAAGACTGGCAATAGCTGTAAGGTGGAAATCACTGTTCCAGTAGCCGGATCAATTTCATATAAAATTGAAGGAATACTATCGTCAATAACATACAGAACTGGCATGCCCCCTGAAATGCCGATTGTAGCCCCCATTGGGTTACCGGGGAATGTATTAGAACTAATTAGTGTCACATTATCTGTCCCACAAGGAAGACTGGTATCAATTGCATATAAATCAGAACCTATGAAAGTGTAATATAAACCAGTTGATGGATCAAATCCGGAAGCTTCACAATCTGGTGTAAATGCTGCACCACCTAGGAATGTCATACACTCCATTATTGGTGAACCATCAGTAGGTACTGTAAAGTATGAGGCATTACCACATATTAGTGCATATCCCTCTGCAGGAATATCACACATAGCTTGTGAATAGCTCGTCGTGTATGCAGAACAAACTAGGAAAAAAGCTAAAAGAATTAGCTTTAAAGAATTTAATTTTTTAAAAATCACTATCTGCTTCTCAGGATTTATATGGCTTTTCATCAGATAACCAAGTAAATTAAAACTGACGAATCAATTGTAAAACCTTGATTTTCTTGGATATAAGAATAAAAGTCGCTGTTTATTATCGGAGTAAAGAACTAGAGAGAGGTATTTTTTATATTAAATATTTTTATAACATGTATAAATATGATATACAATTGATTTCACATTATAATATATATTAATATTAAGTAATTGAATATGAATCACGTATATGAAGAACATTCATATAAATTATAGTTAATATAAATTTTTTCACCTTAAATATCAATTATTTTAGAATATCTATCATTTTTATTTCCTTATATTGAAATATACCTATCAGTATATGAAAAATCATTAGAACATATTCCAAAGCATTTTATAACTTAGATAAACAAGTTTGTCAAATGAAAAGTAAATGCAAAGAATGTGGCGACGCAATCCAAGGTAGAATTGACAAAAAATTCTGCTCGGATTCTTGTCGGTCATCTTATAACAATAGACTAAACTCTGACAGTACTAACTTTATGAGGAACATTAATAATATACTTAGAAAGAACAGAAGGATACTGGCAAAACTTAATCCTAAAGGCAAGGCAAAAATTTCAAGAGAGCAATTAGAAAAAGAGGGGTTCAGATTTAGTTACTTCACCAATATTTATGCTACAAGATCTGGCAATGAGTATTTTTTCTGTTATGATCAAGGGTATTTAGAACTTGAGAATAATATGTTGGCATTAGTCGAGAGACAAAAATACGTTGATTAAATCCTAGACTATGACTAAAGCAATTTTCATACATACAGTTTACTTTTGGTTAAATGAAGGAACCACTGATCAGGAGCGAAAATCATTTGAAGATGGTCTGAGAAAGCTTGGCACTTCTAGCAATTCCAGTGGCTTTTTTTGGGGAACTCCACTTGACATTCCTGATAGAGATGTCGTTGATAGTAGTTATGATTATGCTGCAACTAGTTTTTTTGATTCTGTAGAACAACACCATGTTTACCAAAATACTGATCCGATTCACTTAGATTTCATTCAATCACATAAACATATCTGGGGGGACGTCAAAGTATACGACCATCAGATCAAAAAATAGTAGCCTGTTTAATAAAAAAAAGCAACTCCTGCCATTAAGAGTTGCTTTTATGCAGCTTAGCTAAGTTTGCTTATACCGCATCGTTCCAGTCTCTATACAATTTTCTTTCTAAGCGGTCTTTGTACAAATCAATTCTGGATCTTTCTGAGAAAGATAATCTTCTGTCGGCATAGGCCCATCGTATTTCAGTAGCCAATCTATCAAAATCTAGTTCTAATGACCTGACTTCATTAAGTGTTAACCTACCAGATCTATAACCTTGATTTAGCGTATTATAGAAATTGGATCTATATATACTTAATGAATTAGATGCAAAAGATGCATTATAAAATGAGCTTGTGCCTAATCCAGCTGTATTGTTAAACCCAATTCTTGGACTTGGGCAATACTGTGCACTTGCGGATCCAATAATCCCAAGGAACATGATACTTGTTATTAATATTTTTAAGTGTTTCATCTTTAATCAAATTTAGTTTATAAGAGCAGAACTCTAAATTAATATTCTGCACACACCTATATAACCGACATTATATTCTTTCAAATCCAAATTTTTAGATATTTACACAATATTAACTAAGCTCTTTAAAAATCTGTTAATCTCCAGATCTGAATCAGATATACATGATTCTGTGAGGAGTCTAGCACCAACAACCGTAATACCTAGTCAATTTATTATTGCAAAGTCCATCTTCATTTGACTAAATACTTAATCAAGCATCAATTATTCTTTAATGAATCTATCAAAAAATTTACATTAACTTTCAGATGTGAAAAAGATTCGCTATCAATATGGGGGACATGATGACATGAATGCCTTGGCAAAACTTCATGCGTTAAGTTGGCAAGTATTTTATCGAGGAATATTATCTGATGACTATCTCGACAACCACGCAGAGGAAGAAAGACTTAATGTGTGGCAAAAAAGATTTGAAAAGAAAGAAGCATCTATGATCATAATTACGGCAAAGTTTGACGAGCGGTTGATTGGCTTTGCTTGTCATTTCTTATACTATCATGATAAATTTGGTCACTACTTGGACAATCTTCATGTTCACCCAGATTACAGACAAAAAGGGATAGGTCAACGATTGCTACAAAAATCAATGCTTCACTGTGCCCAATTCATTGACGAAAACTATTACTTATGGGTATTTGAAGAAAACGCACAAGCCATATCATTCTATGAAAAGCACAATGGAACTAGACTATTAACAGAAACTATGTCTACACCTGATGGTTTATCTGCTCCTGCCCTGCTTTATTCTTGGGTCAATACTTAGTCGTACCTTTTACATTAATTCAGTAAGTGCTTTTTTGACATAGACTTTAGCGAGATGTTTTCTATATTCTTCTGAGGCATAATGATCACTCATGACATCGACGCTTTCTGCGGCTTTAGCAGCAGCACTTTCTATTACTTCTGCTGTAAGAGGTTTGCCCATCAACTCATCTTCGACCCCATGATCTCGATATGCAAATTCTGAAACACCGGTAATGGATACCTTTATATTACCAATCTCTCCTTCGCTATCAAGGTTCTTTACCACAGCACATCCGACAATAGCAAATCGAGAGGCTGGCTGCGCAAATTTCACATAATTTGACGAGGATCCTGATTTCAATTTTGGAATTCTAATTCCAGTTATAATCTCATTCTCTTCCAAAGCTGTCTCATAAAATCCAGTAAAAAAACTAGCGGCAGGTACTTCTCGACTACCTCCAGCACCTTCTAGAATTATCACTCCATCAGCGGCAATAATAATTGCAGGCCAATCAGCTGCTGGATCTGCATGAGCTATACTTCCCCCTATAGTACCTTTATTTCGAACTTGTATATCTCCAATTTGAGCAGCACCATCGCTCACCATAGCACATGCACTGCGAACTAATGAAGAATTTGCAATTTCACCATGGGTAACACCCGCTCCTATAAGCACAGAATCTGCTTCATCAGTAATTTGCTTAATTGTATCAATTCGAGATATATCTATCAAATCAGTTGGTTGATTTAACCTGAGTTTCATTGCAGGTATCAAACTGTGTCCACCAGCTAGTAGCTTAGCTTCTCCACCTAATTTTGAAATAGCGTCTTGTACACTTGTTGCTCTACTATAATTGAATTTGCTAGGAATCATATTTATGTTGATTTGTACTTTAAAAATTAGGCATGTTTTGTTTGCATTGCTGACCAAACTCTTTCTGAGGTCAATGGCATTTTGACATCTTTGACTTTATGTCCAGCTTTCCAAAGTGCATCTATAACTGCATTAACAACAGCTGGTGTCGCACCGATACATCCAGCTTCTCCTGCTCCTTTAACTCCAAGAGGGTTGTGTGGACATGGCGTTACTGTTCTGTCCACTTCGAAGAGTGGTAAATCATCAGCACGTGGCATGCAATAATCCATATAGGACCCATTGATTAATTGGCCAGTATCATCATAAATGGCGCCTTCGAATAAAGCCTGTCCGATACCTTGGGCAAGTCCACCGTGAATTTGTCCATCAACTATCATGGGGTTTATAACATTTCCAACATCATCAACTGCAATAAATCTTTTTAATTCTACCTTACCAGTTTCTTTATCAATTTCAACAATAGCAACATGTGCACCAAATGGATAGGTGAAATTTGCTGGATCATAAAAACTTGAAAAATCCATCCCTGGTTCGAGACCCTCTGGATAGTTATGAGGCACATAAGCCGTTAGCGAAACGTCTCCAAAGGCAACCGATTTATCTGTTCCTTTTACAGTCCACTTCCCTTCAGCAAAATCTAAATCGTCAGGGTTAGCTTCTAACATATGAGCAGCAATTTTAGCTCCTTTTTCAAGAACCTTATCTATACTTTTCACTATCGCACTACCTCCTACGGCAAGGCTTCTTGAACCATATGTTCCCATTCCAAAAGCGACTGAATCTGAATCACCGTGAACGATGTCTACATCCTCCAATGGAATCCCCATCCGATCCGCTACTACTTGAGCAAAGGTTGTTTCATGTCCTTGTCCATGTGAATGTGCTCCTGTATACACGCTCACTTTGCCTGTAGGCTGGACTCTTACTTGTGCTGATTCATAAAGACCTGCCCTTGCTCCAAGAGCTCCAACTACTGCGGAAGGTGCGATACCACATGCTTCTACATAGGTAGAAAATCCGATACCTAAAATTTTACCATTAGATTGTGCTGCTTGTTCGGCTCTAAAATCTTCGTAACCAACCATATCTAGCGCTCTTTTCAAAACACCTGCGTAGTTGCCACTATCGTATTGCAGTGCGACTTGTGTCGTGTACCCTTCTTGCTCTACCCCATCAAATGGAGGTATAAAATTTTTAAATCTTAAGTCAGCTGGATCCATATTCATCTCCAAAGCAGCAAGGTCTAGTAATCGCTCAAGCAAATATGTTGCTTCTGGTCGTCCAGCACCTCGATAAGCATCTACTGCTGTAGTGTTTGTAAATGTGGCAGTTACATCTATATTTATTTTTGGTGTGGTATACAAGCCTTGCATAAGTGTGCCATGCAAATAAGTTGGTACCGCTGGAGCAAATGTTGATAGATATGCTCCAAGATTCGCAAATGTTTTAATTCTTAATCCGACGATTTCTCCATCTGCATTGAATCCCATTTCTGCATCAGTCACGTGATCTCTACCATGTGCATCTGTCAAAAATGCTTCACTTCTTTCTGATGTCCATTTGACTGGTCTTCCTATTTTTTTTGAACACCAAATCACTAATGCCTCTTCTGTATAATGGAATATCTTACTTCCAAAACCTCCCCCAACATCAGGTGAAATGACTCTCACTTTATGTTCAGGCAGACCGAGCACAAATGCGCACATCAACAACCTTATTAAGTGAGGATTTTGTGAAGAGGTATATAAGGTATATTTATCTGTGGACTCTTGATAATCACCTATTGCAGACCGTGGCTCCATAGCATTCGGAATCACTCTTTGATTGATAAACTCTAATTTTGTGATGTGATGAGCTGAAGCCATTGCTTCATCCACTTCTGCTTTAGAATTTCCAAGCTCCCAATCAAAACACATATTATTAGGACAGTCAGGATGAACTTGTGGTGCACCGGCTTGAGCAGCTAATTTGGGATCGACAACTGCTTCCAAAACGTCATATTCTACGTCCACAAGCTCAGCTGCATCTTTAGCAGCAGATTTGGATTCAGCGATTACAATGGCAACTGCATCCCCTAGATGTTTGACTTTATCAACAACCAAAAGTGGATGAGGCGGCTCTTTCATTGTGTCTCCATTTTTAAAATCAACCTGCCAGCCACAAGGGACACCTGCTATTTCTTCAGCAGCTATTTCCTTCCCAGTAAAAACGCGAACGACACCTTCAGCCTTCTCAGCAGCAGATGTATCCAATTTTACAATATTAGCATGCGCATACGGACTACGAACCAAGTATGCATATGTTTGGTTTGGCAAAATTATATCGTCTGTATAATTGCCTTTACCAGTTAAGAATCTTTTGTCCTCGACTCTTTTAATTGATTTACCTATATAATTTCCCATTAGATATTTCTTCTTTTTAGATGATTGATAATTACATTAAAGACGCTGCATGTTGCACTGCTTTCACTATATTATGATAGCCTGTACACCTGCAAAAATTACCTTCTAGTGCTTCTCTTATTTGATGTTCATCAGGGTTGCTGTTTCTTTCTAATAGATCAACAGCAGTTAGCATCATTCCTGGTGTACAAAATCCACATTGCAAGCCATGCTCTTCTTTGAATCCTTTTTGAATTGGGTGTAGTACTCCATCTTTTGCGAGGCCTTCAACTGTAATTATTTTACTTCCGTCTGCCTGCACCGCTAAGAGTGTGCAAGACTTTACAGCGATACCATCAACCAGAATTGTACAAGCCCCGCAGCTACTTGTGTCGCATCCGATGTGAGTACCGGTTAATCTAAGTTTATCTCTTAAAACATCTGCAAGAAGTTCTCGGGCTTCCACCGAGGTAGTAACGTCCTTACCATTTAGATTGATATTAATTTCATGTGACATATTAATGTGTTTTCTATGAGTTGAATTGTCTGTTTCTGGTTGTACTTCAGGAAAATCTCTGTTTTCAATTTCTATGGCTAGTTCTCTAAAAAACTGTTTAGATAAACTAGATACTACTCCAGAGAGCACCCTTGATCCTTTACTAGCTAGCGTGCCAGAAAAGTTCGCTTTACCATCAAATGATAATTCTGTATGTGTTGGTGATGTCGGAACTAGTTGTAACCCAACTTTTGCGTCAACATTACCAATCTTACTATTTTGCTTGACATTTAGATTAAATTGCTTAGACTCAATTATATCTGTCAAAAATAATTTTCCTTTGAATGAGCTTTTGACGGGTCCAATTTTGACGTCTGCAATAGCGTCAAATTCATTTTCACCTATTTCTTCTAATCTTGAAACGCCTGGTGTTATTCTTGCCAGAGTGGGGATATCCATTAAAATACTCCATATCTGGGCAGGTGTCGCTTCAAAAATCTCTCTTCCTTTGAGTTCCAATACTTATAGTTTTCGTCCACAGTAATAATACAAAATTTAATTGTTGTTATTAGACAGAATGACGAAGAAAGTATGTCGGATAGTAATTAAAATGTTGAATATGGAATGTTGCAAATAAAAAAACGGCTGTAACCAAAGGTCACAGCCGTTTTATAGATTAAATAGTAACTAATTCTTAGTTGTTATCCTTCACAAATGTTTCCATTGCAGAGGACTTACCGTTTGTCATGTTTATAAAGTGTAGACCAGCGTCAAACTCCGTTGCGTCTATTTCAATTATATTCTCTCCTTCATTAACTGGAAGAACATTATTAAATAGTGTACGTCCAAGAACGTCATAGATTACTACTCTATTTTCTCCTTGTACTTCTGATTTAACTTGTAGTCTCAAAACGTTTTCAACAGGATTTCCAAGTGTATTGAAGGATAAACTAGACTCATCTTCTTGAAGACCTACTCCGAAGCAATATGTCGGATCGTCAACAAATTTTGAAACTGATACTTCATTAGAGAAATCAATACAACCTTCGATTTCATCTACTGGTAATCCTGGTTCGAGACCAATCAATTCGCCTTCGTAAGATACATGGCAGATTATACATAAACCAGCACCAAGACCTTCTAAATCAAAAACATTGCTTTCTTGTTGAGCTATTAACGTTCTATCAGGTGCAATCAACACCCAGAAACTTTGACCTTCATTATCATCAACACATACTTCAAAAGAACTATCAACTCCATCACTTGGACAAATATTAATGTTAGTACCTGAACCATCGCATAATTGGATAGTTCCAGAGTTAACACCACATACATCTCCTACAGCATCACCAATTGTATCAGGAGCTTCATTATCATTACCTGTAGGTGAACAATCTTTTCTATTTACGCTTACGCTGTTTGAAAGATCAAAACAACCTGTAAGATCAGCTGCATTAGCTCCGACAGTAGCTCCTCCTAAATCACCTTCAAAAGATAGGTGCCATACTAAGCACTCACCTACTCCAGCGATATCAAAATTAACTGCAGAAAATGATGGAGGTAGTCCTAATATTGTACCATCTAATTCTGTTACGACCCAAGCTGAAGACGCACCAGAATTACCATCTAGAACGATTTGGTCTGAGGCAATCATGTCAGACATTCCATCTCCAACACAAAATTCAAATGGGCCTCCAAATAGTTGACCACCTTGAACATCACAAACTGGTTCTGCAGGGGAACAGTCATTTCTCACAACTGAGATACTATTAGATAAGCTAAAGCATCCTGATAAATCAGCAGCGTTAGCACCAACTTCTGCACCTGATAACTCACCATCGAAAGATAAATACCAAACAAGACAAGTGCCAGGTCCGGCGATATCGAAATTAACATCTGAGAATGATGCTGGTAATCCTAAAATTTCTCCTGAGCTATCCGTAATAACCCATGTTGAAGCTGAGCCAGAACCACCAGTCAAAACGATTTGATCTGGAGCAATTCTATCAGACATTCCATCACCTACGCAAAAGCCAAACGGTCCACCTGATAATGTACCACCACTTACATCGCAGACAGGCATATCATCTCCACCGTCACATACCATTCTAACCACATCAATTGGGTTCGATAAATCGAAACATCCAGTTAAATCTGCAGCATTTGAACCGACCTCAAGACCAGAGACGTCATCATAAGCAATGTACCATACCTGACAAACACCAGGAAATACTGGATCAAAGTCCACAACAGAAAATGTTGGAGGCAATCCTAAAATTTCTCCTGTAGCTGCATCTGTTATAATCCAACCACTGTTAGCACCTGAACCACCTGTTAATACAATTTGATCTGGCTCAATTACATCTGCAACACCGTCTTCTACACAAAAGCCAAATGGTCCTCCTGAAAGAGTACCACCATCAACACTACACATAGGTGCCGGTGGAGTACAATCAATTCTATTTACTGTTATGGGATTAGATAAACTAAAACATCCACCAAGATCGGCAGCATTAGCTCCAACTTCTGCACCAGTAAGTGTTTCGTCATGTGCGATATACCAAACATTACAAACACCAACACCAGCACCGTCAAAATCAACTGCTGAAAATGTTGGAGGTAAACCTAAAATTTCTCCTGTTGCAGCATCTGTAACGACCCAGCCACGAAGTGACCCAGACCCGCCAGCTAACACAATTTGATCAGCGCCAATAAAGTCACCTTCTCCATCTCCAACACAGAACTCAAATGGACCACCTGAAAGCATTCCACCATCAACAGTACATTCTCCAGTGTTACCATCATCTACAGGCGGCATCCCGTCACAATCGGATCTGTTTACTGTGATACCATTGGATAACGCAAACCATCCAACTAGAGAACCAACGTTCATTCCAGTAAGTGGAGGGAAAATAAACGCTTTAAATGCGATGTGATATACAACACAATCTCCAGGACCTGCATTTGTAAAATCAAATGTTCCTGTACTGTTAGAACCCAAAATATTTCCACTTGGATCTGTTGCAACCCATAAGCCATGAGGGCCTGAATCTCCAGTCACCTCAAATGATACGACATCTGCGATATCATCTGAATAACAAAAAGATGTATTATCAGATGTCGTGATAGTACCTCCTTCAACTTGAACAGCAGAAGTAGACGTACTAGCAAAAGCGAAGACCGATAAAAACAGTGAAAACAACAAGGAAGACGCTATCTTGTAGTTTTGGTAAATTTCTTTCATTTTATTGCTTTAGTTACTATAATTAAAATTCAAAGACAAATATAAGAAAATATCATCTATATTTTTAGTTCTTAAATGTTAATTAAGTAGTTGTAGTAACTAGGACATATAATTTTCAATTATATTTATAAGTCTTTATGAATCAAACATATAGTTTCTGTCCTACCTGCAAATCTGAAATGGTCTTTAAGCAGGACGGATATAATCATTGCACTGGTCCTTTGTGTGCATTTGTACAGTATCAAAATCCAACTCCTGTCGTAGCAGCTGTTATAGAATACGGAGATAAGCAGGTTTTATTGGGACATAATCGCGCATGGCCACAAAAATGGTTTGGATTGATCACTGGATTTCTAGAAAAACATGAACATCCTGATGAGTGTGTGCTTCGCGAAGTAAAAGAGGAAGTTGGTCTGGATGGTACTATTGAAAGCTTTATCGGACATTATACATTTAAACGGATGAATCAAGTTATTTTGGCTTATCATGTTAAAGCTGTTGGTGATATAGTCCTTGATGACGAGCTAGACGAAGTGAAAATAGTCCCCTTCGGCGAAGTGAAAACTTGGCCAGCTGGAACAGGACGCGCATTAAATGACTTCCTGACTAACTTAGGTTATGATGTAGAGGAAATTCCATTCTCAAAAGCATAATGAAAGGCAACTCTCTTTAGAATTGCCTTTCAATCTAAACTCAATTATGTAGAATAAAGCTTATTCTACTATGATGTATCTGTGTACCAGTTTCCATAGTAAAAAGGACTACTTGGCTATTTTTAATTTTAAGTTGGTCTTTATTTATTGTTATGCTATTCGAGCCAGACTGGTATTCACCGGTATGTTTATACAATAATTGTCCACTTGTATTATAGAAATGAATTGTCATTTTCTCTTCAGAATCAAGTGCAAAAGGAATGGTTACTTCTGCAGTCGTAGGGTTTGGATACGGATGGCTTTTAAGATTGTTTTTCTCTTTTGTTAAAATTAACTCCCATAAGTCTGTTACACTTTCATATAATTCGGGGTTCATTCGATCTTTTCTGATACCAATAGGAATATTAGTTTGGTTAGAATCAAACACCAATGAAAATAAAACATCATCAGTATTTAGTGATGTTCGAAAGGCGTCTGACCAGGATATTGCAGTTTCAAATTCTCCGCTATTTATATGCTCTGCAGCTAACTGGACTACACCAGGTCGAATATCAACTAACTTACTAAGTGGATGATCAAAATGTAATTGTAAGCCATAAATGTTCATCGACTTAGCTAAGGAAAACTCAAGCAAATGTTTATCTTTTTCGAATTTTGATCTGTAAAAAAGAGGTAAACTTGAAAGGCTGCGAATTTCATTTTCTCCCAAAACAATGTCATTATTAAGATCACCTCTCTTTACTCCTATAAAATTTAATTGCTCTTCATTTGTATTTAAAAAGTTTATTTGAATCTCTGACACAAATGGCCAAGGATTACTTTCATCTAAAAATGAAAACTGTTCTGGAATAAAGTACCAAGATTTCATTCTTGATTCTTCTTCCAAACCTAAAATGTGCTTTCTCCAGTCTACTATGTCTGCAGCAGATAATTGAGCATCTTCATTGGCGTCTCCTGCAAGAATCAAATAGGGAGACTCAAGTCTTGCAATGCCGACTATATGCTGTTGTAATAAAACCAAATCGACTGTAGACACTCCATTGGTCATGGCATCATCTTTTGTCGGAGTGATTATATACCGTTCAAACGATGGGTTATTTAGATATCTATATATACCATTGCTATTGGTTAGCACAGATTTTGGATATTCTGACAAATTCGCGTTTGTTGTGACAAGCACATCCGCTAGCGCTTGATCATCCATTGTCTGAATTTGTCCTGCAAGTGTAAACGATGATTCTTCAATCGTACAATCTTCATCAGAATCTTGTATAAATAGAGATGTTTCACAGAATTCACCATTGTTGCTTGTATCCCATACCCACACATTCAAATCAATCACTTCACCAGCACTGAGGCAGGTAAATTCTAAAGATTGTTGATTTGTGAACCCAATATCACCTGGAGTTGAAACTTGATCATTTGGAAAAACCAGACTGTATCTCAATTCTTCTTCCAAATTGCAGTTGTCATAACTTGATAAAATGAATTCTTCTGGCCAAACAGTAATCATTTGGTTGATGCTATCTATGGAAGTAGAAAGCGCTGATACGCAAGCAGGGATCGGCGCATCCTGGTCTCTGTATACAATGATCGTACTGTCTTGAGCCACGTTGCCACATCCATCTGAGGCTTCCCAAATCATCAATCTAATGTCACCTGCTGAGCCTATCCCTGTAGAGGCAGATGGCCCCAAGATTGGATCTTGAATAACGACATCATTGATAAGCTCATTATCCTGATTAAATACTTGAACGGTCCAATTGAGTTCATTAGCAACCACTTCTCCGCCACAAAAATCTTCACCAGAAACAACTACAACTCCTGAACCTAAACAGACACCTGGACTTCCTACATCCACTCCGCTAATATCTGTTACTACTGTAATGGTGTCAGGCAGATTAATTTTAGGAGCTGTCGTATCATTTATATTAATTATTTGCGTGTAGGAATAAAATCCATCTACATCTAAGAAAAATGGGTTTGTAAACGAATTTGAAACTGTATCAGGTTCACTACCAAAATATATTGTTTCTGATGTGAATGGACCGAATTCTATACAATCAGCGGATGGGCATTGAGCCTGAGCCCAATCTTCAATAGCTATAAAAGAATCATCATTGTCAAGATCATCTTCTCCTGCATTAGGATCCCACAAACACCAGTCTATAATTGTCCAATTTCTAGCTAGTTTTAAACAAGACTCCTGACTCACTATGGTATCTGTTTGAACGCTGACGCCTACGATTCCACAATCGCTATCACACCAGACTGGTCCATCCATCTCAGCAAGATCTGGTACGCAATCCATGGCTGGTGGTAATGTGATTTCTGTATATGTCTCTCTTGGAATGCCAAAACTATCACACTCAATATTTATGCCTCTGACTAATTCGCCTGTGCGACTAGTAGGCCACTTAATTGTCGTAGGGTCTAAAATTTCACCTTCTGTTTCTATTCGAATTACTTGGGTACACATAGGATCTCCAAAAGTGGGGTCTCCGCTATCGTCTAAATCAAGAAACCATTCGACAAATACTTCGGCTGCTCCACAAGCACCATTTATCCTTCTCTCTGAAGCTATTTGTGGTCTAAGGAATGGATTAAAGCAAGCAGATCCTATTATGAATGGCGGTTCAAATTCTAATTCTTCATCATCTTCTAAATCTGTACAAGAGAAATCAAAATCCTCACATTCTAAAGTGGGCGTAGATTCTTCTGAGACAAATATGTTTGTAGAAGCTTGACTGGTATTCCCTGCTTCATCACATACAAATAAAATAACTTCAAAATCAAGATTTAAATCGTCACAATCAAATTTTACAAAATCACCTGGTTCAGTGATAAGTTCGATAACATTACTCCCATCAAATACGCACTCGCCCTTACTATTAATGAAACCTATATCAATTGACTCAGTGACAGCGGCAGAACTTGACGGCTCGTAACCTGCAAATTCTCCAGTACATAAAAAGACTTCTTCTTCCATATCATCTGCGCGTATTGTCTTCAATGTTACTTGGCCACATCCACCGTCATGGCTTCCTTCATCTATATCAGACGCAAATATCTTAGCCTCTCCAGCATCGTTTCCACTTTCAGGATTGCCAAAAGCAAGCGAAATGAGTAATTCGGATTGCACAGATGCAATGGGAGCGATATTGTCTTTAACATTTACTACTAAGTCTTTTCGAATAGTATTGCCGCAATCATCTTGGATATAAACCTCTAATAAAATTGGACTAGATTCTAAAGGCAGGTCTGTGGCAAATCCATCAAAGATATTTCCGAAGTCAGTAATCCAAACAGCCTGTGGACTTTCATCACAATTATCAAGATAGTCTAGTAATGGTAGTCTGACAGTAGCAGTACATGCCCAAGGATCTATACCTACTTGGACTTGAGGTAGACTATCGACTCTTTGTCCATCATCATTGACAATGTAAGGATTGTCATTATCAATAAGCTCTATGTTTTGAGTTGCAGATCGTTCTATAGCTGAATCACACCAATCCACAAGTGTCCAGCTGCGCAATATTTTGAATGTTGAACCACAAGCAGAAAACATAACATCGGAATGACTTACAAGTAAATTGCATGTGCGATCTACTATGGGTACAAGAGGATGTAATGCCAATCCATTTGGCACTTTAATTTCTGTGACAACAGTATCTACGACCTTATCCTGAATGGTGATTAATTCTTCTTCACCATTGTCATTTATTATTACGGTATCTCTTAAGGACTCTTTGATTACAATTAATTGAGTGTCTTGTACAACAGTTGAGTCTTGGATTATTCTATGACTGTCAACATAATAAGGATAAGACAGAGAATCCAATCCTGTTGATTCTCGAATGTGCTGCGGACTTAGTTCTTGATTTGCCTCTTCACAGTTTAATTGCACATCACCTGGAAAACCAAATTGAGAATAAAAATCAAGGTCTGAGCCTCCGATATCTAATTTCTGCTCCCAGAATGTTTGACACAATAAATCGACTTCGACGATGCTGCTGTGTAATCTTATTTTTGCTCGATATGTGATGTCCCTTCTTATGCCGAATGGATTGCAAATATCTCCAACTTCATTATTGATAACAACTAAATCTCCAATTATTGGAGGACCACACCTTGTATAGACTTCTAGATATTCTTCTGGTGAAATCAAGACATCTGGAAAATCATTTTCTTCAAAACACCATAGAATGCATTCTGGATTAGAAGGACCATCTTCTGTGCACGCACAAGGAGCATCAATTGCTGGAATGTTATTCGATTCAACCAAAATCAATCCCCAACAACTATTGCCTGCACAAGAGATTGTATAGTTTAAGGTCTCTCCTATGACATCATTTCGGATTGTATCTTGACTGTAAGGTCGTCCATTTTCAAAAGAATAATCAACTGTGTAAACGCCTATTGCAGGAGATTCTAACAATTGATCTGGTGTAGGAACAACAAAACAATCTTCCCCGAGACTTACTGATATATTTTCATTACATATCAATTCATCACACTCGCTAAAACAATCAATTACTGTAATGACAATTGATGCTTCCACATTCACACAAGGATCGATAGCTGATGTAGATATAAAATTAAACACATAATCTCCAGCTTCAAAACCAGCAAAGTCAAATGAATCAGTAACTGTGATATCTTGACTATCCTCGCTCCAAATTCCTGCTAATGGATTTGATGTAAACAACTCATCAAAGCGCACAACAGTCTGCATCAATAATTCATCACTATTACACACTATAAACGTAGGAAGTAATATAACACGAGGCTGTTCTGACACTAAAAATTCTTCACCATTTAAATCCAACAAACTACAGATTGCATTTTGATCAATTATAGATTGCAAGTCCGAAAGAGTTGTTGCCCTCGGAATGATCAGAGAAGGATTAAGATAACTGCTGCTCATTGGATTCGATACTTCTGCCAGAAGAATATGGATCGAATAATTCCCGATTTCAGTAATTTGAAAATTTGGTGTTTGACCAATGGCCAATATCTTTTGTTGTTGCTGTTCTTCTATTGACAACAGATACAACACCTCAAACTCATCTGGTAATTCATTTGGAGTCAATTGTGTAGTATTAATTGCAATTGTTTGACCTGGCATTATGCATTGATCAGAGACAGCAGATAACTCTCCTATTGACAACATACATTCAAATAGAGGAACAATTGTAGGATCATTGTCTCCAGGTAAATTAGAGTCAGGATCATCTGACAGGTCTGATATTATCAAGCCAGAACTGTTAGTAGCGGTAACAGTAGCTGAATTGGTTACCGACAAATTATTCAAATCTTGTTGAGTGATCGTGTAACTCTCTATAAAGCTTGTGCTGTTGCATGCACCAACTCCCAAGGTTAATGGTAGCCCTGTGACATTTGTCAATGGATCCTCAATCAAGACATTAAAAAGAACAACATTACCAGTATTACATATTTCAAATTCGTAGGTGATTTCATCACCGACTGCTGTCGGATTTTGGACGCCAGTTGTAATGGCTCTTTTACGAAGCTCAACTTGAGGTACCATGTCCAAAAACACTTCAACATGAGAGTTATCCGTCACGAATTCTCCAGTGACAGATTGTGCATTGACTATAGCAGTGTTGGCAATCAATCCGCCGTCTATATCTTGCTGAGTAATGACATATGATCCAGTAAAGCCTGTCAAATTACAAGTGCCTGGTTCCAGTGAAATTGCAGAACCTATCACTGTGACTAATGGATCCGTGACAAGTACATTATCTAAGGGTAAACTACCTGTATTGCAAATTTCAAATTGATATATTATTTCATTCCCTCGTGTTGTAGGGTTTTGTAATAAACTTAAATCGGCAGTTTTAATGATTGAGATGGAAGACGAAGGATCAAATAAAACAGTAGTGATGTCATCCGGATCACCATCACCATTACCATCTAGATTTTCCATATCAAATGGATCATCAGACAAATCCGTCACAACAGATCCATCTTCTGCAGTGGCACTTACTGTTGCCTGATTATCTAAAAATCCTCTAATTAAATCTTGCGTTTGAATGGGGTAAACAGCGGTAAAACCACTTGTATTGCATTGACCTGGTCCGATTGTTACAGAGCTTGGAGGATTTGAAATAATGAGTCCAATTAAAGGGTCGTTAATTTGTACGTTTTGTAATACGCTGTTTCCAGTATTACATATTTCAAATGAATACTGAATTACATCTCCTGGAATTACTGGTGTGGAAAACCCTGAAATGTCTGCAGATTTTGACAGACTAATTCTTGGAATAGATAAAGTATCACTAGCTGATGCTACTATAGTGGTGCCAAATGGGTCTAATCCATTTAGATTTGCAATGTTTATAATAGGCGTTGGAACTCCAATGCAATTTGGGTCTATCAAGACTGTTAAACGTATTTCGATTCTATCTCCTGTTTGGAGAACCCCATCATTGCCAATAAAGAAATTGGAGAGCCTTATTCCATCAAAAAGCGTATTTTCAGTTGGGAGAATACTTAAGCCTGAGTTATT
The DNA here is from genome assembly GCA_964450495.1 of uncultured Saprospiraceae bacterium. Lineage (GTDB taxonomy): Bacteria > Bacteroidota > Bacteroidia > Chitinophagales > Saprospiraceae > CALFUK01. The sequence goes on along the minus strand of CAYVFU010000005.1, from coordinate 55,347 downwards.
TTGCATTGTTATAATAGGACCATTACTTATGGTTTGAAAAGCACAACCAAGTCTAAAAGAGATATCATCAATTAAAGAAATAGTAGTAAGTGTTGTATCTCCATCATTCTCAATCGAATAGACATAGTCCACTTCGAATGAACCATCTGTCATCGGCCGAATGTCATCAACTGACTTATCAAGCATAGCGAGTGGAAAACAATCAGGTTGGCCAGTTATTGCAATTTCCAATTCATCTGCTCCAATACCCTCTACGCCTACACCTGTCCAATCAAAAGTCACTTGAGTAATAGGCATTGAAGACATTAATTTTACAGAGCCTGCTGCTGCGCCAGACGTTGCCGTTTGTGAAGCTAATCCTCCAGTAGCAGTTGAATTGGTATTTGGTAAATCTGGTTGTTTGAAAAAAGAAGTTGGTGTAACAACAAAGCCATCTGTCCCTGTACCTGCTGGTTTTTGCAGGGTAATGCCCGGAGTGGTTACTGTCCATATTGCAGAATTTGAAATTCCGACAGGTGAGTTAATAGACCCTGCTCCTCCTATTCTGTCTACATGGATTGTCGGACAATTGACTGGTTCAGAAAAGGTAATTGTGATTGTACCTGTTTCCTTGTCATCTGCTGGATTATCAATATCATCCAACTGGGACTCAGCTATGATGTCCCAAACCAAACGTAGTTGCAGAGATGGATTACCAGCAACATTTTCACTATACCAGTTTGGATTTGTACTTGTTAATACTGAAGTGGTACTAACATTTTCCACAGAAGAAAGTCCAGGAGTCGTAACTGATAATTGCACAGAAACATCATTACCAATATCTGCTATGAAAGCATCGCTACCAATACTTGTCCATTCGGAGGTATTCTCTGTGATGCATTGAGCATAAATAGCAGTTTGGAATATGCAGACTACCGCTAAGGACAGCGATAACACTATACGAGTGACACCATATTTCAGACCTTCACACATTCTACATTGCATAAACCATTGCAGAATTATCAACAGTTGTCTGCTAATATCATCCCCATGGTTGTTTTGTATAATTGAGTTTATATGCTGGAAATCCGAAGAAATCCTGAACACAATTTATAGAATATATAGGAAATGAGGCTTTAAATTGAAGATATAAAGTACATATATATAATTGCAATAAGTACCATAAACAGGCATTGCAGGCCTAATATCATTGGTTGAATTACAGAATTCACCTACATGGGAAGCTGTCTCAATTAATCAATCAGCACTACCCTTTTTGCTAGCCTAGATCCTTTGTGTTCGAATACAACTGTGTAGAGGCCATTACCTGTAAGGTCTTTATTGGCTATTGATAGCTGCTGCTTACCCGCTTGCAAGTATATCTCATCTTGCTTTACCAATCTTCCAGTTGCTGAGTATATTGAGTAATTCAATTTACCTTGAGATGGCAACTCTATGTCTATTGTACTTATTTCCGTAAATGGATTAGGGGTGTAATTACCAGCACTAAAAGAAGGTTTTTCGGTTACAAACTCAATATTCACATTGTAAATAACCCCATCGACTCCATAAACTTCAGTTCTTGTTACCAAGTTATTGAATGTTAAAAAGTCAGATAAAAAACCTTCTTTTACTGGCATTCCTGTAAGTGTAAACAGGAGATCCGTTTTCTTATTTTGGATTTTATGAAAGCTATAGCTAAAGGTATTTGAAGTGTAGTTATAATCTGATTTATCTATGTCTATTTTTTCACTTGAGATATTTAAATCCACCAAGTCTAAAGTCGAGATTGTTCCTTGTAATCCAACGATTTCTTTGGTAGAGCTCATAATAACATCTGCAGAAAATGGTTCTTCTTTTATCACAGCCTTATCAATAATGAATAGCGTAATTTCTTGATGCTGTCTTGCTTCAGTAGTATTCATCACATCGTCAGTAACATCACCAATTTTAACGGCAGTAAAATTGGCATCCATCATACTTGCATTAAAGTCTCTAATTTCCATTGTTTCTACAAATGGCCAAGGGTTAGTTGTATCAAAGAATTGACTGTGGTCACTTATAAATCTCCAAGCATCGTTATTGACAAATGTCTGTTTTGTTCCTAAAATCAATTGTTTCAATTCTACTATATCATCAATGTTGACTTTAGTATCGTTTGTCACATCTGCAGCAATTAATTTATATGGCGAATCGAGCAGATCTTCCTTAGTAATGTGATTGTGAATAGTAATCACATCTGCTGTAGAAATACCTTTGGCATGTGCGTCCTCTTTAGCTACAGAAACTGCATAATCTGAAGCCATATTGTTATTGTGAAACATATATCTACCAGCAAGTGAGGTAGTCTCTATTTTTGCAGTTTCCATTTCATTTCCATTTAAGGTAATAGAGGCTCCTTGTAGAGACTCTCCTAGTTCCGTATGAACAACTCCACCAATCAGACCATTGTCCATGGTAGTGGTATCGCATTGAGCCAAGGAATCGACAAAAATTACTTTTGTCTCGGTAATGCTGGCTGAGTTACAAGCATCTCTTACTGTCCAAACGATACTAAAGGTATCTCCAGGCATTCCCTCTCTACTATTGATTGATGCCATAGCTCCTGCTCTAATTTCAATCGCATCACCGGATTCAGAAATCACAGGTGCTCTATTTTCATCTACGACACGAATGGTCCATTGAATAGATTCGGGGTCACTTTCTGCACCTTCACACATATCCACTGCATTAGCTGTGACGTCAATCGAACCTGTACAAATGTTAGTCGTGTCATTTGGAGTTACATTGACAATGATAGTGTCTTGCATAATTGATACCACAGGTGGTTCGTTATCAACAATATTTATCTCTTGCGTATATTGATAAAATCCATCAACATCTACTTGCGCATATCTTGTATACAATGTATCTGGGATAGTAGGACACAAGCCACAATCTTCTTGTGCTAAATCCATGACCAATTCAAAGCTATCAGAATCAACTTCTGTGCTGTCAGTTACTTCACTATCGAATGTACACCAATCGATTATAGTGAATGTATTCGTTATTGAAGGACACGAAGCTATGTTCATAATCGTATCGCTCTGAACTGAGAATGTCACTAAGTCGCAATCGCTTTCACACCAAAATGGTCGAGGTGTAAAATCTGCTGGCATACAACTCATCGGATCGTTCCCTATGATCATTTCACGATTTGCAAAAACTGTATCGTTACTGCATGTCAATAGTACTCCATTATCGGATTCACCTATAAAAGACGCAGGCCACTTAATTGTCAAAGGATCAAATTTATCTGCTGTATCGTTGACAATGATCACTTGCGAACAGTTTGGCTCCCCTTCAGAAAGTAATCCATCATTGTTGACATCTCCAAAGAACAATCTAAATGTTGTGTCTAAAGGGCAAAGATTTAAGTCTTCATCATCTAACATGATTAAATCAATAGAATCACAAACACAGTCGCTTAGAGGCATAAGAGTTGGCAGGTCTATCATAGCAATACTGTCAGTGCAATCCACAAAAAACGTATCACAGCTTATACTAAATGACTGCTCATCACCAATGTACATGAGTACTTGCTCACATGTCGTTTCTTCATCTTGAAAACTCCCGTCTTCATTTTCATCTATATACCATGTTCTAATTATTTCGTCCCCAATGCAGGTCATATCTGGGACATCAGAAATATCTGCTAGTAATACTGACAAATCACTACAATTACATAATCCTGGTGCTGTGAATGTCGGAGGGACTAACAAGGATAAATCTTGATCACATGTGACTGAAACTGTATCACAATTGAATATAAACTCTTCTGGCTCTTCCAATATCAATATCTGATCACAAAAGATATCTAAAGTGTCAAACTGGTTATTTGGATTTGTGTCAGCAAACCATCTTTGGATAATAGTGTCTCCCTCGCAAATGCTGGCAGGTATACTTACTTCTGCAATAGACAAATTAAATTGATTACATGTACAAATACCAATCGCGTTAATCTCTGGTGGCGCTATTTGAGATAACGTATCGGTACATTGAATCATTTGTGGTTCGCAATTAAATGTCATATCATCCACAGCTCCATCCACAGATATAATCTGCCTGCAAAATGCTTCATCATCTTGCGGAACACCGTCACTGTTCATATCCAAATAATACTCTCTTGTAAAAGATTCCCCAAAGCAGATGCCACCGATAGAGCCATCCCTTAATAAAGTCAACACATTATTCATACATCCACATGCACTTTCTGATAGGATTGTCGGTAGAGGTATAGAGTCAGCTTGTGTATCACAGGTAATGCTCACTTGTGGACAATCTAATGTCAAGGTTGAAGATTCGTCCATCAATATGACATTCTGAACACAAGTTGGCTCTCCATTATCAAAATTACTATTCGCGTTTATATCAGCGTACCATTCTCTAAATAAGGTATCTCCAACACATCTGTCCTCTGCACCAAACTGGCGGAGAATTAAAGGTTGAATATCTGGGCAAACACACCCATCTTCTGCAGTAATGCTAGGTACTAATGCTGGGACCTCTTCTACTAAACAGTCAGAAAATTGATCTTCACAGTTGACTGCAAATGATGAGTCAGATGCTTCTACCCTAAGTACTTCAGTGATCGTTCGTTCTAAAGGATCTCTAACTCCATTATTATTCAAATCAATTATCCATTCTCTACTAAATGTGTCGTTGACACAAAACTCTATGTCCATTGTATCTAGTAGAACTAAATTTGTAATTGCGTTGCAATCACAAAAACCCAATGTTAACATTGCATTAGGTACAAGAGAGTCAATATCTGTTTGACAATTTATGACTACTGTATCAAGTTCAAAATTTTCAACAGTCGCTGGTTGTCGTGATGTTACAACTATCTCTTGAAGACAGAACGGTTCATCTTCGTCAGCGAAATCATTACCATCAATATCTATATACCACATTCTTGAGGTCGTATCACCTGCACATAAAGAATCGAGTAAACCATCACTCAATAATTCTGCTTCAAAAGTTGAACAACCACAGCTGTTATCTACATTTATCTGAGGTGGTAATAAGCTATCAATTTCACTAAAACAGGAAACTCTGATAGGTGAGCAATCAAAGCTAACTACAGGGTTATCATCAACAAGGATAATTTCTTGAAGACAGGTTGGTTCATCAGAATCAATCAAGGAGTTAGCATTCAAATCTGCAAACCATTCTCGAAATAAGGTATCTCCTGGACATCTGTCGTCAGCTCCAAATTCCACAGACAATATAATATCAATATCATCACAATCACACATCTCCATATTTTCTATTACAGGTGGATTTAAAGGTGCATTCCTTTCTAGACAACTCACCGTTGATGATTCACATACTAAACTCATCACTTCAAAATCGGCTGCAATAATTACTTGTGCGCATGCTGGTTCGTCATTAGATTGAATTCCATCATTATCTAAATCGATAAACCACTCTCTAATCATCGTCTCTCCAGGACAAATATTTTCTTCTAGATTGCCACCACTAAGCGTTAAATCAAAGTCCCTATTACAAGCACAAATACCTTGTTGTGCATTTACAGTAGGCGGAAAATTGTTGATATTCTGATCACAGCTGAGAGTAAGCGTATCACAATCTTCAAAATCAACCATAATGTTTTGAGTGTTGATCGATATGGTTTGGATACAGGTTGGCTCATCTTCGTCAGCAAAATCATCACCATCTACATCAATAAAATATGTTCTTGTAAACTGATCACCAAAACAGAGATTGTCTGTATCATCTGAAGCTATCAATTGGGGTTGTAAATCATCGCAAGCACAAAAACCAGTAGTCTGAACAGTTGGCGCTTGAATTTGCGCAAGACTAGTGGTACAATTTATGGTCTGATCTTGACATACTATATCCGTTAATTGTGACCCTACAATTACTAATACTTGCTCACAAGTTGGTTCGGCATTATCCAAAGTACCATTGCTATTAGAATCTGCAAAAAACATTCTAACAATGGTGTCACCGACACATATTCCCTCTGTTGATTCAGAAGTAGCTGACAAAATAATATCGACATCACTACAATCGCAAAATCCATCAGACACCATTAAAGACGGTGCAGCTATCGCATTTAAATTATCTGTACACGACACTGAAATCGCTGGTCCACAATTGAACACCATGGATTGGTCAGCGCTAGGATTGTCACCTTCTACTTGAACGGTGAGTTCTTGGATACAAGCAGGTTCTCCTTGATCAAATTGTCTATTCCCGTCAAGGTCAACAAACCACTCTCTAGTAATGATATCACCAAGACAAACACCATCGAGATTTATTGTATTTCTTAGTTCTAATTGTGGAGAAGTACAGCCACAAGTATTTTGATTTTCAATGGTTGGAATAAATAATCCGTCCAATTGATCAAAACAATCTATAGTCGCATTATCACAACTAATCGTTATTGGCTGTTGCATGTTATTTATCGTAATGGCTTGATCACACTGCGGTTCATCTACATCAACCATTTGATTACCATTAAGATCTAAATAATAACTCCTCGTTATACGGTCAACTCCACATACATTTAAGTCTGTTTGTTCTCCAATTAAAATTAAAGCAGGCTGTGCATCACAAGAGCATCCGCCATTTTGAATAATTTGAGGTAATTCTACAGCAGAATTCAAATCTTGACCACATTGCAATTCGACATCATTGCATGACAGTGAAAAATCCACATCAGTGTAGTTTATAAAAATCTCCTGAATACAAGAGTCCTCATTTTCATCCCTTTGATTGTTTTGATTGACATCTATATACCAAGAACGTTGCACGGATTCTTGTTCGCAATCGTTACGAAACTCCTCTACAGAGTCAACTTTCAGAAATTCTTCTGGGCATAAGCAAGCATCAGGTGTGCCTTCTACTGTTGGCCTTGTTACCTCAGCGATCGATTCATTACAAGAGATTGTCACAGGCTCGCAAAGGATTGTGAACATGGAAGCATCCGTGGTCAATGCAATCGCTTGCATACATGTGGATTCGAATGGATCGAAAAGGCCATCATCATTCGCATCAAAAAACCAATTTACATATAATGTATCCTGAGTACACAGATTATTGCTTAATGTACTTTCAGAAATCCTTATAAGGTCTTCATCGCAAATACAAAAATTATTTCCATCAATAGAGGGTTTAGGTAAATCATCGAGTGTTGTCGTACATGGCAATTCTATATCAGAGCATACCAACTGGACATCATCAAAATCTCTTGCTCCCGTTATATAAATATTTTGTGCACAATGCGGATCACCTCCACTAAAGACTCCATCGTTATCTGTATCAATAAACCATTGTCTTGTTACTTTTATAGAATCACAATTTGCTCTGTCCACAATCTCGTCTGCTAATTGGAAAGGAAGATAAGAAGCAGGACAAATGGAACCATCAATTACTGTAGGTAATGGGACAAGATGCAAATCATCTTCGCATGTAATGACTGCATCTTCACAAACAAGTTGTGGACCATTCTCATTAGACACTAAAACCTGAACCAAACATTCATTTGTATTACCAGCTTCATCTTGTACTATAAAAAAGACATCTATCAGTTTGCCAACATCTTCACAACAAAATTTCACAAACTCTGCAGGTTTTGTCACGACTGTTCCAAGATTTTCACCGTTGAATTCGCACTGCTTAGACTTAGTATCCCCTAAATCAACCAACTCAGTCTGAGCGTAACAAGATGTCGGCGCATAACCTATAAATTCTCCGCTACAATTTACAATAGGGTTCTGCCAGTCTTCTCTTCTAACAACGAAAAATTCAACTTTACCGCATTGAGGATCACTACTGCCTTCATCAAAATCCTTAGCAAATAATTTTGCTGTACCATTATCAAATTCGACACTAGAGGCAGTCAATGCCACTTGTACGGAGGTATTACAAATAGCGACTGGTGGTGTATCGTCTATTACGTTTATATAAATGGTTCTGCTTTCCATATTTTGGCAGTCATCAAATACGGCCAAGGTTAATTCTACAGGAGAATTATCGTACCAAATATCTGAGATTTGGTTGCCATCTATTGCCCCTTCTTCTGTGTACCAACTGACATTGACTTCACCACAATTGTCTTCGGCTAATATGGATGGCAGTGTAGCGATGGCTTGGCAGGACCAAGGTTCTAGATACACATCAAATTCTGTAATTTCTTCCAAAATAACAGGAGCTTCTTGATCAGAAACTTCTATGATTTGTGAACCTTTAATTTCTAAGGATGAATCACACCAATCAATTATGGACCAGTTTCTGACTATTTTCTGCCCATTAGCACATGCATCAAAAGACACATCGGAAAAGCCTGCAATCAAATTACATGTCCGACTGTCTAAAGGTATTTTATTGGGAATCAACACAACCGTACTGTCAGGATTCAAAATGGGTTGTCTGGCACAACTGATAGAATCTTCAAATTCTTTATCAATAACTGTAAGCAATTCCCATATCACATTACCATTAATGGTGTCAGTAGGCAACACGGTATCTCTTAATCCAATGATATTCTCCAGTACAAAGGTATCGCATCTAAACATTGAATCAGGAACAAGATTGTGTTCGTCCAAATATACTGGATATGCATTCTCAACCGCGCCTGTTGAATCTGCTATTGCTTCTGGTGAAAATCCATCTTCACAATTTAGAAACTGCGTAGGAGGAAAAAGAATGGTAGCCAAATTAGCAGCAGTCGAATCGATAGATATTTTGTTTTGTCTAACAGATTGTCTTAAAATTTCTACTACTTCGATTCTACCATGGGTTGAGACTTTTGCTTCGTGTACTATAGTGACAACTTGTCCATTAGGATCACAGATGTCACCTTCTCTAATAATTTTTTCTGATATATCACCAAGGGTTACTAGTGGCACACACATATCCGTGATTGCGGATTGAATATCTTCTATTGTAAGAAAGACAGAGGGAATATCAGCGCCACACCAAGTTTGGCAATTAAATGAAATGGGTTGGCCTTCTTTGATCTGGCAAGGAGCATCAAATTTAGGCAGAGAATTAGCCTCTAAAGCTATTGTTCCCCAACATGTATTACCGCTACAAGAGACTTGAAACTCTATTAGCTGATTGATATGTTCACTCGTAATACTATCAATAGGTCTAGAATGCTCATTGAAAAAGGCAATTTGATAGGACACGCCTTCTAAAGGATTTTCGATAAAGCGATCTATATCTAATCCTAAACTACAATCCGAATCAAGGCTTATTTGAAGATTGGTATTACAGACAAGGCCCTCACTACCACAATCCTGTGCATTCGCTTGTATAGTACTTAAAGCCATAAGAACGACCAAAAGACAATTGGCAATCCAACCAAAACGCAGAAGCGACTTTGCTTCAGTAAGTTTTTTAGGTTTTAAACCAAACAGTTGGTACACTCTCATCAGGTTTTTCTTTATCAAGATTTAGAGCTACCGGTTGACTAAGGTCTTACGCTACTCTATCTAGTTATCGGATCAAATATATAAAAATTATATATTTAAATAATTATAATATGTACTTTTTTTATTTGAATTATAATTTTACACATCTATATCTCATTATTTATCAATGTTTTACACATAAAATAAAATTCAATTTATACGTAGATAAATATTTATTATACATAACTATTCATTAGAAAAGCTGCTTTATATGGGGTTTTAGAGTATGGAACCTAAATCTTAATAATAGGTATTAGATGTGAACAATGATCTGTAAAGTGTGATCCATAGAATATGAGTTTAAAATACGACTTACTTCTATTAATATATAGAAGTCACGCTTAAAGCAATATCAGGTAAAATTTAGCTACGCTGATAGAAGCTTAACAATAAGAACTATCTATATTCTATAAATAACCTATTAGCTTTGGACGAGATTCTCTGGTTAAAATTCCAAAATAGTCTTTTCAATAATGTCGCAACAATCATCCAATTGCTCTTCTGTCATGACTAAAGGAGGAGCAAAACGAATGATGTTTCCGTGAGTAGGTTTTGCTAGAAGACCATTTTCTTTTAGTGCAACACAGATATTCCATGCCGTTTTACTGTCTTCAGTATCATTGATAACGATGGCATTGAGTAAACCTTTGCCTCTAACGAGATTAACAAGATTCGATTTATCAACTAGAGTTTGCATTCTCTTTCTAAACCTAATGCCTAGCTTTTCTGCATTTGCTTGCAATTGCTCATCTTCTATGACATCCAATGCTGCTATAGCAACAGCACAAGCCAACGGATTCCCTCCAAAGGTTGATCCATGCTCTCCTGGCTTCATAGTCATCATAATGTTGTCATTCGCCAATACAGCTGATACTGGAAATACACCTCCTGACAATGCTTTGCCCAAAACCAAAATATCTGGTTTTATTTCTGGTTTTCTAAGACATGAATCTCCACACCCACAATTGCCGCAAGTTGCTAATAACTTTCCTGTACGAGCGATTCCTGTCTGTACTTCATCGGCGATAAACAACACATTTTTCTCCTTACACATATCGTAGGCTGTTTTCAGATAGCCTTCATCTGGTACAAATACGCCAGCCTCTCCTTGAATTGGTTCTACAATAAAGCCTGCAACATGTTTATTTTCTAAAGCGAGCTTTAATGCATCGATATCATTGTAATCTATCAACTGATAACCTGTCATAAATGGACCGTAATCATTCCTGGCGTCAGGGTCAACTGAAGCTGAGATGACAGAGAGTGTTCTTCCATGAAAATTACCTTTGGCAAAGATAATGATGGCTTCATTTTGTGGAATACCTTTTACTGTATAGGCCCATTTTCGACAAAGTTTGAGAGCTGTTTCTACGGCCTCTACTCCAGTATTCATTGGAAGCACTTTATCGTAATCGAAGTATTTGGTTATATACTTTTCATAAGGTCCCAGCTGATCATTGTAAAATGCTCTTGATGTTAATGTCAATACTTCTGACTGACTCTTTAAGGCTTCTACAATTCTGGGATGGCAGTGTCCTTGGTTCACTGCTGAATAAGCAGATAAGAAATCATAATATTGTTTGCCATCAGCATCCCAAACATAAACCCCTTCTCCCCTACTTAAGACAACTGGAAGCGGATGATAATTATGCGCACCGTAGCGTTCTTCAAGCTCCATAAATTCAGTTGACCTGTTTCTTACTGATGATTCCATATGATTTAGAATGATTAGGTTATAAATCTATTCTTTTTCGCTGAGATAAGCTATTCAAACGTAAAAGATGATGTTAACTTTTCTTATTCGCTTAGAGGTTTAAGCTTCAGTCATACTGTGCATAGATTGGAAGTGATCACCTATTTCAACACCGTTAGCAAGCAATTTGAGATTAGAGATCAGTCAGTTTATTTGACAGTGATCTTTATAAGCCAATTGTTAAAACTGATTTATTATGAATTCTTGTATCTTTACCTCAGTTTACTAAGGGTATTATGAGGTATATATGTCTATTCACCGTCCTGTGCTTTCTGCAATTAGGATGTAAAAGCCAGTTTGTTAAGAAATCTATTTTCAACGGTAAAAATTTACATGGTTGGAAAATTTATGGAACAGAAAAATGGTATGTTGACAACGGAGAAATTGTAGCAGAAAGTGGTCCAGATGAGGAATATGGTTATTTAGCAACTAGGCGTAGATATAAAGATTTCATACTCGAGCTAGAATTTCTGCAAGAGATGGATGGCAATAGTGGTGTTTTTTTCAGATCTGCTCTTGATGGTGTTGACATAACGGGTTGGCAAGCAGAAGTTGCAGGACCTGGGAGTTCTACCGGTGGTATTTGGGAATCTAATGGTCGAGGATGGTTGGTGAAACCCACTTCTGGAGGTACCAATTCTTTAAAAATGGGAGAATGGAACAAACTGAAAATAACAGCTATCGACAACATGGTAAAAACGACATTAAACGGTCGAGATCTCTTAGAAATTAATGACATCAAAATTGGGGAAGCTAGAGGAAAAATTGCTTTGCAAATCAGCGCAGGAGGCGGCATAAAAGTCAGGTGGAGAAATGTCAATATATGGACTAAAGATCTGGACGATCCAGAAAGTTTATAAACCATTCTTTTTCTAACATATGTTTAGTTGACTTTTGTCGATTTTATTTGACGTAATCCCGTTGAGAAATCTAAATCTGGAGGCACCTTATCGTTGAAAGCGCTACTTACCTTATCGCATTCGATAATTTTTAATTCTACTCTTCTATTTTTAGCTGCTTGACTTTCCGTTGTCGCTTTTGGGTACAACATTTTCCAATTACCAAATCCCTTATAATTCATTCGACTTTTTACAATATTTTTCCCAATTAGAATATCATTTATTTTTTTTGCTCTGGCTACCGATAAATAATAATTCCAACTTTCTTTATCAACAGGATCTTCATTGGGTAAATTAGTGTGGCCACTTATTTCTACACACATCTCACTATTTTCTGACATAAATAAATACAATTCGTCCATGACCTCTAATGACTTCTCTACCAAAATGTCTTTATTCCCTTCAAAGAATAATTTAGACAAGCGGATTGATTTACCAATTTCAATTTTGGGTACATATAGTTTAACTGGTTTCTTTGCACTCAAAGGGGTGACTTTCATCATGTGCGTATGTAATAAATACCCTTTGGCTCTCACATCTAATCCGACTACTTCTCCTGCAGGTCCTGCAATACGAAAAAATCCAGTTGAATCTGAAGTCGTTTCTGTTTGTATTGTTCTAGAGTGTAGTTTGATCGAAGCTTCTATTCCAACTTGATTGACACTATCTTTTAAAACACCAGTAATCCACTGCATTTCTTTAACGTGGTATTTCCGAATTGTTGCTCTTCTATTTTTTTGTCTTCCATCTTCAGATTCGTTAGAAGCGATGGGCATTAATTCTCCATGGTATTTTGCTTTTATATTTTCTGAAGGAACACCTTTTAAATGCAAATAGGACAATACAGAATTCCCTCTCTGATTGGACAATTCATCATTGTACTCTGTAGACCCGACATCATCTGTGTGTGCTTGAATAGAATAGGCAACCATTGTATCCATTGATTGAGATAGAAAACTGTCTAAAGATTCTATATGGTGATCCTTTAATGTAAAAGAATCCGTCTCAAAATAAATAGCCAGGTTTGACTTGTAGAATAATGAATCAAATGAATCTTGTCCTATTCCCAGAAAGGGAGTCGAGCAAAACAGAAAGATGAGTAGGTCTCTCATATAAAAGTAACGTCGTTTTAAACATCATCTTACGTTAAATTAAAAAAAATCAAATCCAAACAAATTAATCCTTACACTATTCATTGAAAATCAATAACTTATGTTGTGTTAAATAATTTTTTATCAGGATTACCAACCTTTTTACTTTTAGTTGGGTCTATCAGAGTATAAAACATTAAAAATGAAGAAGATACATTACTACTTACTTATTTTAATTGTTGGTTCACTTTCATTTACATCTTGTCTAAAAGATTCGTGCGATGAAACAACGACCTTTGTACAGATTACTCCACGATTTGTAACACTTGAAGACATCAGAGCTGTACCTCAAAGAGAAGCTGCTAGAGAACTACGAGCACCAGGAAAAATGTACTTTTATAACAACACGATATTCGTAAATGAATTAAAGGAAGGCATTCATATTATTGACAATGCTAATCCAGAATCTCCTCAAAATATCGGATTTATTACTATTCCAGGTAATGTAGATATTGCTGCTAAAGATGGATTTTTGTATGCAGATTCCTATATGGATTTAGTAACCTTAGACATACGAGATCTTGACAACATCACTCAGACATGCAGAGAAGAAAATATATTTCAAGGCCAGTTTGGTATACAAGATGAACGTGGCGTTTTAGTTGATTATGTCGAAACTGAAAATTTTGTTGAGTTAGATTGTTCGGACATTAATGTTGACTCTGGAATCTTTAACAGAGGTGAAGAAATATTTGTTGATGTGGCATTTGATGGAGCTATTGGTATACCAGCTGGGCCACAAGGTGCGGCAGGAGACGCAGCAGGTGGTGCTGGTATTGGCGGTTCACTTGCTAGAATCAGTATTGCCAAAGATCATTTGTATGCGATTGACCAATTCAATTTATACGTTTATGATCTTGAAAGGGCTGATAAACCACAGAATGTAAATGAGCAAACAATTGAATGGGGAATAGAAACTTTATTCCCATACAATGATTTTCTTTTTATAGGAGCCAATAACGGTATGTTCATTTATGATAATGAGAATCCTGAAAGTCCTCGGTTCTTGTCAAAGTTTGAACATGCACGTGCATGCGACCCAGTCTTTGTTCAGGGTACGACAGCATTTGTCACACTAAGAGATGGTACTGCATGCGAATCCTTCAATAATCAATTAGATGTTGTTGATGTTTCAGATGTTTTGAATCCTACATTGTTACACACTCACCAAATGGATAACCCACATGGTCTGTCTGTCAGAGGTGATCACTTATATATATGTGAAGGTGAATGGGGAATGAAGGTGTTTGACAAAACTGACCTTGCAAGAATTCCAGATAACAGAAAAGAACATTTGGAAGATATACATGCATTTGACGTAATATCTCTAAGTGAAGATCATATTCTGATTATTGGAGATGATGGATTATATCAATACGATTCTTCTGATAAAGATGATTTGGAATTGATGAGTAAAATTACTGTTAACCGAGAATTTTAATCCAATGAAACGAATTACAAAGTTATTCCTAATACTGATAATGTCTTCTGTAGGATTATTGGCACAAGAAGCTGATTCAGAATTAATGGTTGTATACCTTAAAGATGGATCCAAAATGGAGGGCTATATTCAAAAATGGGATTACGAGACGAAGCTGTATTTAAAAAGTACGGCAGGAAGCATATTTGAATTTCCCGCAAAATCAGTCGACAAAGTAGTTCAGAAATCTTTGATGGCATTAGAAACGGGTCCTTCATATACATTCAATGAAGCAGGCATATACTATGCATGGAGAATCCAAGGCTTAGTTGGCAATAATGGTGGACGATTTAATGATACACCAGGATATGGATTTTCTTTTCTAGCAGGTTACAGAACCAATAGATTGCTTGGTGTTGGAATTGGAGTGGGTTATGATAAATTGGTGAATGATAGCGGCGAAGAAGTCATACCAGTTTTTGCAGAATTCTCAGGCTACTTACAGCCAGTAAACACGAGTCTGTATTATTCTCTTGGAGTTGGTTATTCCTTTGCTAGAGAAAATAGAGATTTAGGTATTATTGATGGTAAAGGAGGTTTGTTACTCTATCCGGCAATTGGTGTGCGATTTGGTGATGGAAAACTGAAATATACTATGGATCTTGGGTATAAATTTCAGAAAGCAAGCTTTACTTATTTAGACCGATGGAACCCGCAAACTACGCATGAGCAGCGGTTGACATATAGGCGTTTAACATTAAGATTTGGAATTCTAATATAATGAAAGACGTAATGAAGAAAACAAGCTTATTTACTGCTATATCATTATTGACTGGCCTTATTTTTATATCGTGTGATGATAGCACGACAAGTGTAGTAGAAGAGTTTGATCCTAAAAGGTATGACATTTATTTCGGAAGTTTTGGTGGGTTGTGTGGCTATTCAGACTCTATGAGTATAACAATGAATTTAGATCTGGATTATACACTGAAGGAATTTTGTTCAGGTACTGATTTCCAGACCAAGGAACCCATAACACAAGAAGAGTATTTGATATTGATTAATTCTCTGCCAATATCAAGTTTTCAAAAGTTAAACTATAACAGCTGTGATCGATGTGTTGATGGGTTGGATACATTCTTACACATAACTGGATCTGATGATTTTTCACATCGGATAGTGTATGGTAGTGAAGATGATTTAAGTAGCATTAGCGACTTCATTGAACATCTAAATGATATAAGAGAAAGCTTAAAACCTGAATAGTATTTTTTGACAGAAAAACAGGAGAATATAGGAGGTCTGATGGCCGAAAAAGTCATTAGTGGGTGTTGCGAAAATAGTCGGCAATCACAAGAGGCATTGTATCGTCATTTCTTCCCGATTATGCAGCGGATGGTGAGCAGATATACAAGAGATGAAGATCAATTGATTGACATCCTGAACAATGGCTTTTTAAGAGTTTTTAAAAATATAAATAGCTACAACTATGCTGGTTCATTTGAAGGGTGGATCAGGAAGATTATGTTTCATAGTGTGAGCAATTATTTCAGAAGTAAAAAAACGGATGTCAAGTTTTTAGTCTTCGAGGATAATCCATTGGTCAATGAGACAGCATCTTCAAGTTTATACTTTGATGATCTCATGACATTTGTCAAAGAATTACCAGACAAACACCAACAGGTATTCCATCTGTATGCTATTGAAGGATTTAAACATAAAGAAATTGGCGCCCAACTAAACATAAGTGAAAACACAAGTAAGTGGTACCTCAGTGAAGCAAGAAAATTAATGCAAGATAAAATAGGAAAAAGATATGCATCAAGATAATGCAGACATAGTAAATCGTGGATGGGAAGCCATGCTTGAGGTTCTCGACAAAGAGATGCCAGAAAAGAAAAAGCGCCGTAAAGGGTTCTTCTTTTTCTTAACTGGACTTGGCGCAATTGCAACAATTGCACTCTTTGCATTTATACTTAATCAAAACTCTGTTGGAGAGAACATTGCTATTTCAGATAATGGAATTGTAAAAACATCTGAAGCCGATATTAATAATACTGACTTAGCTACTAATTCTTCTAAATCCACACAATTAAACAAGACTGATAAAGGGGGTGCTAAACAAATATATAATGGAATTGAATCTAAGGACGACCTAAAAACTAGATTAAATACAGAAACAGCCAAAAGGATAAGTGATTCGAATCAAAGTATAAATATCAAAAAAAACAGTACGTCGAATTCGAATGAAAATAAACAGTATACCAATACAATACAGAACAACACTATTGAGGTACTGACAAATAAAGACGTAACGGATAACAGTACTAAGAGTACATTAAATCAGAGTAATGCTCAGTCTCTTAACACCATCAACACAACTGAGACTAGCACGCTATCTACAATTGACTCAACACCAGCCTTGGATTCTCCTGAAAACATAAGTACTTCTCAACCAAAAGCCAATAACCCAAATGTAATAGCAGTTGATGATGGATTAAATAACGATACTGCTCTACAAACTCAAAACAGTAGCCCGACCACAAATAGTCCGAAAAGTAATCTGGCAATAAACAACAATGATAGAAGAATCGCTGTACAAAATCAGGCAACACTAAAAGACATTACTCTAGACCCCGATTTAAAAACAGCTGAGAGCATTTCCAAGTATCCGTCTGTAACAAATGAATTCATTTCAATCCAAAGACTGGCATTGTTAAAATCATTTTTAGACACTGAATTTGAGCCTTTAGCTATGACTTTGCCGTTTGTGAAAGTTGTCAAAACTGAGGCTAAGCTAGACCCTATTTTAGTTTCTGGTTTGACAATAGGAATGCAAGGCACATATCTTACAAATTCAGATGGCTTCGGTTTTGAAGGATTTATTGGTTACTCCAAACAATTGGCGCCTTACTTTTCAATTGAATATAGGATGGGATATGGTCAATTGAGATTTACTGATTCGAATGTTGACCCCAATGAGGCTATAGGAATTCCTTTAAGTTCTGAAGATACAGCCTCTGAACCGCCTCCCCCAATTGAAACAGCTGATCCAGCTGGACCTACAGGTGCAGCACCTCCAGAAACAGATGGTGGCGGTACCGGTTCTATGTCAGGAGAGCCAGAAGAACCAGAATTCATGTTTGATCCAGACGCTCTGCAAAAGCTGTCTACATCAAACCTTTCAAAATTAAATGTACTTACCAACGGCATTTACGCACATTGGCATGCCTCAAGAAGATTTGGATTAAGTGTATTCGGAGGGTTAGATTATGTTCACAATCCATCAATCCGATCCTTGTTTATTGTAGATAATGCATTTTTAGTCAATACTCTTTCAGAAGACAATAGAACTCAAAATCAATTCGAGTCTGTCGAATTATCCATTAACAATGAATGGAAATTTAACACTGGTATGGACTTAGTCTTTCGCATAAGTCCTGCGCTATCAATCTCCGCAGGCTACAAACATTATCTATCAAATCTAATCAACCAAGAGGTAGAGAAAAACATCAATCAAGCGAGAATAGGATTGAGTTATAGATTTTAAGGTACACTCTACTAATTAATTCTCAATAGACTTATATATCACCTCATACAATCCAGGCCAAAAATCTTGATGAGGGAATGGCAACACATTTGTCATCCCAACAAAGACAAGATCATTCGTCGGATCCACCCACCATTTAGAATTAAAATAGCCACCCCAACTGTAAGTGCCTTCGCCAAATGGAACTGGCCCTTCTTGCGTTTCTGTGACAAGTCTATGTCCTAGACAAAATCCAACTCCTGGCCCTTCGCCTAAATCAATATTCATCTCGCCAAGTTGCTCTGTTAACATTAAATCGATGGTGGATTCTTTAAGAATTCTTTTCCCGTTGTACTCCCCTTTATTGTGTAGTGCTTCAAGAAATTTTCCATAATCTATGGCCGTAGAGGAGACACCACCACCTCCTGCATAATGTCCTTTATTTAGGAAAATAGGGAAATTTGCTATCTCATCTTGAGAATGTAATAATTGGCCTTCTTCATTAATCGTAAATAATGGTGCAAGCATATTGTACTTCGCCTCAGGAAGATAAAAATGAGAATTGTGCATGCCTAGAGGATAAAATATCTCAGTAAGAAAGATGAGAGATAATTTTCGTTTAGTGATTATTTCTACGACTGCTCCAAGTACATCCATATTGAGACCATAGGTCCATTGCGTTCCTGGTTCATGTTTCAATGGGGCTTTAGCAATCATCCTAGCCATATCTATTGTAGTCAGATCTGGAACATAAATACCAAATTGGTCAATACCATATTTCGTATAGACATTTCGGTACTTCTCATTTTCAAACAAGCCATAGTATATACCGGAGGTATGTGTCAATAAATGTCTAATCGTCACTTGCTTTTTTGAAGGCACTGTACTGAATGTAGCTGTCTCTTCATCATAAACATCCAATACTTCCATGTTTTTAAAATCAGGAATATATTTAGAAATTGGATCATCAAGACTAAGTTTTCCTTGTTCTATAAGCTGCAAGATTGCCACAGATGTAAGCGCTTTAGTCATAGAAGCAATTCTAAAAATATCATTTCGTTTAAAGTCCACCTTTCCCTCGACATCCTTTTTCCCAAATGCATCGTCTACTAACACTTCGCCTTTATGCGACAAATAAAATGTACCTCCAGGAATAACTCCCTGCGCAATTTTCTCTTCTAAGTAGGCTTCTACTAAGGCAGCAGTTTTTACATTCTCTACCACTTCTACTGCTGATACTTGCGCTTCTGGTGCCACTTTTTGTGCAGTACAAGAAATAGTAAGAAGAATTAAAAAATAGAGTAATTGGTGTCTCATAATAGGTAATATGGTATGCTTAAGAAATTAATATTTTATCTCTGTTTGATTGTAAAGAAATTAGTTTTTGCTCTACCTTATGGATTTCATTTTGAATTGACTTCACGATTAATACGACTCTGTCTCTGACGGAAACAGTGTTATTCATCGTGTTCGATATTTTCTGTTGGACGACCCAATCTGAAATCAAGTTGTCAAAAAAGATATCTGTAAAACTATTAAAATTGTCCATACTCAACTGAAAATGCTCCTTGTGATGACCAATATCATTCAACTCTTTATTGAGATTTATCAGTTCATGTTTGACCCACACAGAAATATTTTTTGCTTTGTCTATAGAAGCCTGCTTATTGTACCCTGCCCTTCTGCCGCTCCTACTTCTGCCTCCTGCCATATCCCAGTTGCCCCATTGTTTGGCTTGTTTTAAAAGCTTGACCATGTCATTAAGTGACTTGATGCATTTTGAACCAACCTCCTCTACATCTAATAACTCTTTTCTGTACACGTAAGCCGCGTCTACTTCTTTTGATACATCGAGTAATTCTTTTGCCAATGTCGGATGTGCTTTTAAAATTTCATTTTCACGTTGCGCCTTTAAGACTTCCAATCTCTTTTTTAAAGCAGTCGAGTCCTTCAATTTCTTTTGTAGTAATTCTAATTCAAACTCTAAGACTTCAACTGATTTTTGATGTTCATTAAATTTTAGAGATGCAGTTAGATATTCTTGACGCTCTTTCTCTATTTGTTCTTCCTTACTGCCTAACACTTTATAAAAGAAAGGCTTCAAACCTTTGGACTCTATCTCGTTCAAATCTTCAAGTTCTTTGACCATAACAGAGTGGAGAGAATCAAGTTTATGTTGAGCATTTTTCAATTCCTTTACTGCTTCATCGTATCTAATACGAATACGTTCAAGATTTGTTATTGTTTCGAGTGTTTCTCTTATCTCTTTCTGTAATTGACTCATGGAAGCACTAAATTATTGTAACTTTGGTAAGAGTGAAATATATTATAAGATTATAACAAAAATAAAATAATGGGCTTTTTAAGTGAAATAAAGAAGCTTTTGTTTGTAAAGAAGGCGGTTGCTAAGTCTCAAACAGAAAAAGCAGTTGATTTTGGTCTTGAAAAAGGTAAAGATATTGCAGACAAGTCAGCAGATATACTGAAGGATACAGGAGATATTTTATCCGAAAAAACAAGTGGGCTTAGAGACTCTGTTTTAGACAAATCTGGAGATGTATTTGGATCGATTAAGGATACAGCGAATTCTACTTTCGATAGTGTTAAAGATGCTGACCTTGTTAAAAAGGCAGGTGATACAGTTGGAGGGCTCGGTGAGACTATTGTTGCAGCTGGTGGTACTTTGGTTGACAAGACAAAAGATGTCATTGGTGATGTTACAGATTCTGACTTTGTTAAAAACACTGCAGATTTTACAGAGAAAGTTGGTGACAAAGTCCTTGATACAGGAGAAGCATTCATGGACAAAGCGAAAGAAGTTGCAGGTCCTGTGAGTGAAAGATTAAGTGAGGTAAAAGATGACTTAAAGGACAAACTAGATGAGACTATGGAGAAAGCTGACGCTATGGCAGCTGAAGAAAAACTCAACCCTCCTAAGGAATTTGCAGATGATGTTGTCGATGCAAGTGGCTCATTATTAGAAGGCACTGATGATTTTTTCTCTAAAGCTGATAAATTTGCAGATGGAGATTATGGCGCTTTTTCTGAAGGTAAAATAACCGTATCTGACGAACGAGTTGAGATTGAGAAGCCTAATGTCAAAGCTGCGGGCTTTCAAGATCTGGATGGTGATGGAGATGAAATAATTGATGATGCACTCATCATCGAAGACACTTCTGATGATATATTAGCCCTGGACCCACCTGATGATGAAGATGATGATAAGTAGTATTTGGCTTAAGGCTTAAGTGGATATATAAATCTCTTTAGAATAAGATTTAAATCCAATGGGTCATGACCACATTGGAGTATTTACCATATAAAACAGATTTATACAAGTAGTCATAAGGACAACAATCCAGCAAGATTTGTGGCAAAATTATAATCCAAATTCTTTAGGATAAACGATTGTTCCAGATTTATTAGACAAACTACCTGTTACCAATTCTATTGCCATACAGTTTTTACTTGGTGCCTCAAAGGGAAATGCAATGCCAAAATCAGCGGCTGGTTTATAACCGAATCTTGGGTAATAGTCTTCATGCCCTACCAATACAATGGAAGTGTAACCAAGACTCACAGCTTTATCATGAGCAGTTTGAATGAGTTGACTACCTACGCTGTTGCCTTGATATTCAGGTAAGACCGAGACAGGAGCTAAAGACAACAATTCATATTCAGTGTCCTCATCTTTTAGAGCAACTTTTGAAATTAAGATGTGTCCTATTAGTACTTGATCCTGTGAAGCAATTAAAGATAAGTCTTCAATAAATGCCTCTGATTTGCGTAATCTATGGACTAATTTGTGCTCAGTTTGATCACTATATGGCACGTCCTTAAAAGCTTCACTAATGACAAAACTAATATTATCGTAGTCATTTGGAAGCTCTTTTCTGATGATGACATTCAGCTGACTAGCCTTCTACGATTGACTTCAAATCAGCTTCTGAATAGTTGACAGATTTCAACACTTTGCTATCTTCTTTTCGGAATACTAAGTACTCACCATTTTTCTCTTCTATATAAGAGTCAGTATTTTTTGTTTGTTTATAGTGCTCTTGAGTTGCGGTTGCTTCTTCGATCGTTTTACATGTCTTACTCATGTTTGATCTCTGTACTTCGTCGAAAAGCTTCTTGAAGCGGTTACCTAAGCCAAACTCTAATACTGCGCCTGATAATACATATTGTAAATCACTGAGCGCATCAGCTATTTCCACCAAATCATCTTGCTCTATAGCTTCTTTCAATTCATCTAATTCTTCTTGCAATAAATTAACCCGCAAAGCACATCTTTCTTTAGACGGAATGATCGGGTTATCCAAAACTGGCAACTTAAATGTATCGTGAAATTTTGCAACACTTGTCAGTGCTTCAGGTTCGTCAAAATACTTTTTCATATCAAGGTTTTATTAATATGTAAAGCTAATAAAAATTAAGTGCTATCAAGATTAACCATTATGCGCTGTGCGTAAAATTGTCCAATAAAAAAGAGGCTAACAAATTAATGTTAGCCTCTTGAAATTTATTTTTTGCTGTAGTTGCTGTCTACTTTTGTTCTGAACCAAGTAGAGCATCTAATTTTGCAGTATATGTTTCAACCATATCAAATTTACCTTGTCTCGCATAGATTTCTTTCAAGGCAATGATTGTATTCCTATCATCAGCTTTGATTTCTTCAGCTTTTTTGAAAT
Organism: uncultured Saprospiraceae bacterium; assembly: GCA_964450495.1. GTDB lineage: Bacteria > Bacteroidota > Bacteroidia > Chitinophagales > Saprospiraceae > CALFUK01. Next base: position 32,440 of record CAYVFU010000005.1, on the reverse strand, counting down.
ATGGCAATGCTTCTCCAAATGTATCGTCCATTTGCTTTTTCAATACTTCATATTTTTTAGTGCCTTCTGCAGAAAAATCATTCGCTAATTCATTGATCTTCGGTGCTAGGTTCGCCGCTTTATTGTAAAACAAAGCGCCTGAGCTATAGTGTGCGTCAAAGTTTGAAGCGTCTTTTGCAAGGACTTCTTCGTACACTGCCAAAGCTGAATCAAAGTATTCTGCCGCTTTTGCTTCGTCCCCATCTTCTGTAGCTTTTACATGAAGTTGATCGTATACACTACCAAGTGTAGTGACAACTGATAAATTATCAGGTTCTGCAGCTTTTGCAGCTTCTAACTTTTCTATCAATACATCTAAATTACCTTCTTGTAGGTATTTATTAATTTCTGTAAACAAAAGAGTTGTGTTTTCAGGAAACTTCTCTCTACCTGCAGTTAAAATTTCATCTGCAGCAGCTGGATCACTTTCTGACAACATTGTATAAAGGCCTTCATAAACGGATGGCTCTTCTGTCCCTCTATCATATATGGTTTGATAGTACGGTAATGCAGCTTCATAGTTCTCGCTGTAAAATGCAGTAATACCAGCAAATAACTCATTGTCTGCTCTAGCTGTATCGTCATCTAATCTACTGTCTTTGCCATTTGCTTTTAACAACTCATAAGCTTGCATAGCTGTATCGAAGTTTGAAAAAGCTCCAGCATAATTACCTGACTGGTATAGACCAACACCTAGATTATTCATGTGGGTTTCTGCTTCAGAAATTCCTGAAAGTGCTTTTTTAATGTCTCCTTTCTTTTCTGCAATTTCGAGAGCCTGTGCATAGATTTTAAACGATTCTACGCCAGCCATTTCATTTTCTAAAGGCGCTTCTGGGTTAAGTAATCTGGCAGTCATTTGGGTATCTGCCACTTTGATTATCTCTGCTGCTTGTTTCAATAAGTCTTTAGCTGATTGAGCCTGTAGACCTACTCCCAATAAACATACAGAGAGCATTGATAAAAGTATTTTTTTCATTATAAGTGGATTATGTGTGATTTTATTCAATATTACTAACACAATTTTGACGATATAATCTCAGCTTATCTGTTTAATAAACGTTAAAACAGACATGTCAAAATGTTAATTTTTTATTCTTCTTCACCTAGCCCTTCTGGTTTTTCTTCCGATTTGTCCATTACTGCTAAGTCAGCTATGGCATCTTTACTATCCAAACGTATGACTCTAACGCCTTGAGTAGCACGACCCATTACTCGTATATCATCCAGAGACATCCGGATGGCAATACCTTGTTTTGTCGTGATCATCAAATCATTATTTTCACCAACAGATTTAATTGACACAACTTTTCCTGTCTTATCTGTGACTTGCATACTTTTGACTCCTTTACCTCCTCGATTCGTTAGTCTGTAGTCATTTACATCTGAACGTTTGCCATATCCATTTTCAGATACTACAAGAACCGTACTATTTTTATCTTCTGGATCGATAGAAATCATCCCAACGACCTGATCATCTCCTTCATCTAATTTCATCCCTCTTACTCCAGCAGCACTTCTACCCATTGATCTTACTTTAGATTCATCAAAATGGATGGCTCTACCATTTTGATTGGCTAATAATATTTGATTATTACCATTGGTCAATTTTGCTTCGATTAACTGATCCCCTTCTTTGATGGTAATGGCATTAATTCCATTAGCACGAGGACGAGCAAAGCTTCTGACTAATGTCTTTTTTATAATTCCTTTCTTTGTACAGAATAAAATGTAATTGTTATCAAGGAATTCATCATCCTTCAAGTCTTTAATGATGATAAAGGCTTTTACTTTATCTTCTTTAGGCAATTGGATCAAATTCTGAATAACTCTACCGGAAGACGTTTTTGCAGCTTCTGGAATTTCATATGCTCTCATCCAGAAACATCTGCCTTGTTCTGTAAATAATAGTAAGTAATTGTGAGAATTAGCGATCAATAAATGTTCTACAAAATCTGTATCTCTTGTTTTACTTCCTCTTGATCCTCTTCCTCCTCTACCCTGCTGTTTGTATTCATCAGATTTTGTTCGCTTGATATACCCAAGATGAGAAATGGAAATAACCATCTCCTCATTTGGAATCATATCTTCAATATTAATCTCTCCGTCTGAATAGGTAATCTGCGTACGTCTTTCGTCCCCGTAAGCTTCCTTAACTTCAGCAAGTTCTTCCTTTACTATATCCTTCTGCATTTCCTCACTTGCAAGAATTGCCTTATAGTGTTCAATCTTCTTTTGCAATTCATCATACTCCTCTTTGAGTTTATCAATCTCCAAGCTCACCAACTTCTGCAGACGCATTTCGAGAATGGCTTTGGCTTGTATTTCAGAAAGATCAAACGCACTTATCAAGCCTTGCTTTGCTTCTTCAACCGTCTTAGAACTTCTAATAATTTTGATGACTTCGTCAATGTTATCTACAGCAATGATCAAGCCTTCAAGTATATGGGCTCTCTCTTCTGCTTTCTTTAAGTCGTACTTAGTTCTTCTGACAACGACATTGATTCTGAATTTGATAAACTCATCAATCAGTTGCCTTAAGTTTAATGTACGAGGCCTTCCATCTACTAAGGCCACGTTATTCACGCCATATGATGATTGTAGTGGACTGTATTTATACAATTGGCTCAACACAACATTCGGGATGGCGTCATTCTTCAGATCAACAACGATACGAAGTCCTGATCTTCTGTCAGATTCATTTCGAATTCCTGAAATACCTTTAACCTTTTCGTCTCTGACTAAATCAGCAATTTTCTTCTCCAAGTTACTGGTGCTTACTTGGTAAGGTATTTCAGTAATCAGAATCTGAGTCTTATTTCCTGTCTCGATAATTTCTGCCTTACCTCTTAACACCACTCTACCTCTACCTGTATGAAAGGCTTGTTTCACACCTTCCATACCATAAATGATTCCGCCAGTAGGGAAATCAGGAGCCTTGATGTGCTCCATCAATTCATCAATGGTGATCTCTGGATTCTCAATTGTAGCAACAATACCATCAACAACTTCTGACAAATTGTGCGGAAGCATGTTCGTAGCCATACCCACAGCGATTCCCGAAGCACCATTAACCAATAAATTTGGAATTCTCGTTGGCAGTACTGTTGGTTCTTGAAGTGAATCGTCAAAATTATTTTGATAATCAACCGTATCCTTTTTTATATCACCAAGGATATCGTCAGACATCTTCTCTAATCTTGCCTCTGTATACCTCATGGCTGCAGGGCCATCTCCATCAATGTGTCCAAAGTTACCCTGGCCATTTATTAGAGGATATCTAAGTGACCAATCTTGAGCTAATCTAACCATAGCATCATAGACTGAACCATCACCATGTGGATGATACTTTCCAAGCACTTCTCCTACTACTCTAGCAGATTTCTTGTGTGACTTACTTGCTGTAAGACCAAGTTCGTTCATTCCATGCAATATCCGTCTATGTACAGGCTTGAGCCCATCCCGAACATCAGGCAACGCTCTAGAAACGATAACTGACATCGAATAATCGATGTAAGCTGATTTCATTTCATCCTCAATATTAATTGGAATAATTTTCTGATTGTCTGCCATAAATATGAGTGAATTTATTGGTTAAATGAGTGCTGCAAATATACACATTTAAAGACTGACATTACCCCTAAATAGTATATATAATGTGCATGATTTAAAGCGATTTATATCGAAAATTCTGAGCTTTATTAACACCGTGTCTCCAAATTAAAATTGGTAGTCATGTTATATTGTAATCATTTATTCCACAGAATGTAGAAAAACTTTATCTTTCGAAAAATTGTTTGTGACAACAGAAGACACTATATCCTGCCCGAAATGTACATGGGAGCCAACAAAGGCATCACGCTGGTACTGTAGCTGTGGTATTTCTTGGAATACTTTTGATACTGCAGGAACCTGCCCTTCGTGTCAAAAACGCTGGAAAAATACGCAATGTCATGATTGTCAACAATTTTCACCTCATCTGGATTGGTACAGACACTTGGATAAAGAAATTCAAGAAGAATTGCTATCATTGACAAAACTTATCCCTCACTAAAACAACTATGAAAACAATGACTTCCATTATGCCTACGATTAAATACAAAAATGCTTCAGCAGCAATTGACTGGCTTTGCCACGCTTTTGGTTTTGAAAAACATATTGTCCACGAAGACAGCAATGGCGGTATTGCCCATGCTCAGTTGACTTTTAATGGAGGCATGATCATGGTCAGTTCTCAATCTGATACACCTTATGGCAAATTAATTTCTATACCTAGAGATTTAGATAAAATCAATACGCAAAGCCCCTACATCGTCCTAGATGATGATAAAATGAAAGAACACTATGATACTGCTGTAAAAGCTGGTGCAGAAGTAGCGCTAGCATTCAAAGCTGAAGAATATGGTGGCCATTCGTATAGTGTCTACGATCCAGAAGGCCATTTGTGGAATTTTGGCTCCTATAATCCTTGGAAAGACTAGTGTAGCGTTTCACAATAGAGCAAAAAAGTGCACGTAATTCACTGTTTGGGTGTACACGAAACTCACTTTTTTTTGGTTAAATAAGAATTCAAATTTTAATAATAAACATAAACCAAAAAGGCGCTAATCGCACATATAGCTAAAAGCAAGAAAAGGCTATACTCAATCCGAAAGACAAAGTTTCCAAAGTGAATTACGCCGAAAAGTAAAAAGGCCTATCAACAACATTCGTTGATAGGCCATATGTTAAACACGTTACTAGGAGTGCCCTTTAATTAGGTGTCTATTCGTTTTCACATCCCTCGATAAAAGCCTGAAACTCATGTCCAGCAACGACTTCAAAACCAGAATGTAATTCAATATTATCCCCAGCGCTAAATTCAACAGGGCCACCTCCAACTTTTCCTGATGAAATAATCCTTACTTCAGTTTCATATAAATTTGAAGCAATTGGATCATCACTAATAATTAATTCTACCAGACAATCATCTTGACATGATGCAGAGCTTACTACAGGCCAATCTAAAGAAGAATCGCCACTGCCATCATATTGAATAGCATTTAAACCAAATGCCGGTATAAAGTCTCCTAGGGTCCAAATACCTGCACCAACGGCCACACCTGATCTTTGGTGACCAGAGAAACCCCATTCGACGTAATCAATGATAGAGGCTGGGTTACCAAAACTGCTATTTATGTATAAACCCATTTCACCGTCAACATCGGAAATAGTAATTGAGTTAGTCAAGACAGTAATGGATTCACCTGGATCTAGAATCATGTCATCACCACAGATTACGGTCATATTCCCAATCATTTCATATTGTGGAAAATCACATAACCAGTAACTGGAAATATCTTGGGGCTCTCCACCTATATTACTCACCTCAACTTCTCCATTAGTGTCAATTTCACTAATCACAATATTTGCTGGGCCTGGTTGCTCTTCAGTTCTGGTAACAACAATAAAGTTAGATACAGAATGACAACCGCTAAGGTTATTGATATTCTCACCAGGAGTTAATCCCGTAATGCTCCCATCATACGATACATTATATACATAACAAACGCCAACTCCTGCTGCATCAAAATCAACAACTGAAGGCATTGGAGGAAGTCCTAAAATATTGCCTTGATCATCTGTAACTACCCATTGCATATTTGCACCATTTGAATTGGCAAGGGTAATCGAACCTGCTGGTATAAAATCTGGGGTTCCATCCACTACAAAATTGAATGGTCCGCCAAATAAATCACCGCCATTTGCATCACATCCTGATGCGTTCGTTCTGATGACTTCTATTGGATTAGACAAACTAAAACATCCTTGTATGTCATTTGCATTCATACCAACTTCTGCACCAGTAATTGCACCTTCAAATGCTACTCTCCATATCAAACAAGTACCTGCACCAGCACCGTCGAAGTCTACCACACCTGGCATTGGTGGCAATCCAAGAATATAACCATCACTATCCGTCACTACCCAAACTAAGGTCTCACCATTTGTGTTGAATGACGTAATCGAACCTGCTGGGATCATGTCTGGCACTCCATCACCAATTCCATCAAAAACAAATGGACCTCCAGCAAGACTACCGCCATTTGCATCACAGCCTGATGCATTCGATCTGATGACTTCTACTGGATTTGACAGGCTAAAGCAACCTTGAATGTCATTTGCATTTAAACCAATTTCTGCCCCAGTAATTGCACCATCATAGGCAATTCTCCATATCAAGCATGTACCTGCTCCAGCGCCGTCAAAGTCTACTGCACCTGGCATTGGTGGCAATCCAAGAATGTACCCTTGGCTGTCTGTTACTACCCAAGCTAAGGTTGATCCGCTTGTACCTGTTGATGTAATAGAGCCTGGAGCTATCATGTCAGGACTACCATCTCCTACAGAGTCAAAAATAAATGGTCCGCCACTGAGTTCGCCGCCATCTGCCAAACACATCTCTTCAGTTCTGGTAACAACAATAAAGTTAGATACAGAATGACAACCGCTAAGGTTATTGATATTCTCACCAGGAGTTAATCCCGTAATGCTCCCATCATACGATACATTATATACATAACAAACGCCAACTCCTGCTGCATCAAAATCAACAACTGAAGGCATTGGAGGAAGTCCTAAAATATTGCCTTGATCATCTGTAACTACCCATTGCATATTTGCACCATTTGAATTGGCAAGGGTAATCGAACCTGCTGGTATAAAATCTGGGGTTCCATCCACTACAAAATTGAATGGTCCGCCAAATAAATCACCGCCATTTGCATCACATCCTGATGCGTTCGTTCTGATGACTTCTATTGGATTAGACAAACTAAAACATCCTTGTATGTCATTTGCATTCATACCAACTTCTGCACCAGTAATTGCACCTTCAAATGCTACTCTCCATATCAAACAAGTACCTGCACCAGCACCGTCGAAGTCTACCACACCTGGCATTGGTGGCAATCCAAGAATATAACCATCACTATCCGTCACTACCCAAACTAAGGTCTCACCATTTGTGTTGAATGACGTAATCGAACCTGCTGGGATCATGTCTGGCACTCCATCACCAATTCCATCAAAAACAAATGGACCTCCAGCAAGACTACCGCCATTTGCATCACAGCCTGATGCATTCGATCTGATGACTTCTACTGGATTTGACAGGCTAAAGCAACCTTGAATGTCATTTGCATTTAAACCAATTTCTGCCCCAGTAATTGCACCATCATAGGCAATTCTCCATATCAAGCATGTACCTGCTCCAGCGCCGTCAAAGTCTACTGCACCTGGCATTGGTGGCAATCCAAGAATGTACCCTTGGCTGTCTGTTACTACCCAAGCTAAGGTTGATCCGCTTGTACCTGTTGATGTAATAGAGCCTGGAGCTATCATGTCAGGACTACCATCTCCTACAGAGTCAAAAATAAATGGTCCGCCACTGAGTTCGCCGCCATCTGCTGCACAACCGTTATTGCAGACTGCACCACCATCATTTCTTACCACTGTTATTGGATTAGACACACTGTAACAACCAATGAAATCATCAAGATTATCACCGACTATTAATCCTTGCAATCCAGAAACATAAGTAACGTTCCAAATCAAACAAGTCCCAGTCCCAGCGCCTTCAAAATTGACGTCGGATGGCATAGATGGTAAGCCTAAAATATTACCTAAATCGTCTGTTACGACCCATTGCTTCCTTGGACCAAAGCTATTCTCTAAGGTTATTGATCCTATTGGAATATTATCCGCAATGCCATCACCAACACAAAACTCAAATGGGCCACCGCTAAGCACACCACCTATAACTCCACAAAATGGATCACAGGCTGCTCCAGAATTTTCTCTGAAGACATATACAGGATTCGATAAACTATAACAACCAGCTAAACCACTTACATTATCACCAGCGGTCAAGCCAGTCAAGCCATCTTCAAAACTTAAGTGCCACACTAAGCAAATACCTACCCCAGCTCCCTCAAAATCAACTGCAGATGGCATTGGTGGCAATCCTAGAATAAGGCCACTCATATCTGTCACTACCCAAGCGCTATTGCTGCCTTCATTACCTGTTAATGAAATAGAACCAGCAGCAATGTTGTCAGAATTACCATCGCCAACACAAAACTGAAATGGTCCACCTTCTAGAGTACCACCTTCAGGCTGATTTCTAATAACAGCTATCGGATTAGATAAACCAAAACAACCATCTAAGTCATCTAAGTTCATTCCAGGTGCTAAACCAGTCAATCCGTCTTCATAACTTAAATACCAAACTTGACACACACCAGGTCCAGCACCATCAAAATTGACGGTAGAAGGCATTGGCGGTAAGCCTAAAATATTTCCTAAATCATCTGTAACTATCCATTGGCTATTAGATCCACTACCACCTGATTGAGTTATTGATCCCGGTTCGATATTATCAGAAACGCCATCGCCTACACAAAACTCAAATGGACCGCCTTCTAAAATCCCACCATCCACCAAACAGACAGCATCGCAAACATCTCCTGTTTCATTTCTTACTACAGATATAGGGTTAGACAAACTATAACATCCATCAAAGTTTTCTATGCTTAGCCCACTTTGTAAACCAGTAAAACCATCTTCATAACTGAGATGCCAAATTAAACAAGTACCCAAGCCAGCACCGTCGAAATCTACTACTGATGGCATTGGTGGCAAACCAAGTATAGTTCCCAAATCATCGGTCACGATCCACTGGCTATTCATACCACTATTGCCACTTAATGTAATTGAGCCAGTAGGAATGTTATCTGCAATGCCATCACCTACGCAAAACTGAAATGGGCCACCTTCAAGTGTACCTCCTTCAGGTTGGATACGAACTACAGACACTGGGTTTGAGATGCTGTAACAACCTTCAAATTCAGCAATACTTAACCCAGCTTCTAGTCCGTTAAGTCCATCTTCAAAACTTAAATGCCATATCTGACATATCCCTGGACCGGCACCATCAAAATTAACAACAGAAGGCATCGGAGGTAATCCAAGAATAATGCCTTGATCATCCGTAACGATCCATTGGCTATTGCTGCCGCTATTGCCACTTAAGGAGATAGAACCTGCTGGAATATTGTCAGCTACATCATCACCTACGCAGAACTCAAATGGTCCTCCTGTTAGCGCACCACCTTCAGGTTGATTTCGAGTGACAGAAATTGGATTTGATAAATCATAACAACCATCAAAGTCTTCTACGTTTGCTCCAACTGACAAACCATTCAATCCATCTTCAAATCTTAAATACCAAACTTGGCATACACCTGCCCCTGCGCCATCAAAGTCAACAACCTCAAAAGTTGGTGGCAACCCTAAAATATTTCCTAAGTCGTCTGTAATTACCCATTGACTGTTAGGACCACTGCCGCCAGACAAACCAATAGCTCCGCCAGGAATATTATCAGTGATACCATCGCCAGCACAAAATTCAAATGGTCCTCCAGTGAGGATTCCACCATCTACAGAACATTGATTATCACAGACTGCTCCGTCCTCATTCCTTATCACAGAAACTGGATTGGATAAGCTATAGCAACCATCGAAACCATCTACATTTGATCCAACATCCAATCCGGAAAAGCCATTTTCGTATGCTAGGTACCATATCAGACAAGTTCCAGGTCCAGCACCATCAAAATCAACAGCCGAAGGCATTGGTGGCAAACCAAGAATATTACCCAAATCATCGGTCACAACCCATGCACTATTACTTCCAGTACCTCCACTTAATGTAATGGCGCCTGCCGGAATATTGTCTGCTACACCATCGCTAACACAAAATTCAAAAGGACCGCCTGCTAGCGTTCCTCCAAATACTGATTGTGTACAGCCTTCTTTTAACACTACGGTGTAAGAGCCTCCAGAGTTATTCTGAGCACCTTGATCAAAAGAAGTGATTTTTAATTCAGTAATGCAATCTGATAAAGACACTTCAATCATATGATTTGGATTACCATTCACTTGCCTTTCACAAACTGCACCAGCAGGCATAAATGAGTTGCCCATAGAGCTCACGCAAGATCCATTACTTGATGTATAGTTAACAGGAACTCCTTGATTATACGCTTCAATTATTATTTCATCTGTTTGATCTATATCCCATAATTCAAATTCAAAATTGCAAACAGGCTCCGAGAATGCATAAACAGCGAGCATGTTGTTCGCTGATCCCGCTGCATTACTCACGCCAAGCCGAAGCCCGACATCACCTGATGTCTGACTTGCATTAATTCTATTTTCATCTGGGGTTGCAGTTCCGTTGAAGGAGCGATTTACCGTTAAGGTTGCATTTCCAACAGTAACACCTGCATTGTTGATAGCAGCCATTCCATTATTACTTCCATCTAAAGAGGCCAAATCTGGTGTTGAACACGCTGACTCACAGATCATGTCGCAAACGGCACCAGAATCATTTCTAACCACGGTGATAGGATTAGACAAACTATAGCAACCTTCGAAATCGTCTATATTTGATCCAACTTCTAATCCGGTAAAACCTGCTTCATAAGCGATATACCAAACCTGACATACTCCTGCTCCTGCACCATCAAAATCAACAGCGGAAGGCATAGGTGGTAATCCAAGGATATTCCCCTCATCATCTGTAACTATCCAAGCTCTATTGGCACCATTACCACCAAACAGTGTTATTGAACCTGCTGTTATGTTATCAGGTATTCCATCACTTGCACAAAATTCGAATGGACCACCTTCGAGCGTCCCTCCGTCTATGACACTTGTGCAACCTTCATTTAATACAACTGTGTAAGATCCACCTCCATTATTGGTGTTCCCTTGATCGAAAGAAGTGATTCTAAGTTCCGTAATACAATCTGGGATGTATACATTAATCATATGATTAGGATTGCCACTAACCCCAACTTCGCAAGCAGGTCCATTTGGAACGAATGAGTTTCCAGAAGCGCTGACACAAGAGCCAGTACTTGCTGAAATAGCTACCATGGCTCCATCATTAAAGGCTTCAATTATTATTTCATCTGTCTGATCTATATCCCACAAATCAAACTGTAAATTACAGACAGGCATTGTAAAGGCATACGTTGCTTGCATATTATTTGCAGGTCCTATAGCTTGGCTTACTCCAAGTCTTAAGCCAATATCACCTGTGGTTTGACTGGCGTTAATTCTATTTTCATCTGCGATTGCAGTTCCGTTAAATGATCGAGTTACGGTGAATGTTGCATCTCCGATTGTCAAGCCTGCATTATTTATAGCAGCCATACCATTGCTGCTGCCGTTTAATGAAGCCACATCTGGAGTAGAACAAATTTCAGGGCATAGTTGATCGCAAATGTCTCCAGAGTCATTTCTAGTAACAGAGATTGGATTTGAGAGGCTGAAACAACCTTCCAGATTATTTGCATTCATACCAACCTCAAGGCCGGCAAGTCCGTGATCATAACTCAAGTGCCATACTAGACATACACCTACTCCAGCACCATCAAAATCGACTGCTGATGGAGTTGGAGGTAGTCCAAGAATAGTTCCTTGGTCATCGGTAACAATGTAGCTGCTGTTACTTCCAACTGCACCTGAGCTTGAAATTGCTCCTGCTGGAATATTATCAGCCATCCCATCACCAACACAAAACTCAAATGGTCCTCCTTCGAGTACACCTCCATCAACATTACTTGTACAACCTTCTTGAAAAACAGTAGTGTAGGACCCACCTACTCCTCCACCTTGATCAAATGATCTTATACGAAGATCTGTAATACAAGCAGGTATGGTAACGGAAATTCTATGTGCCGCAGATCCATTCACTTGAACTTCACATGATGGACCATCAGGTATAAATGTATCTGAACCAAATTGGCGTACGCATGAGCCAGTGGAAACGATAAAATTTACTGGTGTTCCATTGTAGGAAGCTTCAATGACTAATTGATCTGTCTCATCAATATCCCAAATATCAAATTGGAGACCACAAACTTGTTGAGAAAAACCATAATTGGCGTCCATGTAATTAGACGGCCCAACAGCATTTTTCACACCCAATCTTACACCAATATCACCTGATGTTTGGCTATTGTTGATTTGGTTCTCATCAGCAGAAGCTGTTCCAGCAAAGGAACGCATTAACGATAAAGTCGCGTCACCAACAGTCAAATTAGCTGCATTAATGGCAGCTTGAGCATTTGAACTTCCATGTAAAGAAGCAATATCAGGTGTACTACAATTGCATTGAGTGGATGCGTGTTTTGAAAATAGAATAAGTAAAGCTGTAATTAGAGTAAACTTAATTCGATGCATACATACAGTTTAAAATGTGATAGTTGTGTATACGGGTGTGCAAGTACTTACATCAGTGATATGGTGTGAGCATCGATTTTGGTTGCTTTGAAGCGTGTCTGCAAAAAGACACTTCAGAAACTAAATGTGTCAGTTTAACAAAAGAAAAATGAATCTAAGCGAGGATGCGCAAGAAGGTAGTCCTTGATTTGTTTTTGTTCATCTGGATTTGCAATAGCAACGATTACTTGAGCAGAGCTTATTGATTCAATTGACTTTTGATTTTCGATGATGACACCGTAAACATTTTGACCTATTTTGTTAGGGTTATCACAGAACCATTTTACGGATTTTCCATACGCTAATAGAAGTTGTACTATCCTTTTGCCTTTTTTACCGGCACCCCAAACAATCAATGTGCAGTCTGACTTCCAATCAGACTCCACAAAATGCTTAATTTTTAATTCGATGAAACTATTGTCTTTATAGTTAGGATCGTTTCGCGATGCCCTTGAGGGATGATCGCGCCAATAATGCAGCACTTTTGGTACAGCTGCAATCTTTAGTCCTGCATTTCTAAATCGAAAACATAGGTCATAATCTTCTGGATATACATCTTTGTCGAATGCTCCCGCCAGTTCAAAGTCTACTTTAGACACCATCCAACAGGGTGATGGTATTACACATTCTTTGTATATCTGAGAATAATTGGATTCAGCCGTAGTTAATTTATTCAGCCAATTAGCATACTTAGTATATCCGTTGCCTAATTCTGTTTCAGAAAAATAATTGACTAGTCCTACAGCGATATGCCCATTACCTCTTGTTGTCAATACAGCAAGCATGTCTTCTAATTTAGTTGGAGACATAATATCGTCAGCGTCCATTCTTGTAATATATTGACCAGATACAAAATGGGTGGCTTGTTGTAATGCATCAATAATTCCTTGACCTTTTGCATGATGCCATGTCATGCGTCGTTCTTTTGAGGAATAGGTTTCAAGAATTTCTGCAGTAGAATCTGATGAATGATCATTGATTACAATCAACTCCCACTTTTCATGGGATTGATTTATAATAGAATCAAGACACTCTGCAATGTATGGAGCCGCATCCTTAGCAGGCATTACTATGCTAATCATGACTGTCTTGTTTATTCAATTGACGTTATTTAAGCATTTCAAGTTCAAGATGACAATAATAGACATTTAATCATATAGTTTTGACAGTAGTTAGGTCACTAAATCACCACGGTTTTATGGTATGGTACGCCTAAGTGGGATTCTGTATAATTCACTTTACAAAGAACTCATTTGTGCTGAAAGCTGAAAAAATAAGGTCTTGAAGCTTTTATCCCATAATTCAACAACAATTCTTCCTAATGACAGTTGAACAAGTAACTTAGTAAGCCAATGGAAGTAAGACCATATAATCAGCAATCAACAAAAAAAGAGCAAGTCGAGGAGATGTTTGACAACATCGCTCCTAATTATGATTTGCTAAATCGAGTTTTATCACTTGGAATTGATACGATTTGGCGTAAAAAGGCAATTCGTACAATCAAAAAACAACAGCCTACGCATCTTCTCGACATTGCTACTGGGACAGCTGATTTGGCTATTGAAGCAAATAAAATGCTGAATCCAGATCACATTACTGGTATTGATATATCCCATGAAATGCTAGAGTATGGACGAAAAAAACTTGAGAAGCAAGGACTTTCTGATAAAATTAGCTTAGTTAAAGACGACAGTGAGAATTTAAGTTTTCCGGATGCTAGTTTTGATGTTGCAACTGCTTCTTTCGGCGTTAGAAATTTTGGAGATCTGGATAAAGGATTATCAGAAATCAACAGAGTTTTGGAGCCAGGTGGTCAATTGATCGTGCTAGAATTTACAAAACCAGTAACATTTCCATTTAAACAACTATTCAACATATACTTTAAATACTTTTTGCCCGTTATAGGAAAGTTCAAATCAAAAGATTCCAGAGCATACAAGTATCTATACGAATCCGTTCAAGCCTTCCCAGATTACGACCAATTTTTAGATAGGATGAAGAAGGCGGGTTTTTCTAACTGTTCGTATACAAAACTAAGTTTAGGTATATGTGCCATTTATCAAGGCTTCAAATAATATTTCTTCTAATAACAAGCTTTATCGTTTGTCATCACACAGATGCTCAATTGTACAGAGCAAATCAAAACTTTCAAGAATTTCAAGCTAAGCCTTACTATTTTGGCATAACATTAGGCACAACAAATTCCAGATATAAAGTCTTTCATGGTCAAAACTTTGTCAATAGAGATAGTATTGCCGTAGCTGAAGGCTTACGAGCACCTGGATTTAATGTACATGTCATTGGTAATTTAAAAATTGGTGAGTATTTTGATTTTAGGTTTCTACCTGGATTTAGTTTTGCCGAGCGACCAATAGAGTTTAGATTAGCTTCTGGAGGTATTGAGACAAGACGTATAGAAAGTGTCTTTTTTGAAGCTCCTTTCCTTGTTCGTTATAAATCAGCTCCTTACAAAGACAAAAGGGCCTTTGTTATTGCTGGGCTAAAATACTCTTATGATGTAGCTAGTAATTCAGGCACAAGAGAAGCAGAACGGTTAATTCAAATTTCACCTCACGATTTTCAACTAGAAGTTGGTGCTGGTATCCAAATGTTCTTCCCCTATTTTATTTTCTCTCCGGAATTAAAGTTCTCTCAAGGTATAGGCAATATCTTCATATTTAATAGCCAACTAGAGGAAGCTAGTATTTTAGAAAAAGTATTGTCACGAATTGTGACCCTATCTTTCCATTTCGAAGGCTAAGCTATACAGCATTATAATTTTATTAACATTCATCATCATTACTATTGGCATTGGTCGAGAGATTTCTGTCGTTAATAGAATGCAGGAACTGCAATCTATTTTAATGCTGTTAACAATAGTGAAATGAAAAACATGCAGAAAAAACTAGTCTACGTCGCCCTTTTGATTTTTTTCTTTTTATTCTACCACTATTTGTCAGCAAGTCCCTTAATCTTGCCGTAGTGAATAGAACAATAATCGATTGGTAATAAATACAACTAAGCACTGTTACTATCTTATTAGTAGTATTAAAGTCTGTATTGGCAACTTGCCCAACCAAATCTCGATTTAATCTTGTGATTTGATTTCAGTTTTGACCATGGCTATGACATCTGGAAAAAAGGAGTTGAATTCTTCTTCATACAAGTCGTAATCTTTCAACAGGTGATCCATTGCCTTATAAAATTGTGATTCAAACTTTGTTCTGTTATCCATTCTACCTAAAACATATCTTACTCTCTCTTCTTCGGCATAGGATTGTAAAAAATCGTGATTGATCATTTTAGGAATATGCAACACTCCATTTTCAACAAAGACATTTGCGTATTTTTCAAATATTCTGTAGGAGTTTTTCGCGTGAGTACCAAGTGAGACATCTGAGTGTCTGTGCCAATTTTTTGCCAATAAATAATCGTATAATATATCTAGGACTACAGGTGAATATTTACCATGATATTCAGCTAAACGCCGTCTTCCTCTTATGAACATTTGATGTGAATCAGTAAAATTATCAATGTGTCGGTGAAGATTTACTCCTTTTTGAAATTGTTGTTCAAGTGCACGAGCCTGTTTGGCATTTATAAAATCTGTTATGAAATTGCCAATCAATAAATACTCATTCCCAAATGACAGTAGCGTGTGAGCGAGATAATTCATATAACCATTATGGACGCATCACTTTTGGCAAGGACAGTTTTTGTGAAGCTTGATTTTTTCCACTTTTTAAATCCTTTTTCTGGATTATGGTTTAATACATAAATGTAATTGGTTTTCCTTTTTTTATGAAAATTCTCAAACGCTGAAACTTTACTGGTGTGGTGAATTACCTTTATTTCATCGTCCTTAAATTCTCCAGAACTACATATGTGCAAGTACTCAAGCGAGTCTTCTTTAACTTGCCTGATTACCAAATTTTTTCTAAATTTTTTCAGTTGCTTTTTAGGCTTTTCAAGCATACCAAGAAATGTTGTTTTTCTAAATTCAAAGGCCGAATTTTTAGGTAATACCAAAATGGGAATGTCAACATTACTAATAATTTTTAACACATTGCGGCCCTTCAACAATAACTCCAATCCATCTTTTTTACCTGGCAATAAGACAATCAAATCGTATTTATGGTATTTGATGTGGTCTTTAAATTCCTTATAAAATTTACCTTGAATTAAATGCGTATTGACTAGTGCAGCTTTTTTTAATTTCTTATCCAGTACATTAGTAATTATACTTTCGCAATCTGCTAAAAATCTCATGCGTCTTATTTCTTCATCTTTTGGATATCTAACATAGTAGTCGGCATATGAGGCGCATCTGCTTTAGGTTTCTGATATACATGCAACACATCCACATAGTATAGCTCATCCCTAAATAAATTAAGCACTTTAGACAAACGATATCCAATTGTATCCAGATATTGGTCAGTGTCAACACAAAATAAAATTCGCATAAGAGTTGATTTTTTGTATCAAACCAAAATAACATTTTCTTGTAAGCATCAAGTCAATTCTTTAGATATTATTTTCTCATTAAGTTAATTTCACTTTCACAACATCTTGATCCATCATTAATGGTCTGAGTCTGACAGCAGCTATTATTTTAACATGTTATCAGTCTTAATTAATCAGAATAAACAAAATAACACCGGTATAATACGTACCTTAAGCAGGTATAAAAAGATGACTCATGGATATGCCACCACCGATTAATTGGAGAAAGCTGAATGGAGACAGGATAAGACTCCCCATCCATGATGCTGTTGAACAAACAATTTTAAGGGAAAAAGAACAAGGACACAGACTAAAAGTATGTATTGGTTCGGATTCGCAGGTCAAGGGAGATGATGTTGATTTTGCGACGGTGATTGTCTTTTTAAGAGAAAAAAAAGGAGGCTTCATGTTCATTTCCAATTCAAGCATGAAAAATACGATGTCACTAAAAGAACGCATGATTATGGAAGTCGCAAAGTCGGTCCAAATTGCCTACAGTATTTGTGATCTTCTAGATAAATACAATGTGGAATTAGAGGTACATGCAGACATTAATACTGACCCACATTTTCAATCAAATGCTGCCCTAAAGGAAGCCATGGGATACATCCTAGGTATGGGATTTGTCTTCAAAGCAAAACCGGATGCTTTTGCCAGTTCTTCTTGTGCAGATAAAGTTTGCTAGTCAAATAATGCTGACATATTCTTATTTTTAAAAGGCTTCATTTTCAAATTTATATACTTTTACATTTATGAAGTTATCCATCTATTGGCTTAGTTGTTTATTGATTCTGCTTACTTGCTATTTTAGTTCTTGTCATTCTTCAAAAAAGAAACAGATGTCTAGTCATGAACATACCAATCGTCTTATCGATGAAAGTAGCCCTTATTTGCTTCAGCACGCCCATAATCCTGTAGATTGGCATCCTTGGGGAGAAGAAGCATTGACCAAAGCAAAAAACGAGAATAAGCTCCTGATAATTTCCATTGGATATGCTGCTTGCCATTGGTGCCATGTAATGGAGCACGAGTCTTTTGAGGACTCCATTGTTGCTTCTATTATGAATGAATATTTTATTCCAATTAAAGTAGACAGAGAAGAACGACCTGACGTAGATGATGTGTATATGACTGCATGTCACTTGGTAAGTGGACGAGGCGGATGGCCCTTAAATGCCTTCGCACTTCCGGATGGCAAACCGATATGGGCAGGAACATATTTTCCAAAAGAACAATGGCTTAATGTCTTAAACCAATTCAAAGATCTGCAACAAGATGATCCTCAAAAATTAATTGACCAAGCAGATCAAATTACTAAAGGAATTCAAAACGTAGATGATATAGCGCTTGTCTCTAATCCTTCACCATTTGATAAAGCGACCATGACAGCAATAGGTGAAGACTTCATTGCAGGTTTGGATTTTAAAGAAGGGGGCAATGATCGAGAACCTAAATTTCCTATGCCAAACAACTTTGAGTTTTTGATGAAATATCACGCAGTTACAAATGATCAAAAGGCTTTAGAAGGATTGACACTTACTTTAGATAAAATGGCGATGGGGGGCATCTATGATCAAGCCGGAGGTGGATTTGCCAGGTACTCTGTTGACAAAATTTGGAAAGCGCCACACTTCGAAAAAATGATGTATGATAATGGGCAATTAATAAGCCTATATGCACAGGCATACAAGCTCACTAAAGACCCACATTATAAACAAATTATAGAGCAAAGTTTGCAATGGGTAGAACGTGAAATGACAAATAGCTCAGGTGGTTTTTACTCTTCTTTAGATGCTGATAGTGAAGGAGAAGAAGGTAAATTTTATGTCTGGTCCAAAGCTGAAATTGATTCATTATTTCCTGATAAAGAAATGGCTGACTTTGTAAACAACTACTACAATGTATCTGAAGATGGTAACTGGGAACACACAAATATCCTTCTCCGTAAAGAGAGTGATGAAGCATTTGGAAAGAAATATGCATTGCCCATCGAAAAGGTTAGTGCGTTGCGAGACAAGGCAAATACAACTATACTCAAGGCAAGAGAAAGCAGAGTTCGACCTGGTTTGGATGACAAAATACTCACCTCTTGGAATGCGCTCATGCTAAAAGGATATGCAGATGCATATCTCGCTTTAGGCAATCCTAAATACAAAGAAGCGGCTCTTAAAAACGCTAAATTCATTTTAGACAATCAGAAACTAGGAGACAATCGTCTGCACAGAAATTATAAAGATGGAAAAAGCAGCATCAATGGGTTTCTTGATGATTACGCATTGACTATAGATGCTTTTATAAAATTATACCAAGTCACATTTGATGAGTCTTGGTTAGATGAGGCACAAGGCTTAACGGACTATGCTATCGCCCATTTTTCAAATCCAAAAAACTCTATGTTTAACTACACCTCTGATATTGATCCTCCTCTTGTAGCTCGTAAAGCAGAGTTGACGGATAATGTCATTCCAGGCTCTAATTCGGTAATGGCAAGAAACTTAAAAGCTCTTGGTGAGTTATTATACAAAAAGGAGTATTTGGCATTATCAGAACAGATGCTACAAAATATGATTGGGACTATTTCGCAGCAAGACAGTCCAGGCTTTTATTCTAATTGGTGTCAGTTGTATTTGGACATGGTCTACCCTCCTTTTGAAATAGCCATAGTTGGTAATGATTTTGAAAATTTGAACCAAGAGATACAGACACATTTCAGTCCGACATCATTGTATCTAGGAGGAAAAGACGAGGGTAGCTTGAGGTTATTGCAAAATAAATTGCAAGATGGAACGATGATTTATGTGTGTCAAAATAAGGCCTGTAAATTTCCTGTTGACAATGTGGCGGAGGCTTTAGATTTAATGGAATATTAAACCTAAAAAATGAAAGGAACTGCCTATCTCATACAAGCTACATTAATTGTATTATGGTGGATAGGATTAATATCAAGCAAACAATTTTATAATGCATTTCAATTTCCTGGCATTTCAGAAATTGGATTTAATTCATTTATGTTGCCAGACTTGTCAGTAATTGCAGTTCTTTCTGTAGTAAGAGCTTACAAATCCAGTAGAGACATAGAGTTTGTAATATTAGGCGGATTTGCATTTGCAACATTATACTGCCTCAACGCAAGTATTCTTTCAGGTGGAGGCTTCTTACCAACCTCGATTATGACATTAGGATTGAGTTATAACTTTTTCGTCATTTTAGGGCATAAAGTTTTTAGAGTATCTAATACAAGTAATAGGCTTTTAAACACGACTAAAACAGTAGTCCAAATTATTTGTGTGTGGACTATTACTTTATTGTTTTTCCCATTATTGATACTCAACTCGTTTGGTCACAATATTCCTGAGCTCTCAGATATTAATATCCTAGGCCTCTTTCTATTTCTAGTCTTCAGTATTTACGGTTTGTACAGTGCATTGATAATGGTAAAGGAAGGAAAAGGCACACCTCTACCTATAGATCAAACACAAAAACTGGTTACAAATGGTCCATATAGATTTGTTCGCAACCCTATGGCTGTTGCAGGTATTGGACAAGGTATATCGATAAGTATTATGGTGGGATCAATTCATATATTTTTCTATTCGATGTTGGGTGCTGTTTTATGGCACTTTGTTGTAAAACCACTTGAAGAGAAAGATATGGAGAAGAGATTTGGAAAAGACTATTCAGAGTACAAACAAAACGTTGGGTGTTGGATTCCAAAATTCAAATGGTAATGGAAATTGGGGAATA
>CAYVFU010000005.1:9373-11721 GCA_964450495.1 uncultured Saprospiraceae bacterium | reverse complement strand
CAAAACGTTGGGTGTTGGATTCCAAAATTCAAATGGTAATGGAAATTGGGGAATACAAACTTCAAAGAGCATCTAAGACAAACTTATATGAAGCTCTATTTTTATTTAGATTAATTCAAAATAATGCTTTTCTTTGTGTCGCTGATTTTACACTATGGCGACAGACAAACTTCAAGAGAATGAACGGGCAATTATCATTAAACTAAGCGGCCCTACTCCACTTAACCAATATTTACTTATTCACGGGATTACTGTAGGGACGGTATTCACGATGAATTATAGTCCAAGCTATTCTGGTTTGATCAACATCACTGTTGGCGGTAAAATGCTCAGCTTGCGTAGACATGATTATCAAACAATGGATTGGACAAGAATATGAAGGAGACGATTGGATTGATAGGCAAACCCAACTCTGGGAAAAGTACTTTATTCAACGTACTGACTGGCCTCAATCAAAAGACAGGTAATTATGCAGGTGTTACTGTAGAATCAAAGTCAGGTAAATTCAAGGATAAAAAAATTGTAGATCTTCCTGGACTTCAATCACTACGAATTACATCACCAGAAGAAAAAATTGCCAAGAAAAATATTCTTGAATTTTCTGAAAGCAATACACCGTTAATTTTTGTCTCCAATGGTATGCAATTGGCTGACCATCTCATCCTCTTTTCGGAGGTAGCTGACTTACAAACTCCTATGGCCTTAGTCATCAACTTTAAAGATGAAATGGCGAAGAATCAAATTTCTGTTCAACAAAGAGAGTTGGAAAATTTGATGGGGTGTCCAGTCTTGATGGTCAATTCCAGAAATGGAGATGGTATAGATGAATTAAGATTAGTCATAGAAAAAAATCAATTTAAGGTCCCACATGCCATTTGTAGAAGCTTATATGATGAGATTGATGATGAAGGCATTAAAAACAGTTACATCTCAAAAGTCGAAAGATCTATTGATGAAAATTGGGATAAAAATCAAACCGAATATTTAAAGCGCCAAAAGACTGTAAGTTCAATCGTCCGATCAACAGTCAACAATCGTTCAGAATCCAACTATTTGACCAAGTCAAAAAAATGGGATAAAGTGCTATTGCACCCAATAATTGGACTATTTATTTTCTTAGCTGTTATGTTGGTGATTTTTCAAGCAGTGTTTACGTTTGCTTCGTATCCTATGGATTTGATAGATGCAGGTTTTGGGAAGGCGTCAGAGATCGCAGAGTCAACGATATCCATTGGCTGGTTGTCAGATTTAATTACAAATGGAATTATACCAGGCATAGGAGGAGTCTTGATTTTTATTCCTCAAATTGCGATCCTGTTTTTTCTACTATCAGTGCTAGAACATACCGGATACTTATCTAGAATCTCCTTTATCTCAGATGGTTTTTTAAGAAAATTTGGTTTGAGTGGGAAGAGTATTATTCCTTTAATGTCAAGTTGGGCATGTGCAATCCCAGCTATAATGGGTGCCAGAGTCATTGATGATCCACGCGAGCGAATGGCTGTCATCATGGCTTCTCCCCTCATGACCTGTAGTGCTAGATTACCAGTCTATACCATTTTAATAGCTGTCATGTTTCCAAATCCATCTGGTGGTTTTATCACCATGCAAGGCATTGCTTTATTGTCCTTATACTTAATAGGAGTCATAGCAACTCTTGCAGTGGCTTGGTTCATCACAAAGCGAACTGCAATTGAAGGGAATGAATTATGGACTTTGGAATTGCCTGTCTATCGAATGCCTAACTGGCGAAATGTGTTGACGACAGTATACATGAAAACAAAGTCCTTCGTAGTCGAAGCTGGCAAAATTATATTTCTAATTTCTATCCTACTTTGGGTACTAGCCAGCTTTAGTCCTAAATCAGATATGTACATAGAGGACCAATATGAAGCTTATAAAACTCAGGCTTCTTCTTTAGATTTAGATAGAGAATCATTTGATTTAGAATATTCATATATCGGCTACATGGGCAAATTCATAGAGCCAGTGATCAGACCATTGGGTTATGATTGGAAAATCGGGATTGCTCTCATCACTTCTTTTGCCGCAAGAGAAGTCTTCGTAGGTACATTGTCGACAATCTACAGTATCGGTTCGGAAGAAGAAAGTTCAATTATAGAACGTTTGCGCAGTGAAGTGAATCGGCGAACAGGTAAGCCTGCATTTACGATTGCTGTCTCTGTGTCTCTGCTACTCTTTTATGTCTTTGCTATGCAATGCATGAGTACGGTAGCTATTGTAAGAAAGGAAACTGGGACTTGGAAATATGCCTTATATCAATTCTTATTTATGCTGGTGTTGGCGTATGTGTTTGCGTTTGTGGCTTATCAATTATTGAATTAGGT
>CAYVFU010000005.1:0-9273 GCA_964450495.1 uncultured Saprospiraceae bacterium | reverse complement strand
TACTAGTCGCTCCATAAATGCGACTCCTTTTTCTAATTGATCTTTGGATATAAATTCATTGGCACGGTGAGCTTGAGCGATATCGCCTGGGCCACAAATGACAGACTGAAAACCTGCTTCTGCAAACTGGCCGGCTTCTGCAGCATAGGCAACGGTGCCTGTTTCATTTATGCCTGATACTTCTTTAATAAAATCCACCACTGGCAAATGATCAGGTGTGTCTAAAGCAGGAACATCAGGATGTGCTTCTACTGTTTCAATTTTAAATTCAGGAAAACGCTTTTCCAATTCTGTCTCGACTTGCTTACAATGAGCATCAAATTCTGCTCTTATTTCAGCGCCTTTATCCATAGGTATTACTCGTACATCCCAGTAAAAACTTGCTCGATCAGACACTACATTCGGTGCTATACCACTATGCTCAAATACACCAGAATGAATCGTAGAATGTGGAGGTGTAAATCTGTCATCCACATGACCACCATCAATCAAAGCATTCATCTTAGCTTCCAACCAAAGAATCAATCTTGATGCTTCGTGAATGGCACTAACTTCGGTACGGATGCGACTGCTGTGGCCAGCTGACCCATTAAGGGTTGTTTTGTAAATGACAATGCCTTTTTGACCAACGATCGGCTGCATCATTGATGGCTCTCCGATAATCGCATAAGCTGGTTTTTCTGAATAATGATTATTGATATCTGCAGCAAGTGCAGGCGCTGCTATGCAACCGATTTCTTCATCATACGAAAACGCAAAGTAAATTGGCTTTTTCAAATCGGCAGCAGTCATCAGAGGTAAAGCAGCCAGGCAACAGGCAATAAATCCCTTCATATCGCAAGAGCCTCTTGCGTATAATTTGCCATCATTCCCATCAGTCAATACAAAGGGATCCGTATCCCAAGGTTGACCTTCTACTGGGACAACGTCTGTATGTCCTGATAATATTACCCCCCCATCTACTGCAGGACCTATTCGGCAATGGATAGATCGTTTGGTGCCTTCTTCGTTAGGAACATTTACAAAATCGACCCCATGTTTTACTAGATAGTTTTCTATCCATTCAGCAATCGAGAGATTAGATTCGCCACCAAGGACAGGGAAGGAAACTAAGGTTGATAGGATGTCTTGAGCATTCATAGGATAGATATGTATAAACGTGAGATTATTGGAATTTTACTATTTAATGGTAAGGGTTAAATGTAATTGTTTTTATCATTAATCAAACTGTAACTACGAATATGATTTTAGTAGTTGTATTATAGCTTTATCTTTTATCTTCTCTGCAACAGACATTGCTGTCTCTCCTGTCCAAGCCTCTTTAATTGAAGGATCAGCACCATTCTCTAATAAGTATCTAATAATGTCTAGCTGCTTAAAACGTATACTTTCGTTCAATGGTGTTGTTAAAAATTCTGGGTGTTGGTAGTTTGGATCGATTTCATTCTTAATGTGATATTTAATCAATTCTAAATCTCCGCTTTGGCAGGCGGCAAACATTTCTTTCCAATCTCCTGCTGACATAGTATTTTATGTTTAGTAATTAAATGGATCATGAACCATTAGATTTTTAAAGGGCAATATACTTCAACATAAACAAAGTCAATAAAATATAAAGAATTGGATGAACAGATTTTATTTGACCTTTCACTAATTGAATGAGGACATAAAAAATAAGTCCAAAAGCAATGCCATTTGCAATACTATATGTAAACGGCATCATGATGATTGTCATAAATACGGGAATACTTACATCAACATTCGATACATCAATTTTCTTAATACCATCCAACATTAATAAACCGACCATTATTAAAATTGGTGATGTGGCTGCGGGTGGTACCATTCCTGCAATAGGTGCTAAAAACATACTTGCAATAAACAACAATCCAGTAACGCAAGCCGTCAGCCCAGTCCGTCCACCTTCAACTATCCCAGCACTACTTTCTATGTAAGTCGTTACCGAAGATGTCCCCAATAAAGCTCCAAATGTAGTTGCTGTGGCATCAGCGTATAATGCACGATTCATCCTTGGCAAATTACCCTCCGTATCTAACATATTTCCTTTAGATGCTGTCCCTAATAAAGTCCCCATAGTGTCTAATAAATCAACAAGGGTAAAACTGATGATGACTACAAATACAGTGGTTAAAGCACCAATTGTGGATTTGCCTTCAGGTGCTATGAACAACGATGCCAAGTCAAGTTGGAATGCTGTTTTACTGACAGATAGCTGTCCTAAATCATAAGATACAGGCAATTCGACAACACCCATAGGGATACCAATTATAGTTGTCACTAACACCGCCCAAATCATTGCAGCTTTAATCTTCATGACCATAAAGATGGTTAGAATTACAAAACCTATGGCTGACAATAAGACTGACGGGTTATTCAACTTTCCTAATTGAATAATTTGAGATGGTGCATCTTTAACTTTCTCAATAAGCACTCCAGTTTCCGCGCCTTCATTGCTCAAAAGGATATCGATTATGGGTCCTTGATTCACTTGTATCAGGCCTGCATTATTTAATCCTATTAAAGCAATGAACAGGCCTATTCCCGGAGCAATAGCCAACTTTAAGTATCTAGGAATAGATTCAATAATTGCTGCTCTCAATCCCGTAATTGTTAGCAGTAAAAACAACAAGCCAGATACAAATACAATGGCAAGTCCTTGTTGCCAACTAAAGCCTAAGCCAAACACTACCGTAAAGGTAAAAAAGGCATTAAGGCCCATTCCGGGAGCTTGAGCAAATGGATAGTTGGCAAGCACACCAATGAGAATTGTACCAATTGCAGATGCTAAGCAAGTAGCCACAAATACAGACTGCTGATCCATACCTGTCTGTGATAGAATAGCAGGATTTACAAATATAATGTAAGACATAGTGAGAAAAGTTGTCAAGCCAGCAAGACATTCTTTTGATACCGATGTGTTATGTTCTGTAAGCTTAAATAATTTTTCTATCACTTGTAATCATTGGTTATGCCTGAGGTAACTCAATTCATTAAGTTATGCTCTAATATACTTTTTATCGTCATTAGCATTTAGTATTAATTATTGGAAAATTATAAAAATCGAGTAATTCAAAATATCTTGAATGATGTGTGGATTGTTAATTCAGTTTGGAGATTTAATTAATTGATACTAAATGACAAAGAAATGAAAACGCAAAACAAACTTAATCGAAGACAATTACTGACATATGGTGGAATTGCTGGAATGTCTTTAGCCACCGGTGGTTGTAAGTTAAATGCAAAAGAATCCAGTCTAAGCGCATCAGATCCGCATAAACCCTACTCTCCTATTGATGGCATCACTCGACTGTCATCTAATGAAAATAGGTATGCACCATCGCCAAAAATTAGGCAGGCAATGATCGATGTCATGGAAAAATCATATTTGTATCCACCAGCACACTACAAAGAACTCATTCAAAAATTGGCAGATAAAGAAGGGGTGACTAAAGATCATATTCTTCTCGTTTCTGGTTCTAATGAAGGGCTGCGATTAACTGGATTGGTCTATGGTAATAATGGTGGCGAAATAATAACAGGGACACCTACCTATAAAGCATTGTTGTCATACGCTGAGGAATTTAATGCCAACATTAATCCTATCCCTCTTGACAATAATTTAGCATACGATTTAGATGCGATAGAGAATGCCGTAACCGATAAAACATCAATGGTGTTCTTTTGCAATCCCAATAATCCTACGGGCACTATTGTCGATGGCAATGATGCTATGGAATTTTGTAGACGTGTCAGCGAAAAAACGATGGTATTTTCTGATGAAGCTTATGGAGATTACGTCATGGAAGCAAATTATCCAACCATGGTACCGCTTATCAAAGAAGGCAAAAATGTGATTGTATCCCACACATTCTCAAAGGTATATGGTATGGCTGGTGTTCGCGTTGGTTACTTAATCGCGCGACCTGACATTATATCTATGTTGAAACCTAAAGTCATGAGCTATGTAAATATGATGGGACTTGCTGGAGCAGTAGCAGCACTAGATGATAAAGAATTTTATGACTACTCTTTAAAGATGAATAACGAAGCTAAAGAATACATCTATGAAGTAGCGGACGAACTAGGAATGAGAGCTATAAAGTCTCACACTAATTTTGTGTTTGTGGAAACTGGAATGGACTCTGCAAAATTAGTTGACAAAATGATGGTACATAATGTACGCGTGGGGAGACCATTTCCACCATTGAATAATTGGTGTCGCGTAAGTACTGGTACCAAGGAAGATATGGACATCTGGGGACAAGCAATGCGGAAAGTCTTCGCTTAGATTCTGATTTGTGAAACCCTTCGCTACTTAAAATTACTTTTTGGAATTTTATTTATTTCCTTTGTCCCTTTACGGGAAACGAACCAAATGATCCAGCAGTCATTATTCCTTCCATTTTGTTACTGGTAAAATCTAAATTCATATTGATTTTGATCTCCATACCTTGGGCGTTTGTATTATAATCAAAAGTCATCGTATTGTCTTTAGTCGCGACTCCTTTGATTGTTTCTGATTGACCAGGAGCAGCATCACTTGTAATGACTAAGTCGTAAGTATCACTATTTTTCTTGACTTCCATTGCTCCTGTCACTGTCATACCTGGCACCTCTACAGAATATGTCCAATCTCCAGATAAGTCATGGATTGTTTTGTTTGCTCCTGACTCCGATCGAGCTGCACGTCTTTCTTCCATCTCATCTTCCATTCTGGGTTTGCGCGGTAATCGTTCATCGCGCTGTGATGTTTGCCATACAAAATTGGCAATTATTGTTGCTGCTTGACTTAAGTCCTCTTCTACCAAATGATCAAAGTTATCCATATTGGAATGGTGAGTTCTCGAAAAATAAGCCATTGGATCTTGAATAAATTGAAAACCTGGAATACCGATAGCATCAAATGGTAAATGATCCGTACCTCCAGTATTTCGCAATGTCAGCGTCTTTGCTTCTAAGTCTTCAAACGGTTCTAACCATTCTCGAAATATGGGCCTAACAGATTCATTGCCTTGTAAATACACACCTCTAATTTTACCAGTACCATTGTCAAGATTGTAGTAAGCAGATACTTTTTCGTTTTCTGGTTTGAGCTCTTGTGGGGTAAATCCAGATTCACCAAAGTCAGCAAAAAAATCACCTACGTAATTCCTAGAGCCATGCAAACCTTGCTCTTCTCCTGTCCATAAAGCAAGTCGCAATGTTCTTCTTGGCTGTATACCTATTTCTTTGATCGTTTCCATCAGGATTCTAGCAACCTCCATCATGACAGATGATCCTGCGGCATTATCTGTAGCACCAGTACCTGTATGCCAAGAATCAAAGTGTGCACCAAACATAACAACTTCGTCTTTGAGATCTGTTCCTGGGATTTCGGCAATGATGTTGTGTTCCATTTCGTCATCATTTGTGTATTGGGTTTTGAGATCAATACTAAGTTTTACTGGTACACCCTTACTCATCATTCTAAATATGCGATTGTAATGCTCAACGGACAATGTAACTTGTGGCACCACTGATTTACCTTTATCACGAGAACTCCCTTCTGATGTTCTGGCGCCAGAAACAAATACGGTTCCCAGATCACCCTTATAACTCCTGTCAAGAACTGCCAGAGGTTTTTCTCTTTCCAACATATCCCAAATTTTTTGGTTGAGTCCGAAACCTACCCTATTTCGTCTTCTTGGGCGAGGTGTTGGTTTGCCTGCAGTCGCCATCGAAAATAAGCTTTCAACATCATGTCTTGAGCCCATTGCGTCAAAAGGCGGATCGACATTTCTAATGGTGTCAATCATTACAAATTTCCCACTTAACTTACCGTTGTATTGTGCCAAATCATCTTCATCGATAATTTGTAAATACACCACTTCAGCAGTTCCTTGAACACTAGGAGACCATGCTTTGGGGTAAGCCATCAAAGGCCAATATGTTGGGCCTTCTGTATGCATTTCAAAGTGATCCATTTGCCAACCTCTTCCGAAAGGTCCCCATTCGTGCAAATGCACATTTGACATACCATAACTGGAAAGTCTTTGCTGTGCCCATTCAGTAGCTTTATCCAACATTGGAGAACCAGTCAATCTTGGTCCATAGACATCTGTCATCCAACTGGCATGGTCCATCACCTCACTTTGCTCAAGTCCATGTTTTTTAATAACATCTACGACATTCTCCTCAGTAGATTGGGCGAATAATAAAGAAGAACTTATCGCTAAGAATAGGATACAAAATATCTGTTTCATGGTTGTCTAGTTGATAATACAATTTTAAGATAATAGAAAATACTGAATACACTAATGTTTCTGAAAATGATAGCAAGAAGCTAGGTTGTAGGTTTAGTAATGGATACTATATACTGTTACAGGAGACATCAATCGCTTTTTAATGTATTTACCAAAACATATACCTCATTAGTCTGTTTCACGTTTTCAATAAACATAAAAAAATCAAATAATGAAAAAATTAATAGTTTTTAGCTTTGCCTTACTGTTATCTACAGTAATGGTAGCACAAGACAAGAAAGCACAGCCATCGCCAGCTGCAACTATGACACAAGTTGTCGGCACCACGGATGTGACAATCGAATACTCAAGACCAGGTAAAAAAGGGCGAACCATCTTCTCTGCTGACGGATTGGTTCCTTTTGGTCAGATGTGGAGAACTGGTGCCAATGCCGCGAGTAAAATAACATTCAGCGAAGATGTAACCATAGGTGGTAAAGCATTAGCAGCAGGTTCTTATGCAATTCTTACTGTTCCAACCGCAGATAAGTGGACAGTTCATTTTTATACACATAGCGAAGCCAGATGGAGTCCATACAAAGACAAAGAACCAAATCTAGCTCTTGAAGTTGAACCCGTAAAAATGAGTGAGACTATCGAGACATTCATGTTTGTCATAGACGAGATAAAGGACAATTCCGCTGTTATAGGAATCGTTTGGGAGAATACGTTCGTGCCAATTCCACTTGGTGTAAAGTAAGACGTTTAAATAGAAACTTAATATTTGAAAAAAGGACTACCACTAAATGTGATAGTCCTTTTTCTATTTTAAGACTTTATCTTCTTACACAAAATCTACAGCACCGGTAGAAATCGTATAATACGCTGTGATCACTTTGACTGTACCATTGTCAACTGCATCTTTAATTATAGGAGAATTGTCTAATAAATTCTGTCTAGATAAATGCGCATTTTTGATGACCTTATCTTTTAATGGTGCGTCAGCAGATATAGCATCCAATGCAGGTTTTATGTGAGCTACTAAATGATTAATATGTTCACCATTATCACCTCCCGCGACTGCAGCAGAGACAGCACCACAACTTTCATGACCCATAACAACAATCACTTGAGCACCGCAATGCGCGACCGCATATTCTATACTTCCTATAGATGAACTGTTGGCTATATTTCCAGCAACACGCACAACAAACAATTCACCAAGTCCAGTATCAAAAATCAATTCTGGTACAACACGACTATCTGCACAACTTAATATTATTGCAAAGGGTTCTTGACCGCTAGCTAAAGATTGCCTTCGGGAACTGTCTTGTAATTTTCCATCTAATGAATCAGCAACAAATCGCTGATTACCTACTTTTAGTCTGTTTTGAATTTCGTCAATAGTCATTTCTAATTTTTTTAAGTCTCCTAATAATAACAAATTAGAAATGAAAAAGCACATAAAACCGCCTCTTTAATGAATTATGCGAACTTAAAAAAAGCCCCAATCCTTAGATAAGAATTGAGGCTAACATAATTACAAATTTGCTTTATCTATTTTATCATGACTGGCAACTTGGCCATTGTATCTTCCCAACCAAATACAATATGTACTTCATTCGCATTGACTTCATCAATGACTACAGATAGTGCTTCTAATGTACTTGGTGTTTTAGCTGTTGCAGCTTTCACCGTTACGATGTTATCAGCATCATCATGATTTGGGTGACCCCATGATTGTACGTTTTTATGTACAATAAAATCCCAATCGTTCTCATTGGCCTTTGCAAATATTCCGTATGTACCTGCTCTCAGATCAGTACCACCGATTGACACAGGTTGGTAGAACGTGACTGTTGTTGTTTGGTTTGCACCAAGCCGCCACATTTCGCCATAAGGCAATAGCTCACCAAAAATCTTTCTTCCATTGGCTTGAGGTCGACTGTAAAGGACACGAATTTTGGGGACATTCGCATCAATCTCCTCAGCTTTTAAGTGGTTTTGATATTTTGATCTTGCAGGATATGCTACTAGATCCATTGGACTTTTATCATCGGCTTCCATCGTCGGAGCATATAAGTTGATTGGCAATTCTGCTCTCGTATCATCCCATTCCACGATCATATTGACATTACCTTCATTTACTTTTTGAAAACCAATTGTCATTTGCTCTCTAACTTCTTTCGTTTCAGATGTCATTACTTTTACAGATGCGATATCTTGACTCTTATCTCTGTTAGTTGTTCCAGCAGTATGTCTTTGCTTAGAGAATTTGAACACCCAATTGTCTTGATTGACATCTGCAAACATGGTGTACGTGCCTCGAGGGATCATCACACCATCTATTTCAACATTTTGATAAAATGATATTTCTGTATTTTCATTCGCACCTAATCTCCACTCTTCACCAAACTTTAATAGTTCACCAAAAACGTTTCTTTCGTTTTTGTATGGTCTGCTGTAAAGCACTTTTATTTTCGGAGAACGATCAGGATCATCCGCGTCTAGATAATTAGCAAATGCTGCTGATCTAGGATACGTAATGGCATCCATCGGACTTTTGTCCAATGATGGAAATTTAATGTCTTGTGCCATCATGCTTCCAATCAGGAAGAAACAAAAGAATAATTGTAACAAGTTTTTCATATAGATTTATTTTTGTAAAATTTAGATTATTGCAAAAAGTATTCCCCAATTTATTTAGAAATCATAATGCTTTGAAACAATAGGAAAAAGAAAAGGTTGTATCCAAAATTGAAATAATACACTTTGGTCTACGGGCGTACAAAAGCTTACACAAAAGCACACAAAACGCCGCTCATTAATGCACCACATATCACCCAAAATCCTAGGTGAATCCACATGTATTTTAAGGATTTGCGTTCGTGCAAGCAACTAATGCCTATCAAGGCAAAACTCATCATAAGCATTAATTCAATTCCATGTACGACGCCATGTCCAAATGTCCTGTGACGGTCACCATATTCGTTCATAAAATTGGTGATCATTGTATTCAGTTCGGATCCTG
>CAYVFU010000004.1:0-102688 GCA_964450495.1 uncultured Saprospiraceae bacterium | reverse complement strand
AATGTTATCCAGTATTCCCCAAATCCGACACCACCGATATCTCTAACTTCCTCTTTTAGATTAAAAAGTAGCATAATACCATATTTCCAAGGTCCAAAACCAGATTCATAGCCGCCTCCAACCATCGGATAAGTGTATGTATCTCTATTTGGCGGGAAAGTACGCGAATCACCATCATAAGATGTCAAATTGTACTCTCCTTGAAGGAAAAACTGTTCGAGAATGGTTACTCGTCCGAAAATCCCTGTTCCGTAACTAAAAAGACTGATATCAGGGGCATTAGGCACTCCAAATATGTCATAAAATGCTTTGAGGTGGACGCCAGCTGTCAAAGGTTTTGCAAACTTATATCCTGCCATAGCTTTGGCTGAAACAGTGAAGCCACTGCCACCAAAACCACCACCTGAAAAGCCAATATTTCCAATATTAAAGGCATATGCAAGCTTTTCATTAACTGGGATATCTTCTGCTTGACTTCTTCTATCATCTCTAGTCCTACCTGTTCTTGTCAACTGGGCGACAATATTATCTGCAAGAAAAAGGGTTAGCAGAGTAAGGAGAGTTACTTTCTTGGCCGTCTTTAAAATGTTCATATGAGCAAAATTAATACAAAATGTCAGATATAAGTAATATACGAGAACATTGGTATTTTTGTTGCTGTTTATGTTTAAATAGTGTTATTTCAATGAAAATACTATGTAAATTTGCTCAGAACTTATTCGTAATCAATTAGTTATTATTTGAAACGAGATTTCCACATATTGATTTATTTAGTCGGAATTTTTCTGACTTTCACAGTAAATCTCAATGCCCAAAGGCTGCCTCTGGAGTCCCTAGAGTCCTATGTGATTATTGAATTCAATGACCTCATTCCGACAAATAAAAAATCGTTACACGGTACGACGACTTTGGATTTGGGAGAATATGGTAAGCACAACTTAATTCTGGAAGAGACAATACTTTTTGATTCAGAGTACACACTAACGATCCAATCAGAAATAGGAGTCGAGAAAAGCATCGAAAGATCAACAAGAACGTATAGAGGATCAGTTGAAAAATATCCTGGATCAGTTGTCTCTTTGACAGTTGGAAATAGTTTTATTCATGGCTTCATACGAATGGGTAATGATGAGATTAACATAGAGCCTCTTCGATTTTACGATGACTCAGCTTCCAGGGAATCAGTTCTCACATATCTGACAGCCGATCAAATTCATGAACATGCAATGCATTGTGGGCTCGATAAAAAACTTGAAGCACAATTCACTAATCAAGCAGATCAAGTTGTGGAAAGTAAATCTCAACTCGATGGCTGCCTTGAAGTGGATATGGCAGTTGCTTCTGATTTTAGCATGTTTGAATTTTATGGCAGTATAGAAGAAGTTCAAAATCATGCACTCGCAATTCTAAATGCTGCTCAATCAAATTACGATACTGAGTTTACCGATGAAATACGATTTAATCTAGTTGAACAGTTTGTCTCTACTTGTGCAACATGCGATCCATGGTCAAATACCACAGATTCTGAAACACTCTTAAATGAATTTAGAGAAAACTCTTCTATATGGACTCAAACAATAGACCAGGCTTCTCTATGGACTAAGAGAGATTTGGTTAGAAATAATAACAATGCTGCAAATGGTTTGGCATTCGTTAATACAGTTTGTACAGAATATGCCACTCTTGTGGTTGAAGACAATGACACTGGTCAACGAAAACGTACACTGTTTGCTCATGAACTTGGACATAATTTTGGAGCATCACACGATGACGATAATACTAATTTCATCATGTCAACGCCATTAGTTGAAACAAATGAATGGTCAGCAGAATCTACACAAACAATCAATAGAAGATATTTAAGATTCGCTTGTTTGTCATCCTGCGAAAGGTCACAAAATGTAATCGCTGATTTTGACCTACAATTTATTGGCAATTGTGCACCTATACAAGTGCAGTTTACAAACCAATCTATAGGATCAATTGACAGCGTGCGATGGGCATTCCCCGGAGGTACACCTTCTCAATCAACAGATTTAGAACCAACAGTAATTTACAATGTTGGAGGAGATTTCGATGTCCAATTATCTGTCTTTGGATCTAATGGCACAGTCGATGTTAAAAAATTGAGCTCAGCTATAAACGTTACTCAGGCCCCGGATTCTAATTATGGCTATACCTTAATGGCTGATGATATCGTGAGTTTTACCGTCACTAATCCAGACCCAAGTGCCAATTATTCATGGGAATTTGGTGATGGCTTTACTAGCAATGCAACTAACGTCAGTCACACCTTTGTAAACACAGGAAATGTAGAAGTGACATTAACAGCTTCAAATGGCTGTGGTCTCAATACCACCACACAACCAATTGTTTTTAATACAACTCCTCCAATAGCAAATTTTTCAAGTACGGATATTTTTGTCTGCACAGATCAGTCTTTACAGTTCATAAATGAATCAGAGAATTCGGAATCAGTCCAATGGTTTTTTCAAAATGGTTCACCTACATCAAGCACTGATGAAAACCCCGTAGTAAGTTTTTCAGAACCAGGTTCTTATTCTGTTGCTTTGTTGGCTATCAATGACTTCGCGAGAGACACTATTGAAGTAAGTTCTTATATCTCCGTAGATCCGATGCCCATAGCTGATTTTGACTTGGAGCAAGTAGGAGATACAATTCAATTACAATTCAATAGTCAATTTGCCCGAGGATTACTTTGGGATTTTGGTGACGGTAATACTTCTGATGAAATTAACCCTTCTCATATTTATCAAAACCCTGGAACTTATATTGTTTCACTGATTATCGAAAATTTCTGCTCATCGGATATTCAAACAACTGAAGTAAACATATTAGAAAATTTGCCAACTGCAGATTTTTCTCAATCATCTGCTGTAATGTGTGAAGGGAATTCAATCTTATTTACAAACAATTCCTCAGGAGCTCTTTCTTATCAATGGCAATTTGAAGGCGGAACACCTAGCCAGTCAACAGAAGAAAACCCTGTCATAGTTTATCAAACTCCAGGCGTATTTGATGTGTCCTTAACTGCCATTAATGAAGATGGAGAGACATCGAAAGTGAAAGAAAATGCCATAACAATAATAGAAATTCCATCAGCAGATTTTAACATTGATAAAAATGAAAATACTGTATCCTTGACAATAGTAAATTCTGATTTATCTCCAAGTTGGGATTTTGGCGATGGCAATACATCAACTGAAATTAACCCAATACATACCTACAGTCAAAGCGGTCAATACGTTATTACAATGACAGTATCTAATGATTGCGGTTCAGAATCAATGCAAAAGGCTGTAATCATAGAAACAAATACAATAACTTCTAGCTTTTCTGTTTCCTCGCGCAATATATGTGAGGGCAGTTCTACTTTATATAATGATTTGACAGAAGATGCCGATGAAAGAATATGGATTTTCGAAGGTGGTATACCAAGTCAATCAACAGAAGCAACCCCCAATATCTTATACCTTCAAGATGGGAGTTTTGATGTGACATTGATTTCTAAGAATCAGTTTAGTTCTGATACGCTTGTTTTAGCTGACCACATTGTTGTAGGCAATCGCCCTTCCGCAGATTTCAACTTTGTTGTCTCAGATACAGCAGTCGTTTTTACGAATACTTCGGATTCTTTTTCTAGTGTAAATTGGACGTTTGGAGATGAACAAGGGTCTCAAGAAATTGACCCAACACATATCTATTCAACTTCTGGTACTTATACAGTGACATTAACCGTGACAAATGAATGTGGCTCTGATGTTATAGCTAAAAACATTACCATAGATGAATCTGTAACTTCAGTTGCTGGAATGACTGATGAAGGTATTGAATTCACTGTTGAGAATGAATCTGTATGTCAAGGTCAAGCTTTCATTCTTCAAAATAATACTCCTGAATTTGACTCTGCATTTTGGTTGGTGAATGGACAGGACACAGTACAGACAGATACTATTCTAATTCAAGAAAGCGGAGTTCACATTATTACATTAGTTGTCTCAGTCGATTCAATCGAAATGATGACATCTAAAGAGTTAAATGTTATTGGAACTCCCACAGTAGATTTTGGAGCAAAACGGACAGGATTTGATAACGAATTGGAGTTTATCAATAAATCGGAGAACGCCACAAGGTACTTATGGA
The DNA here is from genome assembly GCA_964450495.1 of uncultured Saprospiraceae bacterium. Taxonomy (GTDB): domain Bacteria; phylum Bacteroidota; class Bacteroidia; order Chitinophagales; family Saprospiraceae; genus CALFUK01. The sequence goes on along the minus strand of CAYVFU010000004.1, from coordinate 98,524 downwards.
CTTTTGAAGATAGGTTTAGTTCTGTATTTGAAAATCCATCTCATATCTTTGCTCAAGATACTGTTCAGACAGTTACACTTTTAGCTAGTAATGCATGTAGTAGTGCCATCATTAATAAAGAATTTGATCTGCGTGAAACGGAGTTGCCACAAGCAATCATCGAAGTCTCTAACACACGGATTTGTTCCGATGAAATGATCACTTTTGAATCAATGGGATCAGTTCCTTCTGAAGTCACTTGGGTTTTAGAAGGGGTGTCTGATTTTGATAATTCCGAAGAAATCATTTCGGTTGAATACGATGATGCAGGTGTTTATGATGTGACACTTATTGTTGATAACATTAATGGCAGTGATACAGTAACATTAGAAGATTATATAACAGTTATCGAAACAGTAGAAGTGCAAATATCTTCAGAGGTTAATGAACTATCGGTAGAATTATCAGCAACAGAATCTGAAAACGGTACTTATTTTTGGGATTTAGGAGATGGTTCAGGAGCATCAGGCTCTTCAGTATCTTACACCTATCCAGAAACTGGAACTTATGAAATAACCCTTGTGTATCAATCAGAATGTGGTATTCAATTGGTACAATCTACAGTAGCTGTCGAAGAAGAACAACAAGAAGAAGCTGTCATCTTACCAGAAGCTTCATTTGTACAAACCAATACATTTGTCAACTCAGGGGGTCGTATATTATTTAGTTCTACTTCCTCAGAAACAACGCATGTCGAGTGGTTTTTTGAAGGCGCGAATCCATCTGCGAGTACTGCAGAAACAGTTATTATTCAATATGACACTGCTGGGATTTTTGATGTTGTGCTTATTGCACATAATGAATTTGGTTCTGATACCTTGCTTAGAGAAGATTTTATAAGAATTGAAGACAGTAGTTTAACAAATAATCAAACAGAATCAAGATCCTTAGTGACACCAACTCCATTAGACAAAGAAATTGAGTTGCAGACATTTCCAAATCCTTTCATTGACAATGTTTCTGTGCAGTTAAATTCTCCTTCAACTCAAACAGCAGCTCTTAGTTTGTTTTCTATCAACGGTACTCGTGTATTTGCAGAGGAAATAAATTTAACAGAAGGTGCTAATAACACAACAATAAATACTGCTAATATCCCTTCAGGTACATATTTTCTTTCAATTATATTAAGAGAAGAGGTCATTCAACAAAAGATAATTAAGAGATAACGCGTTAGCTAAGTATCCATAAATTGGAGATATGCCTTTTTTTCTGAATCGTTTTATTTTAAATAGGTTTTTATCTACGATGTCAATCGTATGTCTAGTCGCACTATTTAATGTAGGATCCGCTCAGACGGAATGCGTACTCATCGAATCCATTGACATAGTTGACAATGAGACTCAAGCAATTAGCTTTACAATTTCAGGTGTACAATTAGACGACCTGTCAGACGATAATCAAAACATTACCTCCATTCAAATTGAATTTAATCACCAGAAAGTCACTGATCTTGGATTGACCTTAGTAAGCCCGTCGAATCAAGAGATTGACCTGATTGGTCCTATAACTGGATCTAATGAATTGACCAGCGGCATTCCGGGATGGGGAATAGAATTTTTACCATGTGGAATTCCAGCAGCACCTGACCCTAGAATAAATGATGATATTTATTCAAATCTTCTGAATTGGGAAAATTTTGAATTTTATTCAGGTTCTTATTATCCGTTCAGTGGTTGCCTCGAAGATTTTAATGTTGGTTCTGTTAATGGCAAATGGACACTCATAGTGAGTGATGGATTTAGATTTGATGATGGATTTATTGCATCGATTAAAATTATATTTTCACAACCTGAAGGACTTGAGTTTAGTGTATGCGAAGCGAATGCAGGTATTTTCGATGACCCAGGTGACTTCAACAATCCTATACCTCTTTGTGATTTTAAGAACGATCTGTTTCTGAGCGATTTTATGATAACAAATTTTCGTCGCCCAGATAATCAATATAACTATGAATTTATCATTGTAGATTTATTTTCTGATGATATTATATCTGTCCAAGAGGGCACTCCAGACCTCAGGTCTAATCAATTTCCTTTAGGGGATTATCAAATATGTGCACTGTCGTATAATGTCGATGATCGTGCAGCCATATTTGACGAACTGGATAACGGTAAATTAGATGACTTTAGGGAATTTATAGAAGCTGTTCCATCTCCCGTCTGTGCTGATGTAACAGAAATCTGTTTGACAATATCGAAGTTGCCTATTGCCAATTTTGTTACAATTGATACAACCATTTGTACTGGAGGAGAGTTTAGACTGGAAGATTCTGAAGGTCTAATCCAAAGATATTTTGAACCAATTCAAAATGACTCCTTGGCATTTGGAGCACAAGCTTGTGATTCTGTTGTGATAGTTAACATTCAACAAATAGATATAGAAGCAGTCATAAGCACTGACACAGACACTATAATTAATTGTGTGACAGATACCATTGTTCTTGGCTCATCAATGTCTATTGTAGACGGTCCTCCAGATCGTTTATGGTCAACAAGTGATGGTGAAATAATAGGTGACAATACGATGCAGCAAATAAGGACAAACACGCCAGGGACTTATAGATTAATGATTAGCACTGATCAAGGCTGTATGGATGCTGCCGAAATAGTTATTGGACAAAATATGGATCAAGCAGTCGTTGATTTAATGGCTAACGGCATCATTACTTGCGAAAATAATGTTGTAGAACTTATGGCTAGTTCTGAGGAGCAGCTATTCAATTCCAGATGGACAGGACCAGATATTGATAGTGATGGAGTTTTTGTAGAAGTGTTTGACGAGGGTTTATACACATTCACAGCCGAATTTGATAATGGCTGCAGCTTTGAGGATACGATCCGAGTGGATAAAGATATTGCGATTCCTGATTTTGTAGTCGATTTGATTACAGTAGGCTGTAGAAGGCAGATTCAATTTGCAAATAATATGATACCCCAAGGTGCAAACTGGATTTCACCAAGTGATGAATTACTATCTGAAGTGATGCCAATAATATCTGAGCAAGGGGTTTATGAATTGATAGTTGAATCTCAGAATGGTTGCATTGATACCGTTGATGTTGATATTCAATTTGATCGACCAGTTGACACTCTTCAAATTAGAGGTTCAATATTGTCTTGCACAGATACGGCAACGATTCTTAGTGTGAACAGTGAAAACACTTTCAATTTAATTTCTTGGGAGGGCCCTGATTTTTTTGAACTAGCAGATAGTGTGTCTGTATCTACTTTAGGGACTTATATTGTTCGGACTCAAGATATTGACAATTGTCCTGGTATTGGTGAATTTGAACTAGTCATGGATACTCTGCAACCTTTTATTGAGATTAATGGCAGAACTTTAGGCTGTACTGCAACTGAAACATCATTAACAGCAGATATTGGGGGACTCTCAAATCCTATAGAATGGCAAGGGCCAAATTTTCAAGATGTTGGATTTGATGTTAGAGTAAGTGAAGTGGGAGAATACATAGCTGCTACTATAGGGCAAAATGGTTGTATAGGGACCGATACTTTTTTACTGACTCGTGAAGAACCATTTGATGTTAATGTGAGAGATACGTTGATAAATTGTGATTTGAGTAGCGTAAGAGTAGAAGCTGAAATTTCTATTTCACCTCAACAAGTACAATGGGACGGTCCTGATGGTTTTTCCTCTTCAGAAGCAATAATAGAAGTCGAGCAAATTGGAACCTATTTTCTGACTGTTACAGGAGCTGATCGCTGCAATGTGGTTGATACGTTGCAAGTTGGGTTCAGAACACCAGATCTTTCGTTCAATGAACCAGAAGATGATTTTGTCATTAATTGCGATGCGGATTCCATTCAATTGCAATTGGACATAACGGGTGAATTTGAGTCCGTTTTTTGGATTACTGAATCCTTGGATATTTTAACAGAGATCGAACCATTTGTTTCAGAAGCAGGTATTTATCAAATAGAAGTAGAGGATGCATTTGGGTGCTCCATAGATACGAGTATTGTTGTGCAGACGGATACTGTTTCACCTACAGTAATGATAGATCAATTTGGGACTTTTGCGTGTGAGCAAAATGAAGTGACCTTGACAGCAGACATAGACATGGTAGGCAGTCCAATAGTTGTCTGGCAAGGTGAAAATGGCCCATTACCAGACCAAGAAAATATAACCCAGACAGTCCAGGACCCGGGTACCTATATGGTCCGCGTTTTCAACCCAAGCAATTTGTGTTTTTCAGAGGATGAAGTCACATTAGTTGAAGAGGACAATTCATTCACAGATCTCGAATTAGATTTTATAAATCCATGTGGAGATCAAGCAACAGGTGCAGTGCAAGTTGTGAATTTTGTCGGTGGCGAAGGACCTTACGAATTGAGTTTAGACAACGATCTTTTTGAAGAAGCTGACCAGCTAGGAGGATTGCTTACAGGTTCATATGAACTTTTTGCTAGAGACGTCAATGGATGTACATTCTCCAAGCCATTTGAGTTGGAACAATCACCAGAAATTGATGTCGAACTGCCAGAAGAGATTTCTGTAATGTTCAATGAATTGGTTGAAATAGGCATTGATACGATGGGTTTAAACATCGTTGATATTACTTGGGGACAGAATAATCAGTTTTTGGCAAATGGCGTTGATTCTATAAATTTCCAAGCTCAAGAAGATGCAACCATTCAAGTGTTTTTGCGAACCATTGAAGGCTGCGAAAGCTCTTCAAGGGTAGAAGTGTTGGTTTCAGTAATCAGCAGAGACATACACTTGCCGACTGCTTTTAAACCATCTAGTGAAGCAAATGGTTTGTTTCAATTCGGTGTAAATCAGGGGATTACAACAGTTTTAGAGCTAACGATCTTTGATCGCTGGGGTAATTTGGTGTATAATGTTGCCAATGTGGCAGCTGATTCGGATTATGGATGGAATGGTATGTTTAATGGTGAATTAGCTGAACAGGATACCTATGTATATTATGCAGAATTACAAGCAATAGATGGTGAAGTTGAAGCTGTAAATGGTACATTTTATCTGTTCCGATAGACGAAATGACTAAAGTTATTGTAGCAGACAGATTTGTTTGTTAATCTTTCGTTTACAACCTGTCTTTTAGGTATTTTTGAGATCGCAACTTGGTAATGAGGATTTTTGTCTTTTTGCTTAAATGAGTAAGTATAGTGTATAGGTTATTAATTGCAATAGTTGTATGTATAAGTGTCTGTTTATCAGTGGCTTCGTCGCAGGACAGGCTGTGTGAAATCAGTTCACCACTATGTGGTATCCAAACACTTGTGACTGGTGCACCTGTTGAAATGCCTCAACCAGATATGTACAGATTTAGAGCAGAAATTGAAGCTTCTGCGATATCAGGCTTGTTTGCCGATCCTACTGGAGCAACTACTTTCCCTAAATTATCTCATTATTTTGAAAATTCAGGCGTAGAGTGGCCAAACCTTTTTCAGATGGTTAATTGTGAAGGAGGCCCATTTGCATTATCAAATCCTGTCATTTATTCCATTACTGCAATTGAAGCTAATCCTATCATAAGTTTTGAGTTTTTTAGTTGCGAACCAAGCCCTACTAGAGCAACCAAGAAAGGGTTTCAGCTTGCATTGATAAAAGGCTGTGACATTCCAGAACTAATAGCATGCGAAAATAAGGAAGACGTTGATAGTGGTTCAGTCACATTAACGATTGATAATGCTGAAATTGGGGCTGAATACTTTCTCATCATTGACGGCTATGAAAGTTCAGTTTGCACGTACGAAATAAAAAGTATTGAAGGTTTTGTAAAAGATAATGTCAGCCCAATCAATGATGTGACATTGAATAATGAAAGTCTAAGTACGGAAAGAGTATTGTGCAGTAACGAGATTGATCCTCTGTTGATAATAGATAGTGATAACACTAATGATGCAGTAAATTCTGTATGGACTATTTATGATGAGAATGGTTCTCAAGTAGGAAGACCTATAAATAAGTCTAGTCAGTTTTTGAAACTGCCTGATGAAGTCTTAGCCAACGCTGGGAGTTATACTTTTGAAGCATTGCTTATCAATCCTTGTTCTGAAGCTCCAGAAATACCTTTTGTCGGAAGCTTTCAAGTATTGGAGAATGTGGCATCAAGTGTTTTAAACCTGGATTATTGTGGTCCAAGTCCATTTGATACACTAGGACTTAGCTTCACCAGTTCGGGAACACAAATCAGTTTAATTAATGCAGGAACAGCATGCGAGTCAAGTGCTGAAGTCAATGTAAGGATGTTAAACATCGAAAATCCTAGCTTAATCATAAATGACTGTAATCAAATAGAATTTATTGGGTCTATTGCCGATGAGGGAGTAGTCAATCCACAATTTACTTGGATGGACGAAAATGGAAATGATCTCGATAATGCAGATGCAAACGAACGCATTTTTAATTTGACCGAAGACGGTACATACTCCTTAGAAATAGCGCTTACTGGTTTTAATGAAACATGCGTATTCCCTATAGGAGAAATTGTTGCTGAATTTAATCCGACATCGTTTAACATGACGTGTTCACCAGAGAATGCAGAGTCAATTTCGATTCAGTGGGATGCAGTAAATAGAGCTGAATCTTACACCGTGAACGCTAATGGAATGTCAACTGAATTTACGGCTCAAGAGTTGTCCACTGTCATCTCAGGCTTGCCAAGAGAAACGACTATAAATGTAGAAGTAGTAGCCAATTTACCTGGTAACTGCAAAGCATTGGCTCAGTCATCTTGTACGACACTTTCTTGCGATATGGCAAGGTCCATAAACTTTAGCTCATTGATGGAAGATGCCGTAATTTGTCTAAATGACCCTCAATCAATTATAGAGTTTGAATATGAATTAACAGGAGATATTGTCACACCACAAATTCAATGGTTTGTCAACGATCGTGCTTTTACCGGCAATATGTTTGATCCTACCATTCAGCCTGTAGGTACTTACCGAGTAAGAGCAGAGTTATTCGATGAAGGTTGTACAGCGACTACAGAAGAAACGACAATAGAAATAATTGGATTTGACAATACAATTGGCTTTGAAATTGATGACAGAGTTTGCGTTGACACAGAAATACCGATCAGAATTACCGGAACACAGTACGACCTTTCGTATTATCAATTTACGGCTGAAGGTGGAGCTGTATTATCTGGATTAGAAAATGGTAATCCTACACTTAGATGGCAGTCTGTAGGTAGACACCTAGTCAGTTTGGTATTGGAATCTAATGGTTGCAGAACAATTCAAAATATAACTCAAGAAGTTTTTGTAGAAAATGCAAATGGTGTGGATGAAATACGGGTAAATTCTAACTCTAAATCTGCACTATTTGAATGGGATCCTGTTGAGTGTGCTTCTTCATATGTGATTTATGTCAACAACGAGCGTATGGACGTGACCACAGAGACATCATTCACCTATATATTCGAAGAGATTGAGACTCAAGTCGAAGTTAGGGTTGGGATTGAGTCAGGCACTTGTTTTTGCCCTCTCGATAGTCCATCTAGTACAGCATTCAAGGATAATTGTCCAAAAATAACCATGACTATCCCAGACTATCAAACAATCTGTTTAGATGGTGCTAGAAGTGTAGAACCTCTTGAATTGGAAGTCTCCATTGAAGGCATTGAACAGGAAGGAGAACTTGTATGGTCAGGCTTGTGTTTGGTACAAGGCAATAGATTTTCAGCGACATGTGCAGGTGAAGGGGCTCATGTATTGACCGCGTCTTATACTGAAGGTGGATGTGATTTTTCACAGACTGTCACCATTGACGTGAGTGACAGTCCTGATGTCAGTTACGATGTATCTAGTAACAGTTGTCCAGGGGAAGAATCATTATTGACTATAAGTGAATCAGCTAATACGATGGTGTTTCTAAATGACGAGTTGATTTTACAAGATACAAGACCATTAGCACCTGGTTCATATGAATTAGAATTTTCAGATCAAAATGGTTGTTCCATCAAAGATGATTTTGATGTATTCGAGATTCCTAATATTGGGGTTGATATCCTAGGGGCAGGAACACTTAAACAGGGTTTTTCATCTGAATACATTTTAGAAACGAATGCAGTGGATAGAGATATTAGTAATCTCAGATGGATTTACAACAATACAGAGCAGTGTTCTGAAAATTGTGAGACATCATTTCGATTAACTAATGTGGAACGTTCTGGAGACCTTTGCGTAGAGTTTATACTTGATCAAGAGTGTCCTGTCAGTTATTGTATAGAAGTGTTGGTAGAACCAGCACTTAAAGTCTATTCTCCTAACAGTTTAGTGTACAATGCTCGAAATTCTGTTCAGAATCAACTATTCCGTCTACAAACGAATAGTGATAATAGTTATGTTGAAAAAATTGTAGTGCTTAATCGCCGAGGTGATGTTATGTATGAAGAAGTAGGGTTATCTAGCAAAGAAGATTATTTAGGCTGGAATGGGCTAGATAAGACTGGAGAAATTGCCCCTATTGGTGTCTACGTGTATTATGCAGAAGTTAGAGATGAACTAGGACAATTAAATGAAATTGCTGGAGACATCACTTTTTTCCACTAATAACAGCCATCACATATTCTAAAGCTTTCTGGACTTGCTGTTCTCTTGATAGATTGCTGGTGTTGAGAATAATTGCATCTTCTGCTTGCTTAAGCGGCGACACTTCCCGCGAAGAATCTATTCGATCTCGTTTCTCAAGATTATTGCCTACCTCTTCGCTTGTAGTTTTAATACCTTTATCGCGTAGTTCTTGGAGTCTTCGATCAATTCTGACTTCCATATCTGCTGTTATAAACAGCTTCAATTCTGCTTCTGGGAAGATCACAGTGCCAATATCTCTACCATCCATGATAACAGCTTTATTCTTCCCAAAATAACGTTGCTTCTCAATAAGAAAAGAACGTACTTCTGGAAGAGCTGCCACTTCACTGACCAGTTGTGCCACTTGAGGAGATTTGATTTCTTTGGACACATTTACGCCGCTTAATATTGGTGCACTTATGCCGTCTTTCAATGTCAAATGCAAATCTATGTTGGAAAGCGCATCTAATATCGATGCAGTATCAGTGATGTCTATTTCTCGTCTTATAAAATCTAAGGTAATTGCTCTGTAAAGTGATCCTGAGTCTATGTGAATGTATCCTAATGTAGTGGCTAAATCTTTTGCAAGCGTTGATTTTCCACAGCCTGAAAATCCATCAATTGCAATAATGATCGGCTTGTCAGTTGCACTTGATACGTCCACTTATTTTTACAATATTAATATTCATCCTCATTAAAAAGAAAGTCATCTTTACGAGGGTAGTCAGGCCAAATGTCCTCCATATTCTCATAAATTTCTCCTTCATCCTCAATTTGTTGAAGGTTCTCCAACACCTCTAGTGGAGCGCCTGATCGAATTGCGTAATCAATCAATTCGTCTCTTGTTGCCGGCCATGGCGCGTCTTCAAGATGGTGTGCTAATTCTAAAGTCCAATACATAATTTAAATAACAATTTAGCTTCAACTTAATTAAGGCATTAATCAAAGGTCAAGTTCCTAGCTTTCCTTAAAATTTCGCACAAAACTATTAAAATTATTAACTCTTGCAACTTACTAATGAAAAAAAATAAAAGTATGTTAAATAGAAGATAAGAAAATATGTAAACTGCTGTTATGCAATTACTTAAATAAGGTCACAAAAATTTCATTTATTCGGCTACTAAATACCGATTATAAAATCAACATTGCATCACCATAACTAAAGAACTGATACTTCTCTTTTATTGCTTCTTCGTAAGCATGGAGTATCAACTCTGTACCACCAAAAGCACACACCATAATCACTAAACTTGACTTGGGTAAGTGAAAATTAGTAATCATACAATTCGCAATATTGAAGTCAAATGGAGGAAAGATGAATTTGTTGGTCCATCCTTCAGCAGGCTTTAATAAGGAATGTGCAGATACGGCTGACTCTATAGACCTCATAGATGTTGTACCAATCGAGCAAACTTTTTTATTAGCCTTCTTTGCTACATTCACGATGTCACAAGTTTCTTGGTCAATCTTGAAATATTCAGCGTCCATTTTATGCTTAGAAAGGTCTTCTACATCTATGCTTCTGAATGTGCCTAAACCAACATGCAGCGTAATTTCAGCAAAGTTTATGCCTTTGATTTCTAGTCGTTTCAACAACTCTCTACTGTAATGCAAACCAGCAGTAGGAGCAGCTACAGCGCCAGTCTGTGAGGCATATACGGTCTGATATCGCTCGATATCCAAAGCTTCAACTTCTCTATCGATATATTTTGGAAGAGGTGTATTGCCTAGTTTTTCTAAAATATTACTGAAATCATCAGAAGTTCCTTCGTGGAAAAAACGAATCGTTCTTCCTCTCGAAGTGGTGTTGTCAACAACCTCGGCAATTAATAAATCATTCCCTTCATCGTCACTAAAGTATAGCTTGTTTCCAACTCTTATTTTACGTGCAGGATCAACCAATACATCCCACAGCTTACTTTCTTTATTCAACTGCCTAAGTAGAAATACTTCTATGTTGGCATCTGTCTTTTCCTTCTTTCCGTACAATCTTGCTGGAAATACTTTCGTATTGTTCCGGATCATTACATCACCGTCATCAAAATAATCAAGGACATCTTTGAATACCTTGTGCTCTATTTTCCCCGTATCTCTATGTACAACCATCAACCTTGATTGATCCCTTTCTTTGGCAGGATATTTTGAAACAAGTTTTTCAGGTAATTCGAAATTAAATTGAGATAACTTAGTCTTCATTCGTTAGATTTAAGCGTGCGAAAGTAAGCATTTTAAAGGAGATATACTTATGTCTTAAGACATCTATTCTATCAATAAGTAATAATAAATTAAAGTAGACTTCTTAAGCATAACTGAAATTATAGACATTTGTTTCAATAATCACTATAGAAACCAGCACATTATCGAGTCAATAAGCTGTATCTTTGATACACATGAAGCTATTTTTCAGAACTATATTGGAAAGTTTTAGACTTGCATTCAATGAGCTTCGTGGCAATAAACTTCGATCATTCCTATCCTTATTGGGCATTACTATCGGCATATTTTGCATCATTGCTGTTCAATCTGCCGTTGATTCTTTAGAGGGCTCTATTCTCGATTTATTTGGAGGCATCAGCAAAGAAATACTCATGATTGATATATTTCCATGGGATGAAGACCCAAATATGAACTATTGGAAATATTTCAAACGCCCATCTCCATCAGAAAATGACTACGTTGAATTAACAGAAAGACTAGATCTGGCTGACGAAGTAGCTTTTCTCATTGGTATGGAAGGTCAAATATTAAAAAATGGTTCTCGTAGTCTCGAAGGGGCTTCTACCATCGGAACGACACTCAATTTCCCAGAAATACAGGATATGAAATTGGGCAAGGGAAGATATTTTTCACAACAAGAATATGAAAGTGGAGCAACTAAGGTGATTATCGGAGCTGAAATTGAAAAAGAATTGTTTCCAAACCAAGAGTCAATTGGTAAGGACTTAAAATTATTTGGTCAGAAGTTTCAGATTATAGGAGTCCTTGAAGAAGAAGGAGAAAATCCGTTTAATGTCCAACAAATGGATATTGTAACTTGGATGAGTTATAATACCATGAAACGATTTGTCAACATTAAGGGTAAAAGTCGAATGACCGCAGGAACCATTATATATGTAAAGCCCAAACAAGATGTAGCACTTTCTGACTTAAGAGATGAAATGACTGGTGTATTAAGAGCCATAAGGCGCTTGAAACCAATGGAAGAAGACAACTTTTCCATCAATTCGATATCGCAATTGACCAATATCATTGAAGGCTTTTTTGGACAAGTAAAGTTGGGAGGATTCATCATAGGAATCTTCGCGATCATAGTAGGCCTGATTAGTGTGGCTAACATTATGTTTGTCTCTGTCAAAGAACGAACCAATATCATCGGGATTAAAAAAGCATTGGGTGCCAAACAATACATTATATTATCAGAATTTTTGATTGAGTCAGTTTTCCTTTGCTTACTGGGAGGTCTGTTGGGAATATTGATGGTCTACGCAGTCGCCACAGGTATTTCGGCGGTAATCCCATTCAACATTTCATTATCGATGAAGAATATAATTGTAGGCGTAACATCTTCAGTCGTAATCGGCGTAATTGCTGGTATGTTACCGGCTTTACAAGCATCTAAACTAGATCCAGTAGAAGCAATTAGGAGTAAATAGGCGATTCATGCTTAAGTCCGTCTTTGTTGTCTTCTAGCCTCCGAGTAGTGAGTGGTTCTAGACTCAGAGGAGTACAAAAAAAAAGACCCATTCATTTCTGAACAGGTCTTGCTTTTTCATGCATGTATTCGTTTCTAACTTGCTGATTCAACCACAGCTTTGAAAGCATCTGGATGGTTGAATGCTAGATCTGCAAGCACTTTTCGGTTTAACCCAATGTTTTTCTTGGTTAAGCCATTGATCAACTTAGAATAACTGACACCATGCTGTCTCGCACCAGCGTTAATTCTAGCTATCCAAAGCTTTCTAAACTCTCTTTTCTTAGCTTTTCTATCTCTGTATGCATAAACACCAGCTTTCTCGACAGCGTTTTTCGCTACAGTATATACTTTACTACGCGCTCCGAAATAGCCTCTAGCTTCTTTAAGAATCTTTTTTCTTCTTCTTCTTGATGCTACTGAATTAACTGAACGTGGCATAATTTAACTTTTTAAGGATTACTATGATTTGATACAAAGTAAACTCTGTATTCTTTTTGTATCTGCTTTTGAAACAAGCGTTGAATCTCTAAGCCGTAGCTTAGCTTTTTTAGATTTATTTCTCATCATGTGAGAAGTATTTGCTTGAAAGCGTTTTATCTTTCCAGAACCAGTAACTTTGAATCGTTTCTTTGCACTGGAATTTGTTTTCATCTTAGGCATATCGATCCCAATTTTAAAATGGAGTGCAAAAGTAATTAATTTGTATCGTTTATACAATTTATTTTACCTGATGCTTAAAATAGTGGTTTTTTTACTTTTATTAGTCCTCCAAATGGGATGTCATGATATGGAACGAGCAGACTCCGCAAAACACACAAATTGGCCTATACTTTCTTCAACAATCAGATCTATTGGTCTGGAAATCAAACCTTTGTATGTTTATCTCCGTTGTTTTAAAAAAGAAGAATTAGTTCAGGTTTGGGTGTCAAACGATCCTTATCTAGACTACAAATTAATACGTAACTACTCATTTTGTACTTCATCGGGTACCTTGGGTCCGAAGCGCAAGGAAGGTGATTTGCAGATTCCAGAAGGATTATACCATGTCAATAGATTCAATCCGTTCAGTCAATTCCATCTTTCTTTAGGCATCAATTATCCTAATAAAGCTGATTTAGTGTTTGCAAATAAAGCCGATCCAGGGTCAGATATCTTCATTCATGGAGAATGTAGCAGTGTTGGATGCATTGCGTTAGGCAACAAAATGATTAGGGAGTTGTACACGTTAGCAAAAGAATCACATGATCAAGGCAATCCCATAAAAGTGGATATCTTTCCATATAAATTTACCAAGCAAGATTTTTCTATTTCTGAGGAGAATGAACATCATGAGTTATGGAAGCAACTTCAGCCCTTCTGTGTAAATTTTGAACATAGCTATAATTTGACCCCGTATACAATATCAGATGCAGGTGTATATTTGCCTGATACTATAGAATAAACCTTTAACAAAGAATGATAGTAGAAGTCGAGATATCAGTCAACCCAACAGAAGTTAATGACGAAGCTCTGATTCTACGCAAAGCCGTACAGAAAGCAAGGTGGAAGGCAGAGTCAGTTTTGGACTGGAGAATCAAGCGCAAGTCAATCGATGCTAGAAAAAGAATGCCAGTATACAGACTAAGAATAGAGTTGTCCAAAAAGGAAATGCTTACAGAAGAAGGAAATTCTTTTGTTCCAATGGGTACAATGAGTTCCCGATCGAAGAAGGTTATAATAGTCGGTGCTGGACCTGCTGGTTATTTTGCAGGACTCAAATGTTTGGAATTAGGACTAAAACCAGTGATCATAGATAGAGGCAAAGACGTAAGAGCAAGACGAAGAGATCTTAAGGCAATTCAGCAAGATGGTGTTGTCAACCCCAATTCCAATTACTGTTTTGGAGAGGGTGGGGCTGGTACATATTCTGATGGTAAATTATATACGCGTTCACACAAAAGAGGCAACATCAGAGATATTCTCCGCATTCTGGTAGATCATGGTGCTAAAGCTGACATCCTCATCGATGCACACCCACACATTGGGTCCAACAAACTGCCTCAAATAATTGCCAACATTCGTGAAAGTATCGAAACCAATGGTGGTGAAATATTATTTGAGCACAAAGTGATTGATTTCAAGTTTGACAAGGATCATTGCTTCGGAGTATTTGCAATGAACGGTGATAAACAGATCGAACTGACTGGCGATGCAGTTATAGTTGCTACAGGACATTCTGCTCGGGATGTATTTAATCTTTGCGCTAAGCATGAGGTGCAAATGGAAGCAAAGCCTTTTGCATTAGGCGTTCGTCTCGAACATCCACAGCAGCTTATTGATCAAATCCAATACAACCAAGTCAAACGAGAAGACAATCTTCCTGCGTCTAGTTACCGAGTTGCTTGCCAAGTAGATGACGTCGGCGTATTTTCCTTTTGTATGTGTCCTGGAGGATTGATAGTGCCTGCTTCTACAAGTCCAGAAGAATTGGTCGTCAATGGCATGTCGTTGTCTCGTAGGGATTCGGCTTTTGCAAATTCTGGCGTTGTCGTTGAGGTCAGTTTGAATTATCTCAAAAGTCAGGGATTTGAAGGCATTTTTGCTGGAGTTGAATTTCAGCAAAAGTACGAACAAGCATTTTATAATTTCGGGAATGGCACCCAGCAAGCTCCTGCTCAGAAATTGACAGATTTTGTAAACCAAACGATATCTTCTGGAGAAATGAACAGCTCTTATATTCCAGGATTAGTGACTGCTCCTGTGCATGAGCTGTTGCCATCATTTATCAGTTCTAAGATTCGAAAAGCCATTTCATCATTTGATCAAAAGCTCAAAGGTTATTACACGGATGAAGCTCATGTTATTGGATTAGAAAGCAGGACAAGTTCTCCGATTCGAATAGTCAGGGATAAAATTACGTATATGTCACCCTCTAAAACAGGTTTTTTTCCTTGCGGAGAAGGTGCTGGTTTTGCTGGAGGGATATTGTCAGCAGCTTTGGATGGTAGGAATGTTACTACTGCGGTCAAAGCCTATTTAGGATAAAACATTACCTTTCGGGCATGAAAGACCTAGCTGATCTGATCGGACGGTTTCTTATTTCACTGATTTTTTTCTTTGAAGTATATGACACACTTGGCTTTTGGCAAAGTACAAAGGACACGATGAGTGCCTACAACATCAACTGGAATCAGGATTTATTGCTTATCGGAATTATGACTGTGTTGATATTAGGCAGTTTGATGGTATTGATCGGATATTATGCCAATATTGGTGCCTTCTTACTACTCCTATATTTGGTCCCTTTCACATTTATCGTTTTTTCTTTTTGGAATGACCCGATTGAATACAGAAGAGTGAATTCCTTACAGTTTACTCGCAACCTTGCCATTTGTGGTGGCTTACTTATTTTAATTGCAAAGGGTGGAGCAGGGAAGTTTAGCATAAGACGTATGTTGCATGTGCTTAGATTACCCAAAGAGTAAATTACATATCTTCTGGAAAGGATTCTTCATTCAATATTTCACCACAAAACTTGCAGTGGACAGCATCATTATCGTGACCTTCCTTAGAGCAAAAGCGACAAGTTTGTAAATTTTTCTTCGACATATCGGCATCACTTTTGGATAATTCTGATGATACGATTCCAGTTGGTACAGCAATAACTGCATAACCCAATAGCATGATGATTGCTGCTATAAACTGACCTAAGTTAGTAGTGGGAGAGATGTCTCCATAACCGACCGTTGTCATGGTCACAATTGCCCAATACATAGCTCTTGGAATACTGTCAAATTGTTCGTTGTAACCACCTTCTATAAAATACATCAGAGAGCCAAAAATGCAAACAATGACGACAACAAAAGACATAAATATGATGATCTTCGGTCGAGAATTTTTAAGCGCATCACTGATCACTTTCCCATGATTTAAGAAATTGATCATTTTGAAAATCCTAAACACTCTCATAAGTCTTAATGCTCGAATCACAATTAAAGACTGCGAACCAGGGAAGAAAATACTGAGGTATGTAGGTAAGATTGAAGCCAAATCTATAATGCCAAAAAAACTAGTAGCATACTTGATTGGTTTGTACACGCTATAAAGACGAAATATGTACTCTAGGGTGAAGAATATTGTAAAAATCCATTCCAACACATAGAATGTTTTTTTAAAGCCAGTGCCCAAAGATTGCACGGATTCTAACATGACAGCGAAAACACTCAATAGGATCATTATGAGCAGTATGACGTCAAACCGCTTACCTGCAGGTGTGTCTGCTTCAAAAATGATCTCATGAAGTCGCTCTTTCGAACGATTTCTAGGAAATGCCATGATACTTAATTCTTCAATTTATACTACAAATATTAAACCACAATAGATTTTGCGGAATATAGGAGAATAGATGTTTACTAGGAATGTATGTTGATCGTTTGCACTTCATTTTCATGAAAATTGACACAGCAAATCACTAATGGAGTTTACAAGAAGTCTTTAATTATTGATAATGGGTTCAGACAAAGTCAGAGTCAGTGATAGAATGTGAATGCTGACGGTTCTTTATTTTTGCAATTTCTTTTTCTATTTCTCTTTGCTCCCAATCATCCCCATAGGTAAATGAAAAAACCCGAATGGCGTGAAAAGCAACAGCAACACCCCAACCTAGTATTGGAAAGATTGCCCAGAAAATATCACTTGTAAAGAGGTTTAGTAAAATAAAGAAAACACTCATCAGTAACCAAGACATCAGGTGAGAGTAAAACTTTCGTTTCTCCTTAACTCTTTTCCTTGCGATTTTATAGATCTCTTTATCCATAAAGCATAAATAAGCATATTCTACCTAAAGTCAACAAAAACTTAGCCGAATGGGCGCTACATCCCGATCAACTACTCATTTATTAAGATGTCCTAACGAACAAAAAGTAACTTAGAATCACTAGAGTTTTCTTCAGAAAAGCCATAATCTTCCATGTCAAATCCCTTTAAGTCTTCTATTGTTTTGACTTTCTCGACTGCCATATATCTAGCCATCATTCCTCTAGCGCGCTTTGCATTGAAAGAGATGTGCTTCAATTTCCCATCCCGGTATTCTTTAAAATCAACGTTTATGACAGGTACTTCTAGTTGCTTTTTCTTAACTGACTTAAAATATTCTACAGAGGCAAGATTAATGATTGCCTTTTCTTTGTGCGATTTAATTTCTTCGTTTAATGAGTTGGTGATTTTATCATCCCAAAATTCGTATAAATTTTTTCCTTTACGAGTAGATAACTTTGTACCCATCTCCAGGCGATATGGTTGCATCAGATCTAGTGGTTTCAAGATCCCATAAAGCCCCGATAAGATTCGCACATGTTTTTGAGCGTAATTTATTTGCGTTTTATTCAATGACTCTGCATCTAAACCTCTGTATACATCGCCATTAAAGGCAAAAATGGCTTCTTTACTATTCTTCTTTGTAAACGTCTCACCAAACTCCTTATACCTGGCAGCATTTTCTTCAGCTAGCTTATCGCTAATACTCATCAAGCTTTTTAACTTGGCTTTTGACTGCTTTTTGAGCTTGTGAACCAATGCTTGGGTTTCCTCATGAAATATAGGCAATGAAGCCTTATAATCCTTCGATAGGTCTGAGTAGTCAAGTGTTTTAGCGGGTGAAAGTAATGCTAGCATATTGTCTATTATGTATGTATAAAATTAATCATTTGATGTTGACATAAACAATTAATTTTGGATAGAGTTCATATTATGAAGAAGGCAAGGCACTTGCAACTATGTTTAAGTAGCTCTGTTAAAAGTTTTGGATACAAAAAAGGCCTCGAAACGAATTCCGAAGCCTTTATATATTTTAAGAAAGTCTTGTCTTAGTTATGACTGTGACCTGTTTTCTTACCTGCATCTTTAAAGATGTTTGCTGGAGCTTCGGGAACACTGTTTTCAGCTTCTAGCACATTACCTTTAACAGTAATGACTCGAGGTTCTACTCCTTCCTCATTTGTCGTTAATGTCACAGTTTTGCTGAATTTATTCAAGCGGTTAGTCGCATATCTTATTTCAATTTGACTCGCTTCTCCTGGCATGATTGGTTCTTTTGGCCATTCAGGAACAGTACATCCACAACTACCTCTTGCTGATTTGATAATTAAAGGTGCGTTTCCTGTATTTGTGAACTTAAGTAGTCTCAATGGTTCAGAGTGCTGCTCAATTGTACCATAATCAACAACGGTTGATTCTAGTGTCATCTGAGGGCCATCAACAGAGCCTGCCGAGATTTTGTCTGCTGGTTCTAACTGCCCAAAAGCTAAGCCGGCAACTAGAACTAAACATAGAGAAAGTAAGTATGACTTCATTTTATAGAACTTTGTTTTTACAAATGTAATTGAATTCGAACAGATATTAAAGTTAGTCATGTAAATTTGCAGTTAATGTAGTGTTAATCACTTTATCTATAATGTTATACAAATTTACATTAAAGAGTTACTTTTGTGACGCTAAAATCTCAGATAGTCTCACAAACGCTAAAACAATTTGAATGATTATTGAATTTCCTGGTCTTACCGAATTTTTGCCAAAAGGTGATGATCATGAAACATTGTTCAAAAAAGAAGTAATAAGAGACTTTTGGATAGCTTTGGTCTCTCGTGAAGCGAGCCTTCTCGCAAGAAGGGAAGTGCTTACTGGTAAAGCAAAATTTGGTATAACAGGTGATGGTAAAGAAATTGCTCAGATTGCAATTTCTCGTGCATTTCAAAAAGGAGACTTTTTTGCTCCATACTACAGAGCTCAAACCTTCATGATACATAAAGGCCTATGCACTTTAGAGGCTTATTTTGCTCAATTATATGCTGACAGCGATCACGACCCATTTTCACATGGGAAGCAGATGAATAACCATTTCGCCACAAAGTTTATTGATGAGAATGGTGATTTTTTAAATCTGAAAGAAAGCTATAATGTCGCAGCCGGTATGTCTCCCACTGCTGGATCTGCAGGCAAATCCATAGGTCTAGCACTTGCATCCAAGAAATTCAGGAACATTAAGGAGTTGTCAGCATTTGATCATCTATCTGACAATGGCAATGAAATTTGTATTTCGACTATAGGAGACGGTAGTACTTCTGAAGGCGTGTTTTGGGAAACCATGAATGCGGCATGTGTGATGCGAGTACCTTTGGTAACTATAGTAATGGATGACGGTTATGGCATTTCTGTTCCTGTCGAGTTGCAAACAACCAAAGCCAGTATTTCCGAGGCATTGGCAGGTTTTGAATATGAGGAACAGAAAGGGGGGATGATTATCGAAAAGGTGAAAGGTTGGGATTATCCTACACTTTGTGCAACTATTGATAAGGTTTGTGCGGTCACTAGAAAAACACACATTCCTGCGATCATTCATATAGTGGAATTAACTCAGCCACAAGGACACTCGACTTCAGGTTCTCACGAACGATATAAAAGTAAAGACAGACTGCAATGGGAAAAGGATTTTGATTGCATTGAGCAAATGTCAAAGTGGATGCAAGTAAATCAGATATTAGATTCTGAGAAGTTTGATGCCTTACGGCGAATGGCCAAAGATTTCGCAAGAGAAAAGCGGTCAATTGCTTGGAAAAACTCACGAACTAAAATTCAAGATGTTTTGCTCAAAGCTAATAATGTCTATGAATATTTATTCCAACATGAGATAGATAATGAAGCGATAACTAAACTTCTCCAAGAAGCAAAGGACTTTGTCAATCCGCACATGAGTGAGATTATTCAAAATCTTAGATTGCTTCGAATTGAATTAGACGAAAGTACTATCGAAAAATCTGGCTTAGCTAGCATTGTGAAGGAGGTGACAGAGCAAAAATTGGAAGATCTAGGGACTCATTTGTACAGCACGTCTAGCAAATCTGCATTAAAGGTTCCTATAATCCCTGCAGAATATTCAACTGATTCAGAAGATATTGTTGGTTTCAAAATCCTCAATAATTTTTTCAAGAAAGCATTTGCTAAATATCCGAACACCTTTGCTTTTGGAGAAGATGTTGGGATGATCGGTGATGTCAATCAAGGCTTAGCAGGTGTTCAAAAAATGTTTGGAGAGGAGCGTGTATTCGATTGTGGGATAAGAGAATGGACGATAATGGGGCAAGCCGTAGGGATGGCTATGCGAGGACTACGACCCATTGGAGAAATCCAATATCTTGATTATATATTTTATGCTCTCGCAATCTTGACTGACGATCTAGCAACATTGAGATATCGAAGTCATGGTCTGCAAGCAGCTCCTATGATTATTCGGACAAGAGGTCATCGACTTGAAGGCATATGGCATACAGGCTCCCATCTTGGCGCGATCATCAATTCACTAAGAGGTGTTTACATTCTTACCCCAAGGAATATGGTCCAAGCTGCCGGAATGTACAATACGATGCTACAATCGGACGACCCAGCATTAATCATTGAATGTTTAAATGGATATAGACTTAAAGAAAAACTACCAAATAATATTGGTGAGTATACAGTCCCACTCGGTATGCCACAAATGATAACTCGAGGAGAAGACATCACTGTAGTGACGTATGGCTCTTGTGTAAGAGTGGCACAAAAAGCAACAGAGTTACTTAAAAAGAAAAACGTTTCCGTGGATTTAATTGATGTTCAGACCTTGGTGCCTTTTGATCTTGAGCACACAATCGTTGAATCAGTGAAGAAAACGAACAGGTTATTATTACTAGATGAAGACGTACCTGGTGGAGGTACATCATATTTAATGCAGAAAATAGTGGAGGAGCAACAAGCATATCAATATCTTGATGCTGCTCCTGTAACATTGACAGCAAGGGAACATCGAACACCTTATGGTACTGATGGGGATTATTTCTGCAAGCCTAGTTCGGAAGATGTGTATGATAAAGTGATGGAAATTCTAAAAGAATCCAATCCTTCAAGATTTTAATCGTTATCATATAAAGATTAGTTTTAATACATTTATGTTTAATTAGGTAATAAGCGTGTTCGATAGTCTAGTCATTATACCAACATATAACGAAAAAGAAAACATTGAAGACATCATCAGAGCTGTCATATCGCTGGATGAGGACTTTGATATTCTTGTCGTTGATGATAATTCTCCTGACGGTACTGCAGATATTGTCAAATCGCTCCAGCAAGAATTCAAGGATATTGTTCATCTTTTGGTCAGAAAAGAAAAGTCAGGATTAGGTACTGCTTATATTGCAGGATTCAAATATGGCTTATCTAAGGGCTATGCTTATCTTTTTGAAATGGACGCAGACTTCTCTCATAAACCTGTTGACTTAGTGCGATTAAGAAAAGAATGTAGAGACGGTAATGCAGATCTTTGTGTTGGCTCAAGATATGTAGAAGGAGGAGGAGTCGTCAATTGGCCATGGGATCGATTGTTTTTGTCTAAAGGTGCTTCCTATTATGTGCAAGCAATTACTTGGATGCCTGTAAAAGACTCTACAGGTGGATTTAAATGCTACACAAGAAGAGTATTGGAATCCATTAATCTAGAAAAGATTGAGTTCGTCGGTTATGCCTTTCAGATCGAAATGAAATACGCAGCTTGGTCACTTGGCTTTAACATAAAAGAAATACCAATCATTTTCGAAGATAGAGTTAAAGGCGTATCTAAGATGAATCTGAGTATTGTTAGCGAAGCAATTTTGGGTGTGCTTAAAATGAGATTTTCAAAACTGTTGTCCGCCGACAAGTACAAAAATGTCTAGGCACAGAAAATGGCTCATCACGTCTATAAGTACTGTGCTGTCTATTTTTATAATTGTACTCTTAGTAATAACAAACGCCTCTCTCAGAAAATCTGATAAGGACGTTTATACTTATTTTGATGAGCAAAACATTTCAGAAGCTCAAATAGAAAGATTTAATTTTCAAGATAAGGAGATCAGATATGTCTCGAGTGGTTTACAGGCTACTGATTCAACAACCGCTGTTTTATTTATACATGGAGCTCCAGGATCGAGTGATTCCTTTTATGGCTTTCTAGCAGACTCATTATTGAGGCAACAGTTTCACTTGATCACTATTGATCGATTGGGGTATGGATATTCTGATTATGGCAATGCGGAAACGGATATTCAAAAACAAGCTGAACCGCTTAAAGAATTAATTAATCATATTCCAGCAAAAGATTGGATCATTGTGTCTCATTCATACGGGTGTGCTGTATCTGGAATGTTGGCCATTCAACAAGCAAAAAAAATTAAAGCAAATTTAATGTTGTGCCCAGTAATCCACCCTAAACACGAAAAGGTGTTTTTCTTTTCCTCTTGGCCGATAAAGCCAATACTAAGTAAGGCGTTTTCTAAAGCCTATAAAGTATCTTCTCACGAAAAAATGACTCATGCATATGAATTAAAAAATATAGAAGGCTCATGGTCAGAAACAACTGTCCCGACAATTGTCATGCACGGAAAAAAAGATTGGATAGCACCAGTTGAAAATGCTGACTATCTTAAAAATTTCATTTCTGATGATTTATTGACTGTACGCATTTATTCAGAGTTCTCCCATTTTATACCATGGACTCAAGCAGATCTAGTTAGCAAAGAATTAATAACTTTAGCTGCACAATGAAAGACAACAGCGATTTAGTACACAAGTTTCGTTTATCTGGTGTAACCGTTTGGGAGATTACATTTGACATGTATAAACTGCAGTTAATAAAGAATACAATAACATTGGATAAACACCTTCACAATGCTTTTGTTGATACATCTAAGAAGTCCGAGTTATTTTAACCATGAAATTATCCAGTTATATACTTGTCTTTATTTTTGCCTATATAACAAGCATTGATTTAATCGCACAAATACCATCCAACCCACTTGGAAATAATGCCATTGGCCTTAAATGGAACCAGATAGAAACTGATAAGGTAAAGCTCATTTATCCTAAAGGGCTCGACAAGCAAGCCAATAGAATTGTAAATCTTGTCCATCACTTGTGGGATGTTGATAGTCCATCCATTGGTAGTGACCATCGTAAAGCTCCAATAATTTTGCACCCAGAGACTGCCTTATCAAATGGCTTTGTGACGGTGGCTCCCTTTCGGTCCGAGTTTTTTGCGAGAGCACCTCAGTTTGATGGGACAACAGATTGGTTAGATCATTTGACCATCCATGAATATCAGCACATAAAACAATTCAATCAATCAAGACAAGGGATTACTGGTTTAGTAAGGAGTGTACTTGGAGAGTGGGCGTGGGGTGGAATGATGGGTTTAGCTATCCCACGATGGTATTTTGAAGGTGATGCTACAATCGCAGAGACAGTATTCACAAAAAGTGGTCGAGGGCGTATTCCTGAATTTACGATGGAGTACAAGTCTTTGCTGAAAGATGGTGTTCGCTATTCATATGAAAAAGCTGGCGCGCGATCGATGAAGGATTTTGTTCCGGATTGGTACAGCCTAGGTTATCATATGCTGACTTATGGTCGACGAGAATTTGGTCCTGATTTATGGAAAAATGTAACTGCAGATGCTGTTCGATACAAAGGAATCTTTTATCCATTCAATAAAAGTTTTACAAAGAATGCAGGATACCCTGTAAAAGAATTGTATGCAAAGACAATGGATAATTTGGAGCAACAATGGATCACACAGAAAGAGCGAATGTCAGAGGATCCTGCTGATTTGGTTTTTCCTGATAAAAACCGACAAACAGTAATTCATCAATCTGCACCACAATTTTATGCAAATGGAGATTTGATTTATTTGGAGTCAGGTTATGATCGAATAACAAGTTTGCAGAAATTGTCTCCTTCAGGAGAAATCACTAAGCTGACACGACCTGGTGCTTTAATTGAAGGACCTTTGGAGCAATTGTCTTTATCTAAAAACAAAATGGCGTGGGCTGAAGTTGGATGGGACGTTAGACGTCGATTCAAACGGTTTTCAGAGATTGTAATTTATGACATAACGACACAAAAGAAAACACGTCTAACAAAAAATAATTTTGATTATTCTCCGGCCATTAGTGCCGACGCTACAAAGATTGCTGCCATTCGAACAAATGAGAAACTGATTCCACAAATAATAATTCTTAATGCTTCAGATGGAGAAATCATACAGATTCTGCCAAATAAACAGAATTACCAATTGTCTTACATGCAATGGTTGGACACAAGGCACGTCATAACTGTTGCAAAAGCAAATCAGCAAAATGCCATTTTCAAAATATCTACAGAAAGTAATGAGCTTACGCGACTGACAGATTGGACCTCAGATGCGATAACACATATGACAGTGTATGATAAGCAGATATACTTTTCAAAACCTACAAGGGACATCAATCAAATCTTTTCGGTAGATATAGAAACGAATAAGAAATATCAAATTACCAAAGATGACATTGCTGCCTTTCAACCAGCCATTTCACCTGATGGACAGACTCTTGTTTACACATCATTTTCGCATCGAGGGTATGAGTTGAAAAATCTTGATTTAAGCGTAAAGGCCGTTAGGGCAGAAAAGAAAACAATTAATGAAAGCTATCAAACACCTTTTGTAGCTACCATCATCAAACAAGAGAAAGATAATCTGTTGGCAGAGGTAGGCAATGAGACATTTGAGAGCAAACCATTTAATCGCTTTTCTGGTCTCATCAAGCCACACAGCATACTGACAAATTTTACCCAAACGTCCACAGAAATCAGTGTCTTATCGGATAATGTCTTTAGTACTTTATCAGCTGATGCTACTGTAGGCTACAGATTCAATGAAGATGCTTGGCGATATTCAGTAGGTCTAAGCTATGCTGAATTATTTCCCGAATTGAGTTTGCGTTTTGAGCGAGTCGGTAGAAGTTCTGTACTCTTTAATTTTAGAGAGTTAGAAGAAGGACAAATACAACAAAATAGAGTCCTGGAGTTGTGGCGAGAAAATAGAGTGCGCGCAGGAATTGCAGTCCCTCTAAATTTTAGTTCTGGACAAACATCCAGAACAATGAACTTGATTGCAAGATTTACAAGACATCACTTAGACGTAGATGGCAATTTAGATAATGATGATTTTGTTGCCAGAGATACACTGGATTTTTCTGCAGGTAGTTTTCCACAAAATTTATTGACACAACAACCGTTGGGTAATGAACAATTTTCTTCGATAGATCTGATTTGGGTAGGTCGTTTACAACAGTTCACTGCCTTGCAAAATTTAGGTCCACAATTTGGTGCCAGTGGTTTTGTTAGATGGCGAAAATCATTTGGATCAATAGATGATGGTGTGTTGCAATTAAATGGTACGGTGTTTTTGCCTGGCTTATCTCGCAACCACAGTTTTTCTATTCAGTATGCGTACCAAGCAGAGGGATTATTAGATCGATACAGATTTTCTGATAACTTTAATTATCCACGCGGTTACAATCGCTCTTTAAGAGCAGACAAATACCATAAGCTTGGATTAAATTACCGATTTCCCATTTGGTATCCAGATATTGCTGTTGGTGGATTAGCATTTGTAAAGCGATTAAAAGGTAATGTATTTTATGATCATGGATCAGTAAATATAAATTCGGAACCATACCAGTCGAGTTCTACAGCACTTCGATCTGCAGGATTGGAATTGGGTATTGATTTTAGAGCTTTTCGTCTATTAGAAATAGACTTTGGAGTGCGGTATAGTTATTTATTTGATGAGCAATTCTCTACAGGAGGGAGGAATCAGTTTGACTTTTTTGTGATTAGTATATCGCAATAAACAACAGCAAAATATACCTCTGACCAAAAGATGCCATATTTATTATTTGCTGAAAGTATAAATGAGGGTTGCCTCTGTAAAAAAAAATGCTGGCTAAAATGCCCAACTGTTGGACGAAATTTAACCAGCATTAGCAGAAGTAGAAAAGGAGTTTTAAGCATGGATTAATACATCTGCCATGGCATCTGTAATTTTCTGATTCGTTTTATTTTCAATAAAAAGCCATTGACCAGCAGGATTAACTTCTAAGAACACATAGTTGTCATCTGGTGTCTTTTTAAAGTCAAAAGCGCCGTAAACTAAACCAGTTTTTTTCATGAATTTCCGAATTTTAGTACACAAACCTTTTGGTAATTCCGCCCTCCTGATACTCATATGATCGTAATTCATTCTAAAGTCTACATCATAGTTGCCTGGTTCGACTTCAATGGCTGCAGGAAATATTTTATCCCCTACAACGGTAACTCTTAAATCAATGCCTTTTACATATTCTTGAAATATGACAGGTGCAAACTTCACTTTCTCAATATTACTTATTTCGTCTTCTCCAAGCAATCTGGTTTCTCGCCACGCCTCCGGAGTTCCACCAAAGGCTTTAAATATAGTACCTGATGGTCCGTGTTTTCTGTGAAACTCCAATGCTTCTTCTGGATTATTTGTGACCAATGTATCTGGTACATCAAAGCCTAATTCCATAGCTATTTTAAGTTGATACACTTTTTTATGTGCTAGGTCATCAAGAAATGGATCATTCATCCATTTGCCTTCCAGCATGCCCCATAAGCCGCCAAATACCTGTTGTGCTTCACTAAAGGCAAACATTCTGTGTGTCTGATCGCCAACTTCAGATGGGATATTAAATGGTTGTGGTCTCCTCCACCATATAGATTTACTTTTTGCTAAATCTATTTTTTCTGGCTGTCCATTTTTATACCATATTTCTTGGTTGCCATTTTTACTATTGTATTTAAGCTCAACAAGTGATTGGCTAGGAAATTTTCCTAAGTCAAGTATAACAGCTTTTTCACCTTTGGACCTTAAACTATTCAGTACACATTTAGTATGCAGATCTTCTGCATGTGAAATTATAAGTATCATAAGTAGATTATTTTTTTGAAATGAGTTGTTTGAGTTGAATTAGATAATGACTGATTTTCTCTAACTCTGCTTCTACATCAATTTGAGCTTGAGGGTTGGCGTCAAACCTGCTTGCTCCTTTTGCGTGATGTGGCGTAGCAAGGACAAAAGGAGCTTGATTTCCAGGATTTTTAATAGGGCCAAAATCGCCAGGGCCTTTCCAATCAATGCCTTCTTGTAGTGTGGTATGTTCTTGAATAGTCACGTGTTCCATTGCAGTCTCCATTAAAGTGTCATAGCCTGCTGGGTTTTTGACGTCATCGAAATTTTTAGGCAAAGTGACTCCTCCGCCAAAGTCAGCCCAAGGAGATGTTTCAATCCAAGTATTCCCACCTTCAAATACTGTGTGGTTTCCTTCAAGGACTGTATGTTCCTCAAAAAATGTGGTGGCATCTTCAAAAACATCAGTTTTGCCACCTGCAACTTCACATAATCTAACGTCTAAAGAACTGAATACTGAATCGATTGGATTAGCCACCCCAAAAGAACCATCTGAAGTCCCTGCGAAATATAAACCGATCACTTCATTGTTTTGATTAACAACAACAGATCCTGAATCACCGCTATTTCCAAATTGATCACTTTGCGAAGAATCTACTTCTATCCCAATTTGGTTTGTTAGTGTAACTGAACCAATACCTGCACCATAATCGATAGTTACCGTCAGCGAAATATCATCGACAAAGCCATATGTCAATTCAGTAGTTCTGCCTCTTTTTCTGACAGCTTCATTCTCAACTGGTAAAGCAGTACCATTGACAACGCCGATGTCTACAATGTCACAATTACTAGATTGTCCAGCGTTGATCCAGGCCACAGCTCCATCAACTTGGCCTCCAATAGTAGCTCTTGCGATACTGCCAACGGTGTTTGTTGGACATGAGCCTCCATCGGGCCTTCCTGGCTGGCACTGATCATCCCCAGCAGACCAGTTATTGTCCACACACATAACATGAAAATTGCTTAACATCATTTTGTTGCCTGAAGCATTGTCTTCAACAACAAGACCAAGTGTGCCAACATATGTATATCCACCTATTGTTCTACAAGGACCAATGCTTATACCTCCGGTGATGGGATCGTAAGTCCCTGAATCTACTTGAAGCTGAAGTGTTTCTTCTTTAACTGCATAGGAATGGAGGACAAATTCTCTTTCTATAACATCAGTGGGTACTCCATTGATTTCTTTTGGAATTGCCTGTGCTGAACTGATCTTGGATTTAGCTAATTTCTTTTTTACATACACTCTTATGCAATTCTTGCCAGTGCGTTTTCCTTTAGTAATTTTCTCACCAACGCCTACACCAGTTACTCCTTTTAATTTGAGTAATTCTTTTTCATTGGAGGATTTTAATCTTTTGATTTCATTAATGTTTTTCATGAATTGAGTTTAAATGTTTAGAAGTATTATTCAAAAGGCATAAGTATGCTTTGCATATAGAAGTAATCCTTGTCATGAAAATGTTACCCCCTCGTATATAAATAGTTCAATTTTAATTTGACATATTTTGTGAAATATGTGAACACGCTAATACTGGTTTTTGTATTAGTATTATGAAGGCATTAAATTTATTGTGAGGTATTTCTAATAAAGTAGTCCAACAACAAATAGAAAAAAGAGCGCGCAAGTGTGATACGTTCTTTCAAAAACAGCACCGCTGTATGGTTATCGTGTTTAATTTCGTCGTCTGTTTAATTATTGGCTTGTGAAGCGTCTGAGAAATACAACACATATTAATCCTACCAAACTAATTAACGCCAATGCTGAATAAACATGTTGATGTCCCACAGCACCAGGAGAACTGTCCAATAAATACCCAATAACGGGGCCCATGAAAATGTCAGGCGTATAGCCAATGAATGACACTACACCTACTGTAGTTCCTGTAATCGCAAGCGGAATGTTACCTTCTTGGATTACGGCAAAATATAAAACACGTGCGGAATAAATACCAATGGATGTCAACACTACAGCAAGAAAAAAGAAGAAGGTGGCAGTAGCGTTTATAATGCCGGAGGCAAACAATAGTGAGCCAAGTATCACCGCACCAAAACTAAACAGCAACACACGCGATGCTTTTGTTCTGTCTGCAAGAAATCCGATGACAACACCAATAATCGGTCGCAAGTACAAGGAAAGTGTTCCCACTTTTGCAGAGTTTACTTGGTCGTAGCCCATGACTTCATTTGCTGTCAAAGAAAAAATATCGGTAACCTTATAACCACAGTATGCACATAAAATTATGATAGCCAGCAACCACACAAACGGCAGTTTGACAATTGATTTCAGATGTTGATTTGAATAAGTTGGACTGTTATTTATTTCTACGCTTTTAGTGTCTTGTTTTAAAAATAGAAGGACTAAAATGGCAATTGTCAAAGTAATGAATGTAGATGCATGTACGACAGCTTTAAATGCCTTTTGCTTGTCAACAAGTGTAGCTTGATCTAAGTCAACGGTCATTATGAATCCGTAAATAAGTACGCCGAATGCGCCAATCGAAGCAGAGACTGCTCCTCGTCCTCCATCTAAATATCCAAAGGCTCGCCCTTGGGTTTTATTGCCTCCCCATATCCGCGTCGCTTTAATCATGGCACCCCATAAGAGGAAGATGGTCGTAAATCCCCAATAACCGTATAAGATTTTTAACTGAGTGTAACTAGGGTAAGTGGCAAGATAAAATCCACCTAGACCTGTCAATACTAATGCTGCTACAATCAATAGTCTGGGTTCTACCTTGTCTGCCATAACGCCACCAAATAAATAAGAACCCAATGCCACTATACCATAAATCGAAAAGCAAAATCCCAATTGAGTATTGTCCAATTGGTACACATCTAAATATGTCGGTCTGAAAATTCTGACCAATACAAATGGAAGGAAAAATACCGCCTCTCCTGACAGTATCAATAAAATAATAGTCAGGAATCTGTTAGAAGATTTCTCTTTGATAAGGTGTAAGGTAAGATTTAATAGGAGTGATTGTCAACTTTAGTCAAGTTATTACAGATAGATTTTTATCTTTCTTATCTTCTTACCATCATGACTATTTTGTTATATAAGGATAGTTCCCCATGAAAGCCAAATGGAATATTCATACTTTATTTTTCATAACAAATGAATATTGAAAAATTCTTACGTTTCAGCTGCAAGTTTAGATCAATCACACTGCATATATGTTTCGCGTGAAAGCCCTCAATAAACATTACTTTTTATAAAGGCAATTAGCTATATTCAAAGCCTAATAAACATTAAATGGCTAATTACAATATTGACGCAAAAAAAGATCTCACCTATGATGCCATTGTAATCGGCTCTGGCATAAGCGGTGGATGGGCTGCAAAAGAACTTTGTGAAAATGGTCTAAAAACATTAGTTCTTGAACGGGGAAGAATCGTAGAACATGTTGTCGATTATCCTACAATGAATCTAGATCCCTGGGATACAGAACTTCGAGGTGGCATCACACCTGAACAACAGCAAAAACATTACAAGGCGGTTAGATCTGGTTGGATTGGTACAGATACCGAACATTTTTGGGCGGATGATGAAGCCAATCCTTACACAGAAAAAAAACCTTTTCTGTGGTTACGAGCGCATCAGATGGGCGGTCGATCTTTATTGTGGGGAAAGCAAACCTATAGATGGAGCGACCTTGATTTTGAAGCAAACGCTAAGGATGGTCATGGAGTCGATTGGCCCATTCGATATAAAGACATAGAACCATGGTACACTCACGTAGAAAAGTTTGCGGGGATTAGTGGTGAGCCGTTAGGACTGCCGCAATTGCCTGACAGCCATTTTTTACCACCAATGGAGCTTAACTGCGTAGAGAAGCATGTGAAAAGCAGAATTGAAAAAGACTTTCCAGGTAGACATTTGATTATTGGACGATGTGCACATTTGACTGTGCCACATATGGGGAGAGGACAATGTCAATACAGAAATCGTTGTGGTCGTGGCTGCCCTTACGGTGCTTATTTTAGTAGTAATTCAGCTACTTTACCAGCTGCCAATGCTACAGGAAATTTAACCATAAGACCTTTTTCCATTGTGCAATCATTGATTTATGATGACAACAAAGAAAAGGTCACAGGAGTAAGAATAATAGATGCAGAAACCAATGAAGACTTAGAATATTCTGCCAAAATAATTTTTGTTAACGCCTCCACATTAGGAAGTACACAAATTTTAATGAATTCAAAATCAAATCGATTTGAGAATGGACTGGGTAACGATAGCGGAGAGTTGGGGCACAATTTAATGGATCATACCTATCGAGTAGGGGCTATTGGGAAAGTGGAAGGGTTCGATGATAAATATTATAAAGGTCGACGACCGAATGGTATTTATATCCCGCGATATTGGAATATAAATGAGGAAACAAAATCCGATAAATTTTTACGAGGCTTTGGTTATCAAGGTGGTGGGTATCGCGGAGGAAATGCTGCCAACTCTGAATCGTTTGGTGCAAACTTTAAGGACAGTATGCTAAAGCCTGGCCCTTGGGAATTCTTCATCACTGGTTTCGCTGAATGTTTGCCTTATCATGATAATCAAGTCAGTTTAAATAATGATGTGTTGGATAAGTGGGGACAACCTACGCTTACATTGGATGCCGAATTTAAGGAAAATGAAAAAGCAGCAAACAAACAAATTCAAGAGGATGCCGTGGAAATGCTAGAAATGGCTGGACTAAAAGACATTATCGGTTTTGACAATGAGCATCCACCAGGGTTTGGTGTTCATGAAATGGGGACTGCGCGAATGGGGCATGACCCCAAAACCTCCGTACTAAACAAATACAACCAAGTACATGCTGCTAAAAATGTATTCGTCACAGATGGTGCCTGTATGACATCATCTTCTTGTGTAAATCCATCATTAACGTACATGGCAATTACAGCAAGAGCTGCGAATCACGCGGTTGCTGAATTAAACAAACAAAATATTTAGTTATGGACAGAAGAAATGCGCTCAAAAATACGGGTCTTTTAGCTGGTGCCACAATAGCAATTCCAAGTGTTTTATCATTGTTCCAATCTTGCCAAACTGAACCTCGATTAGGATGGAAGCCTTCCTTTTTTACTGAAGACGAAGCTCAAACTATTTCTACATTGGTCGATATGATTTTACCTCGAACAAATACCCCTGGAGCATTAGATGTACATGTTGATGTCTTCATCGATAAAGTCATTGCACAAAGCTATGATGAAGATGGACAAAAAAATATGCGTAAGGATATTACATCTTTCAATAAAGATTGTAAAGAAAAATTCGGAGCAGTGTTCCATGAGTTGACTGAAGACAAACGCATTGCCGTTTTGGAAGCAGCAGAAAAATCGAATGGTAAGTTCAATCCAGGAATTTGGGGCAAGAGCATAGGCGAACAAGAACCAATTGGCTTTTATCGATCAATAAAGGCTACAGCAATCTGGGCTTATTTGACATCTGAGGAAATTGGAAAAAATGTGTTGAGTTATGATCCCATACCTGGAGGATTCAAGGCTTGCATTTCTGTGGATGAGGTTGGGAATAAGTGGACTTTATAAGTAGCTAGCAACTTGTTTTTAGGTTCTAGGAAAATGTTGTAGAAATCAAATAGCCCTAGTACTTAGAGCAAGCCTAACCTAAAAGCTAGTCCCTAAAATCTAGCCCCACCTAGTCTAAAAAGTTTTTATCTTAATGTAAATGAGCAGTCGACACTTATTCATATCGTTAATCATAAGTCTAACTGCTATTGTTATTTGGTCTTGTCAAGAAAGTATCATCCACATCGACCCTTCTCCCAATTTACTACTTCCTCTATCCGCTATAGCAGAATACGAAAGTAACATTGATCACAAAAGCCTAATCAATAATCTTGATGACGACAGTTATCGCAAAGGCCGGCAGATCTATGCAAACGCTTGTTTCTCCTGCCATGGCAATATTGATGAAGTAGGGAGCATTCCAAATTCAGTAAAATTTTGGCAAGACTCCTTGCGGCATGGCTCTGATCCTTATGCGATGTATGAAGTCTTGACCAGAGGGTTTGGATTAATGCCCGCTCAAATAAATCTGGTGCCTCAAGAAAAACATGCAGTGATACATTTTATCAGAGAAAAATATTTGAAGGAACACAATCCTGATCAATATTTTAAAATCACAGATAACTATCTGGACCAACTCCCAACTGGTACTCTTGAAGGACCTGCAGCATCGGACTACCAACCGTGGATTGATATGGATTATGGTCCAGTATTGATCAATACCTATGAACTCTCTGATAGTAGTGCAGCACCCAGAGAAATATCTGGTGGCCCATCTCCGCTAGCTAATGAAAAGAGCTATGTCAATATGAACTTTGCTTACAAGGGACACGCCATTAGATTGGATGAAGGTGAAGGAGGTGTGGCTCAGGGTAATGCATGGTTATTGTTTGATCAGGATCTTATGCGTGTCGCTGGTGTGTGGACAGGTGGTGGATTTATAGATTGGGCAGCTATCTTAATGAATGAAAGACACAACATCTCACCAAGGACTGCGGGTGATGTGCATTATGAAAATCCCGTCGCTCCTGGTTGGGCAAACCCTAAAACAGGAACGTGGGATGACCCAAGATTTAAAGCATTAGATGGTCGACAGTTTGGCCCTTTGCCAAAAGAGTGGACTCATTATAAAGGCCAGTATCGCTATGAGAATAGGGTAGTACTGTCATACACAGTTGGCAATGCAAACGTGCTTG
The DNA here is from genome assembly GCA_964450495.1 of uncultured Saprospiraceae bacterium. Lineage (GTDB taxonomy): Bacteria > Bacteroidota > Bacteroidia > Chitinophagales > Saprospiraceae > CALFUK01. Next base: position 64,648 of record CAYVFU010000004.1, on the reverse strand, counting down.
AAAGCTTCGGTGTGGAAAACGAAATATCTTTTACTCGGACTTTAAATATCAGTAGGAGTGATGTGCCTTTGAAAATGAGAATTGCCCCTACGACTACCTCAGTAAAATATGTTGGAATTGATGCAGTTGTTTCTAAAGAAAAAGGCTTTTATGTCTTACAAATCCCAGTAAATAAAGAAGTCAAAGTCAAATTGTCAGTAACGCGTGGTGGAAGTAAATTAGTGGCGTTGGAGAAAGAAAATTCTGCTAGTCCTGAAGATCTTACTAAATATGTATCAGGCGGCGAAGCACAGTATGCACAAGTAATCCCAACTCAACCGATCAAAGGACATGAAGATGATCCTTATGCTATTGACGTGCTAACATTACCCAATCCAAATCCATGGAACGCACGGGTAAGACCAACAGGTATTGACTTCATACCAAACACTCCGCATGCATATGTATGTACTATTGATGGAGATGTATGGAAGGTCAGTAATATCACTAGCGAAGACGATTTAATACAATGGAGACGAATAGCGACTGGTATGTTCCAGCCACTTGGTATAAAATACCATAACGGAGAACTCTTTGTTGGCTGTCGAAATGAAATTGTCAAATTGGTTGATCTCAATGGAGATGAAGAAATAGATTTTTATAAAAGCTTCAACAATGATCATCAGGTATCTGATCATTTTCACGAATTTGCTATGGGCCTTCAAGTTGATGACGATAATAATTTCTATTATGCAAAAAGTGCGCGCCATGCCAGAACAGCTTTGATTCCACAACATGGCACCTTAATTAAGGTAAGCCCAGATGGCAGTAATTCAGATATTATAGCCAAAGGATTTCGAGCAGCGAATGGTGTTTGTATGAATCCAGATGGTTCTTTTTTTGTTACAGATCAAGAAGGTCATTGGAATCCAATGAATAGAATAAACAGAGTAACCGATGGTGGTTTTTATGGCAATATGTATGGCTACGGCGCACCTGCCGATAGTACGGATCAAGCAATGCTCCAGCCACTATGCTGGATAGACATGCGCATGGACAGATCTCCGTCTGAATTGCTCTGGGCAAACTCGGACAAATGGGGAGAGTTGAATGGTCAACTACTCAATCTGTCTTATGGTTATGGTAAAATTTATGCAGTCTATCAAGAAGAAGTGAATGGACAAATGCAAGGTGGAATGACTCCATTACCTATACCTCAAGCGCCAACTGGTTTGGTAAGAGCAAGGTTTCATCCTACTGATGGCCAGATGTATGTGTGCGGGATGACAGCATGGGCGACTAGTCAAGTACTGCAGCCTGGAGGTCTTTATCGCGTACGCAAGACCGATACCAAACTAAATCTTGCTACCTCTCTAAATACATTTAACGATGGTATCAAATTGAGTTTCCCAAATAAATTTGACAAATCAGCTGCTATGAATCCAAATAGTTACACTGTCCGAACATGGCAGTTAAAACGAACGCGTAAATATGGATCTGATCGTTATGATGAAAAAGAATTAGCCATATCCACTATTGAGGTAAATGCCAATGACGTCTACTTGACCATTCCTAATTTATCCCCAACATGGATTATCGAAGTGGCGTATACACTAAAAGATGCAGATGGCGAATCATTTGATGGATTAATCAATGGGAGTATTTACAATTTACCTGATTCGAAAATTAGCGATGTTGCACTTTGAATATTTAGTATATCTATCTAATCAAAAAAAAATAGTGCTAAAATTTAAATATTATCTGTTACAAAGAAATTCATATTTTACTCCTTTTTGAGAACATAGTAAAAATTAAGCATTCAAAATATCTGTACTTGAAGGGAGGATCAATATTATTTTATTCTTGACTAAGATTTTTCCTCCAAGCTAATACATTCTTTGGTTTATAGTCTTTATATTTTTCCATTCTTTTAAATAGGCTGTCATGTACTTTATGATGCTTTTCAATTTTTCTGTAGCCTAGTAAAGGAATATATATTTTATACTGCTTCGGATTGTAGCTAATTATTTTAAACCGTGGCAAGAAATTTATGATATTCCATAAGGCATTTGTTTTATGTATTTTTCCATCAATTGAAGGAGCAGAATATTCTGGATCAGCACCCTCAACGTAACGCTTATAGGCCTCTTTGTCAATCTCAAAACCAGATTTAATTGCTTCGTCAATAATCCACTTGAGTGAAAATTTTGAGAGTTGATTTTCTTCTTCTTTTATACCACCACCAACATCGGAATGCGCACCAGAAAACCACATTTGAATATTGTCTTTAGAAGATGAATTTGAGGTGTTGTTTACGAACATACATCGTTTTTCATCAACAGCAATAGCATGTCTTACAGTATGAACATTTTTCATGTTGGAGGTATCTGGATAATTTCTCATCTGCATCAGCGTACCTACGGAAGACACAGAATCCCATAGACCCAAATATTTTATCTGAGGAGAATACTTAGAAAATGTTTTTTTGAATTTTGCTATGATTTCCCATGCAGGTTTTCTTGCAGAATATAAACTGTATGCATATCGCATATTATATTCATTATTTTTATCCATCAATCCACATCGATAAATTAAGCCTAAAAGAACTTTCGCCGAATAGGCACCTCTGCTAAAACCGAAAATGAAAATCTCATCACCCTTTTCATAATTATTACTCAGGAATTTATAACCTTCTATCACCCTTTCTTGTAAGCCATAGCCAAACGCCAAACCAAGCAATTGCTTAATCTTTCTCTTTAGAAAGAAATAGTACTTTTTATTCTCCATACTACCAACACCAGGAATATAGCATATGATTTGATTGTCAGTAGAGGTAACTCTCAAACATTTGACGACATTCGTATTTTTATGTCCAAATTTATTACTGGTTCCATCAAAAAAGAGGACTAGCTTTTTCATTAAATATTTTTAAAAGAATTTGAGTAGAGCTTTGGTTTGGCCATTTAAATATATTGACTTCATTCTACTTACTTGAATTTTAAAGGGATAATTGTAGTGTTAACTTAGATCTATCTTTTCTTCAAATGATAAATTGCATAGGCCTAGCGAGCTGATAGGCAGTGTTGATGAAACTTATGATTACTTTTATTTTTATATTGTATATAGCACTTTGTTACACTCGATATTTAAAATAAAAACAAAGCAAACTCCCCACAATTATTTTGATTACAGCTCCTGGAAGATATGGAACCACACCTTTTGTAAATGAGTATTCCACACCAATAAACGGAATCAGCCAACTAAAACCACAAAAGAGAATAATGACTGTTCCAGTCAAGTGTAAAGTCCCAATTCTTAATAAAGCGTCTTCTGTTGGTTTTCTAAGAAAATAAATACTAACTGCTGCAACTAGAAATCCAATAATAAATCCTCCAGATTTTCCGGTTACACTATCAAGACCTCCTGACCACCCCGAAAATACAGGTGCTCCCAATACGCCGAGAAGTACATAAATAAAAATAGCTAAGCATCCTTTATACGATGGAAAGAGATAAGCAATAGTTAAAACTGCCAAAGTTTGTGCAGTAATAGGAACAGTAGAGAATTGTTCGGGAAGGTCTATTGATAATTGTCCTGAAATGATTAAGATGAAAATAGACAGCAGGATGCTCCAATAGTTTTTCATGCTGATTGAACTCACACTTTTAAATTGAGAAAGTTGGCAAATATACAAAAAGGATGATAGGTTTGTTTTCAATGTTTATTTAGCAAATAACACTCTTTTATGTTAGGTTGAGACATACTATTACCGTAGTAAAGATTTGAGCGGGAGTTCTAAAGATCATGCCCCTTTTTATTGGAGTTCTAATATTTAAGGATATTTTCGTGCATTAAAATATAAGCTAATATCTAAATAATCTGATGGCTTTTTCAACAGAATAAAGGATGAAACTAGTTATACCTGTCTATTAATCAGTTAAAATCTAAAACAAAGCTGCTAAGTATTGTTTCTCCTAATTTTTGGTAATCATCAAATGCACTTTCTTCACAGGTCAAAGTCAAGATATAGGCCATATTATCTATAACCCAATAGTATTGTTCAAATTTTAGAGTAAAGGCTCCTTGTTTTCCAGTGTACAAAACTTTATGGTAGTCTATTGATTCAGATCCCATTCGCTTGCTTTCTAAAAGGGTTCCATCAACAAACAGCGTGTTAATTTGACTTACTGAAAGCTCTGTATAAGCATCAAGATCCAAATTGTGTCCAGTCAAATCCTGAACCATAAGATTAACATTTTCTCTAAATTGATCTTGGTCTGATTCTGTTGGGCTGAGTAGGAGGAAGGACATGCCCATTTGACCTGATGTGTCTAGCTCCCAAGTGTCAGGGTAGTTGATGGAATAATTCTGTTCTTTTAAGGTTTCCCATCCGTCGTTTGTGAACTGTTCTGTCGAAGATTGGGTGTGAGCGGTAACACTTAGAAGTAGGGTGAGTAAACAGGTTAAGCTATTTGTTTTCATATAAGTAATTTACGAAATTTAGTAATAGTATTACTGTAGGATTAGAGTATGAATTAATTTGAATACACAGCCCTACTTTTGTGATGTAGGTCGAACTGATTTTAAATTCTGATTGGGATTAAGCAAGTTCATTGAGTGTAGGTTATTAATTATGGCGTAAGGTTTTGACGAGTGCCCTGATTCCAAGATATTGATGTTGGATATCTATTTTCGGTGAAATTGTATTCTATATTAAATTTGTTTTCACCAATTGTTGAATCAGGTAATTTTAATGTTATAATACTTGTTTTTGGATTGTTTTGAGATAAAGGGTATTTAGAAAGACTCGGAATGAATTGAGTATTTTTTCCATTTAAGAGGCACATGGGATTATTGTTTGAATCATAATAATCTATAGTTCTGGTGTAGTTTGGTCTTCCTCCTACAAATCTATCTAGCCATAGTAAGTTCGTTTAAGTAAGTTATTCTTATGATTATATATGAAAACTGCTTTATTAAATACTGTTTCTTGGATTGGCTGATAATAGTTTAGTTGGACAATTGAATCAAGTTGGTAATTAGGTGAATGGTAATAAATTTCAAGTATTTGGGATGAAGCAACTATAGTATCGGAACGAGTGGTGATTTTGGTCAAACTGGTCAATGTGTCCAAATAAAGAATTGTTTTATTGATTGATCTTTCCAAACTAAGTGAAAAGTCAGAACTTACAATACTATTACCTAGTTCATTTCTATCTGGATTGTAATTTGGATTAAACCTGACAATCTGAATAAGTTCTTCATCCTCATTTTAAATTAAACTGTCTTGCCCTATTTTAGATATACTATTATTGGTGTATTCAAATTTTCCAACAGTAGATATTGACGATATTTTAAGATCTGTTTATTTTGTATCATCTTTTGAGCAAGAGGAACATATTAGTATGGCTATGTATAATAGAAATGCGTTCTTCATTTTTCAAATTTCTTGATGTAAAGTATTTATCCATTGATGTCTCAGCCTAAAAATAATTCAAGTTACTGAGAATATTTTTCACATTAATTATCTTATTACAATCAGCCCCACAAAACCCTTTATCTCTTGTAGCATTTTACTTTCTTGGTAAAACTCATTCAAAATTCAACATTAAACACTAAACATTACCTAGCATATCCTTCAGCGATGACATCTTGTGCTATTTTCCCTTGTGGGGTAAAATCAATGTTTTTATTCCCATGTCTGTCCCTACCATCACTACGCCATTGCCAAAGATGCATCCCTGCAAACCACTCTTGTTTCCAAACTGTCTCAAAAACTGCTTTGTAACAATTTGCTTGTGTAATGTCTGACGGTTCTAAATTATCATCGCCGCCATAATCAATCCAGGTCCATGGCTCGATAGCTGCATTGGCAGAACTCTTATAGCCGATTTCTGTAAATAAAATAGGTCGTTGAGTTTCATGACTTAGTTTGGATAAACCAGAGAGCTTATTCTCCCATGCATCTATTAATACTTCAAGTGCTGGGTTCTTATTATTGGTCAAGGGGAAATACGCCTGTATCCCAATATAATCTAAGTCATCCCAAAAGCTAATGTGGTCATATTCTTGATACCAATTGGCGGCATAGGTCAGTTGCCCACTATAGACGGTTTTTACTTCTTTGATTAAATCTTTCCAAAAGACAGGTTTTTCTAAGGTCATTCTAGTCAATTCCGTACCTATACAGAACATATCCGCATTTGCATCTTCGGCAAGTGTTGCATAATTAAGTATAAAGGCACGATAGTCTGCACTCCATGTTTCCCAATTTTCTTGACTGCTTGGATAAATATCTGATCGCCATTTGCCATCTCGTGGATCGTGCATCCAGATGTGTGGCTTTAGGAATAACTTGAAGCCGAGGTCCTTGGCGAGTATCATCTGACGTACCCATCGCTGGTTTCGTCTTTCCAACTCGTCCGGCGAATTTCCTCGTCTTCTGTTATACCTCAAGTTTGGCGAATCATAGTCTTCTTGTCCAGCGAATGGAACTAAGGTGATCCATTCAACATTTGTGTCTTTAAGAATTTGTAGACTCGCGCTATCTAGTCCACCAAAGATGTGCGCGCCGCGTTGTTTGTCAAGGTCGCTGTATTTAAATGTTGCTTGTTGAGTATTGTGCTTTCCTTGATAACAAGAGTATAGGCATGCGGACAGACAAGTCATTAAAATTAGACTGATCTGTTTGGTATTTACTTTAATTAGGAAGCTGTGCATCTATTGGTATTGTCTTGAATTTAAGATTGACATTTTCTCTAAACTGTTCTTGGTCGGAAGATTGTGGGTTATACAGGATGAAAGACATTCTCATTTGACCTGATTGGTCCAGTTTCCAATTGTCAGGATAGTCAATAGAATAATGCTGATCCGTTAAGGTTGTCCACCGAATGCTTAGGTCCTCTTGTAATGTACTTTCAAAAGTTTGAGCATATATATTAAGAAGTGCAAATAGTACAAAGATGCTGGCTAAGCTTATTCTAGTCATATTGTGAATGTAATAAATAAGAAAAGGATTAAACCAATTGAATGCATTATCCTGACCTTCATTATTATATTAATATTCAATCCTATGGTTAACAATAACTTCCCTCCTTAAGATTAGCCCTCATTCAACACTTCCACTACAAGTGGAATCCTAACTTTCACAGAAAGGCGAATTCATAACTTTCACAGAAAGGTGAATTCAAAACTTCCATTTACCAAGTAAAGTTTAGCACCCTCATTCAAGATTAAGCATTAAAAATTCAACATTATAATCCTCAAAACCCCATCATTACTACATATTATAACTATTTGTAAATTATAATAGATTTATTTTCAGTTTATTACGTATTATATAAATTATTAATCTATATTTGACTCGTCCAAAGGGATATACGTTGTTTTGAAACTTAGTGTAGAAGGATATAAAGTGTAATACACCTTAGATGAACGCTATACAGATTACAGAAAAACGTAATATATTTGAAAAAATGTGGTAAAAAGTGGGAAAATGTGAAAACTTGTTTTTATGTTTGACCCATCAACCGATTGACCAGTATTCATGAATTACCAACTGACAGGAGAATACGAATGCAAGATGGACGCCAAGGGGCGAATCCGCATGCCTTCTGATCTCATTACTCAGCTGGACGACGAAATCATGTTTACCATCAATCGAGGTTACGAAAACCACTTAATGCTCTACCCCAAAGATGTTTGGGAAGTGAAAGCAAACGAAATCAATCGTCTGAATTTGCATAAATCTTCAGACCGGCAACTAATCCGCTATTTCTATAGAGGAGCCACTCGCATCAAAATGGATTCCGCAGATCGGATTCTCATTCCAAAGCAACTGATTTCATATGCAGGATTAAAGAAATCTGTCATCCTGTTTGCTTATCAAGAGCAAATTGAATTATGGTCGAAAAAACAATATGACCTCATGCTTTCCAAAGAGCCTGAGAACTTTTCACAGCTTGCAGATCAAGTCTTCGGACCAGATCGACAAGACGAAAAGTTGAAGTCATGACGAATTATCATACGCCTGTTATGCTACAGGAGTGCTTGGAGGGGTTAAACATTAATCCATCAGGTACTTACATAGATGTAACATACGGGGCAGGCGGACACTCTAAACCGATTTTAAAACGGCTTGATGCCAAAGGGCATCTGTATAGCTTTGATAAAGACGAAGACGTAAGACGAAATCTTGTAAATGCAGCAAACTTTACCTTCATTCATGCTGATTTCCGATACATACATCGATTCCTTAGATATTATAATGTGTCTAAAGTAGATGGCATTCTCGCTGATCTAGGAGTTTCTTCCTTTCAGTTGGATACATCAGACAGGGGTTTTGGGTATATGTCGGGTGGGGAATTAAACATGCGGATGAACAAAGGTGCTACAATTACGGCAGCCACCATTCTAAATACCTATCCAGAGTCAGATCTGGTTGCAATATTTAGTGAGTATGGTGAGGTGCGAAATTCCAGAACCTTAGCTAGGCGCATAGTCTCTAGACGAAAGGTGCAAAAATTTGCGACAATCCAAGATTTTATTGAGTTTCTATCTGATCTTATTATAGGTCAACGATCACGTTATTTGGCACAGGTGTTTCAGGCACTTCGAATAGAAGTTAATCAAGAAATGACTGCGCTACAATCTCTACTCGAAATGTCAGTTGACTTTCTCAAGCCCGGAGGTAGGTTGGTGGTGATGAGTTTTCATTCGCTGGAAGACAGAATTGTAAAGCGATTCATGAAGTCCGGTAATGTAGCTGGTGATATAGAAAGAGATATGTATGGTAAACCCAACGTCCCGTTCAAACTGATAAATAAAAAAGTAATCGTTGCTAGTGAAGAGGAGCAAGAATTAAATTCTAGGTCCAAAAGTGCTAAGCTGCGTATTGCTGAAAAATTGCAATAAATGGCAAATGAGAAGAAGTCGAAATTATTAGGCACAGATATCATTTTTATGAATCTGCCTTACCTTCTTTTTCTTGCATTCTTAGGTGTCATTTATATCTCTAATACATATGCCGCTGAACGGAAATTAAGAGATACGCAATTGTTGAATAAGCAGATTAAAGAAGCGAAATCTGAGTATATCCATATACAGCAACAAATTATGCATGGAGCTACCCAGACGCAATTAAGTAAAAAAACGGTATCAGATGATTTAAAAGCAAATCGATCAATACCAGAAAAAATAACAGTCAATAGGAGCTAGATGAAAATGACTAAAAAAAATGAACTCCTTATAAGAGTTTATGTGGTCATGTTGATTTTTATCATCGCTGCCGTTGTCATCATGTGGAGAGCCTTCACAGTATCTGTGTTGGAAGGCGATCAGTGGAGAGAGAAAGCTGGAAAATATGTAAAACTATTGCCAGTAGAGTCGGAGAGAGGAAGCATTTTTTCACATGAAGGAAGTCTATTAGCGACCTCCGTACAGTTCTTTGAAATACGATTTGATCCCGCTGCTTCAAGTCAGAAAAATTTTGACAAGCACATTAAAGGTTTATGTGCCATGTTAGAAAAATACGCTGATTTTGACCGTAGTAAATACCAGTGGGAATCTTACTTGACATCCAAACGAAACGGATGGTTCAACAAGAAGGAGAAAGGAAGCAGGAACATTATGTTGGCCAAACAGGTCGACCATGATCTGTATAAAAAATTCAAGACTTTTCCCTTGTTGGAGCTTGGTGCAAATGGAGGTGGTCTCATCATCAATCGAATATCAAAACGAGAGAAACCATTTAAATCTCTAGCCTCAAGAACCATCGGTCTGGACAGAGATAATTCTGATAACGTTGGACTAGAAGGATACTATGATGATTACTTGAAAGGAACTGTTTCTGATCAATTAATGAAACGTTTGAGTGGTGTTTGGGTTCCTGCCAATGATTTGTCAGATATCGATGAACGAAAAGGTGATGATATTGTGACCACTATAGATGTGAGAATGCAAGACGTCATGCATACAGAGTTAGGCAAAGCCATGCAAACATATCGCGCTGATGAAGGTTGCGCTGTTTTGATGGAGGTAGCAACTGGAAAGATCAGAGCAATCACTAATTTTTCAAAAGAAGATGGTTACTACCGAGAAGTTTATAATCATGCGATTGGAAAATCAAGTGAACCTGGTTCGACATTTAAGTTGGCTTCTGTAATGGCGCTGTTAGAAAGTGGAGCAGCTAAGCCGACCACACTCGTTGACCTCAATGGGGGGGAAGAACGATTTCATGATCAATACATGAAGGATTCTTCGCCACACGGACGCCGACTGGAGTCTTTGGAAACTGCATTTACCATTTCTTCTAATGTTGGAATTGCAAAACTAGTGGATGAGCGATTTGGTACGAAGTCAAAAGCTAAAGATTATATCGCTTACTTGGAAGAATTTGGTCTTAGAAATAAGACAGGAGTAAAATTAACAGGAGAGCCTGCGCCATACATTAAAGATCCTGAAAAGAATAATAATGAATGGTATGGCACGACAATTCCTTGGATGGCGCATGGCTACGAATTAATGCTGACACCGTTACAGGTTTTAAATCTCTATAATGCTGTTGCGAATGATGGTGTGCTAATGAAACCGATGTTGGTCACCGAAATACTACGAGATGAGAAAGTACTTCAAGAATTTAAACCTGAAGTATTGAATGATCAAATAGCTTCTCCATCGACGATTAATGCAGTACAAAAGATGTTGGAAAATGTTGTTTTAGAAGGAACGGCAAAAAATATAAAAACGGATAAATACAATTTCGCTGGCAAGACGGGGACGTCTACAGTGAATTATAATTCCAAAACAAAAAAGAAAAAATACACTGCTTCGTTTGCAGGATATTTTCCAGCAGAGAAGCCAAAGTATTCTATGATTGTTGTGATCTATGATCCTCATCAAGAATATTATGGAAATAAAGTTGCAGCACCTGTGTTTAGAGCAATCGCGGACAGATGTTTTGCGCTTGAAAAAGATTTGCAAAAAACAATAGCAGAAACTGATGAAGCAGAAATGTTGCAAGAGAAACAATCAGGCTATGCTAATGATTTTGAAACGGTACTGGCCTATGTTGATGTTGATTACCAAAAGCGTACAAACAAGCCCTGGGTTAATATTCACCCAACGCTAAATAAAATGGCAATCGAAGACAAAAAAATACGGCCAAAGGTTGTGCCGGATGTGACAGGGATGGGAGTAAGAGATGCAGTGTACGTGTTAGAGAATTTGGGATTACATGTTGATCTCAATGGGAAGGGTAAGGTGACAAAGCAAAGTATTTTACCAGGTACTGCATTAAAGGATCAACGTATAGAATTGAATTTGAATTAAGTTATCTAAAGTGATAATAAAATAAAAGTGAAAATATTCGAAGACGTATTACCGCAGCAATTTCATGTAAAAAGTATCGGCGATACAAAGAGAAAAGTCAATGACATTATTCTCGATTCGAGGAAAATAAAAACAGGTGATGTTTTTGTTGCGATCAAAGGATATGCAATGGATGGACATGACTTTATTGAAAAAGCAATTATTAGTGGAGCTGCATATGTGGTGCTCGAAACACACCCAACTGATGAGCAATTATCTAGGTGGAAAGAAAAAGGAGTAACTGTCGTGCAAGTAAAAAACAGTCGCGAAAGTCTTGCCGAAATGGCAATCAGATTTTACGACCAGCCAAGTCATCAACTAAAATTGATTGGGGTGACTGGGACTAATGGTAAAACGACTACTGCTACAATGCTCTATGATTTATATCAAAAATTGGGTTATAAAGTTGGCCTGATTTCAACAATTGAAAATAAGATACATAACGAGATAGTATCTGCAAGTCTGACAACCCCAGACGCAATTAGTTTAACGAAACTGCTTGCTGATATGGTTGAAGCAAACTGTGACATTGTATTTATGGAAGTTAGTTCTCATGCAATTCATCAGAAACGCTTATACGGGCAGAAATTCTCTGGAGGCATTTTCACAAATATTTCTAGAGACCATCTCGACTATCATAATTCCTTTAAGGAATATATAGATGTAAAAAAACAGTTCTTTGACTTATTAGATAATGACGCGTTTGCGTTGGTCAATGTCGATGACAGGCATGGCAATTATATGGTTCAAAATACGAAAGCTACATCGTATACTTATAGCTTAAGGACCTTGGTTGATTATAAGACTAAGGTCCTTGCTAATAACCTAGAAGGGCTTCAACTGAACATTAATGGTTCTGAAGTCTATGCCATGTTTACCGGATTGTTCAATGCATATAATGTGACAGCAGCATATGCAACTGCAGAAATATTAGGTGAGGATAAAGCAGAGTTATTACAAGCACTTAGTGCAGTAAGACCTGCGGAGGGGAGATTCGATATTATTCGTGGAGAGAAGAAGCCTATATATGCAATTGTCGATTATGCACACACACCAGATGCGCTTAAAAATATACTCACTTCGGTGAGAAGCCTGATGTCAACGGGTAAATTAATTACGGTTGTTGGCTGCGGCGGAAATAGAGATAAAGGCAAACGACCACTGATGGCAGCAATTGCAGCCCAGTTGAGTGAGTCGGTGATCTTTACTTCCGACAATCCAAGAGATGAGGATCCTTTTGATATCCTTATGGAAATGGAATCAGGTGTATCGAGTGCAGATGAAGATAAAATAGTCATTATCGAAAATAGGAAACAAGCGATTAAAACCGCTGTTCAATTGGCCAGTGAAAACGATGTAATTGTCGTAGCAGGAAAGGGTCATGAGAAATACCAAGAAATAAAGGGGAAAAAGATTCCCTTTGATGATAAATTAATTCTGAAAGCACTATTGCTTTAGATTAGTTAAGAGTAGGTTCTATTATCATTCTCAGGTTGGTTTTAACAGTAGCAGTAGACATCATTGTCGGAAAAAGTTCTGATAAGTCTACTGTCTACTGTTAAGTTTTAAATGAAAATTTAATTCTGAAATGATGGTAGAAAAAAAAATTAGAGATTAGAACCAGGTGGGTACAAATGGTGCCCGTGTTAGGCTTTGGTTCTACCTCTTGAAAGATAGTAATATGTTGTATTACTTATTTGAGTTTTTAGAAAGCACATATGATACGCCGGGAGCTGGATTGTTCCAGTTTATTTCGTTCAGAACATTACTGGCGTTCATACTGTCCTTGATCATTTCCATTATTATTGGAAACCGGATCATACGTTCTTTGAAAAGGCTGCAAATAGGAGAGTCTGTCAGAGACCTCGGCCTGGAAGGGCAGTTAGAAAAAGCCGGTACTCCAACAATGGGTGGCGTCATTATCTTGCTATCCATTCTTGTTCCTTGTATTTTATTAACAAAGCTTGATAATATTTACATTGTCACTCTAATAATAGCTGCCGTTTGGATGGCTGCAATTGGTTTTGTTGATGACTACATTAAAGTCTATAAAAAAGATAAAGGAGGTCTAAGAGGCAGATCAAAAGTACTAGGCCAAGTTGTCCTCGGAATTATCATTGGTGTAGTCATGTTGTTTCATAATGATGTCACTGTCAGAATGACCAAAGAAGCTGCGCAAAAAGAGAATTTCAGAATTGTAACTGAATTACCTCTTCAAGATGATGGTACACAATATGTGTATGCAAAGTCTTCGATTACCAATATTCCTTTCCTTAAAAACAATCAACTCGATTATCGGTTTTTTGTTAGTTTTCTTGGAGATAATGCGTCCAATTTTTTATGGTTGGCATTTATCCCCATCATTATAATAATTGTTACCGCAGTTACTAATGGAGCTAATCTTACTGATGGTGTTGACGGATTAGCAACTGGTGTCTCTGCCATTATTGGTGCAACACTAGGTATTTTTGCTTATGTATCCAGTAATACCTTTGTCGCAGATTATTTAAATATTTTGTATTTACCTAATTCAGCAGAAGTGGTTGTTTTTGCTGGATGTTTTGTTGGAGCATGTATTGGTTTTTTATGGCACAATTCCTTTCCTGCAAAAGTATTTATGGGCGATACAGGAAGTCTCGCACTTGGAGGTATGGTTGCTGCAATGGCAATATTGTTGCGAAAGGAATTATTAATACCAATATTCTGTGGAATTTATTTTGTGGAAAGTTTATCAGTCATCTTGCAGGTGAGTTACTTTAAATATACACGAAAAAAATATGGTGAAGGTCGACGCATCTTTTTAATGTCACCTCTACATCACCACTATCAGAAAAAAGGCATTCACGAATCCCAAATTGTTATTCGATTTTGGATTGTAGGGATATTACTTGCTATGCTTTCCATCATCACCTTAAAATTACAGTAATGAATATTGTTGTCTTAGGTGCTGGAGAAAGTGGAATAGGGGCTGCACTTTTAGCCAAATATAAAAACGAATCTGTTTTTGTTAGTGAATACGGATCCATTAAAGAAGGGTATAAGGCCGAGTTAAATACGAATGGAATTAAGTATGAAGAAAGTGGACACAGTGATGAAAAGATATTGAATGCTGATTTAATTATTAAAAGTCCAGGTATACCTGAAACCGCCCCCATTATTCAAAAAATAAGAAATCAGAATATTGAGCTTATTTCTGAAATCGAATATGGGTATCGGAATTGTTCTGCTAGAATAATAGGGATTACAGGTAGCAATGGCAAAACCACAACCACACTATTAACTCATCACATTTTGAGTGAAACTAATAAACGTGTGACAGTCTGTGGGAATATAGGTAAAAGCTTTGCCAGAGTTTTGTCAGAAGGAAAAGAATACGATTATTATGTTGTTGAAATCAGCAGTTTTCAATTAGATGATTGCATTGACTTTAGACCAGACATAGCCTTACTTTTAAATATAACTCCTGATCATTTAGACAGATACAATGATTCTATAAATAAATATGCTCAGTCCAAATATAAAATTGCAGCCAATCAAAATGAAGAAGATGTATTCATCTACAACGATGACGATCTTCTCACCAATGAATTTTTGAGTTCACGAGAATTAAATCAATTACTAATTCCTGTGAAATCTAAATATATAAAGCAGCCCTTGCTAATGAGTAATGGCGATACTATTGACATAAGTAAATTAAAGCTGAAGGGTAGACACAATGCATTTAATGCAAGCTGTGCTAGTGAAGTAGCATTACAAATAGGCTTAGCACCTAATCAAATAGAAGCTGCTATGATGTCTTTTTCAAATGCGCAACATCGCTTAGAAAAAGTAGCACGAATAAACGAGATCTTATTTGTGAATGACAGCAAAGCGACGAATGTAGATTCTGTGCTATATGCATTAGATGCATTTGATGAAAAGCTTGTCTGGATTGCAGGTGGTAAAGACAAAGGCAATGACTACAGTGAATTGATGAGTCTAGTGCAAGAAAAAGTGCATACACTTATTTGCCTTGGCGTCGATAATTCAAAATTACTTGATGTGTTTACACCAGTAATTAAAAATATCGAAGAAACGCAAGATGTGATTGAAGCAGTCGAGATTGCAAACAGATATGCAGATGCTGGTGACGTAGTTTTGTTATCTCCGGCATGTGCAAGTTTTGATTTATTTAATAATTACGAACATAGAGGAGAGCTGTTTAAAAAGGCAGTGTTTTCATTAATAAAATAAATGACGGTAATTCAAAATTTATACAAAGACTTACGAGGTGACAAAGCCATTTGGCTTATTGTGGCCTTGCTTGGTATATTTTCTGTTTTGATTGTCTATAGTGCTGTGGGTAGTCATGCGTACAGATATCAAGGCGGTGATACTACTTACTTTTTGGTCAGACAAATTGTATTTATTTCACTTGGCTTAGTCGTAACATACATTAGTTATCAGTTGCATTATATGCAGTATTTGCGGTTTGCTCCAATGTTGTTGTTGATTACGATTCCTTTATTAATTTATACTTTGGTATTTGGAATAGAACAACACGGTGCCAGTCGATGGTTTACCATCCCATGGTTAAATAAAACCTTCCAGACTTCGGATTTTGCAAAACTGGCATTGATTTTATTTGTTGCACGATCGTTGTCTCTTAAGCAAGAAGTTATTAAAGATTTCAAAAGTGCTTTTTTACCAATAATATTTCCAATCATTCTAGTGTGTGCATTAATCGCGCCTGATGATTTATCGACATCCGCATTATTGTTTGTTACCTGTTTGCTAATGATGTTTATTGGAAGAGTGTCTATGAAGTATATTGCATTATTACTCTTACTGGGAGTGTTTGTGTTCAGCATAATATTCTTGGTTGGTAAATCATTTCCCGAATTAGTAAGGGTCAATACTTGGGAATCTAGAGTACACAGTTACTTTAATCCCGAAGCAGATAATTTTCAAGTCAATGAATCTAAAATTGCGATTGCAAAAGGTGGATGGTTTGGTGTTGGTCCTGGCAATAGTATGCAGCGTAATATTTTACCCTATGCATATGCCGATTTTATTTTTGCCATTATTTGTGAAGAATATGGATTGACAGGAGGCTTATTTATTCTTGGTTTGTATTTGTGGTTATTGTTTAGGTGTATCGTAATGGTAACGCGATGTCCCAAAACATTCGGTGCCATTTTAGCCATGGGCCTATGTTTGAATATAGTGATTAATGCCTTTACGAATATAGCTGTAGCCGTTCAATTAGTTCCGGCAACTGGACTGAATTTACCTTTAGTCAGTATGGGAGGGACTTCGATTATATTTACCTGTATCTCTTTGGGTGTGATTTTGAGTGTGAGTAAATATGTAGAGCAGGCGCATTACGATAATTTGAAATTGGCCAAAATTGAGCAGCGCGATGCGCATAGTATTTAGTGGCGGAGGAACGGGCGGTCATGTGTTTCCAGCTATAGCAATAGCGGATGCATTAAAAAGGAAAAAACCTGGTGCAGACATTTTATTTGTAGGTGCCAAAGGTAAAATAGAAATGGATAGAGTACCGAAAGCGGGCTATCCTATCAAAGGCCTCTGGATCAGTGGATTTCACAGAGGTAAAATTTTGAAAAATTTGTTGTTTCCGTTCAAATTGGTTTGGAGTTTATTCCGATCATGGCGGATCTTGAAAAAGTTTAACCCCGATGTTGTTGTTGGTGTTGGAGGCTTTGCGAGTGGACCCACATTGCATATCGCTTCTTTAATGAAAATACCGACATTAATTCAGGAGCAAAATTCTTATCCAGGATTCACAAACAAATTTTTATCTGATAAAGTCGATAAAATTTGTGTTGCCTATGAAAATATGGATCGATTTTTTCCAAAAGAAAAAATCACTCGAACTGGTAATCCAGTAAGAGAAGTCATATCCAATTTGACTGTGACCAAACAAGAAGCATTAAATCATTTTGATTTAAAAGAAGGTAAAAAGACCTTGCTTGCGTTTGGTGGTAGTTTAGGTGCAAAGTCATTAAATATTGCTATCAATAATGGGTATACATTATTAAAAGATAGAACTGATATTCAGATGATTTGGCAAGTTGGTAAACTGTATTATGATGAATACAAAGATTCCGATTTCGCAAAACTAGACCACGTAAAAGTGATGCCATTTATAGATCGAATGGATTTGGCTTATGTCGTTTCTGATTTATTAATGACAAGAGCTGGTGCACTAACAATTTCGGAAATATGTTCTGTAGGCAAACCAGTAATCTTGGTGCCTTCGCCAAATGTCGCGGAGGATCACCAAACTAAAAATGCACTTGCCATTACAGAGCAAAATGCAGCAATATTAATTCGAGATCAAAACGCTAAAAAGCGATTGATGAAAGAAGCACTCGACTTAATTCAAGATGATGAAACGTTGAATATTTTAGCAAGCTCCATTAAAAAGTTAGGCAATGATGAGGCAGATGATATGATTGCAGATGAGGTCATTAATTTAATTGGCAGCTAATGAAAATAAAAGAAGTAAAACATATCTATTTTTTAGGTATTGGAGGGATTGGAATGAGTGCACTGGCAAGATATTTCCTTAAAGCAGGAAAAATGATCAGTGGGTATGATAAAACTTCTACTGTGCTTACCAAAACGTTGGAAAGCGAAGGTATGGAGATACACTACGAAGAAAATGTATCACTAATACCGGATTCTATTGACATGGTAATTTTTACACCAGCTATACCAAAAGATAATGCTGAGTATGTCCATTTAATAAATAGCATGCCGATTTATAAACGATCGGAAGTGTTGGGTATGATCAGTAAAGAAAAGAAAACCATAGCGGTTGCAGGGACTCATGGTAAGACCACCACTTGCTCTATTGTTTCCTATTTGTTAAAAAATTCAGGAATTGATATTTCAGCTTTTGTAGGCGGCATCATGAAAAACTTTAACTCAAATTATTTATATGGTGATTCTGATTGGGTAGTTGCTGAAGCTGATGAATACGATCGCTCTTTTTTACGATTGTATCCTGACATCGCGGTTATATTGTCGATGGATGCTGACCACCTTGATATTTATGGAGATAAAAAATCGGTACATCAAGGCTTTAAAGATTTCACACTGAATATAAAGCAAGGCGGATCTTTATGGGTGCATACTTCGATAAGGAATAACATAGATGAGGAGTGGAAGCGAGCATTGATGGATAACGGCGTGTCTATACAGACATTTGGTATTAATGAAGGTGATCTACATGCAACTGATGTACGAGTAGAAAATGGCAGATTTCATTATTCACTAAAAGTCGATAATGCGATTGACGGTTTTGCTTTAGCGCTCGGTGGTAGACACAATGTGTCGAATGCAGTTGTCGCAACAGCAGTATCAAAAGAGTTGGGTTGTACATGGGAAGACTTAAAACAATCTATCGAATCGTTTAAAGGGATAAAACGAAGATTTGAATTGGTTGCTGAAAAAGATGATGCTGTTTTGATTGATGATTATGCACATCATCCGACAGAATTAAAAGCGGCAATAAATGCGACACGGGAATTATATCCTAATAAAAAATTGACAGTTGTTTTTCAACCTCATTTATTTACAAGGACCCGAGATTTTGTAGATGGATTTGCGAAAGAATTGTCGAAACCAGATACATTGATTTTGACAGAAATTTATCCTGCAAGAGAATTACCGATTGAAGGTGTAACATCAAATATAATATTTGAAAAAGTTACCCTAGAAGATAAACAATTGATTCATCAAAGTGAATTGATTGACACATTGAAAAACAAGCCATTTGAAATCTTATTGATAACAGGGGCCGGAGATATAGATAAAAAAGTAATAGAAATAAAAGAGAAATATTTTAATGCGTAAAAAAGTAAATCAAAAGCACATGAGACAGTTATGGGACAAGTTCCTATGGTTCATGGCTATCCTAGCGGTAGCTGTCTTGCTTTGGGTTTCTGTTAATACGCATTTAAATAGACACATCAATCAATTGAGTGTCGAAATTGAAAATCTAGAAGGCTCAAGAAATTTAGTCTCTAAGGAAATGGCAGAATTGCACATTGAGCAGTTTTTTGGCACGGATATCCAAGACATTAAATTTGTGGATATTGATTCTAGAAAATTGGAGTCTGCATTAAATAAAGATTCTCGCATTGAACATGCAGAAGTGTATGTCGATGGAAAAAATATTCTTCATGTGACGATAAAGCAACGTGCACCAGTCGTGCGGATCATGGCAGAAAATGGCGAAGATTATTATTTAGACAAATATGGTGAAAGAATAAAGACCGTTAAAGGATCTGCAGTTCGTGTTCCAATAGCTTCAGGATACATTGATAAGTATATTCCTAATTGGAGAGAAATGAATGCACATAAAATTCATGACATTCTAGCCATTGCAAAGGAGTTGCCAAAAGATGATTTTTTGCAAGCATTGATTGAACAGATTTATGTGGAGAAAGACGGTGCAATAACGCTGGTGCCAAAAGTTGGAAAACAAGAATTAATTCTTGGATCAGCTGACAAGTTGAACCTTAAATTAAGAAATATAAAATTGACATATAAATCCATTGTGCGGATTAAAGGTTTTGATAAATATGAGCGGTTTATTTACGAATATACCAATCAGATTATTGGAGACAATGGAAAAGATAGTAAAATAATTTCTAGTTAATCATACGTAACGTAATGACTATGGAAAAGATTCATCCTTCTCAAAAACTTGTGGTAGCCCTTGATATAGGGACAACCAAAGTCTGTGCTATTGCTGGCTACAGAAACGAATACGACAAAATTGAAGTCGTAGGAATGGGTACAGACGTATCTGAAGGTGTGACTCGTGGAGTAGTTGCCAATATAGATAAAACGGTGAAAGCCATTCGCGACGCCATACAAAAGGCCGAACGTCAATGCAAGCGAAAATTCAAAACAGTCCACGTAGGTATTGCAGGTCAGCACATTAAAAGTCTACACCATCATGGTCTGCTTGTCCGTAATGATTACAATACAGAAATATCAGAGCAAGACGTCGATAAGTTGATTAAAGATATGTATAAGCTTGTCCTTCCTCCAGGAGACAAAATATTACATGTTATTCCACAGGAATTTACCGTTGATGACGAACAAGATATTCTCGACCCAATCGGGATGTCAGGCATTCGTTTAGAAGCTAATTTCCATATCATTACAGGTCAAATTACAGCCTCGAGAAATATATTAAAGTGTGTTGAAAAAGTTGGGCTGGAAGTTGCTGATATGACATTGGAGCCGATTGCATCTGCATCAGCTGTATTAAGTGACGAAGAAAAAGAAGCAGGGATTGCACTAGTAGATATAGGTGGAGGTACGACGGACATCACCATATTTAAAGAGGGTATCATTCGTCATACAGCAGTCATCCCATTTGGAGGTAATATGATTACCAAAGATATTCAAGAAGGATGTACAGTAATGTTAGACCAAGCAGAAAAATTAAAAGTAAAATTTGGTTCTGCACTCGCTGATGAAATTTATGACAATCGAATTATTACAATTCCTGGGTTAAGAGGGCGTGAGCCAAAAGAAATATCAGAAAAGAATTTAGCAAGAATAATTCAATCCAGAGTTGAAGAAATATTTGATTTTATTTATTGGGAAATACAGCGATCTGGATACGATAAAAAATTATTCGGTGGATTAGTTTTGACTGGTGGCGGTTCTTTATTAAATCACATTAATTTATTAGCAGAATACCACACTGGTTTACCTACACGACGAGGAGAGCCTGTCGAACATTTGGCGCATGGATATAACGGGATTTTAGCTAGTCCAATTTATGCAACAGCTGTAGGTTTATTAATTCATTCTATTAATAACATAGAATTAGAAGAGCAAATAAATTATTATAACGAACAAGGCAATAATGACGATGGTGAAGAAATTGAAGGAGAAGATAAGAAATCAGGCAAGAAAATATTAGATACTATATTTTCTTATACGAAAGACTTTTTTGAAGCAAAACCAGATTCTGAATTTTAATTAACAAGAAACTCATTTATTATGTTATTTGATATACCAAAAAATGATAGGTCAATAATAAAGGTGATAGGCGTTGGCGGTGGCGGCGGAAACGCTGTGAAAGACATGTTTGAGCAAGGAATTGCAGGAGTTGACTTTGTTATTTGCAATACAGATAATCAAGCATTGATATCTAATCCTGTATTAACCAAAATACAATTAGGTCCACATTTAACAGAGGGAAGAGGTGCCGGATCTAAACCAGAAATAGGAAAACAAGCTTGCATTGAATCTATAGAAGATATTCGTACCTTTTTAAATGACGGCACTAAAATGGTTTTCATTACTGCTGGTATGGGTGGCGGTACTGGTACTGGAGCTGCACCAATAATTGCTAAAGCAGCAAAGGAGCAAGATCTGTTGACTGTCGGTATTGTCACACTTCCGTTTAAGTTTGAAGGGATGCGCAGGCACAGACAAGCACTTGAAGGTTTAGAAGAATTAAAAAAATATGTTGATGCTATTTTAGTGATTTCAAATGACAAAGTCAGAGAAGCTTATGGTGATCTGGGACTGTCAGAGGCATTTGGTCATGCAGATGAAATATTAACCACAGCAGCAAAAGGTATAGCTGAAATAATTACTGTTCCTGGTTACATAAATGTAGATTTTGAGGATGTTAATCACGTCATGCGCGCAAGTGGTGTCGCAATGATGGGAAATGCAACTGCAGAAGGAGATGATCGCGCACGCAAAGCCATTCATGCCGCATTAAATTCTCCATTATTAGAAGATAATGATATCCGGGGAGCGCAACATATTTTATTAAACATTACGTCTGGTACTAAAGAGGTAACCATGGACGAAATAGGAGAGATCACTGAATATGTGCAAGAAGAAGCAGGACATGGCACTGATTTGATTTGGGGGAATTGTTTGGATGAGTCATTAGGAGAAAAAATAAGTATCACATTAATTGCTACTGGTTTTGTAGAAAGTGATTATGCTTACGATAAGTCAAAAAGAGAGAAAATTGTTGTTCCATTGGATGATCAGGACATGGAAAAAGAATTTGGAATTTCTGTTGGATATGATGAAGGAGACTTGAGCCAAGTTGTTGATCTAGATGTGGACATTCCAATTACAAAAACGTTCTCTCACGAGTCGCACAATCAAGTTACTTCAGAACCATTCGCAGAAAGAGTTGAAGCACAAGTAACGCCTAAAATATTTCAAGAGATAGATAAAGATAAAATGCTCAAAGAGCAAAGTCGGATTAAGCAGCAGCGTGATTTAAGCAGTAAACCAATTGATAATCCTTCTACAATTGCAGAGTTGGAAAAAGTCCCAGCTTACAAAAGAAGAAATGTCATGTTAGATGATGTAGATGTAGAAAATACCCAGGCCCGATCAAGGCTTTCGATTTCTGATGATGAAGATTCTCCATTGTCAAGAGGCAATCAATTTTTATACGATAACGTCGATTAAAAAAATCGGTTACATAAAATTTTTAATTATCATTTTTCAACCAACATTTTAAAAATGTTAATCACAACCAATCTGAGATAGAAAGAATGTTAATCAGAACCTTCACACTTAAATGTGTGCTAAATATGGATTTCGTCTTTTTATAATATCATGTTTTATACATGAGATTGGTTTATTGAATGCGTCCCAGCTCCCCGCTGGGACCTTTTTTTGTCTGAACAGGATTATTTAGATGTAGAGTTAATCGTGACAATCTTTCAATCTAATTAATTGTGTTCTAGACTAATTATAAGGATTCATCTCTCAGTACAGATCTTACCATATTTAACCCAGACAATGCCCCTAATGACATCCACTTAATACGACCAGCTTCATGCAATCCCATATCGGTAAATATCTCTTTCTCTGACATGCCTTTGTCATGCCTCTCAATCACATTTCCGTAAAAGTCCTCAAAGAACTGTTGCTTTCGCTGAAGGAGCGCCTTTGGGTTATCTAATTGTGGATTATGTGCACAAAACATAGTATCAAAATCAAGCGCTTTCACTCTAGCAAGCGATTTAATTGACTCCCTCATACTTTCTGACCGCATAAAATATTTGACGTAATGATGCAAATACAAATCTGCAGAAAATAACCAGCCTTGATTTTCTTCATATAAGCAAACCATATCAGAAGCATGTCCTGGTATTGGCAAGATTTGAAAAGAGTAGTTCTTTGTTTCAATACGATCATTTTCAATAGTGAAATTATCATAGGAATCTGCTAATCCCCACATGAAGTGTTGTGCTGGGCTTAGGGAAGGAGGCTTTTTCATAATCTCTGCACACTTTGAAGATGTCAATACTTGACAATTGAAGTGTTTTTTAATGACTTTAATGTTTGCTGAATGATCTTCGTGGTGATGTGTCACATATAATTTATCTACTTGCCAATCACCAATTGTTTCAAGAATTTCTTTGCGCATACGACGATGACCTGTATCAATCAACAATCCATCTATATACCAGACATACACATACATACTTGGTTCTCCGAATAGCCAACTGCCAAAAGCATTTCCTTTAACAATAGGGTGTTTGAACGCTTTGATTCTCTTCATAATACACAGAAGCCTAAATGATATGGATGGTTAAATTTGCAATAAACATAAAATCACATACGATTTGGCCCATTCGTTATAGTTTAACCATTACTTATAATTATCTTCAAGCTTATGCAAGGTATTGATTTCATTTTTCAAGAGGAGGATTTTCAGCAAACACTCTCTAGATTAGCTAGTAAGCATAATACGCCTATTGAGGACGTACAGAAAGATGCCAAGGAATATATAACGGAGCTATACTCTGAGCACGATCCTTATGCAGATAGTGCGATGTTCGAACTGATTAAATTTACACTATCAAGGGGCTATGATAAGACGATTGATATTGATCCTGATGAATTAAAAGCTTTAGGTAAATTGATGCGTCGAAATTCCGTTGCATTTGTAATGACACATAAGACCTACATAGACATGTGGGTCTTGGCACTTGTATTGGCGAGGCACGGGTTGCCAATACCTTACATTTTTGCTGGTATCAATTTGAGTTTTTTTGGGGTAGGTAAATTGGGTAGAAAAGCAGGAGTGATCTTTATACGTCGTTCTTTTAAAGATAATGAAATTTACAAAGCCAGTCTTAGACATTTCCTTGCACACCTTGTCAAACAGCGTGAACATTTTATGTGGGCGATCGAAGGTACGAGATCTCGAACAGGTAAATTGGTTTGGCCAAAAATGGGAATCCTCAAATACATCGCTGAAGGTGAAAAGCAATCTAAGGATGAAGTGAAATACGTGCCTGTCTCTGTAGTGTACGATTTGATCCAAGACGTGCAGGAGATGACTATGGAAGGGAGAGGTAAACAAAAGAACTCTGAGAACTTGATGTGGATGATGAATTACATCAAAGATATGGGTAAAAATTATGGACGTATTTCTGTACGAATTGGTGAACCTATCGAAAGAGAGGAGGAGCATTTTGCAGAGATACCAAATGATTTTCAAGCTCCTACTGAAAAGTATACATTGCCTAAATTGGCTTTCGAACTTGTTCACCGTATTAATCAGATAACACCAGTTACAACTGCTTCATTGATATGTACAACCTTGTTGAGTAAGTTTTCGTTGACTAAAAATTTGATAGAATACAATGTGTTGAGTTTAATGAATATTGTGGAGAGGCACAAAGCGGATACACTCGTTGACAGAGGAGTTCCGATTAGCCAAAGTGTGCAATATGCATTGAATTTGTTGAAGCAGGCAAATCTGATTCAGCAGATAGGAGAGGGAGCTAAAGCGAAATATGCAATTGTACCAGAAAAGTATTTGATCTCCACATATTATTCCAATATGTGTGTACATCATTTATATCACCGTGCCTTTATTGAGTTGGCCATTTTGAAAGCAGCAAAGTTTAAGCCTTCGGAAAGAGAAGATGTGTTTTGGAAAGAAATCATGAATCTCAGAGACTTATTTAAGTTTGAATTTTTCTATTCTAATAAACCTAATTTCTCTGATGAGATTGAATATGATTTTGGGTTAATGGATGAAGATTGGCGCGCTAAGCTAAATCATAAAAATAAAGAGAAACTGCTTGATATTTTGCGAGATCAGCCAATTCTTATTTCACAAGTCGTATTGCATACTTACATAGAGGCATATACCGTAGTTGCACTTGCCTTACAGAATATGGATAAGAATGAAGAGTATAATGAAAATAGACTCCTTCACGAATGTATGTTTTTAGGAGAGGAAATGCATTGGCAAGGTAAAATTCACAGAATAGAATCAATCTCAAAACCCTTCGTTATTAATGGCTTAAGATTTGCTCAAAACAGAAATCTTATACCCAAAGGAAAAAATAGAAAGAAGAAAGAACTGGAAGTATTGTTTGATGAGTTGACTGTACTTGCGGATTATATAAAAGAGCTACAGGATTATGTGCTTAGGACATCGACGAATGAGGCAAAGGTTATTCCTTTAGAGAAGAATGTTGTCCCAGGTTCTAAAATTGAAAGTCTCACAACTGGGATCACCGATTCAGAGGAAGGACCTCATATAGGCGCATTTTTTGATTTAGACAGAACATTGATCAAAGGTTTTTCTGCTTCTAAATTCTTAAAGACTCGGATTTTGAGTGGTAAGATGAAAAATCGAGAGATAGTTGCTCAATTTGGGGGTGCTCTTGTATATGCAGTAGGAGATAAAAATTTTGCAAGTCTTGCTGCTATTGGTGCTAAAGGTGTCAAGGGAATTAAAGAAGATGTTTTTAAACAGGTCGGTGAAGAAGTTTATTACAAATATTTGGCGAAAGCCATTTATCCAGAATCGAGAGCTTTAGTTGCAGCCCATTTAGCTAAAGGTCATACTGTAGCTATTATTTCAGCGGCAACCCCTTATCAGGTGACACCAGTGGCTAGTGATCTTGGTATCGAACATGTGATGTGTACAAAGATGGAAGTCGTAAATGGGAAATTTACAGGTAATATAGTTGAACCTGCTTGCTGGGGTGAAGGAAAAGCTCATGCTTCACAAGTGTTATCAGATACATTGAATCTTGATTTGTCAAAGTCTTATTTCTATACAGACAGTGCGGAGGATATGCCTTTATTAGATATGGTAGGTAATCCAGTAGCGATTAATCCAGATAAAGAACTTTCAGCAAAAGCATATGTCAATGACTGGCCAGTGTATAGATTTGATGGTGTTGATAGAAATACTGTTACAAATTACTTGAGAACAGCTCTGACTATGGCTTCATTATTTCCAGCTGCAGCAAAAGGATTTTTGACTGGTACACGTGGACGGTCATGGGATCAAGGTAGGAATTCTATGATGGCATCATTTGGGGATCTAGCTGCTAGACTTGCAGGAATCAACCTTGCCGTGAAAGGAGAAGAAAAAATCTGGGCTAGTCGTCCCTGCGTATTTATCCTCAATCATCAGAGTAATGCAGATATGATTATTGCCTCAAAACTGTTACGAAAAGATACAGTTGGTATCGGCAAAAAAGAAATTCAGAAAATGCCTGTATTAGGCCAAATTTTGACTGCATCAAAAGGCATGATCTTCATTGATCGGACTAATAAGGAAAAGGCGATAGAAGCGATGAAGCCTGCGGTTGATGCACTTAAAAGTGGAACATCAGTTGTCATTTTTCCAGAAGGGACTAGGAGCTACGATTACTCACTGGGGCAATTTAAAAAGGGGGCGTTTCATCTGGCAATGCAAGCGAAAGTCCCTATTGTACCAATTGTTATTGAAAATGCCCATGATGTGATGCCACGGGGAAGAAATATAATAAAACCTGCAACCATATGCATAACAGTGTTAGACCCAGTGCCAACAAAAACATGGAAGAAAGCGGATTTAGCCAAACACATCAAAAAAATACGTGATCAATATTTAGAAGTGATGGGGCAAAAAGATGTTAAGGAATTATCAGCAGGTAAAACGAAGGGATTAAAAAAGAAGGCATAGTTTTCTGTCTAGTGCTTCAAAAGATCATTTTAAAATTAGCTTATGAAATTGAAGACCGGTTTATTAGGTGGTGGATCTTGGGGGACAACTGTAGGATCTTTAGTCGCAAGAAATACAGATACAAAAATCTGGGCTCGTAATGCAGATACAGTAAGGGAGATCAATGAGCAACACACAAATGAAAAATATCTTCCTGGCGCTAAGTTGACAAAAACATTAACAGCTTGTGACAGCATAGAGGAGACAGTGCGAGATGCTGATGTGATTGTTATGGGCATACCTGCTCAAAATTTTAGGTCGGTTTTAGAAGAAGCTAAAAAGTACATCAGACCTTGGGTCCCGATTGTGTCTTTGTCAAAAGGGTTGGAGAAGGGATCATTACTTAGGATGACAGAGATTATTGAAGATACAATGCCTGGTCATCCAGCTGGTGTATTGACAGGACCTAATTTGGCGAGAGAGATTATTGCAGGACAGGCTGCAGCTAGTGTGATTGCTACAGTCGATGATAATATAAGTTTGGCTCTACAAAAAATCTTTATGACTGGCTTATTTCGAGTCTACACAAATGAAGATGTCGTTGGATGCGAACTAGGTGGGGCATTAAAAAATATAGTTGCTATTGCCGCTGGAATGGGTGATGGTATGGGAGCAGGTGACAATACACGAGCTGCTGTCATTACTAGAGGTTTGGCAGAGTTGACACGGCTTGGAATGGCGATGGGTGGCAGGAGACGAACCTTTGCTGGTTTGGCTGGTATGGGGGATTTAGTAGCGACCTGCAACAGTACACAAAGTAGAAACAGACATGTTGGATTTGAATTAGGGAAGGGGAGAGCATTGACCGAAATCATTGAAGAAATGTCAATGGTAGCAGAAGGCGTTAAGAGTGCGCCAGTAGTCATGGAACTAGCAAAAAAGTACGATGTAGAAATGCCAATAACCAATGAAGTCTATCGCGTGGTCACAGGTGAAGCGACTGCGAGAGAAGCCTTCAGAGGATTGTTGCGTACAGAGTCTAAGTCTGAATCAGATCCTGGATAATATGTACTGTCGTCATATCCTAATATTGGTTTGTTTGATGTTTTCGTGCAAAGCTTCACAGGTATCTACAACAGAAATTAAATATCCAGTTATCGCTCATTCTCACAATGATTACGAGCAAGAACATCCATTAAAGACAGCGCTAGAGAATGGTTTTGGTTCGATTGAAATAGACGTATTCTTACACAATGATGAAATTGTCGTCAGTCACGACAAAAAAGGTTTGGATCAAAAACCAACAATTACAGACTTATACCTCAAGCCTTTGCATGACGAACTTAATGGTACAGATAAACACATCTTTCTACTCGTCGATATTAAAATTTATGTGCCTAATATCCTCGCAAGAATTCATGAAGCTGTTGATGCCTATGCAGAATTATTTACCATTCGAGACTACAAAAAAGGAAATCTTACAGTCATATTAAGTGGTGCCATGCCAAGAGAAGAATTGATGAAGACATCTGTCTTTCCTTACTTTTTTATTGATGGAAGATTGTCTCATCTCGATAAAAAGTTTGATTCTGAACGCATGCCATTGATCAGTACAAATTTTCACAACTTGATAAAATGGGATGGTGACCGAACTTTGACTGCCGAAGAATTGGCACTTCTAAAAGAGACAATAAATGCCGTCCATGTCGAAGGTAAGATGATCCGGTTTTGGAGAACTCCAGATACGAAGGCTTGTTGGGATACTCTTGCAGACTTGGGGGTTGATATGATTGGAGTAGATCATTTGGAGTTGTTTCGTAAAGAAATGGAAGGATATAAAGTAAGACACTGAAGCAACTTGGACTTACTAATTAACTTGATGCATGAAGTCAGACCACCAAAATGATTTTATCCATAAGGGAGCTAGACTAATATCTTAAATACTGAACATTGCCAATTCCCCTCCGCTCGGGAGGGTGCCCGCGCTAATGGATGGGGTGGTTAAATTACGATACTACTCTATACGGATTCTAATTCAACAAAATTCTTTCACAGGTATTTGAATGAGTAATTAGTTTATTGAAGAACCACCTCGCTCCCAATGTTTGCGGTACCACTCCACTCCTCCAAAGAGAGAATTAAAATCTCATACTACATGTACTTGCCTAGCTTTGTTCAATTGAACATGCAATTTACCCTCTCATTTGGAGGGGTACCCGTGCTAGTGAGTGGGGTGGTTATCACTTAATTTGCTAGGATCTAACTCAATATTCCAATACAATCTTCCCAAACTGCTTGCCAGAAGCTTGATAAGCAAACGCCTCTTTCAATTGGTCAAAAGCAAAACTCTTATCAATATCGGGTTTTACATTGCCAGTTTCAATGGCATCAACCATTGCTTCTTGCATAAGTTTGCTACCTACTGCGATACCTTTTAAATTAATGAATTTGAAAAATAATTTTGGAAATGTTATCGAGCCTTTACGACCGTCACCTAAAATACCAATTGAGATAACTGTACCTCCCATTTTACTAGCCTCTATTGATTGTTGCATGGTTGAACCACCTCCGACATCAAGAACAATATCAACTCCACCGCCTGATTGTTTGAAAATGGATTTGCCCCATCGTTCATCTTCTTTATAGTTGACCACAGATTCCACACCCATACTCATCAATCGTTCTGCTTTTTCAGCGGACGAAGTCGTTGCATATACTTTTGCTCCAGCAGCTTTAGCTAGTTGTAAGCCAAGTAGTGACATACCACCTGTGCCTTCGATCAATACTTTTTGGCCTGCCATTAATCCACCAGTATGCGTAAGTCCATTCCATGCTGTCAAACCAGCACATGGAAGAGTAGCAGCTTCGGCGTAGGAATAGCCTTCAGGTATGCGTGTCAAACTCTTTGCTGAAATAGTTGATAATTCTGTAATGTAGCCATCGACTGTTTCACCTGATACACCGGCTATCTTTTGAAAATTAGGATTCCCATCCATCCAATTTGGAAAAAATAAGGACATCACTTTATCACCAACTTTCCAATCTAAAACACCATCTCCCAGAGCTACGACTTCTCCTGCGCCATCAGACATAGGGATTCTATTTTCTGGTACAGGAATGGCACCAAGCGCCACAAGGTAATCATGGAAATTTAGTGATGTAGCATGCCATCTTACCAATACTTCTCCAGCTCCAGGGCTTGGATCAGCTCGATCTACAACCTGTAATTTATCCAATCCACCCCCATTTACTTCAATTACTTTCATGTTAATTTTTTAATCTTAAATACACAAAGTAATCAAACAAGCTCGATTAAGTTGTTGACGTAGTTCAATATTTTCCTTCCTACTCTTTGATGAATGCCTTGTCCTCAATATGATTCAATTAATTGGCTAATAGTTTTTCCTTTTGATGATGCAAATTATCATTAACTACAATTTCTTAAAGTTCAATCCCATAAAGCACTTAATGCTAAGTCCCATAATACACTCAATGTTCTCAGCCTTAATGTACTTAATGTTCTTTCCCCTTAATGTACTTAATGTTTAAACTGCACCGATGTAATCCCTAACAAACAAACTTGATATCTGATATCCTGGCGAGATCTTAAGTTTATGAAGTTTAGCAATTGGCAATAGACCTTCCAATTGTTTTTTATTTACTTTATACGAATACATACTCTTGTAAGCAGCATGATGCTGTCTACCTCTTAAATATTTTAAATAGGTCCAGTCATTACCTTCATCATCTAAAAACGAAGAATCATGTGCTGCCTCTAATTTTTCAAATGAAGCAACAGGTTTAGAGTCGGAGTATAAATAAGTACTGATTGGATTACCTACAAGTTGAGGTAGATAAATCGTACGTTCTACATTGTGACGAATACAAATTCTTGACTCTTTCAAATTACCATTATCAAATAAAGCAGTAGCATAGGAGACTTCACTAGAGTCATTGTCAAGTGATACAAAAATGGAATCTCGGAATGGAAATAGTTTTCTATCATAGTGACCTGTAACTATTAATGGAGCATGTGTGTCAAATAAACGAATTCGTCTCTTTATTTCTGAATGTGCAATGCATATATCTATAGCAGTATCTGTATATTTTTTTAATAATTTATTCAGAGTGGACTTTGACTTAGTACAATGAAAGTTGATCCCTAATATATTTAAGCCTTTAATATTGACAAGTGTGTTAGAGATATGTTGTGTATGATTGAATGTACTTGCACCTTTAAGTAGCTCATCATAGTAAGGACTGGGATCATGATTACCTGTAATGAATGCTGATTGAATATTTCTTCTTTCTAATAAAGAGAGTAAAGTTAAAAGTGCATATTGATAACCATGGCCACAAAAGCCGTCGCCAGTGATGTCACCAGCTAGTAATACCAGATCTGCTTTTTCTGCAATAATGATTTCAAAATACCTAGCTATACGTTCAAAGCGTGGTTCATATAAATGATCTTCTGAGAATGCTATGACATCTTGCCAAGTGAGATCTCGCAAATGATCCCGCCAATTCAAATCACTTAGAATCACTACCTTCATTAAACTAAAAGTAAACAAAGTTGTGGTTTACTCATCATTAATGTATCCATAGATGTCGACCTTAATTCTTACGATAATTGCTGCACTAATTGTTGGTCTAGCTAAGTCTGGTCTTAAAGGTACCAGCATGATAGCAGTTGTGTGTTTGGCACTTGCACATGGTTCTAAAGCTTCTACAGGTATAATGCTTCCATTGTTACTTGCTGGAGACATACTTGCTATTTGGTATTATAAAAGATATGTCAAGTGGGAGTACTTAATCAAATGTTTGCCAGCAGTTGCTGTAGGAGTGATCTTTGCCGCTTGGTATGGCAAAAATTTAGATGAACCTACCTTCAAATTTTGGATGTCAATCATTATTTTATTTAGTGTGGTGATTGTCATTTGGAGAGAGTGGAAGCAATTTGATTATGTCAAAGATTCATTGATGGTTGCTATACCTCTAGGATTTGCCATTGGCTTTACGACTATGATTGGAAATTTAGCAGGTGGTTTGGCTGTGCTTTATTTTCTAGCCACAGGTTTGGACAAAAATGATATGATAGGTACGGGAGCGTGGTTGTTTTTTATCATAAATATTTTCAAAATGCCTTTCCATATTTTTGTTTGGAAAACGATAAATCTTCAAAGTTTTATAGACAATGCACACCTTTTTCCAATTGTTATTCTAGGTTTTATAATTGGCTTATATTTGGTAAAAAAGATTTCTGAACAGAATTACAGATACTTTTTGATTGGTGTGACTGCTCTTGGCGCAATACTAATATTATTAAAATGATAGCTGCTATTCATAGAAATGGATTGACGTTTACTACTGATCTGAATAAACCTACTGATATATCAATAGCCATTGGTGATGTTCGTTGTTATTACGCCCCGCCAGTAAATGCGGTGCCAGTTGAGATTGGAGATTTTATTGGTTCAGTAAAAATGGGCAGTTCTGTCAACTACTATCAAATGACCTCGTGTCCACATGGGCAAGGTACACATACAGAATGCATCGGTCACATCACAGAACAAAACCAATCCATTAATCAAGTCATTACTGAGTTCCATTTTGTGGG
Organism: uncultured Saprospiraceae bacterium; assembly: GCA_964450495.1. Lineage (GTDB taxonomy): Bacteria > Bacteroidota > Bacteroidia > Chitinophagales > Saprospiraceae > CALFUK01. The sequence continues at coordinate 31,700 of CAYVFU010000004.1, read as the reverse complement.
TATGCTCGTATCCACATCACTGACAAAACTATCAAACGGAGATCTTTTGGTCACGAAGCAAGACATTGAAAAATCCTTCCTAAAAAAACCTATTGATGTAGATGCTTGTATCATCAGAACCATTCCAAATGCGAAAGAGAAAATTGGTAAAGATTATTCTGGCACTAATCCGCCTTACCTGGACGTGGAAGTTGTTAAGTTGTTGAAAGCTCATGGCATTCGTCACCTCTTAGTTGATTTACCGTCTGTAGACAAGGAGGTAGATGGTGGCGCTTTAGTATGTCATCGTACTTTTTGGGACTCAGAACATAATCAGGACTCTAAGTCTACCATTACGGAGTTGGTGTATGTGCCTGAGTCTGTCATTGATGGATTGTATTTAATCAACTTGCAGGTTAGTCCCTTAGAGATGGATGCGGCGCCAAGTCGGCCTTTGTTGTATCCACTTATAAGAGCAAATTAAGGAGATTGCTATTCTTCCTGACTAACATAACTGTTCACACTCTTATGTAATTGATCCAAAAAGAATTCTGTTAAGTTGGCGTCAATAAAAAATTCAGTGGTGAGACCAGTTGTCTGGAATGAAGAATTAGATTCGAAAATGAATGATTCTATAGATTCACCATCGTATAAATAGACATTACTTTTTACTTCGGCCGTATATTCACTTTCCAAAAAACTTGAATTCGACTTATCTTTGGTAATGGTAAAGTATTCCAGACAAATTTCTAGATCATTTGAGGATTTTACATATCGATTTGAGCCTATTGTGTAATCTAATGTGAAATCCGAAATTGTATCTAAAATCTCTGTCAATAGGACTTCTTGATCTGGTAAGAGTTTAATGATTGCTTTTTCAAATTCAATGTTGTAGTTATTCATCTCGTGAATGATTTTGTCATTCCCTTCACCATCGTTTACAAGCAAAAAAGACGTTACTTTCTCATGAATAAAAGTAGCAGCACTACATTCATACAATGGTGTGTATCTGCCAACAAAAAGAGCTATAATAAGAGCGATAAGAAATAAGCTAGTTCGCATGTAATGAATATAGAACGATTAGCTTAAATGTATATTTTAATTAGATGAAAATCAATAATAAGTAGATCATTGACATTTCATTTAGATATTATTGTATCCTACTTTGAAATTGCTTGATAGGTCTTTTTACCTCGGACGAAATAATCCCAGACGATTGATTTTTGAATTCTACCTGAAGTATTGGTGTCAGCTATTCTCAAATTATTTCGTTGTTTAATGGTTTGCTTGCGTTTTTTCCAGATTTGTATGGGGTGCGTGATGATGTATCCAATGGCTTTGCATACCGCAACACCAGACTTGGCTTGTCCTGAAAGCGTGAATTTTATTGCAGATAGAATATCCAGCAGGAATCGTACTGGCAATTTCCAAAGTATGGCTAAAAAGGTGTCATTCTTAAATCCAGTGATAAAGTTGTTTCGGAAATTGAGGTACGTTTTACGAGGATTGTTATAATCTAAGGTGCCGCCCCCAAGATGGTAGACAGTAGAAGAAGGAACGCAACAAATTCTATATCCGGCATTTTTTAAGCGCCAGCATAAATCAATCTCTTCTTGATGAGCAAAAAAATCGGCATCAAATCCATCAAAAGCTTTCATGAGATCAGCTCTGATTACAAATGCAGCACCGCTTGCCCAAAATATGTCTTTTTCGGTATCGTATTGTTGGTGATCTTTTTCTACCGAGTCAAAGAGACGACCTCTACAAAAGGGATAATTCAAAATATCCATCAAGCCTCCTGCTGCACCCGCATATTCAAATTCATCTTTTTGAAGCATTGATAGTATTTTGGGTTGGACAACAGCTATATGTTTGTCAGTTTCCATTCTACTAATGATATCATCCAACCAATTATCAGTGACTTCTAAATCAGAATTTACCAATGCATAATAGTTTGCTTCAATCTGTTTAAGACCTTCATTGTATCCACCAGCAAAGCCATAATTTTTGATTAATGGAATGATCTTTATATCTGGATGTGCTTCTTTTAAATAGTTGACTGATTCATCAGTAGAAGCATTGTCGATTACGTATACAGTATAATCACCTTTAGAATAAGAACTCGTCAAAGAGCTTAGATAATCTTCGAGATATTGTTTGCCATTATAATTAAGGACAACAACTGCTACATCGTCTAGTTGGTTTGTTGAATTCATAATTCATTCGTTGAATTCAATAAAAAAAACTCTCTGACTTCTTTTTCGTCTTGTTGTAATTGCTGAGTAAGTGCTGCGATACCTGCAAATTTTATATCACCTCTTACGTAATGGAGTAATAGTAACTTGATTTTTTTGCCGTAAATATTTTGTGAAAAATCAAAGAGGTTTATTTCGATGACCTCTTTTACAGAACCATCAATTGTTGGCTTTGTACCAATGTACAGCATTCCATTGTGAACTGTACCATCGATTATTGCTTGTGCGGCATAGACACCGTGTTGTGGGATTAATTTATGTGAATGATCAAGCAAAAGGTTTGCTGTAGGAAATCCAATTTGCCTTCCAAGTTGTTCGCCTTTTACCACATTACCTGTTAGTGGGAAGCTTGATTTCAAATAGGAATTGGCAAGACTCATTTTTCCTTCTGTTATTGCCTTTCTGATCTTGGTACTGCTCACTGCAATCTGGTCAATTTCTTGTGCCTGTATTTCACTGATCTCAAAATTGTATTCACTTGAGAAAGACTTTAATAGTTCAATGTCTCCTTTTCGTTCAGCACCAAATTTATGATCGTAACCGATGACAATGTGCGAAGGATTAAATTTCCCAACCAAAAAATCCACGATGTAAGCTTCTGGTGTCATAGAAGCAAATTCCAATGTAAAGGGAGCAATGACCACAAAGTCGATCCCGGTCTCTCTTAGCGCATCCAATTTTTCCTCAAGAGAATAAATCAACTTTAATGATTTATCATGTGGATTTATAACTAAACGTGGGTGTGGTTCAAACGTAATGATGATGGAAGTGTAGTTGTTCTCTTTACCAATATTGACGATTTTGGAAATAATCTGACGATGTCCAGTGTGCACACCATCAAAGGATCCAATGGTAACCACAGATTTTCTGAATGCGGGTAAGTCATCTAGATTTCGACAGACTTTCATCAGTAATTTAACCTTGTTGTCATATATCAACGCAAATGTAGGAAACAAGAGCGCTTAAGCGTGAAACAATCTCTAATATTTGTTCTTATTTAGTATTTAGGGATGTCGTTGAGCTAAGACCAACTTATAATTGGCCACTTTAACAGAAAGTCAACCTTTTTAGTTACAGTAAAAATCGCTTATGTAGTATTGAAGAGTGCTTATGAGCGGAACATTTGGTCTTATTATTAACTAAAACTAAGTCATGTTTTTAAGTATCTCTTCCATCTAAAAAGTGCAAATTCCCCGCTTATCGGACGGGTGCCCGCGCTATAGTCGGGTGGGGTGGTTCCTTCGTCATCCCATGAAGCTAGAATTACCTCACGATATTTAGTATTCATTTTGAAACTTATTTACTTTGCAGTCGTTATCGAAAGTATATGATTGATCTGAATAAAGTCGTTTCCTCCCTACAATCAGTGATTGACCCAAACAGTAATTTGGATATTGTCAAAGCCAAGTTAGTGACACAATTGAAAACAGAGGGCAATAATGTGTTTTTCGAGCTTGACGTTACTAACATTGGTGGTGATTTAAGACAGCAAGTGTTTATGTCTGCTCAAGCTGCAATAAAAGAAACTATTCCAGGTGCAGAAGTGCATATTCATATGAAATCGGCTGGTCCAAATGCACCTGCTGCTAACACGGTATTGCCTCAAGTCAAAAATATCATAGCTGTTGCCTCCGGTAAGGGCGGTGTTGGAAAATCAACAGTTGCGGTAAATACAGCACTGGCTTTAGTACAAAAAGGTTTTAAAGTAGGAATAATTGATGCTGACCTATATGGCCCATCTATTCCAACAATGTTAAATATTCAAGGAGAGCGTCCGAAGATTCAGGAAGTATATGGCAAACATAAAATCATACCTGTAGAAGCATTTGGTTTATATGCTATTTCGATAGGATTGATTATCGAACCCGAAAAGGCCGTGGTTTTAAGAGGTCCAAGGCTAAGTGGTGTCATCAAACAATTTATAAATGATTGTGTATGGCCAGAATTGGATTATTTAATCATTGATTTGCCTCCTGGGACAGGTGATATTCAGTTGACTTTGGTGCAGACAGTTCCTGTAACTGGAGTTGTAATGGTTACCACGCCACAAAAAGTTGCAGTCATTGATGCTGTAAAGGCTATGAACATGTTTTTACTTTCCAATATAAACGTCCCTATTTTAGGTGTCATCGAGAATATGTCTTGGTTTGTACCCAAAGATGCACCTGATAAACAGTATAAGATTTTTGGAGAAGGTGGTGGTCAAGAATTAGCAAGTATGAATCAATCTGTTTTGTTGGGGCAAGTTCCCATGATTGAAGCAATTCGAGAAGGTGGGGATAGTGGAAATCCGCAAGTATTAGTAGAGGGCAGCCAAGTCAAAGCTAGTTTTTCTTCAATTGCAGAAGAGTTGATAAGACAAGTCGAAAGTAGAAATCAAAACAATAGTCCGACCCAAATCGTCCATGTATCTAAATAGTATCAATTAAATATGTAATTTTACACTATGACTGCTACACAAAAAGAGTTATTGGTTCAAAAAGTAGATAAGGCCCTCGATGGACTTAGACCGCATCTTGAAGTGGACGGAGGCAATATTGAAATTGTGGAATTGACGGATGATTTAGTTTTAAAGATCAAATGGCTTGGCAATTGCGAAATGTGTACCATGTCTACGATGACGCTCAAAGCAGGTGTAGAACAAGCCGTTAAGCAACACGTGCCTGAAATAACTGCCGTTGAACCAGTCAATGGTATTGGATGACCCGCGATCAACTTGTCGAACAAATTCGTATCAAAAAATCTTTTTTATGTGTCGGATTAGATTCTGACCTAAGTCGGATTCCCAAACATTTACTTTCTACTGATGATCCTGTATTTGAATTCAATAAAGCGATCATTGATGCTACAAAGGACTATTGCATCGCTTATAAGCCTAATATTGCTTTTTATGAATCTTTGGGTTCTAAAGGTTGGGATGCCTTAGGCAAGACGATTGATTATATTCCTGATACGCATTTTACCATTGCAGATGCTAAGCGTGGAGACATTGGTAATACATCGAGACAATATGCGAAAACGTTTTTCGAGACTTTTGAATTTGACAGCATCACTGTTGCACCTTACATGGGTATAGATTCTGTGAGTCCTTTTTTAGAATACGAAAATAAATGGGTCATCTTGCTTGCCCTAACTTCAAATAAGGGAAGTGAAGATTTCCAACATTGCGGTACAACTCCATTGTATGAAAAAGTAATTACAAGAAGTCAAGAATGGGGAACTCCTGAAAATTTAATGTATGTGATTGGTGCTACTCATCCTGAATCTTTTGCACGCATTAGAGAATTGGCTCCAGAACATTTTTATTTGGTTCCTGGAGTGGGTGCTCAAGGTGGTAGTGTATCAGCAGTATGCACTTATGGTAAAAATAATGATGTTGGCTTGCTGATAAATTCTTCTAGGGGAATCATATTTTCTTCTGAAGGAGAGGATTTCGCAGAAATGGCGAGACAAAGTGCTAAGCGATTGCATATTCAGATGAAAGAGGAATTTTCAGCTTAGGTGGTATTCTAGCTTTACTTTTTTGCTATTCATGTAACTCATAGATAAGGGGACCCTCAACTATCTCAGTATAAAATACAAGATTGGAACACATACAAATAACTTACAGAATAGCATGTAATTCTTTGAAAAGTATAGATACTGAAAATTCAAATTTTTATAAATAGGTGCGATATTCTATAAAATTGTAGACGTTTTGTAGGTTTTTGTATAAATTTTGTAGTCATTTTTGCTTTTTGCCCAATAAATTTCGAATTAACTTTAAATAAAATCTACTCGATCAAAAAATAATATTTCAGAATATATCATTCTTCACCCGAATGATTGTGCTAAGAAGCAATTTTTAGTACCCCTAAACTTAGAGCTCGACATTGTCGGGCTCTTTTTTATTAGTATTATTTTTATAAAATATTTGACAATAGCTTTGTTACGCCTAACATTTATTCTGATGCATTTCTCAATTGATATCGGGTTAAATCTTATTTTTAAGCTTTATGAAACTTATCCTTCTTTTTTTAATAGCTGTATATACCTTCACTGTAGATGCATGTAAGAGTACAACAAATGACAAAAAGAACCTACCTCCAAATGAGGTTAATATAGGTGGCGTACATTATAACATTCATGATATAGACAGAACTATCGTACTGGCAAGAGAGCTAGTTGAAGTCTCAGGTTTGGTATTTGATACAAAGCAATCCACTCTCCTTGCGGTAAATGACGAATTAGGATATCTGTATGAATTAAGCACAACATCAGGTGAAATTTTAAGTAAGAAAAAGTTTGCTGACATAGGTGATTATGAAGGTCTCGCCCTTATAAATGATGAAGTTGTCATTGCTAGATCAAATGGTAAATTATTTTTCTACAATCCATCCATAAATGGCAATAGTACAATTATTCGAACAAGCTTAAGTACGAGTAATAATGTGGAAGGTATAACATATCTGCCTTATGAAAATACACTCTTAATAGCTTGTAAAGGTTCGCCACGAATTCCAGGGAAATATGAAGAAAAGAAAGGGAAACTTATTTGTAGCTTAAACCTTGGAGATAAATTAATGGATAAAGATCCTTATCTGTTGATCAAGGACAAACAACTAAAGCAAAGTATAAAGTCCATATACGGAAATCTCAATCTTACTGATGTCCAATTGAAAAATCTGGAATCCAGAGTCGAGAGCTTTTCTCCTTCTGGACTAGCCATTCATCCAATAACGGAAGAATTATATATACTCTCAGCGAAAGGGAGTTTATTGGTTGTAGTAGGTAAAGATAAAGGACTCAAACACATTCACTTTTTGGATAAAGATTTCCACATCCAGCCTGAAGGTATCTGTTTTGCACCGAATGGTGATATGTTTATTGGGAATGAAGGACAAAATGGATCAGGCAAAATACATGTTTATCATTATCAAGAGTAAATCCCACCAAAGTGTCACACATGAAAAAATTAGCTACCTATTTCTGCTTCTTTATTTTTTTTACGCAGCTTTTAGCTCAGCAAACAACATATTATCCTGGTTTAAATAGTTGGGAGAAAAAATCTTGTAGCGACTATTCTATAAATTGTGATAGCATTAAACTTGCCATTGATTTTGCGATTGCAAATGAATCAAAGAATCCTAAAGATTTAGAGAAAGCACATTATTTAGGATTTGGTAGAGAGCCTTTTGGTGATGCTGTCGGACCACACAAAACCAGGGGAGAGTCAACAGGACTGATTATAAAAGATGGGTACGTCATTGCTGAGTGGGGTGATCCATCTAGAGTGGATATGACATTTAGTGTAACCAAAACATTTTTGTCTTCCGTTGTAGGTGTTGCATATGACAAAGGCATGATAGCTGATGTGCATGATGAAGTACATCCTTACATGGCACCAGTTAGTTTTTATCACACCATGCCAGTCACTAATAAGGCGGACGACTTTGGAGCTAATGAAGTCTACGAGCCATTTGCATCTGAACACAACTCAAAAATAACTTGGGACGATCTCTTGAGACAAACCAGCGACTGGGAAGGTACCCTTTGGGGTAAACCAGATTGGGCAGATAGACCAAATAAAGAACCCAGCACATGGCTAGCAAGAGAAAGACATGAGCCAGGTACTGTTTACAAATACAATGATGTAAGAGTAAATGTTCTTGCATTAGCAGCCACCAACATTTGGAGAAAACCATTACCGCAAGTTTTAAAAACACACGTAATGGATCCCATTGGCGCATCTGCAAGCTGGCGTTGGCATGGCTATGACAATTCATGGATACTTATGGATGGTGCACCAATGCAAGTCGTTAGTGGAGGAGGGCATTGGGGTGGTGGTATGTACATCAATGCTTACGATCAAGCGAGGTTAGGACTGCTTACATTAAACAGAGGAGTTTGGAATGGTGAGCGCATTTTATCAGAAGATTGGGTAAAGATGGCATTAACACCTGGTGTACGAAAGACATATGGATTTATGAATTGGTTTTTGAACACAGACAAAGAATTGATGGCTTCTGCACCCGAAAATTCTTTTGCACATTTGGGCGCAGGTACAAATATGGTCTATTGTGATCCAGACAATAATTTAATTGTTGTAGCTCGATGGATTGATCGAAACGCAATGAATGAGTTTATAGGTAAAGTCTTAGCTGCTCTTCCTGAATAATGCGTCTGTTTATAATTACCGGATGTCTTTTTTTATTGTCAGGCAATTTGATATGCCAGACAGATTCACTATTATGTATTTTTCCAAAAGTAGGTGTTATGGACGATCAAGCAACTAATGTATACGGCAAACCCCTTATGTCTTGTTGTCTTGACCCAGTTACTGGGTTTTATAGGACAGGACAATGCCTGACAGGAGCAGAAGATTATGGTACACATATCGTTTGTGCTCGAATGACAGATAAGTTTTTAAACTACAGTAAAAGTAGAGGTAATGACTTAATCACCCCTAGACCAGAATTTAATTTTCCAGGATTAAAAGCTGGCGACCATTGGTGTTTGTGTATTTCCAGATGGATCGAAGCGCATGAAGCAGACGTCGCACCGCCTATTAACCTGCACGCGACTCACAGTAAAGCTTTAGAATATGTGACACTCGAAGCATTGGAGTTGTATTCCATAGCTAAGGCAAACTAATATTAAACCTATCTGCTGGCAGTCAGGATTTTATTTTCTATTGGGTTGTTCAAAAAACTCACATAATCGAAAAATGAATAAGTGGTAAAAGCTCTAATTTCCAATTACTCATATTTGAAATTATACAGCTTTAATTTACCAGCCATTAAACATTTAAAATATTAACTACTAATTTTATTCGCAATCCGTTCTATTCCTGAGGTAGGAATCAGACGCTTAGGTGCACGCTCCAATACTTTCTCAAACATTTCTTTCGACTCTTTCAAACGTCCGGTTGACTCCAACCATTCAGCATACATTTCGTGGGAAGGTTTGACTATGTCAGGTGGCCCGTACATGTATGTAGTTTGCTCCTCAAGTTTAGTCGCTTCGGCCATTAATTGTTCAGCTTTTTCAACATTATTTTCTTGTAATGCACGTAGGGCTTCCAATTCTTTTTTAATGACGAGTGTTCTATCAAGCTGAGTTTGTGTCGGGCGTCTTCTAGAATAGCTACCGCTACACATAGGAGATTCGCCAGCCATAACTTTCTTTTTCGTATCTGCTATGGCTTCATCTAAGGAAGCTAACAATGAATCAAATTGTTTTATGTCGTTGACATGTAAAGCATATCTAGCTTTGAGATAGGTATGTGCTCCTTTTATTTGGATAGGTAAATCTGAATAATCTATAGTATCTGATAGTAATGGGTCATCCCACTCTTCTGTTTCTGTGAAATAAGCAGCTTTCATCATCACATTATGAGAAACAGCTCTCGGTGTTGGATTTTTATAACAATAACCTTGCATATCTGATACCAACTGTTTGGCTTTGTCAAATTTTCCTTGTTGTAGGTGACCATACATTAGCCATTTTAAAGAATGATAGTCGAAGTCTTTACCTTCTAATTTTTTCCTTTCTATCCGCTTTACGCTCGCATCAAAAGCAGCTTTATTGGATTTAATTACTTCGTCCCACATGCCCATAGCAACATAAATATGTGATGGCATATGAAGTGCATGATTGGCTTCAGGTGCTACTTGGGCATAGCTGTTAGCGGCATCAAGTGCAAGATGTGCGTGTTCTGGATCATCATAACTGTGAATCAAATAATGCAGTGCCCCTGGATGGTTAGGATTTTCTTCGATGACACTTTGGGCAATTTTAGCAGCCATTCCATAGGTCTCGTAGTCTCTTTTTCCTTTGACCGAACCAAGTAGTGACAATGCATAAAAAGCAGAAATTTCTTGGTTGTCAGTGTATTTTTCATGAAGGTTTTTCATAAAAGCTGAATAGGCAAGATCTCTTTCTTTTTTTGTTCCTTCACCATAGAGAACCTGAATGGCAGCGTATAAATCCTTTTCTATTTCCGTTTTAAATTTAGCACTTCGTTCTTCTTCTGATTCACCCAATTTTGCTAAAATCTCTTTCGCTGTTTCGTATTCTTGCTCTCTCCATAGCGGATGGTTTTCAGTCATCGCCTCTCCCCAATACGCCATCCCAAATGATGGGTCTGCTGCTTGTGCTTCTCGGAATTTCTCAGCAGCATCATCAAATTCAAAACTGTGCAAAAACATTAGTCCTTCTTCAAATAGTGGCACTGCCTTTTCATTTCCAGAAACTTCTATATTAATTTCCCCTAATTTACTGCTGGTATCTATTGCCTTCTCTTGACAAGATATGATCAACATGAGAGCGGTGAGCATGATTAGCTGCTTCATAATTTGAATTTATTTCTTATTAAAGTTACAAAACTCCTTTCTAAATTAATTCAGAACAAATTGGAGCTAATTAATAAACTTATCATCAGTACACTTTTATGAAATTAAAAATCCCTCACAGTATTTGCATCATCAATTCTACAATAAGTGAAAGCAGAGTCATATCTTAATCGTTATGAATCGTCTATTACTAGCAATTGTTTTACTATCGTTCTCTTTTTGTACTCCGGAAAAAGCTGTGGAAAGCAAGCCAGAGGTTGTAGTTGAAAAGAATCCTGACTGGCCAAATTTGAATCGTTTTAAAGAAGCTAATGCTGATGTGGATATGAAAACAAATCCAAAGAATAGGGTAGTATTTATGGGTAATTCCATTACCGAAGGATGGTTGAAACAAAAGGAAAGTTTTTTCTACACAAAACCATATATCAACCGAGGGATTAGCGGACAGACGACACCCCAAATGCTGATTCGATTTAACCAAGATGTGATTGATTTAAAACCGGCAGCTGTCGTCATTCTTGCAGGGATCAACGATATAGCAGGAAATACAGGACCTTCTACTATTGAAATGATCGCAGATAATATCGAATCCATGGCGCATTTAGCAAATGCTAATGATATCAAGGTGGTCATTTCTTCAGTGTTGCCTGCAGACGATTTTCCTTGGCGTCCCGGCTTGGAACCGGCTCCAAAAGTAAAAGCACTGAATAAACTGCTTTCTTCGTTTGCGAATGAAAATGGTTTTGCCTACTTAAATTATTACGATTCTATGTCCACCAGTGAAGGTGCCATGCAAGAGCATTTGACTAATGATGGCGTGCATGTCACTCCAGAAGGATATGTGCTTATGCAATCACTTGCTGAAGAAGTGATAGATCGAGTGTTGACACAATAGAAGTATTATCTAAGAATTCTTCGTCATTTGATTGTCAGTCAGTTCAACAAATAGAATTGACATCATCGCAGAATAACTCTTGCTAATTACATGGAGCGATATAGGCATGGAAAACAGCACCAAGCTTTACCTCAAAACCATCAGTTAGATTTATTTCTTGTCCGGCATTGTAAACCACGTCTCCGATAAAGACTCTTCCATTAGTGGTAATGCCAATATTTGCAGACTTATCTTGAGAAATTATGGAGTTGGTGTTCTCAATAATGTAGTCATCACAGAGATCGCAGCCATCTGGTACACCATTATTATTTGAATCAATAGCATCATCAAATCCCGGGCATTGATCCAGACCATCACAAGTCCCGTCATTATCACTATCCGTATACACTCCTCCTGAACATTGGCAATTAGAATCAAAGATTTCGTTTATCGTACATAGATCACCATCATCGCAGGGAGTACCAATCAGACCATCGTCAAAACCATTACATTGATCTTGAGCATTACACACTCCATCGTTATCGGAATCTTGAAATACACCACCTGAACAATTACAATTGGTATCCCAGGTCTCTCCGGTAGTGCATATATTTCCATCGTCGCAAGTAGTACCAATTAATGAGTCATTAAGTGCGGGACAAGAATCGATACAGTCGACGATCCCATCATTGTCTATATCCGCAAAAGTATTGGTTGATTTTGGAGTCCGATCCGGTTGCTGTACACACCAGTGAGCTGCGATATTATTGTCTAAATCTGGATCGATCAATGCTAAACTTTTTATACCTTGAAGAGGCTCATTTGTCCAAGGCGAAGAAACACCGTAAGACACCACATCGATTGTATTGCCAAATAGATCAGTCAAAGTAATTGTCTCCCCATTACTACTTAGACCACCTAGCCATTGACCATCCACTGCAACACTATAGGTGTTTTGAAAAAGTACAGAATCTCTGGCTATGAGATAAAATTGACCTGGCAATAGTAGACCGCCATTAAAATCATAAGTAATTCCAGTAGAAAATCTAAGCGCTTCTAAATCAATAGGAAGGAATCCATTGTTTACAATTTCTAAAAATTCTAGATCATTAATTCCATTTGGTCTGTAATCAAGTTCATTAATTGTCAGCCCACTATAATCGGGACCCGTAAAACAGCCAAGATCATTTTCAGCACCAGGGGTATAAAGTAAGTTACATTGTACACTCCAGTTTAGATAAGTATCATTATCTACATCACCATCAACTAATGCCAGGCTATAATCAAAATTGCCGCCATCTGCATTAAAATCCCATGGGAATCCATCAGCATATGTAACTGCATCCAATAAAACATTTCCGGATGGTGTTATCCTTTCAAGCCACAGTGTTTCACTTGAATTTGATAGTTTACCACCATAGGAATCAAAAGGTGCAAACCCATACCTTTCTTGAAATCTAGTCTCGTTTTCAGCAAGTACAATGAAAGCTCCCGGTTGGATAATTGTATTGTTAGGAAAGAAATAGTCAATGCCTCTGGAGAAGAAAACATCGGTCAAATCAATTGGTGCAGAGCTTATGTTTTTCAACTCGATAAATTCATAATTGGTGCCTGAAACAATTTCTCCATTATCAACGCCGTCCATTGGATTGTAATGAATTTCATTAATGACAATTCCAGAAAATCCATGTTGCCCAAAATCAGTAAAGAAATTTTCAGCTTTTGGTGTAGTAAAAGTAGATTGAATACTCCAGTTTTGTGGATCGGTATTGTCTAGTGCACAATCCATCAAAGCCAAGCTATAAAATCCTCTGTCTGCAGTACCAGGCCAAGGTAAGCCATCATTGTATCGAACACTATCTATCAAACCGCCAAGAGGATCAACCAAATGAAGTAACTCTCCACCATCATCTAATTTTTCGCCATATTCTGCATCTGGAGCAAAACCATATTTATGTAAGAACCAATCTTCGTCTTCAGCAAATACAACAAATTCATTAGGAGCAATTGTCAAACAATTTGTAATATCTAAATCTACACCTCCTTGTATGAAATCCAGCCCATTTAAATTTAACGTGGAAGTGCCACAATTTTTTAATTCTATAAATTCGAAATTCTTTCCAGAGATGGTATCACCATTAACGATCTCATCATTGGGATTGTAGTGGATTTCGTTAATGACTAAATCATCGTAATTTTCAGCTACATAATATTCCTGCGTACAGATAGCACTCCATTTTCCATTTGTCAATTTTGTCCTTGCTGTAATGTAAGTAAGTCCTTTTTTCGTTACCTGTATTGGGGCAGTATACACAAGAGCTGTAGACGATGTCGCACCACCTTGCTCTCTGGGATCAGATCCATCTAGCGTATAGTATATTGTCCCAGCACCTGTTGTGTTTGTTAAGGTCACTGTTGAATTAAGAGTAACGGTATTGCTGCCAGGCATAAAATCTGGCGGTGAAAGCAAATCGCCGTCAATCCAATTAAATCGTAATTGTAACCAATTTTTCATTTCTGCAATCTCTTGACTATAGCCACCAAATCGCGGATCATAATTTGGACCATTCCATCTGGCTTCATTTCTCACTTGCGATTCTGCTATCACATTTACCAAACTGTCGATTAAGGCATTTAGCTCATTTGTTTCTAAAATATCATTGCGACGCCACTCATACCATGAATCATATACAAGGGTCTCATAGTCTGGGTCATTGACAAGTTCTCTTATGTATGCTCTGCCATTATCATAATCCATCCAATAATCTCTTCCAGCCCTATCAGGATGACTAGAAGCCCAGCCATCAGTGAGTTGAGATCTGAGATCTATAGAATTGATGGCTCGATCAAAATCCCAAACTGGCCCAGCTTCAATCAATCCATTTCTATTTTTTTGAAAAAAGGTACTTAAGGCGAACCCATCTGGTTCCTTAGAAAATGCCTTTAGCATGTGTGGGATGACAAATGACTCCATGTTGATCTTTGTTCTATATCCCGTCATTGGATCCAACCAATTCGGTGAAGTCAGTGTGTTTTCAAAATCGAGAAGTTCATTTTCAAAATAGGTTAATTGCGTTGAAGTAATCTCCCCAATATCAGGCGAGCGCATTTCAATACCGAAACTTGGAAAAAGTGCTTCGATATAAGGGGTTTGAATATCTTTTTGCCTGTCCAAGGATGCCAAATACCCACCAGTAAGTGCTTCACCCGAATTATCGGACGGTTCTAATTCTTTAATATCAACTCTGTCCTTATTTACTTCTATGCGTTCTGTCATGACATAAATGCCCCAATAATCTGATTCTTCTAATGTATTGTCTTCATTGTAATAGACTTCCACAAATCTTGTCCTAGGTGCATATTTACCCAATCGATTACTGATTTCATACATCAACGGATTTGTAATTAACGATCTATCAAATCTACCTGGTGCATATAGAACCCAATCACCATCTGCTGGCATACCAAGCATTTCAACATCTTTATCTGATCCATCTTCATTTTGAAATTCAACCCGCCATTGTTTCTTTGCAAAATTTGAAGAAGATGCACCCCTAATAAGCATGCCTGCTCGACTTGCAATGCTTGGTGGATCATCTCCATTGGCTCTTCCATTATTATTTGGTTCGATGACTGAAATGAAAGTAGTTTTTTCAGTGGATTGATCTAGTATCTGATTGTAGGTGTGTATCAAAACCATAGGAATATCAGAACTTGCATTTGCCATGCTGGAAGTCATCTTGACGAACCGTTCGGTTTTAAGTAAACTCGCATTTCCATTGTTAAAAAAATAAGCAGCCTTTACAGTAGTTGTTGCACTTATCGAAATTGGTCCTGTATATGGAGAAGAGGCATTTGTTGGGTCAGTTCCATCTGTTGTAAATCTCAGAATACCTCCTGTTGCAGTAGTTGTCAAGACCAAGTTAAATGTATTCACAAAGGTTTTAGAGCTTTCGCTGAATACAATATTTGCATCTAATGAGGAGCTGTTCGGTTGTGCAGGTGTCGCTATTTCAAAGATTCTTGTCGTTGTACCTCCATCTGAAATTCTACCAAAAGATTCATCGTCTTTTAAAGAGGGAAGTACTAAAGTGGAAATAATGGTTTGACCATCAGGATCCACTAGTAATATAGTCTCTCCGTCACTTAGTTTGAAATTTAAATGGTTTTCACCTTGACTACTATCTTCATCTGCCCATAAAATCAAAAATCCGTTTGCAGGGACAGTGGTTAAAGCAGAATTACCAGAATCAATTTCATGCTTATCTAAATTGGTAGGATCATCCGTGATATAATAGCCAGATAAATCAAGACTAGAGTTTCCGCTATTATAGATTTCAATCCAATCGTCATACTCATTAAAATTATCAATGATGCTAGATACATTTTGAACCAAGGCCTCATTAATGACGAGTTGGGCATTAATTTTTGTGACTATGAAAACATATACTATAAAAAGAAGAGCTTTCTTCATAATGCCAGGTATTGGTTTCATAATAAAATAATGTTCAAATTTAATCTATAGCCACAAATTACATAGGAACTTTAACCTGGTATATAATAGCAATCAAAAGAGTAGGTTTAAATACAACAAGCGCTTACTATATTAATTACAAGGAGCGATATATGCATGGAAAACGGCGCCAACTTTCACTTCAAAACCTCCAGAGAAATTTATTTCTTGCCCAGCATGGTACTCAATATCTCCAATGAATACTCTACCATTTGTATTAATGCTGACATTAGCAGCCCTGTCAGCTGAAATGATCGAATTACTTGATTCCGTTATGTAGTCCATACAATTTTCACAAGCATCAGGTATGCCGTTACCATTGACATCAATATTGTCATCAGATCCGGGACATTGGTCTAAGGCGTTACAAACACCATCACCGTCTGAGTCAGCATATGCACCACCAGAGCAACCGCAATTGGCATCCCAAGTACTGCCTTCAAAACAAATGATGCCATCATCACAAGGTGTGCCAATAAGATTGTTATCAAAATTTGGACATTGATCTATTGTATTGCAAACCCCATCTCCATCTGAATCTCCTACTGCTGTTCCTACACAATCACAGTTAGTTGTATACAGATCATTGGTCGTACATGAATCATTGTCATCACATGAGGTGCCGATCAGGGTGTCATCAAAACCTAAACAGACATCGTCAATATCACACACGCCGTCATTGTCTGCGTCTTGAATAGTGTAAGGTGTAAAGACTTCTATTTCTTTTAGGTTGATTACATTGGTTACATTATTCCCAGATTTTTGAAGCCTAACATATCTTCCACTTAAGCTAATGTTCACCCCAGTAACTGCTCCATCTGATTCGTCTCCTAATTGATGAATGAAATCTGCATTATTGATAGCCTGATTCAGATCTGCGTTTATAGGGAATGGTGTATCTGCCACCATAACATAAACATTACTCAACCGGTTAGAACAGCAACTTGTTCTGTTATGTATCGCCACTGTCGAAATAAAAATATTGCTACCTAAATCGATCTGTACCCAATCTGTTGTTGTGTTACCAGCTGTATGCGCTAATCCACTATTTGCATTATTAGTTGTCACCCCGTCAATCAATCTTGAGGCTTCCATTCCTGATAATTGAGATATCATAGATGCTGTGCCATTAAGCGCAGCATTTTCTACCGCAGCACATCCACAGTCAGAATACACTGTCAGCGGTGTACAAGTGTCTCCATCATCACAAGATAGGCCAATCAAATGATCATTAAAACCCGGACACTGATCATTTGCATCACATATACCATCATTGTCACTATCTGCAAAAGTCCCTCCTGCACACTGGCAAGAAGCATTGTAAGTTTCACCAACTGTACATGGATCACCATCGTTACACGAGGTACCAATTAACCCATCATCAATACCGGTACATTGATCTTGTGCATCACATACACCATCATTATCTGAATCCTGAAATACACCACCAGAACAATTACAATTGGTGTCCCAGGTTTCACCAGTAGTACATACATTGCCATCATTACACGCAGAACCAATTAATGAGTCATTAAGTGTAGGGCAAGAATCGATACAGTCTACGATACCGTCATTATCTGCATCCGCAAAGGTATTGTGTGCTTTTGGAGTCCGGTTGGGTTGTTGTACGCACCAATTTGCTCCGTTGTTGTTATCTAGATTAGGATCGATAAGAGCTAGACTTTTTACACCTTGAACTGGCTCATTCGTCCAAGGCGCAGAAGCACCATAAGACACCTTGTCGATAGTATTACCAAAAAGGTCTGATAATGTTATTGTTTCACCATTGCTACTTAGACCACCAATCCATTGACCATCAACTGCGACGCTATAGGTGTTTTGAAATAGTATTGAATCTCTGGCTATAAGATAAAATTGACCCGGTAGTAGTATGCCACCATTAAAATCATAAGTAATTCCACTAGAAAATCTTAGCGCTTCTAAATCAATTGGAAGAAATCCGTTATTTACAATTTCTATAAATTCCAGATCATTTGCTCCATTAGGTCTATAGTCAAATTCATTAATTGTCAGCCCACTATAATCGAGACCTGTAAAACAGCCAAGATCATTTTCAGCACCAGGCGTATGCAACAAGTTACATTGCACACTCCAGTTTAAATAAGTGTCATTATCTACAGCGCCATTAACTAAAGCAAGACTGTAATCAAATGTACCCCCATCCGCATTAAAATCCCATGGAAATACGTCGTCATAAGTAACGGCATCCAGAAGGACTCCAGATTGGTTTACTAACCATAATGTTTCGCCACCATTATCGAGTTGGCCACCGTATTTGTCAAATGCCTGAAATCCATATCTGTCTTGAAATGAAGACTTGTCTTCTGCAAGAACGATGAAGTCCCCGGGTTGAATAATTGTCCCGTTGTCAAATTCATAGTCAATACCTCTGGCAAATATGGCACCTGATAAATCTATTGGAATAGTACTGATGTTTTTTATCTCTACAAATTCAAATTTTCTACCATTAATGGTGTCTGTTGTACCAGGCACTATACTGTCCATAGGATTATAATGAATTTCATTTATCACTATTCCTGAAAATGGATGTACACCGAAATTAGTGAAAAAGTTTTCTGCATTTGGCGTCGTGAATACTGATTGAATACTCCAACTTGCAGGATCGGCATTGTTAAGATTACAATCTAATAAAGCAAGACTATAAAAGCCTTTATCAGCTGTTGCAGGCCAAGGTGGATTGTCGTTATAATCTAGTGAATCTACGATGGTTTTGTCTGGACTTGCTAACCAAAGATTTTCGCCACCATTATCCAGCTTACCAGCATACCGGGCATCAGGAAAGAATCCATACCGTTGTTGAAACCAAAAATCATCTTCGGCAAACACTGCAAATCCATTTGGTGGTATAATGAGATCCTCTTCGATAATCAACCGAATTCCTTTTTCGAAAAACATGTCTCGCATATTCACATCCTCACTGCCACAGTTTTTAATTTCTATAAATTCAAAGTTCCTGCCTGAAGTTGTATCTGGTGGGTTGAGAAAATCATTAGGATTATAGTGAATTTCATTGATGACTAAATCCCCGTAATTCTGATCGACATAAAAGGTAGTTGGACACATTGCAGACCATGTAGAACCAGATTTGACTCTAGCCTTCACCGTATAAACACCTGGACTAAGCGTAAAAGAGCCATTGTAAGTCTGCGCGGTAGCAGATATGCCTCCTGTTGTTGTTTTCGGATCTGTATTGTCTGTAGTATAGTAGATGGTACCTGACCCATTTGGGTTTGATAATGTAATAGGAAATGATTGACTAATTATACCTCCGAATTGATTATAGTTTACCCCATCGATCGACGGATACACACCGTTTGTTCTGTATAAATTAACTAGAAAATCTGTTCTTCCCGACAAATAATCATTGACTATTGTATCTCTCTTCTTTAGGAAGGCATCATATTCAACTGAGGTTGCCCATCTGGCAGCTTCAGCGACGAATCTTTCTTGATGAGTATTAAACACTTCATCATATGCTTCTTGTGTTTTTGAAACTGTTAATGCTCCATCTTCAAAACAATGGCATTGGACACGATCACCTACTAGTGTTTTAAAATCTGAATTGTCCAACATGGGCATAAACAATGGGTTGTATGGTGTACTCCCAAAATTTGCAACATTCCAAGTCCAGTAGTGACCGAGCGAAGGCTCTGTATCCCACATCCAAAATCTGAATCCATCAGTCCCTGTTCTATCTCTTGTTGCAAAAGAGTTTTTACCGCTACGGTGATCATCAGCATGAGGACCAAAATTAGTGAGTATGACATAATCAGCAAATTGAGCTGGTTCAATGAATTCTTGAATTTGCTCATAATTACTGGGTATAGATAAATCTAAGGTAGATGCCATATTAATCAGTGTATTCCAAGCAACCAAGTTACCATCAGTAGGAGACATATTAGGAGTAGGATAAGTGTTGCCAGGAACCTGATCACCTTTTACGGAATCATAATCGTCTTTATCTCCACCATAATAAGATTCAGCAAATGAATTATTTCCTCTTTCGCTTGGGTTGTATACTCCCCAATAAATTCCATTGATATACACGTGCATAAATGTGCTACTTATGGATACACCATCCTCTGACATACTACCTTGCAAGTCTCTGATGACTTGATCTGCTAGATCGTTAGTGCCGCCTCTTCGGTGGTTTATACCAAGGTTCATACAACCATGAAATCCTGGCTTGAGCGCAATTTGGTCAAATGATTCTGCGGCTTCCTTTCCAAATAGTGGGTAATCAAATTTTGAATCACCGTATATTGATTTAAATGAAAGTCTAAAATTTCTTTTTGCACTATTAAAACTACTTCCTCCTGCTCTTTCTATTCCACCATTGGCTTGATATCCTTTTTCACCATTAGGCAAAATAACTTCAACTGATGTCTCATATTCAATAGGAGAAGTTAAATCATGCACATCTTTAAAATCATTAAGAGGCATCACCAAAGAAAGGGAAGGGGAATTGGATAAAGCATCTTCGATGATTGGTCCATAGGTTGGATGGTTAGTTACAGTGCTATCGAAGGCAAAATTAGAAGACGGAAATCCAGTTTTTGTATTTGGTTGATTAATGACATCTGCTGGGAAAACAAAAGTATGTGTCAAGACTTTTGTCGTATCAAAACTAGCGTAAGCTATAGCCCTGATATAGGATGTTGTATTAATGGGAATTGGGGAAGTGTAAATCGTGCCAGAATTCGGAGTAGGTTTATCACCATTTGTCGTGAATCGTATTGTTGCTGATGGGTCGTTGACCGTCAATTCCAAGTTAAATGCAGTAGTATAATAGCCTCTGTCAGTTTCAAAATCTAGATCTAATTGTGCAAAGGCTGTATTCGTAAAAGAAAAGATTCCCATTACAATGAAAGAAACACTCCAAAAAAGCCTTGAAATTTTAGAAGATATTCTAAATATGTCGGTGGGAAAAAAAGATGACTTTCTCATGAAAATGGTATGCGTTTCTCAAATTGTGACGTAAAATTAGCCTATTGCCACACTATATGCATTGGTAAAAGGGAAAATTTAACTATTGTAATTATTTTGAGCTTTTATTGTACTCAATTGTCAGATTTCTGACCTAGTTGCATGGTGCGATAAATGCATGAAACACAGCACCAGATTTTACTTCGAAACCACTTGTTAAAATGACCTCATCTCCAGCGTGATATTCTATGTCTCCAATCAAGACTCGCCCATTTGATTGAATACTGATATTGGCTGACCTATCTTGAGATATTAAAGAATTAGACGTTTCTGTTATATAGTCCACACATCCTTCACAACTATCTGGTATACCATTATTATTTGAATCTATGTTGTCGTCAAAGCCTGGACATGCATCTAATGGATCACATACATTATCACCATCTGAATCAACATAAGCACCACCTGTGCAATTGCAATTAGAATCCCAAGTACTTCCGACAAAGCAGATTATCCCATCATCACATGGTGTTCCTATCAGATTGTTATTAAAATTAGGACACTGGTCTGTTGCGTCACAAATGCCATCTCCGTCAGAATCAGTAGCGGCAGTGCCAGTACAATTACAACTAGTATTGTATACATCATTTGTTGTACATGGGTCATTATCATTACAAGACTGACCAATTAAATTGTCATTAAAACTGGGGCATTGGTCCAAACCATCACAAGTGCCATCATTATCACTGTCAGTATAGACTCCTCCAGAACACTGGCAATTTGTGTCAAAGACTTCATTTACTGTACACGGATCTCCGTCATCGCAAGCAGTGCCAATCAAACCATCATTGATGCCACTACACTGATCTTCTGCATCACATACACCGTCATTATCGGTATCTTGAAATGTACCACCAGAGCAATTACAATTTGAATCCCATTTTTCACCTGTCGTACATAAATCACCATCATCACAAGTTGTACCAATTAATGAATCATCAAGTGTTGGACAAGAATCTATACAATCAAGAATATTGTCGTTATCTGTATCAGAGAAAATATTTGGTGTTTTTGGAGTCCGATTTGGTTGTTGTACACACCAATTAGATCCGTCATTATTGTCTAGATTTGGATCAATCAAAGCAAGGCTTTTTATTCCTTGAGCTGGTTCATTTGTCCATAGTGCAGAGGTTCCGTAAGACACAATGTCAATCGCATTTCCAAAGAAATCTGATAAGATAATTGTCTCCCCATTACTACTGAGTCCTCCTAACCATTCGCCATCAACTGAGACATTATAGGTGTTTTCAAATAGGGTAGAATCTCTTGCAATAAGATAAAATTGACCTGGTAAAAGGATGCCACCATTGAACTCATAATTAATCCCAGTGGAAAAATGTAATGCTTCTAAATCGACAGGAAGAAATCCGTTGTTTATTATTTCCAAAAATTCTAAAGCGTTGGTTCCGTTAGGTAAATAATCAATTTCATTAATTGTCAAGCCACTATAATCGATACCTGTAAAACAACCAAGATCATTTACTGTACCAGGAGTATGCAAGAGGTTGCACTGAATAGTCCAATTAAGGTAGCTGTCATTAGTAAAATCGCCATCAACCAATGCCAGACTATAATCGACAAGTCCACCATCAGCTTGTGCATTCCAAGGGAACACATCATCATATCTGACGGCATCTAGTAATTGACCAGTTTGATCAGACAACCAGATCATTTCACCACTGTTAGACAATTTACCTTCATAGATTCCAAAGGGAGCATGTCCGTATCTGTCTATGTATTCTAAGGAATCTTCTGCAAGAACGATAAAGCCATTTGCTGGTAAAACAGAACCT
The DNA here is from genome assembly GCA_964450495.1 of uncultured Saprospiraceae bacterium. GTDB lineage: Bacteria > Bacteroidota > Bacteroidia > Chitinophagales > Saprospiraceae > CALFUK01. The sequence continues at coordinate 8,925 of CAYVFU010000004.1, read as the reverse complement.
GTAGGAAACTCGTATGTAATTCCTCTAGAAAAAGCAACACCATTCAGACTGACTGGACTTCCAGTTAAGTTCTTTATTTCTATAAATTCGTAATTCTTACTTGAGATGGTATCTCCTGCTGGTGTGATAGATATAAACGGATGATAATGTATCTCATTGATCACCACATCTGATGGAGTATGATATGTATCAAATGGTAAAAACTGATTTGCTGCTCCAGGTGTGATATAGACTGACTGGACATCCCATGATGAAGCTAAAGCATTATCTAAGGGATGATTAAGTAATGCTAGGCTGTAAAAGCCTCCATCTGCAACACCGATCCAATCTCCTCCATCGTTGTATGTTAAGGAATCGATGACCTGATTATTTCTATTGATCAAACTGAGGTGTTCACCATCGTTATCCAGATTACTAAAGTCATATTCAAAAACCTGATAGCCATTGCCTTCATATAGGCTAGCATCATTAGCGATCACGATATACTCGCCTGGACCAATGGTGGCTCCTTCAGGAAATTCAAAACAGATGCCTTCTCCAAATTCAAAGAGATGTAACGGCTTTGCATTGGAATCTGGATTGTATATCTCGACGAACTCGGCTGCTTCACTACTGCCATTTGGATTGTAATGAATCTCATTGATCACTAAGTCTAGGGACGGGACAAATACTGGTGTTAGTGTTGTATTTGAAGTAAACGACTGGTACAGAGTTGCATCTGTACTTCCTGTTTCTTGCCAATGACTAAATCGATAGCCTGGATTTGGAATCGCATGAATTTCAAAGGGCACATCTGCGTGATAGGTGCCTGTATAACTAGCAGGTATTTGAAAATAATTACTATGGAGTTTAACAGAGCCATTGGTATTTGCATTGACATTAAACGTCACATCAACTCTTCCAGAAACAGCTAAGACATTGTCAACCATCGTTCGATAATAATCAGGCCTATCTACGAAGTAATCGTTAATTTCGTCAACTCTAGCATCCCAAGTTGCAAAATCCCAAGCACTAGTCCATTTGTTATGATCTGCCTGAATCTCATTAGCTACTAAATTTTTATAATCAAAAAATATGGAAGCTACTCTTGATGGTTCCCAAACAGTTTGTATGTAGGTATTTGCACGTTGAATATACTCAGCTTCAAACTCTGGATTCTGCATTAGCTGTCTGATCAGATTTGCAGCAACAGGGTTGCGTTGAGTTGTATTGGTGGGATGATTTAGTACCTGATCGAGTAAGATTGTATTTGAAGCGCCACCTAAGATTAGGAATTTTTCGTTATCAAACATAATCCATCGCCATTTACTTTCTGTGCTATGCTCACGCCATACCTTTAAGTTGTTACCCGGCCAATCAAGATTATTATAATAAATATTAGTTATAATATAATCCAAATAAGAATTTATATCAACTTGTGTTTTGACATAGTCATAATTGGAGCTATTGGCTAAAGAGTTATTACTTGCAAAATCGTCCAAAGCATAATAGGCAGTATTTGTACCTTCGGAAACTCGCTCAATTAAATGCCAAATGGCAGTACCATCTGCTCTTGGAATTCTTATAAGGTCAAGACTATCTTTGTTAAGTTTTTTGTGGTAAGTATCAATAAACCCTTTGTTGGTCCTGTCACGAATAAAAAAAAGTCCCCAATATTCACCATTAAGGTACATGGCTACAGGCCGCGTTGCTTGATGATCAATATCCAACTGGTCTTCTATCAATAGGTGACCGCTTGATTCCATAATCCGATAGTTGTCCCTACCGTTGCCACCAGATCTAAGTTTAAATCCTTGAAACTTTGTTTCATCTCGGTATTCAAATAATTTATAGTCTAATGATTTTTTACCAAACTCGCTTTTGAATGAAACATTAAATGATTTTTTGGCTCCATTTCTAGAACAACCACCGGAAATAGAAAGTCCTACGCCTTCACTAAACCCTACGGTACCATCAGTCTCGTAGAGCGTTGCATTTGCTTGGTATTCCCAATCTTGATTCCAGTTTCTTGGATCCATTGAGCAGTTTCCAGGAATACCATTTGTTCCGGAAACATGCATACCGACAACATCATCCCACAAGTACATTGGGTCTATGGTCACATGCACAATAGGCAAGTCTGTCGTTGGATTAAGTATATAAGAATGTAATGCGATTTCACTATCAGAAAAACCTGCTTTCACAGCAACTGCTCTAACACTAGCAGAATTAGAGACTGAAATAGGACCACTATATACAGGACTGGTATTCGTAGGTGTACTTCCATCGATTGTATAATGAATGGTTGTTCCAGGATCTGCAGTTATGCTTACAGTTTGAGTATTCGTGTAGACTCCCGTTGGCGGAGTAATCAGGGGCGATGTTAGCGCACCTGATCCTGTAGCATTTGAGGCATCAGGACTTGAGATTTCAAATACTTGTAATGTACCACTCCCATCTGTCACTCTTCCATAAGAGTTATCATCATCCAATGCAGGGATTGTTATTTGATCAATGAGGCTTCCTGCTGAATTTGTTAGCATAACGGTTTCCCCATTTGAATTCAATTTAAAATTTGTATGCGTCGGTCCTTGGGGTTGATCTTCGTCTGCCCAAAAAATGACATAGCCGCCAGCTGGTACAACAACTGAGGTGGTTACCTCCCATTTTTCTGGATTTGTTGCATTATCACTTAAAAAGTAATTCTGTAAGTCAATTGGATTTGGACCAGCATTGTATATTTCAATCCAGTCGTCATATTGACCAGCCTCATCTTGGATGGTAGATTCGTTAGCAGACATGGCCTCATTAATGAATAATTGCCCGTAAAGAGTAGAAATCGTTAACGTACAAAATAACACTAAGGTGAATTTCTTCATGATGAAGGATAATATTTCTATATTTTATGACGAAAACTTAGATTATCGCCACATGACATGGATTACTTTAACTTTAAATAATAGCAATTGTTAACAAATTGGTGATTGATATCAATTATTTGTAGGATTTTAGGACTAATTACAAGGTGCAATATGTGCATAAAATACAGCACCAACTTTAACCTCAAATAAACCGATCATCTCAATAGAATTCCCAGCTGTGTATTCAATAGATTGATGGTTAGGTATAGTACCATTGGTGATGATAGAAACACTTGCTTGTCTGTTATTGTTTATGAAAGGTTGTGTAGACTCCACTATATGATCTTGACATGCTTCGCAACCATCTGGTATGGAGTTATTATTTGTGTCAATATGATCATCAAATCCTGGACATTGATCTAAGGGGTCACAGACATTATCTCCATCTGTATCTACATATTGGCCACCTGTACAATTGCAGTTGGAATCCCATGTGCTACCAGTAAAGCAAATAATTCCATCGTCACAAGGTTGACCAATCAATGCATCATTCATTGTGGGACATTGGTCTAGTGAATCACAGACTCCATCATTATCAGCATCCCCAGTAGTCCCGCCTGTGCATTGACAATTGGTATTGAATATTTCACCAACTGTACAGTCGTCTCCATCATCACATGGTTGACCAATTAAGGAATCATCAATCCCTGCACATTGATCAAGAGCATTACAAATACCATCATTATCACTATCTTGAAATACACCACCTGAGCATCCACAATTCGCATCATAAGTTTCATTAATTGTACAAGGATCTCCATCATCACATGCTTGACCAATGAGTGAGTTATCAAGACTAGGACAGCTATCACGGCATTCAATAATACCATCGTTGTCGCTATCGTCAAAACTATTTGCTTGTTTAGGAGATGCGGCTACATTTTGAATACACCAAGAACTTCCAATAGCATTATCAAGTGTCCAATTTGTTAATGCAGCACTGCTTGTACCAAGACTGGCATCGGTTGGCCAAGGGGAGGTGTTTGTATAATTGACAACATCTATTAAATCACCGAATAAACTTTCTAACCTTATGGATTGTCCATTATTGGATAAATTACCTACATACTCTGCATGTGGTGCGAATCCATAAGTGTTGTGAAAGGTAGCAGAATCATTTGCAATAACAATGTATTGACCAGGAGTTAAAAAGTATTGTTCAAAAACATGAGTTACTGACGTTTTCAAAATTACTTCCTCAAGGTCAATAATATTAAACGAGCTGTTTACCAATTCTATAAATTCAAAATTATTTCCTCCAGATGGTGCATAGTGAATTTCATTGATGAGCAAACCTGAATAATCATCACCATTGAAACAAGCAAAATCATTATCAGCTCCTGGTGTATATAAGGATTGGCATTGCACTTTCCAATTGAGTCTTGTGTCATTGTTCACCTGACCATCAATAAGTGCCAAACTATAATCTACTTGTCCTCCATCTGCTTGAAAATCCCAAGGTAAGGCATCGTCGTATTCCACAGCATCCAACAATGCTCCAGTCTCTTGATTGGAGAGCCAGATTGCTTCTCCGCTATTTGACAATTTACCACTATAGGCATCAAACGCAGCAAAACCATATCGTTCTTGAAAATGCACAAGATCTTCAGCGAGTACAATAAAATCTCCTGCTGGTATAATCGTATTATCTGGAAATACATATTCAATGCCTCTAGAGAAAAAGACATCAGTCAAAATGATAGGCGCAGCACTAATGTTTTTTAGTTCTATAAATTCATACTCGGTGCCTGAGACGACGTTGCCCAAGCTATCTGAACCATCAAATGGATTATAATGTATTTCATTGATGACTATTCCAGAATAAGTATGTTGGCCAAAATCCGTAAAATAGTTTTCTGCGCGTGGGGTAGTGAACACACTCTGAATCCCCCAATTCATTCCAATTGCATTATCTAAGGTTGGGTTTTTAAGTCCAAGACTGTAGAAACCTTTGTCGGCTGTGGATGGCCAATCTCCTCCATCATTATATTTTAAGGAATCAATGATGTTGTCAAACGGATCTTTGAAATTAATTTTTTCTCCACCATTATCGAGTTTGCCTGAATATCTTCCATCAGGTACGATACCATATTTTTGTTCAAACCAAAACGGATCTTCGGCAAAAACAAAAAAGCTATCGGGCTGTAAAACCAGCAGTTCATCTATTTCGAATTGGATTCCTTTTGTGAATTTTGTGCCTAGTAAATGAATTGGATCGTTACCTATATTGGTCAATTCGATAAATTCAAAATTTCTGCCATTGACGGTATCCGTTGTATTTGTATTTGGATTGAAGAGTACTTCATCATAAGGATTGTAATGAATTTCATTGATGACCAAATTGTCATAGTCTTGATCTATATAATAATTTTGTGCAACCATTGAACTCCACACCTCTCTCGTTACAGGATTATTTATATCTACTTGGATGATTTCTAATTCGGAACAAAAGAATGAATTAATTTTATCGAACATCACTCTCACGTACTGACCTTGAGTATTTACTGAAATCTCAAATACGTCAGCTGCATTTCCTGGGTAGATAAATGTCTCAACATTTGGATCCGCAACGAGGTCACTCGCCAGGTCGGAACTAAAGGGTGTGTCTGAGATAAATACATAAGGATTTGTGGCATTTAGGATAATAGCTGATTCAGAACGCTCCCAAAATCGTACAATATCAATCGCCTGAGAAGAGCCTAAGTCTATTTCTATCCATGGGTTTGTAGCACCATTGTTAGCGATATAAGCGGCTTCTAATTCTTCAATATAAATTCCCCAAATCTGACCATCATTTGCTACTTCAGCTAACGATCCTCCTAATAAGCGAGAGGCAGTAATTGGCTTATTGATGCCAATATTAATTTCGGGATAGGTGGTTTCTGTTCCTTTTATTCTAGCGTTTATTTGGTAAGCTCCTTCCGTTAAAGCAATCGGATTTTGATAGAGTGTGGCTGAATTATTTATCGCTCCTCCATTCAGCCTAGGGTCCGTTCCATCCAAGGTATAATAGATGTCTCCACTTGTATTGGGATTTGTTAATTGCAGGGAAGAATTTGAAGGGACTAATCCATTTGCTAGTGAAAAATCTACGGGATCAAACACAGGAAAAAGGCCGGTGTGTTTCAATTGATCTATGACAACATCACTTCGAATATCAACCATATTTGTTTTAAAATACTCAAGTCTCTCTTGCCACTGTGTTGGGTTTTCACTGCTTTCACTAGACCATCTAGCAGCCTCACCAATTATACTCAAGTCGATCATGTCTGCTAACTCATCCATATGGCTTCTTAGCGTTTGGGGCGTTAGTTCTCCGTCAAATTGGAGTAGTAACGAAACACGATCTGCAAAGTCTGTGAGGAAATCTGGATGTCCTTCATTAAACAAATTGACAAACATATTACCTGGGCCATTTGCATTGTGTTGTGGATAGGTTCGATTGGTCCATAGAGGTATTCCTCTTGAGAAAAATAAGTCCGCATCATTCACTTGAAAAACGAATTCGTTACCAAGGCTTGGTGCACCTGTTGCATTCCATTCTGCTTCAGCGAAACCCCACATAAAGAGGATCATCAAATCAAAGAAAGAGTCTTCATTAACCATGGTTTTCCATGTTGCATAATCAGAAGATGCATTTATAAAATCTTGCCAATCATTATTTATACTGTCTTTCACTACGCCGTAGATGGGATTGAAAGCACTGACCGTCACCTTGGAACCTGAAATAAAATTATAGTCACTATTATCTCCGCCTAAGTATTCAGCAATCATATTGTCATCGAACTTTTCTCTCAAATCGTATTGCCCCCAATAATTGCCATCTACATACACATGAACAAAACGATTGTGTGGATTTGGGGTGCCTCCTCGCAACATGATATTATCCATCAATGCAGTTGCAATATAGGTTTGCCCTTCAAATTCAGGAACGGCACTATTCCATAGCCAGCTCTCATGACTGCTTCTCAGGTCGAGTTTATCAAATTTATCGGCTGCCCCTATTCCATTAGCAAAGCCTTCAAAGACATCTTCTTTTAAATTCTTTTCGCCATAAATCTCATCAAAGTACATCCGCATATTTCGCTTTGGAAGATTCAAACTAGCATTGCCATAATGTCCTAGTCCACAATTGTATTGAAAATTGTCTTCCTTATCTGGAAACAACATTTCCATTGATCCAGAAACATTATTAAACTCATTTATGGCACTATCAGATACAACGCTGATAGATGGAATATCACGTAATGCTTCTTTTAATTGTTGACCCCATTGTGGGTGTTTTGTGATGTAAGTCTTTAATTCTGGATCTGCGATAATATCATCAAGGAAGATAAAACTATGCGTCTCTGTTTCTGAAGAGTTCGATCCTGAAATCGCAATGGTCCGTAAAATAGTTGTTGAATTAATAGGGAATGGTCCTGTATATAAAGTGCTGCTTGATGAAGGTACAGATCCATCTATAGTGTAGTAAATAACTGCTGCAGGATCATCTGAGAGAAGTTCCTGTGTGAATGCATTTTCATAAAATCCACGACGATGAGTGGTGAATACATCAATGTTGTTGACTAGGACATCAGTATCGACGTCATCGCAAATACCATCTTCATCTTTATCAATACAAGTATCTATGCAATCTGGAATATTGTCATCATCAATATCTATATCATCATCAAAGTCAGGACAAGCATCCAGAACGTCACATATATTATCTCCATCTGAATCATAGAATACACCACGACAGTCACAATTGGTTGTCCATATGTCATTTATCGTACAATTATCTCCATCATTACAAGCTGTCCCAATTAACAGATCATCAAAGCCGTCACATAAGTCGGCATCGTCACAAATTTGGTCAGCGTCTGCGTCACCTGCATTGATGTTATTTAGACAAATACAATGTCTGATATCTGGAATGATTAAATATTCTTTTTGGCTGTCACCAATACCTTGACCTGCTCCTGCGAGTACTGGAATACCATAATTCGGGCTATTCGAATTTGAATTGATTGCACCTAAAAGTCTTCCCTCAGTATCCATGTCAAAAATTCCAAAATCATCGGCACCTTCAAAAGCATCCACACACATGTCGTTATCACTATCCAAATCCAATCTGTCAGGAACGCCATCTCCATCTGAATCAATATCAATTAAAGAGCAAGGGGTGTTGCCATGTCTAATCCCAACACCGTCAATGCTTCCTCCAAGATAAGTACTCACAGCAAGTCGATAATCACCAAGTGGTGCGGATCCTGTATAAACAATAATGCCGTCTGAGACAACTGTCAATACTCCATTGACATCTATATCCATAACCACTAAACTGTTGTTAGGTGGCAGAGTATTAAACGTCCAAACATCTGGGAGTTTACCAAATATCCTGCTTGGATGGATGTATAATTTGTAAGAGCCATCATTCCATCCAACAACAGTTTCTGTGGAGTCCACAGGTAAGAAACCAATCATTTTAAATTCGCCCAAGCTTGCTTTGAATTCAAGATGTAAGGGTAGCGAAAATACTTCGTTTGCGTATGAAGTTCTCCATCCAGGTGTTTCCATTAAAATAATGGAATCTGCATCCATGGATTCTATGGCATCTCCATAGTAAGTCAGTGCAGAAATATCGATGCCGCAAATGGATTCGTCTGCATCTGTGATTCCATCATTGTCATCATCTTTATCAGCAGCATCATCTATGCCGTCATTGTCAGAATCAATTAATAAAGTTGAATGGCTGTTGACATTGTTGTCGACATCTTTTGAAGCAATTAAAGTAACACTACATTGAAATAAAAATAACGTTGTAGTTATAAAAATAAACAGATTGCTCTTTAGACATGTTACATTGTTAGTATGCATGTTAGTGAAAATTTAAGTACGAGGTACAGTAAAGTTATCCAAATTCTAATCAATAACCTAATTTGATGATTAAGTCAAAAATCATATTGGGATACATGTATAGAGGGGCATTAGCCTCAATTTCTATCTTTTTAACTTAAATTAATAGAGGCTCTAGTGTGTG
>CAYVFU010000003.1:81208-103658 GCA_964450495.1 uncultured Saprospiraceae bacterium | reverse complement strand
CAAAGAATTCCATGACACTTGGTAAGTTTTATGGTGGACGAACACAAATATCTACAGGTGCTGGATTAGGAGGTTTTTATTCAGCCTTCACTTCTATAGGAAATAAATCTCCTGGTGGAGGAAGAGTATGGAGTTGGGGAATTCAAATGGGTTTTGGGATAGGAGGAGGAATTGGCATGAATTATGGATATACAGGACCTTCATTACAAGCAATAAAAAATATGATAAATGGAAACTAAATACTTCAGTATTTTATTAATTTTCGTCCTAATTTTAAGTTGCTCCAATAGGAATTTTCATTTAATAGATACTGGAACTAAACTTAATGAGTATAAAGTCAAAAAATTTAAAATCGATAGAGGAACAATCTATATCAATGATAAGTATATTTTTTATGATCATATGATAAGAGAGGGCAGGCTCGATATTATGGAAAAATTATATTTATTGAAGGCACCAATGAAAATTTCACAAATAGATAGTCAATTAATTATTTCAAAAGATCAGGAGGTTATTTTCCTTGAATTGCAATATGACTTATAATAATAAAATAAATCGTACATACTAGTGGGAAAGAATAAGCAGTATTTAAAATCAATAATGAATTATAAAATGTGTTTTAAACTCATAATATTTTTGATATTTCTTGGCTGTTCAGAAAAACAAGAATACAACAATATAGAAAATTATAATAGAATTGAGATAGGAGATCGCATGACAGAAGTTGTAGAAAAGATGGGTCATTTACCAGATCAAGTAATTATACCAGACAGTAAATCTTTGTATCAAGTTACTCATGAAAATTTAACAACATTCGTATATAAGACTCCTAGAGGTGCCTCTAGTCATATTCATATCTATTTTGAAGATTGTCAAGTTCTTGATAAATTTTATGATTAAAATACAATAGAAATAAAAGCCTAGAATAGATGCTGGGCTTTTCATTACAGGACAGTTTGAGAAAGATTTTGCTTGATAAATGCATCGAGCATTGCAAACACATGTTCACGATCTTTAGCACTCATTTTAGTGCCTTGCTGTATACATTGAATCATTTTTTTATCGAGTTCAAGATCAGTGTGACCTACGAGCCAATCAAGAGAGACATCAAGTAACTCAGCCATTTTAGCAGCAGCTTGAATAGATGGCTTCATGGCATCCCTTTCATATCTACCGATGGCAGGACCTTTAGTACCGAGCGATTTAGCCAGTTCTTCCTGAGATAAACCTTTGTTTTTTCTTGCCTGTTGCAACCTGCTTCCGAAACTCATATGATCTATTTTGATAGTTCAGCCTAACTGCGATTTGACTTTTTACACTATGGACTAAATTTTCCTCTTAGCGATGAAGGCATTAATTACAAAGAAAATGTGCATTTTATAATCCTCTTGAAACATAGAAACCTCTCTGATTCTGTTGCGAATAGATTAGTCTATCTAGATCTCCATCTTGCAATAAGAAAATCAATGACAGTTCAAGCATATCTGCATTTTTATAAGTGAAAACTATAAACGGCACCACATCGTTTTTCTAATATGTACCGATCTAAGTATAAAGACGTGCTGAGTTCTTATAAACTCCATTCCTATTTCCCCAAACTTTCCTCATCTTTACTACATGCAAGCATTCCTATATGTCTTCCTTGGTGGTGGTCTCGGCTCCATATGCCGTTACGGTATCAGTCGAGTCATTCAAGCAAACGACTGGCACTTTCCGACTGCCACTTTTACAGCTAATGTCATCAGCTGTCTCATCCTTGGATGTTTCATAGGTATAACACTTAAGGATGGAATGAGTTCTTCCCAACGCTTACTGTGGATGACTGGCTTTTGTGGAGGATTCAGTACCTTTTCGACTTTTAGCGGAGAGACATTTCAATTGATGCAAGAAGGACATACAACAACTGCATTAGCCTATGTGTTAGGCTCATTAGTAGTTTGTATTTTGTGTATTGGTCTGGGGGTTTTCCTCAGCCAAAAGTTAGTTTAATAAATGAAGGAAATAAGAAATATTATCGCTTCGTATGAAGAGGTGGATTGGACAACGGAGAAAGCGGCTTTGGCTACAGTGGTCAGCGTGGAAGAATCAGCGTACAGAAGAATTGGTGCTCGTATGTTTGTCAAAAGTGGTGGCGATTGGATCGGTGGGATCAGTGGCGGCTGTCTGGAAGGGGATGCGCTTAAGCGAGCGCAAATTGCTATTCACAAGGACACAGCATCTGTTGTGGTTTACGATACCATGGACGATGATGCACATCAAATCGGCGTTGGCTTAGGTTGCAATGGGCGCATCGAAGTCTTGTTTGTGCCAGTTCATCCAAAAGATGAAAATAATCCAGTAGAGCAATTAAAAGAACTTATTCATCGACGAGAACCGACACTATTGTATCAGATTATCGATACGGCTGATCAAAGCAAACTCGGACTGGTCAGCGAACACAAATCCACGATTGCTGATTCGATTAATGTCAATGCCAAGACCTTTGATGCACTCGAAAACACTGTTAAGGAAAAGCGAAAATCGAAGGTATTTTCTGTCTCTTCGGAATCGCAAAATTCGGAACATTCGATACTCATTGAATTTTTGCGACCAGAGCTAAAGTTAATTTTGGTAGGAGATAATTATGACGTCAATGCGTTTGTCGGAATTGCGACTGAACTAGGCTGGGATATTCAGGTTATAGGTTTAATGAGAAAAATTGGCAAGCATATTTTTGATCGATCTAGCAAAGTGGTGTCTTATGACCAAGTAGGGGAGATAGGTGTTGATGAATACTCTGCGGTCGTGTTGATGTCTCATGACTACGATAAGGATATGAGAATGTTGCAACACTTTATGATCAATCAACCGCCCTACATGGGTATGCTTGGGCCAAAAAAGCGGATGGTCAAAATGCAAAATGACTTGCGAAAGACCAATCCTGACATTGATCTAGATGCCTTACACTTTTTTTATAGTCCTGTTGGTTTAGATATCGGCGCCGAGAGTCCCGAGGAAATTGCATTGTCCATCACAGCAGAAATAGTTGCTGTATTCAGAGAAAGAGATGGATCATTTCTGAAGAATCGAGAGGGCACTATTCACGAAAGAGAATAAATTATGATGTACACAATTTTGTTATCCGTATTGACAGCTTTTTTTCCTGTAAAAGATAGTCCAGTCGAACTGGGTGATGTAAATTGGATCAGAAATTATGATCAAGCCATTCAACAGGCTGAACAAGAGAATAAGCCAGTGTTTGTCTTTTTTCAAGAAGTTCCTGGATGTGCGACTTGTCGTAATTATGGTCAGAATGTAATGACTCACCCGTTGATCGTAGAAGCGATCGAAAACGAATTTATCCCTCTTGCAATTTTTAATAACAAAGGAGGGGAGGATGCAAAAATTCTCAAAAAATATAATGAACCAAGTTGGAATAATCCAGTAGTGAGAATTGTCGACGCTGATGAAAAAGCATTGACAAACCGGATCGCTGGCAATTATAGCCAATTGGGTGTGGTTGATGCATTGATCGCTTCATTGGTTAATAATGGCAGTGAAGTGCCGACATACCTAAGATTGCTTAAAGAAGAATTGGAAGCGACTAGCAATCATTCTGAATTTGCTGTATCGATGTATTGCTTCTGGAGTGGGGAAAGAGAAATTGCTGGGATAGATGGAGTTGTCTCTACTGAAGCTGGATTTATGGATGGCAGAGAAGTGGTAAAAGTGGTGTATGATGAAGATGTGACGTCTGCAAAGGATATTTATAAGCAGGCGAAGAAAGCAAATGTTGCACAAAATGTGTATTTGCCGAAAGGTGAATCAAGCAACGTCTTTAAAGATGCTAAGCAGTATTCTTCCTACAGGAAAGACCCAGAGACAAAGTATTACTTATACAACTCTGATTTGAAATACATCCCGATGTTGCCGATACAAGAGTTGCGTGTTAATCGAGCATTGGCAAAGAGGCAAGACCCTTCAGAGTATTTGTCACCAAAACAGTTGGAGTTATTTGATAATTTGTCAAAATTGAAAGCTAAGAAAAAGAAGAACCGAATCGGTACAGATTTTAAATCAAGTTGGGAGGATATTTCTGAAGCAATAAAGGCATAATGTAAAGAATAAAACCAAGGTAACAATTGACATTGAGTTGAATATTTATTATAAATGAAGCCGCTTGTTTGCCGCAAGCGGCTTTTAATTTTCGATGGTATTGAAGTGTATTTAAAACCTGACTCCGGTATGAAAAGCTGCTCCGATATTAAGTCTGCCAAACGCCAAAGTTACCTTGGCGCCCACATAAAATTTCTCTGAAATAGTATAATCATAATGTATACCTATATCAGCTAGTATTTCTTTGAATTCTGATGCATTGTAGCTTATTTGTTCTAATGAACTTCCAAATGATCCCGGCGATACCACGTTAGAAGTAAAATAAGATAATCCCAAGGAAGCATGCAGTTTAGATTTAGTACTTTGATTAATGATGTATTTAATTCCAACTGCATAAGAGGCACTTGTGTTTATTAAAGGTACTCCAGAACCTTGATCTTCATCATTAATAAGAAATTGTCTTCCAAATTCGGAAAGATCTTCAGCTGATAAAGATGATGTAATAAATTCGTCAGTAATGGTACGGTTACCTACTGACAGTCGAAGATAGGCGCTTAGTGAATTAGTCAAGTAACGACCAAAGTAGATATCAACATTAGTTAAAGTAGGAGTTCCATCTCCGCCAAACGCACCAATCGCCCATTCCATCCACCACGGTGATAACTTATCAGAGTATTCGGTGCTGTCATCAATTGGATTTAATAGAATATAACTTCTCAGACCAAATTGTACATTATTGGGTTCTGACTGATAACTTGTAAATAGTCCACCGGAAATAGATTCATTAATGACAATGTTGTATTCACCAACTATTTGATAACTGAGTGCTTGCTCAGAGCCCATAAGGATGCGTTGTAAGTTTGCATCTAGATTAGTATTGTTTTGTGCTTCTCTGAGCAGTTTGTCTATAGAAGATATCCCTGCATTAAATCCAAGAGAAATAGTTGATCTTTCAGCCACTTGAAGATATTTCTTTATACCAATAAAATAATTCCTGTAATTGACGCCGTCTATATCAGTCAAATTCATTGATTCAAAACTCGATTGATTTAGGTTTTTTGTGAAGAATCCTGAACTGTACTCACCAAGAGCAGAAATGCCGAAACCCAGATCACGCTCTATTGAGAATCCATAATATTGTCCTGTCCCATTTTCATTCAATCCAGTGGTGACACCAATTTTATTAGCTATTCTCCATGCTTGCCTGGACTGAGCGTTAAACTCGTATGACATAGAGATAAACACCAATATTGCTGTTATGTATTTTATCATATTTGTTTATTTAAAATTTTTGTAAAAATCGGAAAGAGGCAAATGAAGATTGAGACCGCGAACCAGCAAGCTTGATGCCAATACCTTTATTTTTGTTAATGAAATAAGTATAAGATGCTCCTGCAAATAAATTAAAGCTTAAGCCTTCATTATTTACTTCAATGTCGTTATTTCTTTTTCGCCATGTTGTGAGGACACTTGGTCCAAATTCTAATGAGAACTTATGCTTTGAAGTTCGAATTAAATTAAGATGGGCCCACAATGTCAAGTTTAATTCTCTATGTATACTTTGACTTGGATTTGTTGAATTGTTATTGCCAAGCGTTGAAAATAAACTCAGCGTACTTTCGAGACCTAAGACCTTATCTACATCCCAAAATACACCTCCGCCTACATACGCGCCTCGACTACCATTGAGATCCGAACCGCCAATCTCACCGGTCCAAAACAATCTTGTCACTCGATTAGTAATTATGGATGGCGTTGTAAGGATTGTGTTTGATTTTTCAATAGTCAATGGTATGAGCGCCTTTAATGTCTGTAAGGAAGCAATAGACAATTCATTTCTGTCTGAAGAAAGTGGATCGCTTACATCAGGCGTGTCAATTATAGTTTGACTTTCTGTTTGAAAATTACCATCACTCGTATCCAAACTTGAATTTATCTTGTTATTGTCTGTCAGTATTTTCTGAGTATTTAATCCAACGTTGTTTTCCTTCTTGACTCCTGAATCATTTTCATTTATTGATGATGGATAATTAACTGAATTGCCACTCGTAATTAAAGTCTTTGTGGATGAAGCAATAGTGTTCTGATTATAAATTTTATTATCACCAAGACTATTTTTCTCCTTAGCTATATTGATATTTTTGGTTATTGCTTTTCTCTCTTTAAGTGAGGTTGCATTTATCAATTCATTCTGTTCTATCTGTTTGTTGTTATGATAGTCCTTAGATGTTTGGTCATTATTTGTTTCTTGGTTAGATTGAGTGTTATTTTGATTAGCCAGTGTCGAAGCACTTGTAGACTCTGTTGAGGTCAAATCATCCTTTTTCAAAAAGGTATTATTATTCAGTTTATTCGCTTCAGTCTTTTCAATTGCGGTAGATTGAGTAAGCTTATCTGTATTTGATTTATCTACACCAATTCCATAAATAAAAAACAGAGTAATGCTTAAAGAAAGCAGGGATCCCAGAAAAAACAGGATAAACCTTTTCTTTCTTTTATCTTTCTCAGGTTTCGCTGCTGAGTCCAATAGCATTGACATTTGATTCCAAGCATCTTCATTGGCCTTCACACTATGATTGCGAAGTCTGTTTCTATAATCATTTGGAGCCATAGCCATATCTTTTAGTAATGAATGAATGTTCAATCTTATTTTTCAGTGACATCTTTGCTTTGGACAATAGCCATTTTGATGTATTCATTTTTATGCCAGTATGTTCTTCAATTTCTTTATGGGTATATCCTTCTATCTCGTATAAATTAAATACCAGATTTTCATTTTTTGGTAACGTTTGGATCACTTTGATTAAGTCTTCTGTATCTATCTTATTCATCATATTGTCAAAATCTTGGGAGTTAATTTGGTAACTCACTGAGTCGAGAGGTAGAATGTTGTATGCAGGCTTTTTATCTTTTCGAAGATAATCGATTGTAGATCTGACTAGTAAAGTGCGCGCCCACCCGAGGTAATTGGTCTTCAGTGTATAGGATTCAAGGCTATTGAAAATGCGCAGCATGCCAATGTTAAATAACCAGTCCTTTTTAGAATTGTCATTGACATACATGGCAACAGCAGTTGACAAGTTACAGTAGGTGTAGGTGTACAACTGCTGTTGCGCAATTTTATCTTTTGCTATGCATTTCTGTATGACTAAATCTAGATTTTTCACTCGACTTATTTAGCTAGTGAAATCGTTTGGTTACAAACACTCATACCTTCATCATCTACATTGTGCGTAAATTCAAAATTAAATGTTTCCTCGTCAACTCGTGTTAACGTGCCACTCAAAGTAACTTCGTCAAAGCCTTGACCTTCATTTAAAATTTGCTCTTCTATGTTGATTGAATCCCCATTTTGTACACCAATGAATACAACATCATCTCCAAGGTCAATCATATATTCATTTGCTTTAGATGTTTTTTGGACAACGAATTCAAAGGATTCACCATTACTTGACTCTTCTAACATGCCCGTGCAATCAAAATTTCCAGAATAAATTCCACTAAAGTCAAATAGAGATTCATAATCAATTGGATCATTATCTGAACAAGAGATTAGTAAGATTGAGAAGCCAATAAGTGCTGAGGTTTTTATTAAATTAAACATAAGCTTTAAAAATTTAAGTTTTAAAAATTTGTCTTTCACTTACATTATCGTATTCGCACTTATGTAGGGTTGGTAAAATGCTAATTATTTTTGATAAAAATATGAATATTGTTTCTAAAACACTGATTTACAGTATTTTGCGATATGGGAAAATAATTGAAATTAGTTGGAAGTTAAAGGAAGTGTCTGTGTGACAATACATGTGATATCCAATGATCTTTAGATAGCATCATGTATATTTTGAGATGATTAAAGTTGTCCTATAAAAAAAAACCAATCGAATTGCTCCGGTTGGTTTTTCTAATTTTCGTTTTGACTCTTATCTTGCCTTGACAGTTGAATGAAGGAAGTTGTTTACAGCTATTGAAGCTTTCTTTACCACATCATAATTGATATCGTAGTAGATAAACTTTCCTTCTCGTTTTGCATTTACCACACCGGCTAAACGGAGTATCCGCAAGTGCTGGGACGTGATAGACTGCTCTATTTTCAAGGTGTTATAAATCTTATTCACATTGATTACTTCTTGAGTATCTATAAATTCAAGAATTTTTAATCGAAGTGGATGAGCTAAGGCTTTCATCAACTCAACCGAATAATCTAAATCATCCTGGTTGAATCTGATCTTAGACTTATTGATCATAATGCTTTCCTATTTTGTAGTTTGTAAACGACCTTGAGACAAATATGATGAATAATTATAATATAAAAAAGAAATATTATAGTTTTTCTTAATTCGTTAGTCGTTGATTACTACGTATATAGGAAAGATTGTAAGTAAAATGGCTTATCCAGCTAGTTCTTCAACTAGTTGTGAAATCTGCTGAAGTCTATCTCTATTCAAAGAATAGTAGATGAACTTACCTTGACGCTCAGTCAATACAACACCAGCTCTTCTTAAAATTGCCAAATGTTGAGAAGCTACAGACTGTTCTAATCGCAGTTTGATATAGATGTCTGTTACAGTCATTGTATCACTATCTTCCAAAAGGTCGATGATACGTTGACGAAGTTTGTGGTTTACAGCCCTGAGTACAAGAACTGCTTTTCTAAGGTCAGCATAGTCTAGTTGGACTTCGCTGCCACCTCTTTTCAGTGTAATTGTTTCTATTTTCTTATTTCTCATACGTTATTATTTATATCACAGAATAACATGTATGGATAAGACCAAAACTGTACCAAAAACGACAAGGCTCTAAATATTCGTAATATTTACCATATGTTTCCACATGATTATAAACAACTAAAGTCCCTGTTTGGGTTTCAAATTATTTAAATTAACGGTTTCTTAGGTGTTGTGATATTGGGTAATTTGATGTAATTCGGCTCAAAATAAGCCACATCAGCAAAGGATTTAGCCTTAAATTGCTCATATGCCAGTGAACCCATGTATATAGCCCGAGGATGGCTATCTTCTATTTTTATTCTCGAATCTTGGATGAGATCACCTGCTTTTTTAGCCGCATTACCACAAATGAGTATTTTTTCCCTATTCAAGTGTACGAAAGAATTTTGATCAAAAATATGAGGATGTGCTGCTTCCAGTTGTTCTCCTGTATGACCATATATACTAATATACGCTTCATCTCTGCGCGCATCTATCGTAGGAATTACCATGAAATCCGATGATTCTTCAATCGAAAAGTAAGGAAATGCTGTAATCAAAAGACTATCAAGAGCAATTAGAGGTATATCAAGGGCAAAACACATACCCTTAGCCAAAGAAGCGCCTACGCGTAAAGAAGTGTAGGAGCCAGGCCCACTGGAGACTGCTATTGCGTCTAGATCTATTGGTTTTAGTTGACCTTGCGTCAAAATATCAGCAATCATCTGTGCCAATATCTCCGAATGGGAATTTGGAACAGCCGAATCTTTGTTAATAATTAGCGTTTCTCCCTCAAATAGAGCGACAGAAGAATGAAATGCTGTTGATTCTATACAAAGAATTATCATGATTGCGAAGGTAAGGAGTTGATCGTGAAAATTAAAAAGAGGCTTTGTGGATTGTGAACACCCCAATCGAACATGACTGAGAATTAGTATCCATTGGGTCGTGACCCATTGAAGTGATTGAAATGTCCTTATTTTATAACCCTTAAAACAAAAATTAACGGAACTTATCTATACACGAGATGTTGGTTCATACGTTACTTTCTTATATCTAAATACATACCATGAGGTTTCTGAAATACACTCTTTTTGTCCTTTTCACTTTCAGCGCAATTTCTGCAACCGTTTTTAATGATAAGTACTTTGAAATCATTAAAAATATTGAGATATTTTCTACCATCTACAAAGAGTTAAATACGCACTATGTCGATGATATTGATCCTGGCCAATTGATGCGTACAGGAATTGACGCGATGATGGAATCTCTTGATCCCTACACGGTTTATTATTCTGAATCACAAGTGCAGAGTTATCGAATCAGTACTGAAGGACAATATAATGGTATCGGAGCAGTGAGTAAAGTCATTGACGGCTGGGTGACCATTACAGAAATCATAGAAGATGGCCCCGCACATTTAGCTGGTATTGAAGTGGGTGATCAGATTATAAAAATTAACGGAGAAAGTACAAAAGACAGATCCAACGATGATGTCATACAGATTGTAAGAGGCTTTCCAGGGTCTACACTTGGTATGACAATCAACAGAGATGGCAAAGAACAAAAATTTTCTCTAGATAGAAATAACATTAAACTTAAAAATGTCCCCTATAATGGTATCGTTGGAGATGATATTGCTTATGTGAATTTGACAACATTTACCCAAAATGCTTCTGCCAATATCGGTAAAGCAATTAAGGAAATGAAAGACGAACAAGAGGTGAATGGTATCATACTCGATCTTAGATTTAATGGTGGTGGTCTATTGAGAGAAGCAGTTGGTATTTCAAATTTATTCTTAGGTCCTGATATGGAAGTGGTGTCGACAAAAGGTAAAGTGAAAGACAGAGACAAAAGCTATAAAACCACTGCGGAAGCATTAGATGCTGATATACCATTGGTTGTCTTGATCAATGGCCGTTCTGCATCTGCATCAGAAATTGTGGCTGGCACTATACAGGATTATGATCGTGGTGTTATCATGGGACAGCGAAGTTTTGGAAAAGGTCTGGTACAAAATCATAGAGAAGTAGGATACAATTCAAGAATTAAGGTGACGACTTCTAAGTATTATATTCCAAGTGGACGTTGCATCCAAAGCATTGATTATGGTGCAGATGGGGATCCAAAAGATATTCCCGATGAAGACAGAGCAGTCTTCAAAACGAGAAATGGAAGACCAGTATTAGATGGTGGTGGTGTTACTCCTGATATCAAACTAGATGGAGATGATACGCCTCCTATTTTAAACTCTTTAGAAAAAGAAGACTGGATATTTACATACATTAATCAATATGTCAACACACATGACAGCATTGGTGCTCCTGAAGATTTTCAGTATACAGAGTACAATGATTTTGTTGCTTTCCTGAAGGAGAATGACTTCTCTTTTCAAACGGAAGCAGAAAAAGAACTTATTGAATTTGAAGAAGATGCCTCTGAGGAAGCACTTGCACTCCAATCAGATATTGATGCGATCAAACAAAAAATTGAGTTGGAAAAGAAAGATGACCTTCAAGAATTCGAAGATGTTATTTCTAGAAAAATCGAACAAAGCATCGTCGCCAGATATCATTTCGAAACAGGTAAAACTCAACAGCGTTTAAGAAACGATAGTGAGGTCGATGCAGCAATAGCATTGCTTAAGGATTCTAAAAGGTATAATGAGATTCTTACTGGTGTGGAATAGGATTGTTTGTACAATTTCTAGCTATTTCTCTTCAAATTATTCCAAAATCTAATGCTGAGGCGAGTCGCCTTCAATCGCGCCCTTTAATTTTCCTTAACGTCTTAATGTTTCTATCCTACAGTCAACTATTTGCTATCTACATACCATTCTTCAGCAGCTAACATTTTATTAATTTTAAATTTAAATAGCTGTTGTAAAATGAAACTCTCGACCAAAACCAATAATATCCTAGCTCAAATAAATTCAGACACAAAACTGGGCGACCTACGCAAAATTGCAAAGGAGATTAAGAAAGACCACAAATTGGCAATGGAACTGTGGTCGACAAAAAAACTGTTACCTCGCCTTCTAGCAATTCTCATTATGGATAAAAATGTCCTTAACCAAGAGGTCATAAATGAATTAGATGCAGATATACAAAGCCATGACTTTGATGATCGAAACCAATTAATCGATTGGCTAATGGCTAATCAATTATCAAAAAATAAAAAGACTGTTGCCCTCCTGGAGTCATGGGAAAAGAGTTCATCAGCGTTACAACGAAGGCTATTTTGGTATCATCAGGCACGGTTGCGTTGGATGGGTAAAGTCGACCAGACTAATACAGATTATTTGCTAGGCGCCATAGAAGCTAATATGATCAAAGAACAACCTGAAGTCCAATGGGCTATGAATTTTACCGCTGGACAAATAGGTAAATGGCAAGAAAAATACCGACAAAGATGTATTGCGATTGGAGAAAAAACAGGTTTGTACAAAGATGAAATTGTTCCTAAAGGATGTACACCAAGCTACTTACCAGAATTTATATCCATTGAAGTTGCCAAATTGAGAAAGTAGCTTACAAGAAGGCGTAAAATTAGGTTTATTCCTCTTAATTAAGCATTAAGCACTAATCACTAAGAATTAAGCTTTAACTTTCTTCCTTCTCTTATTCAGCACATTGCGAATCCAATTAGGAATAATAATGACGCCAGCGATCAAATAGGGATAATAGGTAATGATCCGCCAAAAAAGGGCAGCAAGAAGACTCAGTCCTTTTGATATGTAATCACTAAAAAAGCCACCGAAAATAATCTCTGCAATTCCTGCACCTCCGGGAGTAGGGCTAAATGCTGTGATGATGTGCATCACTTGCCCTCTGCCTAACATCAACACATGATCTGAAAAACCAAAATCTCTTGATGTTACTAGGGCAACGATAATAAAATTAATTGCTAAAAATCTGGTGATCCAAGCACCACTTGTAGATATGAATGCAGATGCATGATAACCAAAAGAGCGCTTCGCTAAATCTTTCGAACTTAAAACGATGTCCTCAGCTGTTTCTCTCAACCCCGTTTTGAATCGCTTAAGAATCTTTCTTTTGGAAAGCCAATACAAGAAAAATTTGATTGGCCGTGGATTGATAAATAGTCCATAAAAAATGACAATTGCATAAGTAGTCATGAATAATAGGAACATAAAGAAAGTATAACCAAAGCCGTCCATTTCAGAAATACTGGTCATTTTGGGACGAATCATATTTGGTCCAAACCAAAAGAAGATCAAAAGCAAGGAGATAATTGAGAAGAGTGTATCCAATACAATGGTATACAATACGATGGTTGCAGATTTTGCAGATGATATTTTTTCTTGTGCCAAAAAGAATAAGGCTACAGCTGACCCGCCAATTGTTGTCGGAGACACTGCTGAAGAGAATTCCCAGATAAAGATAAGTTCTATTGATTTCCACCATGAAAATTGATTGTCGGATAAAATTCTCAATCTCCACGCATAGAAGATATGTCTAATTACATACATGGAAATTGCCAATAAAATCCAAAGCAACACATGTGCATTCCAAGACACACTTTTGAGCTCATCAAAATCCAATTGAATGTAAATAAGATAAACAACCACAAGCAAACCAATAAGTACAGGGATTAGAATGCGAGACACACTCACAGAGTCTAGTACCTTTTGCTGCTCATCTGTAAATACCTGATTTTCTTTGGCCAACTTCTATTCTTTATGCGATGATTATTTCTTTGAAGTTTCAGATAAAATATCTACTTCATCATCTTTTGGAAGAAATATAAACTCTGCACCTAGTTCACTGAGAACGAACATACAGATAAATTTCTGCCGACTTTTATATATGGTTTTAAATGAATCTACTTTTTTGGGTTCGATCAATTGCTTAGAAATAAACTCTTCCAAAGTACTGGCATTGATAGACCAATTGCCTTTAACCTTAGTCTTATCTGCGATTACAATGCCTACACTCATTTCATGCTGATGGGCTATCATTATTGGATATTCAGAAACATTTTGATCTTTAATGGTTTCACTAGCCTGAATCATCATCGTTTTATAATGCTTCAATTCTTTATGGAGTATTTTATATTTCTTTTTTGATTCTAAATCTTTCACAATCCTTCTTTAAGTTTCAATAAAGCGACACTTTCTGTGTGTTGAGTATGAGGAAACATGTCAACAGGTGTTACTTGAACAAGTTCATATTTTTTAGCTAATAATAACAAATCTCTTGCTTGTGTGGCAGGATTGCAACTAATGTATACGATTTTAGGTGAAGCTATTAGCAATAGTGTGTCCACTACAGTCTGATGCATTCCAGCTCTTGGCGGATCTGTGATCACGACATCTGGTTTGCCATAGGTTTGCATAAATTCCATTGTGAGAATCTCTTTACAATCACCTGCAAAAAATCTCGCATTTGTGATGCCATTTAATAGTTGATTTTCTTTTGCGTCTTCTATGGCTTGTGGTATTTCTTCAATGCCGTATACTTCCTTGCATTTATCTGCGACATATAAGGCGATGCTTCCTAATCCAGTATATAAGTCATACACCACATCTGTCGGTTTTAAGTCTGCATATTCTACAGCAATATCAAATAGGTTTTTGGCTTGAGCGCTGTTTGTCTGAAAAAAAGACTTTGGTCCTATTTCGTATCGCACTTTGCCAAGACGTTCTTCCATTTTGGATTTGCCGTGATATAAAATGTACTCTTGGTCGTACAGTGTATCATTCATTTTTTGATTAATCACATAAAAGAGACTGGTGATCTGAGGAAATTTATCCTTGACCTGGCTCATAACATCTTCAATGGCTTGATCGTCATCATCTCTAAAGACAACGGTAACCATCCATTCGCCGATTGATGAATTTCTCAGTGTTAGGTTTCTCAACAATCCAACATGTTCGGAATAGTCAAAAAATGTATAGTCCTTTGACAATGCATAGTCTCGTAAAAACAATCTAATCTCATTACCCAAGGATTCTTGCAGATGGCAATTGTTGAGATTTACTACTTTATTGAATACGCCTGGACGGTGAAATCCAGCTGCATTTCTGTCTGTGATTTCAGCACCTGATTCTGCTTCTTCTTCAGAAATCCATCTTGAATTGCAAAATGAATATTCTATTTTATTTCTATAGTAAAAGATTTTTTCACATTTTAGAATAGGCAACACCTTTGCTCCATCATCATGTGCGATGCGTTCAATGGCGTCACGCACTGCTTTTTCTTTATAGTATAGTTGTGATTCATATTTTGTATGCTGCCATTTACAGCCACCACAGACACCAAAGTGTTCACATTTTGGTTCTGTTCGTTTTTCCGAAAGGATAGGATATTCTATTGCTTTAGCAACCCTTAGACCTTTCTTTTTCTTGTAGTAAATGGCATTGACCACATCACCTGGAACCGGTCCTTCAATTAAATACACAAATCCATCTTCACCTTTACCAATAGTTTTTCCTTTATGGGCAAAATCTATGATGGAAATGTTCTCTACTCTTTTTGGCTTTCTTCTTGCCATATGCGTTTTGACTTAGGACTGCAAAAGTACATCCTTTAACTGTTTATTTTTCTTTAAGTGGCGACTATAAAATGTAAAATTCGGTCCGTCTGTTTTGTTCTCGTCCTTCGGCAGTATCATTTGTCGCAATAGGCACTCTTTCTCCCTTACCCTCATATTGCAATCTCGCAGAAGATATGCCTCTCAAAACCAGTTCATCATAGACGGCTTTAGCTCTTTCTCTGGAAAGAGAATCATTATCTAGATCGTTCCCTACATTATCAGTATGTCCGACAATTCGAATTTTCATCACTGGTTTATCTGACAAAAGCTTGTACAGATATTGAATCTCTATTTGTGATCGGTCTTCTAATGTCGCCGAACCTGTCTCGAAAAAAATATTCTTCAGTACGATTGGCTCATCTTTCTTCAAGACTTCACTTTCTATTGGTTGCAGTTGTATGTCATATGTCAAGTCGCCATCTTCAATATCGATAGATTCAGAATGGAAAATATAACCCTGATGTGTCACGTGTGCAAAAAATGACTGCCCTGAAAAGTAAGGGATCACCGCAACTCCGTCAACACCTGCTATAGTTGTATGTTGACTAGTTGTATCTTGTTGAGAGGACAATACGAGCTTCGCTTGCAACGGTTTGTTTGTTTCCTTATCAGTCACATGAATAGTGATTGAATTTGCTTTTGTTGCACGATATTCCTGCGGTAGCTCAAATGAATAGATGTCTAAATTTTTACCATCTAATCTGTCTGTAGCAAAATACGCAGTTACACCATCTCTGCCTACTTTCAATCCACTATCATCGTTAATTGTATTTATAGGATAGGGGAGGTGGTCAACAGTTAACCACTTTGTTCCCCATGCATCACGACTGGCTTTGTAAATATCAAATTTGCCAAGGCCATCATTACTATCAGAAGCAAAGTAAAGACTCAAGCCATCTTTATGGATAAAAGGAGTTTCTTCATTGGCATTGCTGTTGATGAGTTCTCCCATATTGAGTGGTTTCTGCCATATACCACTCGGATTCAAGGTGGAAAACCAAATGTCATACTGTCCTTTGCCTCCTTTGCGATTGCTTGAAAAATATAATGTATTGCCATCTCCAGAAAGGGAAGGCTGAAGATCATTAAATTCACTATTGAATTGAGGACCTAAATTTTTGGGTCTAGTCCAAGTATTATCTGCATAGGTAGAACTGTATAAATCACATCCGCCCAAAGTCACTCTATCCTCGCATAAGGTGAAAATTAGCGTCTTGCCATCAGATGAGATGGTATGAGCACCTTCATCAAAAGGCGTATTAAGTGCTTCTAATGGTTCTACTTTTACAATTTCACCTTCTTCAATAGTTGCGACATAAAAGTCTTCTTGACCATCAAAATTTCGAGTAAATATCATTTTGGATTCGTCAAGTGGTAGAGAAACTTCATATTCATAGCCATTTGTGTTGACAAGATCAGAAAGTGGTTGTACATCAATTTTGACTGCGTTTTGTTTAGCTTTATTGATTCTGGCTGTTTGTGTGTATAGTTGTTCGATTTGTTGATTGCCAGGTTCTTTTCCATTCAAATAGCTTAAGATTCTTTCTGCTTCTTCATGGTCTTCTAATTCTAATAATAAGGAAGCATATGCTTTGCTGGCTTTTAGGTTGTATTCTGGATAAACACCAGCTGTTTTAGCAAATATGTCTCTAGCAGCTTCTTTATTTCCGAGATCATATTGAAGTCTCGCTTTTTGTATTTGCGCTGCCAACAATGTTGGGTTCTTTTTTAATACTTGATTATAAGCCTTATTGGCTTTCTCGTAATTACCGGCTCTTTGTAATTTTTGTCCATCTTCAAATTTTTTAAGACACTTTTTATTCAAGTCTTTTGGATAGATATAAGATTGGCTGGATATGGTTGTAATATTAAACAAACCAATAAAGCCGAGTAGGATGAAATACCTTGTCATAAGCGTGATACTAATGAATGATTAACCTACACAAAGGGGATTTTCGTGTATAAATCTACTGAATTAAGACTTTATAAACTTAAGATAGGCTTCAGCTCTCTCGCTTCCAAGTTTTATGGCAGCTTTTAGGTCTTTTAGGTGTCCTTTTTTGCCTAATTTATGTCTCGCTAAAGCGCGGAAGTAGATGATATCTGGCTCTTGATCTGCAAATTCACCTTCCAAATCTAAGGTTGCAATGAAATCAAATAGATCTTGCCATTGTTCTGTATCAGCAAGGACTTCAAGGTATTGCAGTTTGACTTGTTTCGTGTATTTTCCATTCGGATTGTCAGGAGCGAATTTCTTATTTGCATATAACTTCAGATCGAATGCCGCTAATTCAGGTTGATCCAGCTCTAAATGACATTCAGCTTTCATCCGTCTCGCTTTCCAATAAATGGATTGCAGGGCTATAGACTTCTTTAACGTAAGCTCTAAGTTTTCGATGGCTTCCTGATAATCTTTATTGTGTATTGCGATATTTGCTCTTCCTAAGTATGCATCTGGTATGGTATCATCGATTGCTAGGCACTTGTTGAAGTCCCGAAGCGAATCGTGGTATTTTTTTAAAATAAAATTGACCTCACCACGCTTTTTGTAAGCATAGGCATGACGATTGTATTTGTCGATTGCATTGGATAAAGCTTCGAGTGCTTCTTGTTCTCTTCCGTTCTCATCTGCTAATTCTTTGCCTTTTCTAAAATCTACAACAGCAGCTTTATCGCTTTGAGGTTCGATGTAGGCATAGCTGAGTACAGTGCCACGATCTGTTTGCCAAGCTCTGATTTCTCCAGCAATGGCAAATTGTGCGCAGTATTGCAGGAGACTTACCGTATTTCTATATGTTTTATCTAAATGCTGACCGACATAGCGCGGTACTTCAAGAGATAAGACTTTTGAGTCAAATACATCCTCTTGATTGAGCATGATATCTGATTTATAATACGTTTCAGTGCGATACTCAAACATTTTGAATACCTTCTGATAACTCTTTTCATTTCCGAATTCGAGTCTTCCTTGTATTATGGTTTTAATAAAAATCACAGATGAATAACATTACAGAAGAAAAAACCATTCCAAAAAAGAATGGTCAGTTTGTAAAGTTCACAATATTTATTGGAATCTAGCCTTACTTAGAATATTTATAAAAATTAATTACGATCTATTCGGGTCTACATACTCAATTTCGATCATTTCGCTGGCCTTTAAATCTGATTTTAAGATCATTTCTTTTTTCTCACCTTTAAAATAGTAAGAAAGACCCATTGTATTTGGTGGACGCCGTCCAATACTTTCTGCGTGTAAAAGCAAAAAGTTTTTTCCATTTGCATTGAGTTTGATACGTAATTTTACAGGCTTTTCTTCGAGAGAATATTCCTTAAGAATCCAGTCTCCATTGAAGTTTATTGACACAATATCTCCATCTGTGAGTTTATAATCGTACAAGTTGATGGTAAATGTCATGCTGTCTACATGGATCAAATGCTCGCTGCTGGTAACTGATCTATTCAAGAGCTGTTCTGGTAGATTTTCGACGACATTTTCCTCGCTAGTTATGACATCTGCTTCCGGTTTTTCTTCTTTTGGATAGGCAACTTGAAAAAAATGAGGTTCTTCAAAAAGTTTTAATTCATCCACCTTTAATTGATCCATCAAAAGATTCACCTCTCTTGCATAGCCATTACCATAGCGATTCATCTTATTAATGATTTGAGAATTATGATAATAGTAGTATTTATCATAAAGCTGGTATTCGATAGGCACAACAGCTGTATTAGCGAACAGGTAAGCATTGTCATGTGCCTCAATAATTTTAATTATAACATTCGAATGGATGGTTCCTAGGCTTCCTTGCAGAGGTCCTGACTCATCATTAGCTGATTCGATCTTAGCGATAAGTACTTTTAGTGCAGAGAGACCAGAATCGATGTTCGTTTCACTTTTAGTTCGAAGCGTTCTTAGAATATCTTTTACCAAGGTATGTGCTTGAAAAATCTGATAGAAATAACTTCTTTTTTTGTAATCAGAAGGAGTATACATAGCCAGCACATCGGATTCTAATTTGCTTGATGTATTGTAAAAATCTTTATACATATCAACACAGGATTCCAACTTCTCAAAGATAACTTTCTGGTGTACACTGTCTTGCATGTCATTTTTTTGCAAATACTGCTCTATCGCAAAGCGGCTTGTATTTATGGCATTACAAATTTTCAGCATCCGTCTTGCTGATGGTAATAATAAATTACTTCTATCCTTAGGATTGGTTTTTGCGTGCTGCTCTAGGCCTTCCACAATTTTGTAAGGATTCTTTAAGAAGAACCAGCCTTCAGGATCTTTGAATATATCGGTTGGTAAATCGGCATTGTTGTATAAGTTGATCGGCGTGCCACCTGTAATTTGCTTATTGAGTTTTTGATTATAATTTTCTAAAAGTCTATGTATAATCAAAAGACCATGAATGGACTCATTTGTTAGATCAACATATTCATTAAGTACCGATACAGGCGGATCCGCTGATAATTGTACGTTATCAGCAGAAAATGACCCAAAAATAAGTTGAAGAACTAAAATTATTACATTCATAGTGAACACTACATAAACTTACTAACTTCCTAAAATAATTCACTGCTTTTAGGATATTAAACGAATATTAACAACTGAATAGGAATTTTGCTATTTTACGAATGACTAATTTTTTCACTTACTAACTTTCAATAATGATAGAACATTTTAAAACAGCTGTATTTCACAAATATGCTGACTTTCGAACGAGATCATCAAGAAGCGAATATTGGTATTTCTTATTAGTCTATATTATACTGAGTATCATTTTGTTAATCCCAATTTTTGGTAGCTTGGGTAGTTTAGCTGCTGCTGAGGTTGGAGAAGAACCTTCAATTGGAATGGTTGCAATGATCTGTATGGGTATTTGGTTTCTTTTAGCGTTGATTCTTATCATTCCATCTATTGCTGTTAGTGTCAGAAGATTACATGATTCTGGAAAATCAGGCTTGTGGTATCTTATTGCGTTTGTTCCATTTGGTTCGATCGTACTTCTTGTATTGATGTGTCTTGACAGCGAACCAGGCACCAATAAATGGGGCCCTAATCCTCATGAGCTTGCTTCAGGTGACGAAATCTCTGGGCATCTTATTGAAAGGGACATCGTCTAAGAGGACTGAGAGTTACAGCATTCTAGATTTTGAATATCTGGGGTAAATGATTTCTCTTATAAGATTTAAGAAGTGTTGTCTAAATTATTAGCTTCATAGCTTATATGAGAAATACCTTTTTGATACTCGTTCTTTATAGTCTTGTCAACTGTTTTTGTCATTTCAACTTAGTGGCCCAATCAGCAGATGTGATTTACCACAATGGCACAATTGTTACTATAGAAGATGACTTACCTATTGCTTCTTCAGTTGCTGCTAAAGACGGTAAAATTATAGCTGTCAGTCAACAATCATTGGTACAACTATACAAGGGCGACTCCACTCAGGTAATTGACTTGAAAGGAAAAACGATGTTGCCAGGTTTTGTAGACGCACACAGCCATATGGCTTTGGCAATGTCACTGGTGAGGCAGGCGAATGTGTCTTCACCTCCCGTCAATACTGTAAATGACATTAGCGATATAGTTGATAAATTAAAAGCCCAAAAAGACAAGTATGGTATTCAAGATGGCGAATGGATAATTGGGTGGGGATATGATCCCGATTTATTGGAAGAGCAGCGACATCCTACAAAATTAGATTTGGATGAGGCATTTCCCAACAATCCAGTTTTTATCGCACATATCTCTGGGCATATGGCGGTCGTAAATAGCCATACATTAGACTTATTGGAGATCGATGAGAATACAGAAGACCCAGCTGGGGGAATGATTATAAGACTGTTAGATTCCAATGAACCAAGTGGTTTGTTGCAAGAGACAGCTGTATATTTGGTGTACAATAATTTGCCAAAACCTACTGCTGAAGAGACATTAGAATTATTCGATGAAGTGCAAGATGTTTATGCATCACATGGAATAACGACCGCTCAAGATGGCCTCACAAATTATCAAACCTATCAATTTTTTAAGCAGGCTGCAGCAGCTGGAAAATTAAAGCTGGATATAGAATTATTAGCCAGTTTTTTGGATGTCAGAGATTATTTCACGAATGCACTTGAAGATTTTGGCAAAAGTCAGAATGGATTAAGGTTGGCTGGATTAAAAATTGTATCGGATGGTTCTCCTCAAGGCAAGACAGCTTTTTTTACCGATCCTTATTTGACCAAAGTTCCAGGTTGCGTACACGATTGCAAAGGTTTTGCCAATTTGGATGAGGAACAATTAAAAGGATTGATGGCCAAATGTTACAATGCAGGTATACAACTATTTACACATGCCAATGGAGATGGCGCAATAGATTTGTTTTTGCAAACTCACCAAGCAATAAAAGATTCTATCCCGTCTTTGTCAGATGATTTAAGAAATGTCATTATTCATTCACAATTTGTACGTCCTGATCAACTTGAAGTGTATAAAAAATACAAGATGATTCCTGCATATTTTTCTAACCACGCTTTTTTTTGGGGAGATGTGCATGTGCAGAATTTAGGTGAAGATCGAGCATCTTTCCTTAGTCCATTAAAGACCACTTTAGAGATGGGCATAGTTGCCACGAATCATACAGATTACATGGTCACTCCACTGGATCAATTAATGACAGTATGGTCAGCCGTGAATCGAACCACACGCAGTGGGGTAGTATTGGGTCCTGATGAAAGACTTACACCATTAGAAGCATTAAAGACGATCACCATTAATTCTGCTTATCAACATCAACAAGAAGACAGCAAAGGCTCCATCAAAGTTGGTAAATTAGCTGATTTTGTCATTTTGGATAAAAACCCATTAGCTGTTGATCCTGATGAAATAAAAGACATTAAAGTGCTGCAGACAATTAAAGAAGGTGTAGTAATTTTTGACAGAAAATAAAGTAGAAGATTGTTTAATTTTATATGAGCAGAGACTGGCCCATATAGCAACTCACTTACTGTCCTTAATGTTCCCCTATTTTTACTGTCCTTAATGTTCCCTTATTCTTACTGTCCTTAATATTTCCTTATTCTTACTGTCCTTAAT
>CAYVFU010000003.1:16311-81108 GCA_964450495.1 uncultured Saprospiraceae bacterium | reverse complement strand
CCTTATTCTTACTGTCCTTAATATTTCCTTATTCTTACTGTCCTTAATGTTTATAAATCAATTGATTCTTTTCGATTTAATTTCCAAGTATTTATTGATGACATCTATTGATAAATCTTCAGGCCTTGTCAAAATCGTATTGATGTTTTGAAGTTTTAGCATTTTCATAATCTGTTCTTTTTCCATTAATAATTTTCCAGCCATAGTATGTTTGTATATCTCAGAAGTTGTCGTTGGCGTTTTGTCTGTAAATTCATCAAGTTCTGAATTAATAAAGCAGATCACGACCAAGACATGGTGTTTGCTGATAGATTTCAAAAATTTAATTTGACGATTTAAGTCAATGCGATTTTCAAAATTTGTATACAGTAATACGATACTTCTTCTCTTAACAAATTTTCTAAAAGCATAAAATAGTGATTCGTAACTAGGTTCTTTGAAATCTGTTTCTTGATGATAAAGAGAATCTGAAATCATCTCTAATTGCCCAGTCTTTGAAGAAGCAGCGAGAAAGCTGTCTAATTTATTTGAGAACGTAATGAGACCAGCCTTATCGTAATTTTTAAGGATAATATTTGAAGTTGCGAGCACACTATTTATGGCATAATCGAGCAATGTTAAATCATTGAAAGGCATTTTCATTGATCTGCCTTTGTCAATCACAGAGAACACCGGCTGAGATCTTGAATCCTGATATTGGTTGATCATTAATTGTTGTCTCCTGGATGTTGCTTTCCAATTAATGGCCTTTATATTATCCCCTTGAGCATAAGCCCTAATGTGTTCAAATTCATCGTTTTCTCCTATTTTTCTAATCTTTCTGATTCCAGCTAAAGTTGCTGTTTTAGAATGCACTTGCAATTCATATTTTTTCATTTGAACAACAGATGGAATCACTTTGACTGTTTGTTCTTTTGAAACAATGCATCTGTATTCCAATAGAGATAGATTTGGCGTGGATATATAGACATTAATATTTCCAAAATGATATTCACCTCTTTTAATTGGCCTAATGTTTAAGTATAGCTTTTTATCTTCTTCAGGAGAAAGTACAATATACTGATTGAAGTCTCTTATTTGTAATTGTTCTGGTAAGTCATCAAGTATATTGCACAAAACGGATTGCTTGCTTGTATTTGAAGCTAGATATTTAATTACCGTTTCATCACTTAAACTCAGTTTAGGTGCAACTGATCTCGATATAATAATATCTGAAGCTGCTTTTTTTATTTTGTAATAATCGTAAGCAATTAAGAGTATAAAGGCAATTAAACAAATTTTGCCTACTATCAGTAAAAATGGAAGTGAATAACCCAGAATGAATACGACGATTATTCCAGCTAATAAAATGAAGAGTCTATTTTTAAAATATAGGTTTTTTGTCATTGCACTATCTCGGTACTTCCAGAGAACTTAAGATATCTTCAATAACATTAAATGTAGTTGTCCCTTCCATTTCTGCGTCTGGAGATAGAATTAATCTGTGATTTAAAACATGTGGGCAAACATATTGGATATCATCAGGTAAAACAAAGTCTCGGCCTTGCATGACTGCTACCACCTTACTTGCTTTCATCATAGCTAATGATGCTCTTGGTGATGCACCAAGGTATAATTTGCTGTGATTTCGAGTTTCTTGAGTGATGTCGGCAATGTAGCCCAGCAGTTGATCTTCCATATAAATTTCAGCTAATATTTTCTGAATATTTTTAATGTCATCCGAGCTCATCAAGCTACGGATATTTTCTAGGGTTATTTTTCCAAGTTGATTTTTGTATTGCTTTAAAATATTGAGCTCTGTATCTCTTGAAGGGTAAGTCAGATTTAATTTCATTAAAAAGCGATCCAATTGTGCTTCTGGAAGCCTGTAGGTGCCTTCTTGCTCAATGGGGTTTTGGGTAGCAATCACAATAAAGGGATGTTCCATTTGATATTCTTTACCATCGAAAGAAATTTGTTTTTCTTCCATGACTTCGAATAATGCAGCTTGTGTTTTGGCTGGAGCACGATTTATTTCATCGATCAAGATTACGTTTGAAAATATAGGACCCTGTTTAAATTCAAACTCTGACAATTTCATGTCATATATAGATGTTCCAATGATATCTGAGGGTAATAAATCTGGCGTAAATTGAATTCTGGCGAAATCTGCTTTTATGGCCTTTGCCATCGTTCTAGCAGACAATGTTTTTGCAATGCCCGGAACGCCTTCTAGCAAGATATGACCATCACTAATAATACACACAATCATTAGTTCTAGCAATTCATTTTGTCCAAGGATGGCTTTCTGACATTCTTGCAGCACTTCATTTATTTTGTTTTGAGCCGGTGTTACATCGATGCGATTGTGAAATTGCTTTTCGATATTGGTGTTTTCATTATTAGCATTCTCAAGATTTGACTCATCTGGTATATTTAATTCATCCATCTATTTCCATTTTGTGTATAATTGATTTAAATTATTAAACAAGCGATGCAATTGGTCATCTGTGAATGAATATCCATTCGAAGCTTGAGTAAATGTATTGGTTATTTTTTCAATTTCTTTTTTTTCAACTTTAGATTTTTTATTAAGGACATCAATAAAGTATGGATTGTTTTTATCAATAAAATATCTTTTCTGCACTTTGTGATAGAATTGGTCTTCCATATGATCTATCAATTTAACATTTTGTCTTTGTGCTAAAAACAATTGACTTAATGTATCTACATATTCGAGAGATGTATTTTCATTTTTATTTTGCAAAGGAATAATTTTTTGTCTTCTCTTACCTTTAAATACAATATATAAAAGAGCTAATAGGATAGTGAGATAGTAAGCCCATTTTAGTGATGGTTGGGCAAGTATGTACTTTATGGGACTGTTGTTTGCCCTGCTCTCGATTCTGTCTGCTAGTCTTGGTCTGTCTATAATTACAGTTTCTACATCAAATCTTCCAAAAATATGATTGTAAAATCTCCGGAAATCATCTTGTAAACTGACCAGATTGCTAAAATGATATGGCGTCGTGTATCTGTAAACTGATCCATTGCCAAATTTTCTTTTTTGAAAAACAATTAGCGAATCTACCGTAGCGAGACTAACATAATTACTGTCTTCCATTATGTCTTCTGTGAATGCACTAGTATAGGTAAAAACAGCTTTGTTAAGATTTCGACTGTAATATTTGAATTCACACTTTAGACTATCTGTATCTACAAATTGTACTTGGTCCAAAGAATCAGATACATCTTCCATATAAAAGTAATCGTCACTTAGAAGTGAGTCAGAGGCGCTTACATAGTCGGTAATGAATAATGCTACATTTCCATTTTTAATAAAATCTACCAGTTCTGCAGATTTACTTTCATTCAAAAAAATGCTATAACCGATATTTATATACAGACTGTTATTGTAATCATGTATAGAATCAATACTGTTATATTGTACAATGTTTTCAGTTCCATAAGAGTATTCTAGTGCTTCTCTAAAAGCAGATGTGTCGAATGGATCGTCTAGATCGTAGCGATATTTTTCTTCCCAATTTTTAATGACGGGTACGTCTCGCCATTCAAGGATAAAAGCCAGCATAACTATGACCAAAGCAATTAAAGAGA
Organism: uncultured Saprospiraceae bacterium; assembly: GCA_964450495.1. Lineage (GTDB taxonomy): Bacteria > Bacteroidota > Bacteroidia > Chitinophagales > Saprospiraceae > CALFUK01. Next base: position 77,511 of record CAYVFU010000003.1, on the reverse strand, counting down.
ATACTAATATTTTACTATTCTTATTCACAATCAACGTTGATTTAATTCAAGTTTTGGTGCAAGTAATGCATAATCTTCTTTCGTTATGTTGTGGTTGCCATACCATATCAGATTATATATGGAACTTGCTTCTCGAAAGAATGCATATTTATTTGTTTGCCGCAATTCATTTAAATAGTCTCGATTCGTTTTCTCTTCTTTCCACTGAATTAAATCATTCTTATTAAATTCTTGGAGGATGATAATAAATTTCATTCTGATGGCAGTTCTGTAGTCTCCTTCGTCTAATGCTTTTTGTAATAGATCTTCGCTGTCTATTTCCTGAATTTCCTCTACAGAAAGAGACTCTTTTAATTCGAGTGTTTTATCAGTAGTTTCTATCAATTTGAAAAGCTGGAATAGTATAAATCCAATTAAGCCAATAATACATATCAGAGCAAGTAACCTGAAAATCATTGCGAATACTTCTGTAATCGCTGATTCCTTTTTTTCTTCTGGTTCGTTCAGGTCGAACTCTTTTATTCTTAGTTTTTTTTGAGTTTTCGTATAATCTAGATTCTCAATAATTTCTTCATATTTATTTTGATCTAGGACTTTAAACTGGGCATACAAATTATTCGTGGGATAATAAAAAATGAAAGATAGGATAACTAAGTATTTATACATGTAATCCAAATTGTTCAATTCTACTTTTAATCGCATAACCAGTTTTTGTAGCTAAGACAGAATTATAAGCATTGAGAAATATGTAAAATAATAACGGCGACAAGACTAATAGCAATACTAATTTAAAGCAATGGTCAATGATTATTGTTGAATACACAATATTGGTACCTATTTGGTGCCATGATAAAAATTGGCTTAATAGACTTGATAATGGCGAATTCAGCAACAGTATAAATATTATATAGAGCCCACCTAACATTAAATAATATGGAGTGAAGTAAAATATATTACTGAATACCAATTTTATATTGTTTATGGGATATGGTGTGAATACTGATTTGCTATTGTCGTTGGAAGCAAATGATGGTATAGTTATACATAATACTGAAACGACAGCTGCAAATACGCTAAGACCTCCAGGAATGAATACAAAACAAAGTATGGGAACAAATAACGACCAACTGATAAACTTTAGAAAATTAATTTTATAAAAGCTAAGCACAGTCTTTATGCTTGAATCTCTTTTGTCATAATGTGTAGTAAGACTTGAGATGTAATAGCTTATTAAAAGAAATAGAAAGAACGGCATAATTATCCTGCCACTGTCTATGTTGAAGAAATTTATTTGCTCGTCATTTTGGAGGTATTCTTCTATTGGTGCTATTTGACTAAATAAAAATATAAATCCACACGAAATAAGTATTAATGAAAATAGAGTTTCCCAATTAGAAGTGATATAGGTTCTGTAATTGTTTAGACTGGCAATGAAGATGTCAAAAACAGACTGTCTTGAATTTATATTTATGTTTCTTTTCTCAACCACATATGGAGTTACACGAATTGCTTCTAAATATGTTTTTGTTTTAGAAACCATAATTGGTCTATACACAAAGAGATACACAATTAGTAAAGCAGATAATAAAATGATCATCACTTTTACTAAGGTAGGCAGTTCTGTATATCTCGTCACAAAAGATTCTAGAAAGCCTGCTAGTACAAATAGGGGAATTGTTCCTAGCAGTATTCTGAGTGATCGCCTTGCAGAAATACTTAGCGAATGAATTCTAGAATACGAAGAAGGAAACAAGACTCCATTTCCTAGTAAGATGCCTGCTGCTCCTGCAATTATTATCGCTGATATTTCAATAGTACCATGAATCCAAATGGTTAAAAACGATGTTAAGAAAAGACCCTTTGTATAGAAATAATATTGAAAAGCGCCGACCATAATTCCATTTTGTATTAGAATGAATATAGTCCCAAAACTGCCGATAATGCCTAGTACAAATGCGAGAAAGGCAACTCTAATATTATTAATCGTAATGCCAAAAAACATGTCCACTTCACGTTCTTGTTTGTAGACAGCCATTGGGTCATTTTTATCAATATTTTCATTAGTCATCGTTATATAGTCCTTTCCTAGTATGACAGCTGCAAACTCAGGATTTTGTTTTGATGAAAAAACACCAATCATTAAAGATGTTGCAAAGACAAGAAAGGATAAGTAAAAAGCATGTCTGGATCTGTATACCTCACCGGGCAGTATGATACGAAAGAAGTCAAGCAGTGTGTCTTTGCTGTTTTTTGTTGTTTTGTTTGGAAGAATATTGAAGACCTCTTTGGTCAGGTTGTTTAAGTAAAGCCTTACTGATCTATTAGGAAAATAAGTGCTTGCATAAGCCAAATCGCTACTTACTTTTGTGAATAAATCATTGAGCTTGTTGGCATCTCTTTGTTCGGATATCAAAAGTTGCTCTAGCTCAATCCATTTTTCCTTATTTTGGCTAATGAATTCAGTTTCGGTCAAAATTAAATTGATCTTTGTATAACAATAACAATATAGAAAAAAGATACAAACTTTGAAGAGAATTGAAATTGTAACAAGCCATAATATCTCAATTGTCTATGCAGTAGCCTCTGTCTTTGAAAGGTTTCTTGCGACTTTAGTGGATACATTGATTGTGGGTATGTATGCGATGGTGATTGGTTCTGTCATCCATTCTGAGACTATATTGTTCTATGTGCTGATTGCTCCAGTATTCCTTCTGTATCACTTTTTATTTGAAGTATTCAATGATGGTCAATCAATCGGAAAAAAACTGTTGAAAATAAAGGTAGTGAGTTTGCGTGGCAAGAAGCCAGAAGTGTCAGATCTGTTTTTGAGATGGATTTTTCGGATGGTTGATGTTACCTTTTCACTCGGAATGATAGGTGTATTGTTTATACTTAGCACCCTTAAAAGCCAACGTATCGGTGACATTATTGGTCATACGACTGTCATTAATTTGAAGGGTAACCAGGCCATAAATTTGAAGGATATTGAAGGGATTTCTGATCATGACCATGTAGTTAAATTCCCCAAAATAACTCAGTATTCAGATAAAGATATGCTACTTGTCAAAGATGTCATCAATAGGCTTAAGCGAGAGCCAAATGCTATAAACAGACAAATTGCTTTGAATTTGGTGAATAAGCTTAAAGATGATTTGGGCCTTAAACAAGTAGATATGAGTTCTATTGCTTTCCTCGAACAAGTCTTAAATGATTATGTCATATTAACGAGATAGATAGTATTACCTAAGATTAGGAAAATACAAGCAGCGTAGTTAAAGTCAATTCATACCTAAAATAGTCAAGACTTCTGTTCGTTTTCGCACGGAAACAGGTATCCGACTTTCGTCTTTTAATAAAATATAGCCACCTTCAGTTTTTACAAATTCTTTGACTTGCGTTTCGTTAATTAAGTAAGATTGGTGTGTGCGTACGAAACCATGTTGACTCAGAATTTTATCAAATTCTTTCAGTGTCTTCGTGATGAGTAACTTAGTACCATCTGTGAAGAAAAATGTTGTATAGTTTCCTTCAGACATACAATGTGAAATACTCGTATATGGTACGCTGACTATTTTCTCCTGGGTATGTAAGACGATTTTACCAATATCGTCATTCGTTGAAAGCCCCGATTTAATGATCTCAAATTGTTCCTTTATATGAGGATGCGCTTGTCCAGCTTTTTCCACAGCAAGTTTTAATCTGTTTGGATCAATTGGTTTTAACAAGTAATCCACTGCTGCAACTTCAAATGCTTTAATGGCATATTCTTGTGAAGCTGTTGTAAAAATAACTTGAAATGATTTTTTATCTAACAAATCCAGAATGTCAAAACCTAACCCATCTCCTAATTCGATGTCTAAAAATACGATGTCTGTTTCTGTACTTTTTATAAGTTTTAGCCCAGAAAGAACACTCTCCGCTTCACCCACAATTTCTAACTCGGGACAGTAGTCCTTAATGTCTTGATGAAGCGCCGCTCTTGCATCTTTCATGTCATCAATAATAATAGCTTTCATCTGTATTAATTCAATTTTGGTAAATGTATAATGACGTTCGTTCCTTTTGCTCCATTAGTATCTTGCTTGTCAATATACTGAATGTTTGCTTGTTTAGTTAACGGCAAATAGCTTTGCAAACGTTCCTTCAATATAGTGGTACCGTGAGATTCATGTTTGCTCGATGACACTTTTCGTCCGACACCATTGTCATCAATTGAGACAATAACTTCAGTATTGTTTTCTTTAAAGTTGATTGTTATTTCACCCTGATGTGCTATCCCTTTCATGCCATGAATGATTGCATTTTCAACAATAGGTTGAAGAATCATTGGAGGTATTTCAGTTTCTGTATCTATGTGTTTATCTACAGTTATCACATAATTAAATAAGTCATTTCGAGCTGTTTTTTCCAATTGTAGATAATTGGTCAAAAATTTGATTTCCTCTTCAATCTCAATTCTATCTTCTCTTGATTGATTTAGTAAAGAACGCATTAAAGAAGCATAGTCTACCAAAACAGAACGAGCTTTTTTGTTTTGATTTTGAGCTATCAGTCCTTGGATTGTGTTTAAGCTATTAAAGAGAAAATGTGGATTCATTTGCAATTGCTTGGTTTCCTGTTTTGATTTCAGTAGTTGATTCTCAAGCCTATATTTATTTGCTGAATTTTTTAATACATCCAATTCTTGTTTCTGTCGTCTGAATGAAAATAGTGACAGTAGAGTCAGAAATCCTAGTCCACCAAATAACCACGGCCATATTGTATTCCAAAAATTTTGCCTGATGTAAAAAGGGAATACTTCTGAATAGCTAAGGTTACTTTTTTCTGCCTTAGCTCTAAATTGAAATTCATAATTTCCTGGAGCTAGATTGGTAAGATTAACTTGACTTCCATCTAGTGAAAACCAATCACCATCAGGTTTTAATCTGTATGCGTATTCGAGGTCTTGGTTTTTAAGATAAGTTGATTTGGCTCCAAAACTTAATACCAAATCTTTACTATTAAATTCTATTGGTTTCGTAGATTTTTCGATTGGAGAAAATTTGTATTCACTTTTTCCTATCGATATGACAGGTCCTTCATCACTTGGCCAATGTTCTTTGACAAAAAGTGCATCTTCGCCAAGTAGCCAAAGTTGGCCCCAAGCATCTAGGCTTATGTCAGATATGTATTCTCCGGCTGGCATAGCAATATTGCTGACATCATAATTAGAAGAGTTCCACTTCAGAATAGAATTTTTATTATCTAAAAATAAAAGTTCGTCGTCCTTTTTTTCTACATCAAAAACACCAGATGGAAACTCTATTCCTTCAGCTAGAAATTGTCTGGTTGTTTGGCCTTCTCTTAACCACAAACCATTATTTATCGTAGCAATTAATTGTCCGTCCTCATAGGGAATGACTTTACTTATAGGGCCTACACCCATGGAATCTATATATTGTCTTGATTGCGGTTCGCCTTTTTGCAGTGGTAAAAAGGAGTCTCCATTGTAGAGATACCTATCACCATTAGCTGCTAACAATTCTATTGCTTTATCGTTTTCAATGCTTTTAATGTAAGTAATGTTATTCGTCAATTTGTGTAGTGGGATTTCCCTCCATCCTGATTGTGCATGACATACACAAGAGACACAGATACATATAAAGATACTAACTCTACGCATTGTTGATTTAACCTTGAAATCAAAATTCAATTGTGTGAATGTATCAAAAAGTTTAGTAGCTTTTGCATGAGACAGTTAATTGCTTATGTGCTAATATTAAATTTCATTTTTTTGATTTATATTCTTCATCTTTTGTTAGTCTCAGTTTTTTCCCTTTTTAAGTTGTTTCTACAGTACTAATCTTTACAGGGCTTTGCCCACAGGCTAAGCAGATGGTACAGATTGTCGCATCAGAATTGAAAGTAATGAAGATCTTAACATTTTTGATTTTGGCCTTAACTTCGCGATAGAAACGATTCGCAATATAACTGTCATAAAGCCTTCACAAGGTGATGTGTTCGAACATGGTAATATTGTGGATATAGAGTGGACTTTAACAGGTATTGATGGGCCTATTTATTTAGTGCTTTATAATGAAAATGCACTTTTCAATATTGCTTTTGATGCAACTAATGGATCGTACACATATACGATTCCTGAGGAAGTCGGTACAGGACAGCAATTTGTCATTGTAGCGGCATCTGCTAATTACCAATTAGTATTTGACAGTAGTGACTTATTTGAAGTAAAGGAAGCCTCTTGTCCAGATAATTTGAATATCGCCACTCAAGCAACCGCCGACTCAAACGCAGAAGCAGAAAGTTTAATAGCGGCAAATGTTCCAATCACAAATAATGCTACAGCTGTTTACCACGCCGGCGAAGAAGTTTTATTAACTGATGGCTTTTTAGCTGGAAACAATACGACATTCAGAGCTTACATCGAAGGATGCTCTGGCAATTTTCAATCTATTCAAACTAAAACAGATACTGAAAAGAAAACCAAATAGGTCTTCTCATTATCTTAAATCTCGTGTTTATTTGTAAACTTTAGATGTAATTGTTAACATCTAATTTCCTTAAATATAAAAGAAGATGGTTTAATTTCTTAAACCATCTTCTTTTTTAATATTTCTTTTATTTTATACTGAGATATTTAATGTTCTACAATTGAGAATTGATTTTGTTTGGTAAGAATGTGGTGAGGTAAGAAGTCAATAAGACACTTAATTTTTAACATTCGCTTCATAAATTTCAATCCACTGCTTCATGTCCATTTTAGTGATTAATTCCGCAATTAGATCATACGGTATTTCTTCTACTTTCTTGAAACGGACACAACTTTTACCCATGTCTAATTTTCGACTACAGTGGTTTGGGTATTCTTTAACAAACCAATCATAAAGTGGCTTGTGTGCGTAGATGCCTGAATGATATAAGGCGATAAAATTCTTTTGAGAAGCTATATTTATAAATGGCAATGGAAGTTTGGGGTCACAATGATAACCATCAGGATATTTCGAGTGAGGTACGACATAACCAATCATACCATAACTCATTTGTTCTTTGAATCCTTTAGGCAAATGTTTACGGATCGTCGAACGCAATTTTTTCATCGCTGGCTGTCTTTCTACTGGGATTTTGGAAATATAATCAGCTGGTGAATTGGCTTTAATGTTCATGTCATATTTTATATTAAATCAAGTTTAATATAGTGTTTTTTAAATAGTTCCATACACAATAGGAATTTCTAAAAGAAAAAGGAGGTCTCATTTCTGATAACCTCCTTGTACCCATAATTATATGAACCTAAGCTTTAAAAATATCTGATGTCTTGTATGTAATTAACCATTTCCGATTTGATGTCTTCAGCTGCTTTCCAAATTAATTCTTCATCCGCTGGAAAACGTTCTGGTTCACTACGCATTCGATTTCTAGTCCTGCTTGTTATCGCTCGCTCGTCGCCAAAATATCTCGAAGCATAGCTTCTAAAGGTGGACTCTGCAGCTATTGGAAATTCGTCGATCAACTGTTTTTCATTCAAATCAATCACTTTCAATGACCCCTTTACGTATGCTGCTTTTTCTCTTAGCAATTCAACGATATCTACTGTAATGTTTACGTATCTATCTTCTGTAATGTCATTACCGAGAGTGTCTTTTGCTACATTACCATTCTGATCAAGGACATAAGTGAATCCATCTTTAACTTCTTTTGACTCTACATAGATTCTCTCTGATTCTTTTTCTGGACTAACTTCCAATTGGTCGATTTCTAATACAACCTTAAAATCCAATGGTAATCCTTCTTGACTTGATGTGTAAAAATCTGTCCAAAAGGAATTTAGTGCAGGAATATTGATGGCTAATAATTCATCATGTAAATCACCAGGAATGTATGCATCCGCAGTATTTCTTGTTTCGATTAATACTCTTGTTGTGCCATAGTGATGGGCAATTTGTTTTAATTCATTTGAGTTTTTAAAATGCTTAAAGTACCGATCAATCTTACTCAAAGAATGAAATGCTTCTGTAGCCTCTGCTTTTCTCGTATAGTTTATGTTTTCTAACAACAATTCTGCATAAGCATAATGATAATTAGATGCTTGTACACTGGCTTCCTCCAATAGAGGAAATACATTTATCATTTCGAAATGACCGACATAGCCGTCTTTGCTAATTAATGGTAAAAAAGGACTCACCTTGTCTTGCCTGCGTTGGATTTGACTAAGGATGTCATAAGCTTTATCCCAACGTTCTGGATAAGCTTTAGCATTCAATGATTCTAGATAAGCAAAATCTCTAGCATTCACTTTTGCAAACGCTTCTTCAAGTCCTTGGATGTGTTTGGTTTTTTTATTTTTCTTACCATGCAATTTTTCAGCAGCAAGATAAATAGCACCATCATAGTCTCCTTTGTCAACTAGTTCCTGAACAGATCTGCAAGAACTTACGATGGTTAAAAGTGCGATTGTGTAAATAATCCATTTCATAAGCCTTTATTTAGTGAGTGAAATAATTTCTAGTTAGAACAAAGACTGTATTGAATTGTCGGAAGTAAACAGAGAAAGTGACTTTAGGAGTTTGTTAACCAATGGGCAACAATAAGACTGCACATCTTGTATCTATTAACAATTTGGTAAGGTCGTAACTCAAAGATTTTTAGACGAGCGTCACCAGTACTTTTGGTGTCATTTTAGCTGTCAAATTTTCTTAACTAATTGATATTGGGGTCATAGCTAATGTCCCTCAACTAAAAAATGACGCCCCGCGGTATGGGCGTCATTATTAGCAAGCACTTGCACAACACAAAATCTATCTTGCAATTATTTGCAGATAGATAGTACTCACAAGTCAGTAATTTAATTTTAAGGAACGATTAAAGTTTGTTTCAAAGGTTACTAATGTATTTGTTTCAGTGACCCCTTTGATAGTCAGTATTCTTTCATAGACAATATCTCGTAAATGCGTGTTATTGACGGCATAGATTTTCACCATAATTGCATATCTGCCAACTATATTGACACACTCTACTATTTCAGGTATTTTTTCTAATTCGTGTATGATTGATTTTAAAAATTTTGGTTCGCCAATGATGATTTGTGTAAAGGCACAGGTCTCATATCCAAGCTTATCTGCACTCAATTGGAATTGCGCATTACCCAATACACCTGTGTCTTCTAGTTTGCGTATCCGTTGGTGTATCAAAGAATTGGACACTTTCAAATTTTTTGCTAATTGAGAGTAGGGTATTCTAGCATTTTCTGTCAATTCATTCACAATACGTGAGTCTAATGCATCAAGTTGATTATTTAGCCGGTATTCTTTCATTGTCAAATGTCAAATTGACATAAAATATGATCTAAAGATACAAAAATGATTGTATATAGAACATAATAATGCCAAATAGACTTTATTTGTATTCTATTGCTATATATTAAATACTAAGCGAATGTTACTTAAATCCATATTATCAGTTACATTAATCCTCTTTTCTGTTATCGATATTCCAGGTTCATTACCTGTGTTGTTAGCCATGAAAAAGGAAGGCGTAAAGATTCAACCATTCATAGCTACGTTAACAGCAGGAGTCATCATGGTGGTCTTCTTTTATGGAGGTGCTTCTGTATTAGGCGTTATGGGCATTGAGATGTCATCATTCGCATTAGCGGGTTCTTTAATTATTTTCTTTATTGGTTTAGAAATGGTACTAGGGATTCGTTTTTTCAGAGACTCGCATGAAGAAGGTGGTGCATCAGGTAGTATTGTTCCTGTCGCATTTCCTTTGGTTGCAGGCGCTGGTACGTTGACTACCTTGATTTCTCTAAAAACAGAATTTGATACCAGCTCTATCTTAATAGCTGTTTTGATCAATTTGATTATTGTCTACATCTTCCTAAGATCTACAGGTTGGCTAGAAAGAGTCCTATCTGATCAAGCTATCTCCACATTGAGAAAAGTGTTTGGCATTCTTTTGTTGGCGATTGCGATTCAGATGTTTCGGTCGAATATTGTATAGAAGCAGATAGCATTCAATTTTGATTAGTGGTGCTTTATTGTAGTATGTCATTTTGTGACAATAAATGAGCAATCAAACTAAGCACTCATTTTACCAAATACTTAAAGTAGGCCTCCAACACATTATCATTCTCCACATGCCCAGTCATCACTTCCAAAATTGGTGGTTTGTCAAAGCTTTCTTCATAAAACATCTTGAGATAGCTAACTAGATTATGCACATCATCGACTTTGTAGTACGGACACCCAAATGCTTTTGCGATATGCTCTGCTGAAAATTGTTGTTCGGTCGCGAAATACTTTTTGTACTGATTGGTTGTCTTTGGACCTGGGATGATTTTAAAAATGCCACCGCCACCATTGTTGACCATGACAATACGCAGATTATTTGGCAAGTGGTGATTCCAAAGCGCATTGGAGTCGTAAAAGAATGCCATATCTCCTGTAACCATCGTCGTCAATCGATTACTGGCATAGGCAGCTCCGGCAGAAGTTGACGTAGATCCGTCTATACCGCTAACACCTCGATTGCAGAAGTAGTTAACATTCTGTCGTTGATCAAACAATTGTGTGTATCGAATAGGGGAGCTATTTCCTAAATGTAGATCTGAATTTACAGGCACTTCTTTTAGGATATGATGAAATGCTAATAAGTCTGACCATGAACATGTATCAATAAATTCTTTGTGCCGTTGTTTGGTTTCTAAATGTTTGCAATGCCAGGTGGAAGAAAAAGTGCTCTCTGTTTTCAGATCATTGACCACGGAAAGAAAGGATAACTCAGAGCTTCTAATGTGTTTGGTCAAAGCCAAAAATGTGTCTTGTGCTTGCTTCTGCTCATTTACATACCAATGCTCTTTTGGATGATACTTTCGGATCATCGCCTTTATTTTTTTAGAAATGATGGCATCTCCTAATGATACAACTATATCAGGTTTGTATAATTCTAGCTCATCTTCGGCGATGGTTGTAATCAATCGATCGATACATGGATTATAAGGTGTGACATATCTATTCGAACATGTTTCTGAAATAATGGCTACTGAAGGGTCTTGCGCTACTTCTTCTAATAACACATCTGTCTGTCTGTTAGGTTGTGATTGACCGAAAATGATAAGTTTTCTTTTTGCATTTTTCCAGATTTCGCGAATTGATCCTCTTTCTTTTTCTCGAATAGAAAAATCAGAAGGATGCGCTTCGACCATCTGTAGATTGTCAAATTCTTTAGCCTCTACAACATCATACAATGGTTCACTCAATGGCACATTGATGTGTATGGGGCCTTTGCATGGATGATTTGCCAAATTGATGGCTTCACATACCATGCGATCATTGTGTCTTAAATCTTGTAAATGCTGTGCTTCCTGTATTAACTCAAAACTACCTTTTATGTAATTGTTATAGACATTTTTTTGCCTCATGGTTTGCCCTGCACCTTGATCAATCCATTCGACAGGTCTATCTGCAGTCAATACCAATAGAGGAATTTTTTGATAGTATGCTTCTACGATTGCTGGAGCATAATTTAAAGCTGCACTTCCTGAGGTACAACAAATAATCACTGGTTCATTGAGATGTAATGCCATTCCCATAGCAAAGAACCCTGCGACCCTCTCATCTGGAATGGTGATACACTCAAAGTGAGGATTTTCGTCAAATGAAATTACCAATGGTGCATTTCTTGAACCTGGAGAGAAAACCACATGTTTGATTTCTTTTAGTTCACAGACTTTAACTAACCGTTGTATGAATTCCTTATTTGATACCATTTACTGCAAGGTAGGAATCTTCTAAAACTGAAAGTAATGTTTGGCTTTTCAATTCTGTTTCTTCCCATTCAGATTCAACGATGGAATCTTTTGTGAGGCCACCTCCGACATAGATTGAAACAGATTTTTCAAATAATTGCATGCAACGAAGATTGATAAATAGTGTTGTGTGGCTATCACTGACTGGACCTAAAAAGCCGCAATAGTAATCTCGTTTGTGCAACTCTGTTCGACTGATAAAATCCAAAGCCTTATCTACAGGAAAGCCTGATATAGCAGGCCCAGGATGCAATGCCAATGCAACATCAACTGGGTCTATAACTTGGTTGGAGGCAAACACACTTTTCAAGTGCACAACTTTTCCCGCAACAGAATTTCTCGGACCTTTTAATGTGTAGTCAATGTTTCTTGCATCCAATTTTTCTTTGACATAGTCTACGATAATCTGCTGTTCTTCTTTTTCTTTTGTTGTCCATGCTGGGTCTCCAAATTCTGGATTTGCTAATGTGCCTGCAAGAGCTACAGTTTCGAAACCATCGACATTACTTTTCAATAATACTTCTGGAGAGGCGCCCATCCAACTGCCTTGGCCTGGAATATTAAAAAAATAGCAAAAGGCTTTTTGGTAGGTATTGACTAATGATTTGAATATGCTACCATAGTCCGGATTAGACAAGTCTACAGTTTTAATTCTTGACAGAATAGCTTTAGAAAATTGCCCGTGCTCTATATTTTGTAATAATTGAAAAGCTTGAGATGTATAGTCTGACTTTTTAGTTTCTTTTATTGAATTAGAAGTATCGTTTTTAAATTGAATGTTCGGATTGAATAAAACAGAAGAGGATTTAATAAAAGTAGTATCAACAGATTTTCTGATGAATGGATGGATTACGAATTCATGTTTACCTTTTTCATCATGTAAGTAAAGCTGAATATCATTTTCTCCAGGAAGGCTAAATGCCACAAACATATCCTCTTTTGTCAGAAACACTTTTTCCATTATGATAATAACAATTCTATTTCTTCAAAGTTTATTAAATGTCTCTTTTCGCTTCACTTTTCCTGTGTCTGTATATTCAAATCTTGGAACAAAGATTATGTCTTTTGGTAGTTGTTTTTTTGATAGTTGTCTGGATAGTCGATCCATTAATTCTAATGTGTCTATTGCGTTACCTTCGACGAGGAGGATGACCTCTTGGCCATATAATTCACTCTCTCTTGATGTAATAAAAAACGGCTGATCCAGTACACTACTAATTTTAGCTTCAACTTGTTCAGGATGTATTTTGATGCCTCCACTATTGATCACATTATCTGCTCTGCCCAGCCAGTTAAATTCTCTATCATTGATCAGTTCTACAACATCAGTCGTATATATCTCCTTCTCAAGATGGTCCGCTTTAATATGTAATGTGCCTTCTTTTGATGTTGAGAATTGTACTCCGCTCAAGGCGGTAAATTTTTCTGACAAGTCAATTCCATTTAGTCTCTTCACAGCAATATGTGTGATTGTTTCCGTCATGCCATAACCCAAATATACTTCTGATTCAATGGATTGAATTTGCTGCATCAACTCTTTACCAACTGGCGCTCCTCCCAATAGAATTTTTTTGACAAGGCCCAATTTCCATCTCGATTCTCTTATGACTGTGGATAATTGATGTGGTGTCATAGCTGCAAAATCTATCTCATCTTCTAAGTAAGCCAAAGGGTTTGACTGAGGTGGGACAATGGTATAATTCCAATTTAAGACAAGTGATCGCACAACCATCATTTTCCCTGCTATGAAAGAATAGGGTAGTGCAGCTAATGCATGTGTGCCTTTAGGTAAGTCAAAATAGTGTCCCGTTTTTAAGGCACTTTTGGTCATTGACTCCTTTGATAATTTTATCGTTTTAGGTACACCAGTTGAACCTGAAGTCTGTGCAGTCATGAAGTCTCGATCGTCATGCCAGTCAATAATTACCTGGGCAAATTCTTGTAGCCATTCTTTGGGTTGATCAAGTAATTGATGTGCTACTGGCAGCAATTCTTTGTGGTGATATACTCTATTCGGGAAAAAGAGATTCATTACTTTTGGTATATCCAATTTGCTTCTGGAGAATAATATAAATGTTCACCTTTTAAATACAATGGACTGGCAATATTATTGGTAAATAATTGCCCCGTTCCTAAGCCTTGTGGTAGGTCGAGGTTTTTTGTTGCTGTCCATTGTGCGATAGCATTCAAACCAATATTTGATTCCAAAGCAGAAGTTGCCCACCAGCCAATATTTAGTTTTTCAGCTAACGAAATCCACTCATCAGACTTTTCTAAACCACCGACAAGACTAGGTTTTATAATTATGTATTGTGGTTTTATCGTTTCTAACATTGCTGTCTTTTGTTCGATACTTGTTATTCCTATTAATTCTTCATCCAATGCAATTGAGATAGGTGTTGTTTGACACAAATGAGCCATCTCATTCCATTGGCCTTGCTTGATTGGCTGCTCGATTGAATGCAGCTGATGTTCTGATAAACGTTTCAATTTTTCGCTAGCATCATCTGGATTAAAAGCTCCATTAGCATCTACCCTTAATTCTAATTGATTGGCATCAAAATGTGTGCGTATGTACGAAAGTACTGCTAATTCATCCTCAAAATTAATGGCACCAATTTTTAACTTAAGACAAGAAAAACCCAGGTCAAGTTTTTCTTTGATTTGCTCAAGCATATACTCTTTGGTACCCATCCATATCAGACCATTAATTTGAATGCCTTTTTCTCCAGACGTAAAAGCCGATGGGAATAATATACCACCATTTTTCTGTAGCGAATCAAAAAACGCCGTCTCAAAACCAAATTGAAAAGAAGGAAGGTGGTCCATCTTTCGAATGTGCGGTAGCATCTGTTGTGGATCTCTAATTAAATTATCAAGAGTTCGGGTAAGTTCATCCACATTGTCAGGACTTAAGCCATCGATAAGCGAACACTCACCATAACCTACATGTCCAGCTTGTTCCAATCGAATAATCCAACTGTTTTTAGTTTTCAGGACTCCCCTTGAGGTGCCCGAAGGACGTTTGAATTGAAGTTTATATGGATAATATGAAGCTTTAATAATTACAATAAAGTGATATTATTAGAAACAAGCTACTTTTGATATTGTTGTTAATCTATAAGTAGCTAAATTTTCTGTATGAATCCGTGGATAAAAGCTTTCAGATTGCGAACATTACCACTTGGTATTGCCTCTGTCTCGATGGCTACTATCCTTGCTTACAGTGAAGGTAGACATTCATGGTTGATAGCAGGTATGACTTTGTTGACAACTGTTTTACTGCAAATCTTGTCCAATGTTGCCAATGATTATGGCGATTCAGAAAATGGTGCTGATAATGATTTAAGAGAAGGTCCGTCTCGACAAACGCAAACAGCAGCAATTTCTAGAAACCTTATGAAGCGGGCAATAATTATTTTAGGCATATTGACACTTATCTCTGGCGTTATTTTATTGATTATATCAGGTCTGCCGATTGTTAGAGTCTTATTGTTCTTTACGTTGGGTTTGATCTGTATAGTAGCAGCTATCAAATATACTGCAGGAAAGAATCCATATGGTTATGCTGGTTTAGGAGACTTGTCTGTTTTAACATTTTTTGGTTGGGTTGGTGTATTGGGTGCCTACTATTTGCAAACAAATAATTTCAGTAACATAAGCTATATTTTACCTGCAACCACATTAGGTCTATTTATGGTCGGTGTATTAAACATCAACAATATTCGAGATATAGTTTCAGATCAAGCTGCAGGCAAACGATCTATCCCAGTTCGTATAGGAAGGCCTAAAGCAGTATTCTATCATTGGATATTGTTGTTAGGAGGATTAGGCTTGACAATTTTATTCGTAGTCCTTAATTTCAAATCATCAATTCAATATATATTTCTTGCGGTTTTGCCACTTTTACTAATCAATGGAAAATCCGTAGCAACCAAAACAGAGGCAATGAAATTAGATCCTTATCTGAAGCAATTGGTCTTAACCACCTTATTGTTTGTCGTCACCTTTGGTATTGGACACATCATTTCTCATATTTAGAATCGTTCTAAGAACTTTGGTTTCTAACTTGTAGTTACATTATTATAAAACTAATACAACACATGGAAGATTTACCAAAAATAGCAGGAACGGCACCAATTAAGCATGAAGCAGAAGCTGGGAAAACATACGCATGGTGCACTTGTGGCTTATCCGATAAGCAACCATTCTGTAACGGTGCACACAGAGATTCTGGCATGACAAACCTTAAAGTAGCCGAGGAGGAATCTAAAGACGTTTGGTTATGTACATGCAAGCAAACAAAAAATCCGCCTTATTGTGATGGAAGTCATAAGGCGTTATAGTCAAAGTAGACCTAACCACAGGTCGCTCTAATTTTCGACCTAAAATCTAAAGAAGAGTTTAAGTGTTTTACTTAAGCTCTTTTTTGTTGCCTAAATTTCGGTAGGGGTGTGTAGTTATATATATGTTCGATTAAATTGTAAGATAATGTATTCATGCCTGCGATAAGCTTAGACTTTATACATAAACCCGACAGAGTTAAAAACCAATGTCCTAGTTGCAAAACCCGCATATTTTTTTAATTTCGTTAATCTACTAGCTAACCCAATTATCTCTGAATCCAATACCCTTTTAAACTTATAACAATGAAAAGTCACTTCATCGTCTTGTTGCTTTGTGCGGTAACATCTCATATGATTAGTCAATCTGTTAATGTAGTTGATTTTGATGTTGATTTTGAATGTCAGTTTACCGATTATGTTTGTACAGGTTTTGGAGGAACAGTTTGTGAAGTAACAGCTAATCCTTCCAGTACAGGGATTAATAGCTCCGCAACAGTTGTTCGGTCCACAAAGACAGTTGGATCACAGCCGTGGGCAGGAGGTTTTTTGACTTTAGAAGATGACATAGATTTTAGTCAAGGTGAGGTGTTCAAAATGAAAGTATATTCGCCTGTAGCGGGCATCAATGTCCTTCTTAAATTGGAAAACAACAGTAATACAGGAATTTTCAATGAGATATCTGTACCTGTTACTAGTGCAAATACCTGGGAGGAACTAAGCTTTGATTTTTCTACAACAAATGCTAGTTCAAAGTCATTAAGGAAAGTGGTCATCTTTTTTGATTTTGGTACAAGTGGAGATGGAGCACAATATTATTTTGACGATATTAATCAAGTTGGGAATACCCAAACAATTGTCTGTCAAGCTCCATTGGTCCCTGATACAGCAGCCCCTATTCCTCCACCGTGTGATAATCTTTTAGGAATTTATAGTGATACCTTCACGGAATTACCAGGTACTGTTTTTAATCTAAATGTGGGACAATCTACAATAGTGTCCATGCAAAGTATTGCTGGAAATAATGTCCTTCAATATGAAAATTTTGATTATCAAAGAGTACAATTTCAAAACCCTTTGAATATAAGCGCTTACTCAGAAATGCATGTCGACATCTGGTGCCCAGGGGGAACACAACTCAGTCTTTTTTTGGTTAATCCAGGGAATGTTGAGGATGGATATATCATTAATTTGAACCCACAACAATGGAATAGAATCACAATTCCTTTGAGTGCTTTTTCAAATGTGGTGTCATTGTCAAATGTCATTCATCTAAGATTTGATGATGGTGATGACTCCATTTATTTTATAGACAATCTATATTTTACAGGAGATTGCAATGACGTGCCGGCATGTCCGGTCCTCGTCTGGGAAGACAATTTTAGTGGGAACAGTTTGGATATGGCAAAATGGACACCTCAGATCGGGGATGGATGTCCTAGCTTATGTGGATGGGGTAATAATGAACTCCAATACTATAGAGAAGAGAATGCAGTGGTTTCTGGTGGGACACTAAAAATTATTGCAAAAGAAGAAACATTTGGGGGAAGGGACTATACCTCAGCCAGACTGAGAACTATCAACAAAGGTGACTTTGCTTATGGCAGATTTGAAGCTTCCATTAAGATGCCTTTTGGGCAAGGAATCTGGCCTGCCTTTTGGATGCTATCTACGGATGAACCATATGGGTTTTGGCCTCAAAGTGGAGAAATAGATATCGTTGAATTGCTCGGTCAAGAAACTGATCTAGTACATGCGACAATTCACTATGGACCACCGTGGCCTAATAATCAATCAACTACTGCACAATATCGATTGAACAGCGGTGATTTTAATGATGGTTTCCACGAATATGCAATTGAATGGGACGAGGAAGAGATCCGTTGGTATTTGGATGATATTTTATATTCTACAAAAACAGTGTCAGATGTATCTCCTAGCAATTGGCCATTTGATCATGAATTTCATATGTTATTAAATATGGCAGTCGGCGGTAATTATCCTGGAGATCCTGATGCAAGTACAACATTTCCGCAGACGATGGAAGTGGATTATGTTAGAGTCTATGAAGGCGAATTTGCATATGTCCAAGGCGCACAGCAAGTTGGACACATGGCGAGTGCTGTGGTGTACACCGTTGGTAATGCTGGCGCTGGAGCCACATACAATTGGAGTGTGCCAGCTGGAGCAACTATCGTATCTGGTCAAGGTACTAATTCTATCTCTATTGATTGGGGAGATACATCCAGTAGTGGCATAATCAATGTTGTCGTAAATGGCTGCAGTACGCAGACACTTTCTTTAGATGTTGTTGTTGAGCCAGAGGTCGTTGATTTACTAGCTTGTGTACTTGAGAACTTTGATGATGCAGCAGTCATTTCTTACGATGGTTCAGTAGGGGTAATGCAGGAAAATATAAATAACCCAATGCCAAATGGAGTCAATAATTCTGCATTGGTAGGAAGATATACACGATCTGATGATGATTTATTTGACAATATGACTTACTCCATTGACAATCCATTTGATATAAGTGGTTTTGTGCCAGGAGATACAAAGTTCCAAATGAATATATATACGAGTGCACCAATTGGAACAAACATTATCTTACAATTAGAAAACAGTAACACGGCTACACCATCTAATTATCCCACTGGAAGACATAGCCGTTATCAAATAGAGACGACAAAACAAAATGAATGGGAAACACTTGTATTTGACTATTTTGATAGACCTGATGCAGCTGTTTTAGAGGCAAATGTAGATCAGATTCTGCTTTTATTCAGTCCCAATAGTTTTACGAATGATGTCTATTATTTTGATGACTTTGAGAAACATTGTTTAGCGTCGCCTGTAATTTTAGAAAGTAAAATTTGTGGCAATGCGACTGGGTTTGCCACTGCCTCTCCAGGTGGTATGGATACCTATACTTTCTTTATTGATGCTAATCTAAATGGTAATATGGATGCAAATGAACAGGTCCAAACTGGGTCGTCTGCGACATACACAGGTTCGACATTAGCTTTAGGTAGTGTGGTAGGTGTTATTGCAGAAAATTTGTTTGGTTGTACACAAACAGTGACGACTATTGTTACTGATGCACCTCAAGATTATGCGTTTGGAAGTAATGGAGGATTAACAGGTACAGAAAGTGGAACTGTTCACTACGAAACAGATGGAGAAATTGAATCAAGACAAACGATAGCATCCTTTTCTGCAGATGTTGATTACGATTCTGGTAAAAGTGTACTCCTCTTACCTACTTTCGAGGTGCTGTCAGGTGCTCAATTTCATGCTTATATTGAGGGATGTAGTAATTGATGTAAAGAAGAAGTATAATGATGCATTTCATGTCAAATGACTGATATAAAACAGATATTAACTATTGTTAATTGATTAAGTTTTTTCATAAAACTAAAAGCAATATATTCACACATCACAATTCAAACACAATGAAAAACCTGAGATACCTTATTTTAAGCATGGCATTATGTTGTGCTTATTCAATGACAAGCTCCGCACAATCCATTAACTTTTCCGACGATTTTGATTCCTATGTCTTTCCTCCAGATGGCGGATTATTAGGAGGTGGATGGCTGGTTGGTGCGAATGTCTGGAACGATCCCGACCGCGCTAGTTTTGCGTACAATTATTTTTCATTTCCTGCGGCTAATGGGAATGGCTCTTTTACCACAACAGAATCCGATGCAGGCAATACCGTATTAAATACCTTTAGCGATTACAACAATGGGGATCATGGAAATGGTCTTTGGATCGATGCCCGTATTTTTAATGAAGCGTTTTTAGCGACAGAAGATGTAGGTCTGTGTTACCAGTTTGCCTTTGATCATCAGTTGTCCCCAAATGGTACACCTGATCTTGCAGGCGATGCAAATTTAGCTGAGCTTGGTGCATGGATTGCTGTTTTAGATCCAGTGACTTTTGCACAAGTTTATTTTGATTTTCTTGACCCTTCATCAACCTCTTCATTTGCAACATCATCAATGGATGTTACCATAGATCCAGCCTGGGACGGTTTTCTAATCCAATGGGGATTTTTAAATTATGCAACAGGTTTTGCGCCTACAGGAGTGTGGTACGACAACGTCACTTTTGCTGCTTGTCCGCCAGAACCACCAGTAGTAGATGCCATTCCTACAATGGGAGAATGGGGTTTGATCTGCTTATCGATCATGTTACTCATTTTTGGAATCGTGACAATCAAACAAAGAGAGTTAGCTTTATAATATTCAAACAAATAAAGATTTACAAAAGAGCTCATGCGGTCTGTATGAGCTCTTTTTTTATGTTATAATATTTTCAAGAGCTTTCTAAAAGGTAAAAGCTCTAATAGCTTAATACAATATAGCTTTGTCGATAGATTGGACTTTATTCGCGGAACAAATAATTTAACAGCTTGCTGTAGGTTAGTTCAACAATTCTATACGAATTCTCACCCACCATCCCCGAATACTCAATCACTGAGATTTCAACCTGGATTCACACGCATCTTTGAATTGTCTTTATAATTCAATCACTAAAAACAATAAAAGATGAAAAAGATAATCGTATTAAGTCTATTGTGTCTGATCACGTTGACGGCAATAAAAGCAACTCATTTTACAAATGCAGAATCAGCATACGTAACCGCGCCTTCTGGTTTGACGCTTCGAGAAGCACCTAACAGAACAAGTAGAGTATTAGAGATCATTCCTTTTGGCGAATCAGTAAACATCATTTTGGAAGATTCATATGAAGTTAAAACAGAGCGAATTGACTGGGTGAAGGGCCAATGGATAAAAGTATATTTTGAAGGGATAGAAGGGTTTGTTTTCGATGGTTATCTGTCACATCTTCCAGTACCTCTATTGGATTTTGAAATGGTGGACAGTGACCTTGATTTTACTTATGCTTTTCAAAGCTGGATGGACTATCGCTTTACAGAAGTGTTGGCTTCAGATACAATCGTAAGAGAAAATGATTTTACAAAAGTCATCCATCATTTTGAAAACGATCAGGAGTTAATTGAAAAAGATGAAGCTACCTTTTACATGGTGAACGCCACTTTAAGTGATGTTCGAATTACTGATGTCTACAACTTATTATTGAGTATGATGCCAAATGAAATCAACAGAAAGTATGTACAAGATTCATCTGTATTTATAGAAGATGTTTCGGGTGAGCTGACACAGATAAAATTACTTCTTGACAATCCAGTCAATATCAAGAAGCAAAAAAATGGACGGATAAACATCAAACTGTATTCTAATTACACCGGCTGTAGTCTATAATTTCATGGGTCACATATAGAGGTTATGCTAATAAGATGGTTCAATGTTTTTGAGCCATCTTTTTTTATTTGGGCACATCTCTATTTATGTTTTGATCATTGAGTAGTTCTTGATTTTTATAATGACTTCAGTACCATTATCACCATTGATGTCTATAGTAGCATCTAATTTATTTCTAAATGCTTTAATTAGTGAATGTCCAAAACTGTCTTCCTTAATTTGGAGTTGATCTGGATTAAGTCCAATTCCATTATCAGAAATTGATAGCAATAGATGATCTTCTTTATTTTTTAATCGAATGTGTATAATCCCTTTTCTATTATCTGGAAATGCATATTTAATTGAATTGGTGAGTAATTCATTTGTGATAAGGCCAATCGGTACGACACTTTCCACATCAAGAGTGATATCATCCACATCATATCGTATCTCTACTTGTTCAGTTTGGAGGTTATAGGAAGCATTAATGCTGTTGCCAAGTTTCTTTATATAGTCTGCCATCTCTATCCCAGTTAAATTTTCTTTTTTATACAAATTCTGATGGATGAGAGACATGGACTGGACTCTGTTTCTTCCTTCTTGGATAGCGTCTTTGATTTTTTGATCTTTTATGTTTCGACCTTGAATTCCTAGTAGTGATGATATGACTTGAAGATTATTTTTTACACGATGATGTATTTCTCTTAGTAAGGTGTCTTTTTCAGAAAGGGCTGTAGCAATTATCGAATTTTGCTTTTGTATTTTTTTATTTTGTCTAAAAAAACCAAATAACAGAAGACCTAGAAAACCTAATCCAGCACCAAGTCCTGCAATAGTCCATTTTTGCTGACTTAACTTTTGCTGATTAAGCTCGTCTTCTAATTGCAATTGATTAAATTCTGCATCTTGTTTTTCAAACTCAAATTTTTTCAATACATCCAACATGCGCTTATCTTCATCTTCTTTTCGTAATGAATCTTTTAGCGTTGCATAGTCTTTTATGTATGGAAAGGCTGAGTTTAATTGGCCTGAAGCTTCATGTGCTTGCCAGAGTCCTTCTGTTGCATCAAGGATATGATTGGCATATTTAATTTCTTGAGCAATGCCCAATCCTTTGTTTAACTCATTAATAGCCATTCGATAATTCTTTTCAAAAAGGAAAGTTCGACCTAAAATTAGATGACCACCAGAATGAACTATTGGGTCAATTTCCATTGGCATATATTTCATAGCAAGCTTCGCATACTGATTTGCTTCTTTATATCTCTTTTGTTCTTGATATGTATCGGCAAGATTAAGACAAGAGTACCCTCTATATATTTGACGACTAGGTACACTGAAAATTGAATCAGCTTTTAAAAGAAGCATTTCTGCATTATCGTATTTTTTTAGTTGTATATATGGAACGGAATTATTCAAAAGAGTTACTCCAATTGACAAAGAATCTTTTTTTTGTACAAATGTCTCAAGTGCTTGTTGATAATATTCTATGGCCTTTTCATGATTTTCTCGTTGACCGTAGATCGCTGCAATGGTATTATAAACGCCAGCTAATTGCCCATTATTGGGGTCGTGAATTTGGTAAAGATTAGCTGCTTCAGTAAGCTGCTGGATGGCTATTTGATAATTGTTTTCTTGATAATGTAAATTACCAAATTGATATCTAGTTAACGCATTCCAGCGAGGATCATTTGTCAATTGATTTAAACTGTCGAGAATGTGAGCCAAAGTCCAAGCCTTTTCTATGTCAGTTCGTTTATGGAGATTGATCATTTCACTTATTTCAGTAATCCTTGTAGAATCATCTTCTATCTCGAGTGCCTTGATTAAAATAGAATCAACTTGTCCGAATAAATCATATGTATTAAGGACCGAAAAAAGTATAAGACATTGGATTTTAAGTATAGTTTTTATGGGGAATTGCATTTTTAAATATATGAATTATATCTAATTGTCATGGTGTGGTCTCTGTCATTCACATTAGACTAAAATTTGTTTAAAACTGTCGGGGTATCTTACTTTATTGGAACTGTCTATATTTATTTATCATTAGGAAATGAGAGAGTAAAGTATACCTTCAAATTAATAGCCTGTAGTATATTATGAATAAAATAATAAATATTGTTCTATTACTGTCACTATTATTAAGTTGTAAAAGTGAGCCAAATGACAATATACAATTACAAGAACACGGTGTCTTTGTATTTCTTAATGATAGTGATATAGACGATAAAACAGAATTACCCGATTTTGTGGATCCAGAAGCTGTCCTTTGTTTCGGTAAAGGCTTAAAAGTTGGCAGGTGTATAAGCAAACAACTTGAAAAGGATATATGTATAGGTCTAATCAAACACAATAAGAGAGTTATCGCCATAGAAATAACTTGTGGTGCCATGCATCAAGATAGTGTTATTGTAATTTCTGAACCTGATGCTATTTTAACAGAATAACTCAACAAATACAGCTTAACGCTGTTAGTTCGTTATGAAGAATTTTTTCATAGTTGGGGCCTCTTCTGGTATTGGAAAAGCGTTGACTCATATCTTACATGAAGATGGTCATAAGGTGTATGGAACATACCTCAAAAATCATGTGCAAGATAACGGGGCTATTTACAGAAAGCTTGACGTTCTTGAAGAAGGCATTGAACCTGGATTTTTACCTGATCAATTGGATGGTCTTGTCTATTGCCCTGGAAGCATCAACCTAAAACCCTTTCATCGGATAAAACCTGAAGCATTCGTTTCAGATTTCGAATTGCAGGTAATTGGTGCCATCAAAATAATACAATCTGTAATGCCAAATCTAAAGGCTGCAGAAAACCCATCAATTGTTTTATTTTCTACCGTAGCCGTCCAACAAGGTTTCAATTTTCACAGCCAAGTTTCTACATCAAAAGGTGCATTAGAAGGTTTGACAAGATCGTTGGCGGCAGAGTTTGCACCAAAAATAAGAGTCAATGCAATCGCACCTTCTTTGACAAATACGCCATTAGCTGGAAAATTATTGTCAACAGATGAAAAGGTACAACAGAATAACGAAAGACATCCTCTCAAAAGAATTGGAGAACCTTTGGATATAGCTCAAATGGCGTCATTCCTTTTGTCTGATAAATCCAGTTGGGTTACAGGTCAAATTTTAAAAGTCGATGGGGGTATGTCAAGTCTTAAATCATAAATCACACGCGCAAATTATTTACCATGTTTGGATTATTTAAAAAAAAGAACCCTGTTGAAGAGTTACAACAGAAGTACAAAAAATTACAAGAAGAAGCATTCAAGCTGTCAAAATCTGATCGGATGAAGGCAGATCTCAAATACGCGGAAGCAGAGGAAGTAATGAAAGAAATAGAAACACTCACGAAAGGATAAGTTGGAAGCAAATCTATCAGAACGCGATATAGATCGTATCATCGAAATGGCATGGGAGGATAGAACACCATTTGGAGCGATCGAATTTCAATTCGGACTGTCCGAAGGCGAGGTTATTAAACTCATGCGCAGACAACTAAAACGCTCAAGTTTTGAGCGGTGGCGTAAGCGAGCTCAAACCATTAGTCAAAAACATGTCAAGAAAAGAAATCCAGATATAAACCGGTTTAAGTGCTCTAGACAACGGAGTATAAGCAACAATAAAATTTCTAAAAGAAAATAGTCTCTTTCTATTTCGTTATGTTGCGCCATGAATGAACGATCTCAATAAACCTCTTTATACCAAATCTTTCTTTGTACTCTGCTTGAGTTATGCATTGTTCGGTAGTAGCTTTAATATGATTGTCCCAGAGTTGCCTTCCTTTCTATCAAATATGGGGGGTGAAGATTATAAGGGTTTTATTATATCGCTATTTACATTAACAGCAGGCCTGTCAAGGCCGATCAGTGGCAAATTAGCAGATACTATTGGGCGAGTTCCTGTCATTATGTTTGGTACGATTGTATGTGTTATTTGTAGTCTTTGTTATCCGATTTTAAGTACAGTAGGTGGATTTATGTTGTTGAGGTTATTGCATGGATTTTCTACAGGATTTACACCAACGGCGATGACTGCATATATTGCAGATGTAGTGCCAGACCACCGACGTGGCGAAGCGATGGGTATTATAGGTGTGAGTCTCAATGTCGGTTCTTCCATTGGTCCTCCTGTTGGTAGTCAATTAGCCTTAAGTTATTCTTTAAATACAATGTTTATGGCGTCGTCACTAGTGGCTGCATTATCACTGATTATTCTGACTGGAATTAAGGAAACACTTCCACATAAGGAGTCACTTAAGTTAAGCCATTTGCGTTTGAAAAAGTCAGAAATTATTGATAGAAACACTATAATTCCAGCAGTAATTTGTGGCTTGATTTATATAGGCTTAGGAGGGTTGCTTACCATTGCACCTGATCAATGTGATTTTTTGGGTGTAGCCAATAAAGGCTTGTTCTTTACTAGCTTCACTGTGTGTTCTATTATGTCAAGGTTAGTAGCTGGAAAGATATCTGACATCTATGGGCGGATCAAAGTAATCGGATTTGCTGTTGTGCTTATGGTGCTGTCATATATTTTATTGGCCATGGCAAACAGTGGCTTAAGTTTATTAATTGCCACAGGTTGTTTAGGCTTTTCTTTAGGTATTGGCGCGCCTGCTTTATTTGCATGGACTATCGATAGAAGCACTGATTCAAACAGGGGCAAGGCTATGGGGACTTTGTACATTGGCTTGGAGATTGCTATTGGCAGTGGTGCCTTATTGAGTGCCTATGTATACAGCAATACTCCTGAAAATTTTAAGACTGTTTTTCTGATTATGGCTGGAATTACAGCATTAGCTATTATATTTTTGAAAAGAGAATCCAAGACAAGTGTCATATGAATAGAGATAACATACTTGACCAAATTATACTAGCATTTAGAGAATTGATTGGAGAGCGATACGATTTTGATGTCTTGTCAGCCCGTACTGATTTGCCAGACAGTTTTGATGAAGAAAAAGTAGAACGATTCAAGTCTTATTTTTTGAATTCTATTTATCCTGACCCTGTAAAAAGAAGGGAATTAAATGAAGCCTTTGATCAATTAGAAGATTATACCAAGCAGCCAAAAAAATTATTAAGAATACTAATGGAATCGGCAATAGTTGTTTTAAAATATGGAAGATCATTACCAAAGATATTGACAGCGGGATTAAGTGCATTACGATCGTTCAGAGCTGCTACGAAATTTGAAAAGAAATTGGTTGATGCTGCGATTAGTTTAGGAATCACTGAAGACATTAATAAGGCTGAAATGAAACAGTTGCTTCAGTCATTGGAGTATAGTGAAATTGAGAATTTTATGACTCATACGGAGGCACTTTTCAATACACTTCATGACCGAACATTAGTACAAAAAATCAAATCAATTGTACAGACATTGGTTACTAAAATGAAAGCAAAACCTGCATTATTTTCAGCTGAAGAAATCGAAGGCCTTGAGATTGGGAAGGACATCATTATAGAAGGGGACGCCCTCTTTCAAGAACTAACAGAAGCTGATCAACAAAGAATTTTTTCCTTCATCATTGACTACGAAAGGGCTTTTTTTAAAGAATTGCACAACATGAAGTCCATATCCTAAGTACTTTTATACTGTTTTTACTAGCATTGAAATTTTAAATTGCTAGATAATCCTTAATTTGGTAAAATATTTATGGCAATTGAAGATTCAATATTGGAAAAGGTAATAAGGAAGCATGTTGATGCATCTGAAGAAGAAATCCAATATGCGATACAAATTGCCTCTTTACGTCAGTACAAGAAAGGAGAACACTTCTTGACCCCTGAAACTGTTTGCAATAAAATAGGCTTTATTGAAAGCGGAATTGGTATGATATACCGATTAGAATTAGATCAGAAGAAAAGTGTCATGGAATTTTATTCTGAAGGAGAATACATTACCGATTTCTATAGCTATATCAGAAAACAACATTGTTTATTTCATATTGTCTTTTTAGAAGATACTACTGTTTTTGAATATAACAGAGATCAATTGCAGCAAAAGTTTAGTCAATCCATCCATTGGGAGAGATTTAGCAAACTTACTTCTGAATCTGCTTATGTCAAGATTATGCAGCAAGTCTATGACAATAAATTTTACAATTTAGAAGAACGATATTTACAACTTATCAACGATCGCTCAGATTTATTTCAGAGAGTACCACTTTATTTGATCGCATCTTATTTAAACACAACTCCAGAGACTATTTCGCGAATTAGAAGGAATTTATACAACAATGCCAAATAAGGGAATTGAGTCTTTATCTGAAATTCTTTCTCAACTCAAAGCAAAGATATTAGATCAATCGTTTGTCTTTATTACTATTGATGCCCATTCAACTATTCAATTAAATGCAACACACATCTTTGCAACAGTTAGAGAAGAAGAGGGATTGACATTGATTGTAGAAAAAGAATATAGAAATCAGTATTCTAGCCAAGCTGCTGTTGAATTTTCTTGCATTACTTTGGAGGTGCACAGTTCACTGGAAGCAGTTGGTTTGACTGCAGTGTTTTCTACTGCTCTTGCAAAACACAACATTTCATGTAACGTCATTGCTGGCTATTATCACGATCACATCTTCGTAGAAAAAACTAAAGCAAAAAAAGCATTGGAAGTCATTACTGATCTCTCGAGAAATGAGATTTAAATTACTTCAATAAGTTAACAACTCCGTGGAGACTTTCACTTACGGTATTACCTACTTCATCAAAGCCGTCATAAGCTAAGACCCATGTGTATACACCTGACTCTGCTAGCTGGTTATTGTAGTTGCCATCCCAATCATCTTCATGGTCTCTAGTTCTGAAAACCATATTTCCCCAACGGTCAAAAATTTTCAATTCATAGGTTTCTGTATCAAATGCTGCTATGTCAAAGATGTCGTTAATGCCATCTCCATTAGGAGAAAATGCATTGGGTATATAAATTTTGGTTGGACATCTCGCTCCAAATGTCACAGAATCATCCGTAATGCATCCATTGCTGTCTGTAACGGTAACTGAATATTCTCCAGCTTCAAAAACATTGATGGCATTAGTCATGCTGCCATCACTCCAATCGTACGAAGTAAAAGGGGCCAGACTCAAGGTGTGTGGTATAGGAAGATCTTCACATATCACACTATCATTACCTAAAGAAATTATTGGTAATTCTGCTACTTGGATATTGACAATTGCGGGTCTTGCTAAACAGCCAAAAACATTCCCTTGGACTACATAGTCTCCAGCATTTTCTAGTTGAATATTATTGATTCTAATCGATTGTCGATCTTCTTCGAAATTGTTTGGTCCTGTCCATTCGTAGCTAGCATTTGGAATGAAATCGGCACTTAAGTTTAGATCATCATTTTCACAAAGTAACATATCATTTTCTGTAATAAAACTGCTAGTTTGAAAAGTCATTCTTATGGTTTTTTCAACTGTGTCTCTAACTAAAAAACAATTGTCAAATGTTGCAAGTTTTAAATCATATTCTCCTTCCCCTGTATCTGGAAATTCATATTCAAATTGATGTTCGCGGATAGTGTCTCCTAGTTCTGTAGTCCATTCTACATCATAACGATCTTCTGGAAGCCCTGAAGAAAACAGTACAGGATTTCCGACACATTCACCATCTGGTAATGGATTTCCATTAATTTCATTAAAACTCGCTCCACCAAAATATGCATATCCTTCTGCGTTCCCTAGGCCAAATGCCATAGCTATGACACCACACCCATCTGAAGTTATGGTATGCCTGCCAGTATTTACCGGTTCAATTGCAAAGGCTAATTCTTGATTGAGCCCGATAGTTTGCCAAGCTGATGCGATCGGATTGCCATTTCTGCGAATACCATCTATATCATCATTTCTACAAATGATTGAAATATAATTTTCTCGAATTTGTTGAAAAGAAGAATTATACACAGTAACTGTTTCTCTGATTTGTTCAACACTACTCAACAAAACCATAGCTGGTCCTCCAAATGTTTGGCCAGTACACTCAGAACCTACGATGTACTGAGCAAGCATAAAACCACGCTGATCCAAAGGGTCCTGATTAGAAACGAATGTTGGTGTCGAACGTTGATATTCATAAAATTCAGATTCATTCAATCTTACGGTTTCAATTGTACCATCTAGATCTTGAATATCTATAACTGTATTATTTCTTAAGGCAAGAATTCTAAATACATTAAAGTCGCCAGCTCGGGTAGGCGCTGTGACATAGGTATTGCCAAATGTATTGACAGGGTACATCTGCTCCAGTAGATTATCTCTGTTGCCACACGAGACTGGAATTCTAGCATAAGAGGCACCTGCAAAAACAGCAAATTCTTTATCACCAGATACGTAGGTGCCAGAAAGATCACGAGTTATATCTCTACCTCGCACTTGGTAAGTTTCTCCTTGTTGAAGAAGAATATTTATTCTGTCATCTGCATTATTATTTTTGCTGTCGTCTGACAATTCTATGGTGACACTCGTATCATCTTCAATGGCAACGACTATAAATTCACTCGCGCCATCATTTTGCTGGTCGACACCGCTATAGCACAACACATAATATTCATTAGAAAGCGATGTCACTGGAAGGACAATAGAAGCTTCTGCCCGAAAGCTTTGATATTGATGGATATAGACAGATACTGGAGCGTTACTTACGACATGGATTGCATTTTGTTGGACTATCTCGGAGCCGATTGTTTCTGCGCTTGCAGGCATTGTAATTAAAGTCACATCGTTAGCGGCAACATTGAATTGACTTGTAAAGCCTAATCCAGGGATACTGACTGTGCCCGATGTATTGGTTAAAGACGTGATCATTACGACCATTGTATTATCGCCAACATTTCTGTGTTGCATGAATGACATCCAAAAATCTGTTCCTTCATTTGTAGTTTGACAGTGAACTGATAGTGCACTAAGTAGGGAGACAAGTATGATTAGAATTCTTGACATCATATATATAAGTAAAGCAAGGTAACTATCTCTTACGGAGGAATGCAATACCACAATAGACAAACTTTGTGATTAGATAAAGAATTGTTAGTTTGGCGAGGAGTCAGTAAAGTCGACTATTTTCACATCAAACGTATTCGACTACTTTTTCATAAATCAAGCAAACAATAAATTTGTAAGTAGGATCTTGATTGGACCTAAATTCTATTTGTTATACTTTTTTGATCACCTGTAAGAACGAGTTACCACTTATATATTACCTTTGCATTATTGGAGAGGTGTCCGAGTGGCTTAAGGAGCACGCTTGGAAAGCGTGTGTGCGGGAAACTGTACCGAGGGTTCGAATCCCTCTCTCTCCGCATTGATCAATTGACGAACCCGCGAAAGCGGGTTTTTTTGAAACCACAGTCTTTCTCACACCAATATTACAATAAAGGACATCATATGATTAGTTGAATTGTGCTACGTATTACGATAAAAAATATATGTTTAAATGTTGGGTAATTAACATATAAAATTGGGGTCTAAAAAAATATTGGTCATTTTCATTTTGTTTAGTAAAACTTTCTATTTTTAGCACGTAAAGAATTTTATAACACGAATAATAGTCGAAAACTTATCAAATCATGCGAAAATTTATTGTTCTACTAGGGGTCTTTTTCATAGCGGCCTATTTTGGAGCTTTTGAAGCAGCAGCTCAAGAAGCCTCAGGATTCCAAACTTTGAAAGAGAAGTTCATTGAGGGAGATTGGAAATTTATGAGTCTTGTACTTATATGTCTTATCCTCGGATTGGCATTTTGTATTGAAAGAATCATTACTTTAAACATCGCTACAGCAAATACAGACAAATTGTTGAGCAGAATTGACGAATCACTAGCTAATGGAGACATGGAAGGAGCTAAGGAAGTTGCTAAATCAACTCCTGGACCTGCTGCAAGTGTACTTTATGAAGGATTGCGAAATGCAGGTGGTGGACCTGAAGCTGTTGAAAAAGCAATAGTCTCTTATGGATCTGTCCAAATGGGTCTTTTAGAAAAAGGCTTGGTATGGATATCGTTATTTATTGCCATTGCACCGATGCTCGGGTTTATGGGTACGGTAATTGGTATGATTGGAGCCTTTGATAAAATCGAAGCAGTTGGTGATATTTCGCCTTCAATTGTTGCCGGTGGTATCAAAGTAGCACTTTTAACAACTGTATTCGGTTTGATCGTTGCAATTATCCTACAGATACTTTACAACTACATCGTTTCTAAAATTGATGGTATAGTTAACAGAATGGAAGATTCTTCTATCGGTCTAGTTGACATCATGGCAAGAAATAATGTTTTTAAATAACACTTTAGGAAAAAGAAATTATGTATAATTTTCTATTAAAACGAGGCCAATTATTGGCACTTCTTCTGGGAGTTGGTGTGGTAGCAATCTACCTTTTGACCGTACTTTCAGGCTTAGGAGCTGCTGGTTATTCAACCTCAGATGACTTGAATACGATTCTTAAAAATAACCCTGGTGCAGATTTTAGCTTTTTTGATCTAGGCATGAAATTGACCGTTGGTCTTATCATACTTGCTGCTGCAGCTGCTGTGCTTTTTGGATTATGGCAAATGATCAGTTCACCTAAAAGTGCCTTGAAAGGTATACTAGGAGTTGCTGTGATTGCTGTCCTGTTTTTTGTGCTCAGCAATTCATCTGATGCAGAATCTACTGGTAAAATTGGTGAGCTTGTTCAGCGATTTAATGTCAGTGATTCAGTCAGTAAGTATATCAGTGGTGGTCTCAAAACAACAGTCATACTTGCAGCGGCGTCTGCATTGTTTATGGTAATTGGAGAAATCGTTAACCTTTTCAAATAATCTGAAATGGCTAAAAAAAGTATAAAAGATAGAATGAGTAATGAAGTGAATGCTGGCTCTATGGCCGATATAGCATTCCTCTTATTGATTTTCTTTCTTGTAACAACAACAATTGTTGAGGATAAAGGTGTTTTGGTGAAATTACCACCATGGTCTGATGAACCACCTGACATTCAACAATTGAAAACACGTAATGTGTACTCTGTTCTAGTAAACGCACAAAATCAACTTCTTGTAAGAGGGGAGCCTGCAGATTTAGAAACGCTCAGAGAAAACGCAAAGGAGTTTATCATGAATCCTAACAACAGAGCTGATATGGCAGAAAAGCCAACAAAAGCTATTGTTTCGATGAAAAATGATAGAGGTACTAAATACGCAACCTACCTCGAAGTATATAATGAAATTAAGGGTGCATACAATGAATTACGTAATGAAGCTGCGAATAGAAAATTTGGCAGGGATTACGAATTTTGTACTCGAGAACAAAGAAGAGAAATTCGTAATGAAATTCCATTAGTAATCTCAGAAGCCGAACCAACAAACTTCGGTGAAGAATAAAAAATAATAATTATGGGAAAATTCGCACAAAAAAGAGGGAAAGAAAGTCCGGCTATATCAACGGCATCTCTTCCTGATATCATTTTTATGTTATTATTCTTCTTCATGGTTGTTACCGTGATGAGAGATTCTGAACGAAAAGTTGATGTTACTACACCAAATGCGTCTGAGCTGACGAAATTGGAAAAGAAATCTTTAGTAAACTACATATACATTGGGAGACCAGTGGAAAAATTCCAAGCTATTGCCGGTACAAAGCCGAGAATTCAACTTGGAGATAAGTTTGCCGATATCAAAGACATTCCTCTTTTCTTGGAAAAGCACAGAGTTAAAGTGCCTGAAAGTCAAAGAGGTTTGATAAAAACTTCACTTAGAATTGATAAGGATGTGACTATGGGAATTGTTACCGATGTTAAGACCTCTTTAAGAAAAGCGGGTCAATTGGCTGTAAATTATTCAGCTAAGCCTCGGGTGTAAAACATACGCATCAAAAAGATAGTAAGGAGCATCAATTTTATATTGATGTTCCTTTTTTTATGCTTGGCTTTTTAGAGAATTCAGCAACTAGAACACATGTTGAGAAGACAGGTCAAATTCCTATGTCATCGATTTTGGAGGTTCATTCATTAAAAAGCAACACATGAGAATTATATTTTTTTTGGTAATTGTCTTCGCGCTTGGAAATTGTATGCAGGATAAAAGCCATTTTGCAAATTTGGGAGTTGGTGTACAAAAACAACCTATTTGGGATTAACGTAGCAGAAAAGTATATGGCCTAATACACGATTACGTTGACTTACTCTAAGGCTATGCCTAGCTCAACATAACCCGTGTGGTCAATTCAGAGATTTACCGCAATCTGTCCATTGACTTAACCAACTTGTCATCTTTATTGATCCCTTTAAGCGAGATGCCAAGAAAGATTATGGCAACTATAGGTAGAAAAGTCCCAACAAAAACAGAAGCAGTATCAAACAAATTAGGTGAGTCTTGAAATCCAAGTACAAAGGTAACAGCCAGTAATGCCACTGAAAGTAACATTGTTAGATAAACCATTTTTTGTTGCAAAGATCTATTGTTAAATAAGAATATGGTCAATAAAGCAAGACCACCAGCAGCTATAGTAAGACCCAATAAAGCAGGATGGTCCTGAATGTTATAGCTCGAATCTGCAAAAAAACCAGTTGCTGATTGTTTTCCTTTAAAGAATGGAAATACAAATTCTAAAAAGGTAGCTACAGATGCTAGCAGGAGGAATAATGATTGAATTCGTTGAATCATCTGAAATTAATTTGAATGCAAGAATACAATTTTCCACAGATTTTTGAATCCATTTAACGTATAATTACCCAGTGTCTCCGACCAACGGGAGGATATGCTGTGGTCATCTATTGTTAAGCTGCGTATTCCCTTATTTGATCTAGCTCATTTCTATTCTTGTTCTTCAATTCTTCTATATCAAAATCGTCTTGAAAACCTAACCAGAATTTAGCGCTTGTGCCAAAGTATTTTGAAAATCTTAGAGCAGTATCAGCTGTTATTCTTCGTTTACCTTTTAAAATTTGACTGATTCTTGTTTGTGGTAAGAATGTTTCTTTAGACAATCTTTATGCTGTTATGTTCATTGGCTTGAGAAACTCTTCGCTCAGTATTTCGCCTGGATGAATATTAGGTAATTTCTTTTTCATTGTGTTTAATGATAATCGATGATATAAAGGTGATAAACATTTGAGCTTCTCCAACTAAATACAATTCTCCACTGATATTTGATTCGTTTACTATACTGGCCTTTTAAGTCACCTTTTAGTTTTTCGAGCCTGTTAGCTGGAGGAATTCTCATGTCATTAATCGTTTGTGCGTTATTAATCATTCTAAGTTTTCGTCTTGCGATTGATTGAATTTGAGAAGGTAGTTTCTTAAAATAGTAACCATTCCATATCTTTTCAAATTCAGGATCTTTAAACGACTTTATCATAATATTGCTTGCCGATACTAACGTAAAAGATGTATAATTTTGAATTGCGATCAACTTTTCGGAGTGATCGTTTTATATGCAACTTAACTATTATGTATTGATAGATTCTTGAGTATTTTTGAGGATGGCATTAAATTTAAAAACGAGTTATTGGGAGAGAGATAGTTTTTTCAACCATTATGATGTCATAATTATTGGTGGTGGCTTGGTAGGTCTTACTGCTGCAATTTCACTAAGCGAAAGAGAGAGTGATCTCAATATAGCCATCTTAGAAAGAGGCCTTATTCCATCTGGAGCATCTACAAGAAATGCTGGTTTTGCATGCTTTGGAAGTATTTCAGAACTAAAAGATGACTTATTGTCGATGTCTGAAGTCCAGTTGAAAGAGTTGATAGCTATGCGAAAGTCAGGTTTAGACAATTTGAGGCGAATCGTTACCGCTGAGGAAATGGACTACCAGCAACTTGGTGGATATGAATATTTTCTGCCTGGAGAAGAAACTTTGTATCAGTCTTGTGTAGAGAAGGTGGAATATTTTAATGACTTAGTATATAGTGCAACAGGATTGGAAGAGACATATTCGATTGTAGACTCAGTCGATTCTAAATTGAATATAGAAATGCCCCTTATCAAGAATTCTTATGAAGGACAATTGCATCCTGCGAAAATGATGAAGGTATTGATCCAAAAAGCAAGGAATCATGCATCAGTTTTTTTTGGTGCTGATGTGTCTTCTATAGAAGAGACCTCTGACTATGTGGCCATTCAATTAAGTGATTCGCGAAAAATAACATGCGATAGGCTGATTCACGCTACCAATGGATTTACAAAGCATTTACCTGAAATAAACGATATCAAGCCTGTAAGAAATCAAGTGTTTGTGACCAGTGAAATAAAGGACCTAAATTGGAAAGGCTGTTATCATGTTGACGAAGGATATATTTATTTTAGAAATATTGGTAATCGATTACTTATTGGAGGTGCGCGGAATAAATTTATTAAAGAAGATGTTGGTGAATTCGGTCTAACTAAAGAAGTGGAAGATTATCTAAAAGGATTTATTGAACGACATTTAAATATTACTGAAGCGTTTAAGTTTGAGCACAAATGGAGTGGTATTTTAGCAGTTGGTAGCCAAAAAAAGCCAATCATAAGACAGTACACAGAAAGACAATTTGTGGGCATTAGAATGGGTGGAATGGGGGTTGCAATTGGTAGTTTGGTAGGAACTGAGCTTGCAAACTTAGTGTTAGATCAACAACAGATAAATCGTTGATCGCGTTTTTATAGTTAGGAAGTGAAAAGGATAGTCATCTATATTATAATTCTCTCTGGTTTAAGTGTGATTACTTTTGCCCAGACAGATACAATTCCTCGTATAATCACTGAGGCACAAACAGATACACTTAAACAAGGGAGCACAAGTCACACTCAAGAGTCTTGGGTAAGATGGACTAGAGATAGTGTCTTTATTGACTCCTTGTCGGGAAATGTTATTTTTTCTCAGGACAGTATGATTCTTTACTGTGATTCTGCGATTATTGTGAATGAAATTGATGTTTTAGCTTGGGGAAATGTTGCTCTAATACAACACGATACCATACAAGCTTTTAGTGATTCTTTGACCTACAATGCACAGACCAAAAAATCTAAATTGACGGGAAATGTAGTCCTTCAAAATCAAGACGAGAGATTGGTGACAGATATACTGCATTACGATCTGAGTACAAAAGTAGCAGAATATTTTACTGGCGCAGAAATGACTCAACACGACGTTACCTTACGAAGTGACAAGGGAATATATTTTGTGTCAAGACAAGAAGCTATTTTTAAAACCAATGTCTATGTGGTGGATTCTTCATTTGTATTGTGGACAGATTCAATGCGATACAATCTTAGAAATGATAGAGCTAATTTTTTTGGACCCACACGCATAAACCAAAAGGATGCAGAATTATATTGTGAAGGAGGGCACTATGATATTCCTGATAAAGCAGCTCAATTGAACATTAATGCGCAGTACAAAAGTGATTCTTTAGTTGCCTCTGCTGATCAATTATTTTATGATGGTGCTCAAGAAGAGATTGTGCTGCAAGGGAATGCAAAATTTAAAAACCACACATCATATGGAGAGTCAATTCAAATCGTGCATAATGAGAAAACGAAGACATCAGTATTGACAGGAGATGCCATATTTATAACCGACGAACGAACAGTAAAAGCAGATGTGATAGAGCATAATGGCGTTGACGATTCATTTAGTACAAGAGGTCAGATGAGACTGGTACAAGAGGAGTCAGTGCTTATTGCAGAGAAATTCTATTCAGAACCAGAGTCAACCGTCAAAATTGCTTCAGGAGATGTTGTTTGGCAAGACACCGTGGAGAATATTCAAGTATTGAGTGATAGTTTGTTTCTAGATGAAGACAGTAATTCTGTAACTGCTAAAAATGAGAAGTTTAAACCTTTATTGCGCAATGTAAGCGGAAGTGATACAATATGGATGTCAGCTGTGGAAGTTGATGCTAAAGAGGTGGTAGACTCAACTGGATTACAGAAGATTTTCAATGCCACGTCAGATGTAAAAGTACTGAGTAACTCATTTCAAGCAAAAAGTGATTTTTTGGCTTACAACACAACTGATTCATTGTTGAGCTTGACTAAGAACCCGATTATGTGGGTAGATTCCACGCAGTTTAAAGCTGATACTATAGAGATTACACTTGTCAATGATGAGCCCTCCATGTTGTTTCTTAAAGAGAATGCAATAATAATAATGGAATCTTATCCAACCGTATTTGATCAGATTCAAGGTAAGGAAATTACTGTTTGGCTTTCAGACAACATGATTGATTCTATGTATGTAAAAGGGAATGCAGAATCTGTATATTTTATGAAGGATGACAATGACGCGTACATTGGTGCGGACAAAACAGCCTGTAGCACTATCATGTTTTACTTTGAAGACGAAGAATTATCCAGAATTCACCATATTACCAAGCCAACTTCTACATTTCTTCCGATGCAAGGTATAAATTTGCAGGAGTTGCAGTTATCTGCTTTTGGGTGGTTTATAACTCAACGACCATTAGTTTTAAATGATTTAGATGTTGGATTCTCAGATGCGTTTGATTAATACTATTGTAATTTTGTTTTTTTCATTCTCAGCCGTCACTCAAGCTGACGCAACAAAGCAATTGAGAGATGCAGAACTGCTATTGAAAAACAATGAGGTGGAGGATGCTATTTCTCTTTATGAGAGTATTCTTTCTGAAGGATATACTAGCGAACAGCTTTACTACAATCTAGGCACAGGATATACTAGCGTATCTCAACCAGGTAAAGCGGTTTTATTTTTGAAAAAAGCATTGAAAATAAACCCTAGACATTCAGAAGCAAAACACAATCTAGAGATTGCTAGGAGGATAGTGGATACAGAGGTGTTACCTATTCCAGAATTTTTCCTTTTACGATATTGGCGTTCGATTTCAAATGTGTTTTCATCTGGCACATGGGCAATTTTGGGGTTGCTGAGTATAATAGCTGGAGCTGTAGCTTTTTACTTTTGGTTGTTTGGTAACTCAACACATCAAAAGAAGAAGGCATTCTACGGCCTATTAGCAGGAATACTGTTGTTTCTGTTCTGCATTGCTGCTGGATGGTCAAAGTATATTGAAGAGACAACAGAAAAGTACGCCGTAATTATGGATGCCTCACCGTTATTTGAAGGTCCAGACGATAGGAGCAAGGAGCTTCTACAACTTAGTCCAGGAGTCGAATGTATAATCTTGGATCAGATAAACCCTTACTTAAAAATTAAGCTGAGAGATCAAGAAATTGGGTGGATACCCAAGGAAAAGGTAGAAAGAATCTAATACTTTACTCTTCTTCTTGGCTTGCTTGTACAGGAGGTGCAGCAGCTGCTGTTTTCTTAGGAGCAGCTCTTTCTTCAACAATAGGACCACCGGTTGGGGCTATGCTAATGAATGTTCTGTTTAACCTCCTTTTGTTGAATACAACGTTTCCATCTACAAGTGCATGAAGTGTGTGATCTCTTCCCATACCAACATTTTCACCTGGGTGAAATTTAGTGCCTCTTTGTCTGACTATGATGTTACCTGCTTTTGCAAATTGACCACCGAAAAGCTTGACGCCTAGACGTTTACTATTACTATCACGTCCATTATCCGTACTACCTACACCTTTTTTATGAGCCATTGTATTAGAATTTTGAGATGACTTTAGATTGAGTCGATCTTGATTTTAGTAAAAGATTGTCTATGGCCATTTTTAACTTTATAGCCTTTTCTTCTTTTTTTCTTGAAAACGATTACTTTATCACCTTTCTGATGACCAAGTATTGTCGCATTGACAGACGCTCCAGAAACATTTGGGGTTCCA
Organism: uncultured Saprospiraceae bacterium; assembly: GCA_964450495.1. Classification (GTDB taxonomy): domain Bacteria; phylum Bacteroidota; class Bacteroidia; order Chitinophagales; family Saprospiraceae; genus CALFUK01. The sequence continues at coordinate 38,340 of CAYVFU010000003.1, read as the reverse complement.
ACTGTGGTACCTGAATCACCTGAAACTAACAAGACATCTCCAAAGGAAACCTTATCTCCTTCTTCTCCTTGTAGTTGGTGAACAAAGATTTCATCACCTGAAGAAACTTTAAACTGTTGACCAGCAATTGTAACGATTGCAAACATGATTTTAATTTTACTTTTTGCAAATGGAGTGCAAAGATATAACTATATATCCATTTTGGAAACTATTATTTACTTGATTCTTGAAATAAATCGCGCAGAATGAATTGTTTTTTGATTACCACACCGTTTCTCTCCAATTTCATTTTCACTTTCTTCCCATCTTTTCTCTGTAATAATTCGACAATTTTGTCCAATGTCAAGCCTCCACTTTTCCAAATACCTACTTTCTTAATAATGTCTCCAGGGAGTATACCAGCTTCAGCCGCGGGTGTATTGGGAAAGACATCTTTAACATAGAACTGATTCAGATCAGGTCCAAATGCAAAGATGACCAAGCCACTTTTATCGTATTTGAAGCGCTTATTGTATCGTTTCCTTGGTTTGACGTGGATTTTCTTATTGAGGTAGTCTATATACAGCGAAAACCTACTCAAGAGTTCATTGCCTAAAATACCATTCCTCACTAGATTCATGTGTTTAGTTTCTACATCACTCAAATCTTGAAATAAGGTAATGATGTTGTTAAAGGAATATGGTCCAAAAGAGAGTCCATGAATCTTTCCCATAAAGCCTACAAGATTGCCACTCAAGCCGTGGCCGATGGTGCCATTGATCACATAATCAGGAAGCACTATTGAACTGTCAGTATTTGCATGTAACAGATAGGGTATTGCTGCTCCTGTGTCAATCAATAATTTTGTGCGAAGTGTATCTTGGTGATTTATCATTGTATTTGTAAAGATGTATGGCTTGTTTGCTCTGATTTCAATATCGAATGTAGTGTAGCCTTTCTTTTTTAGTACAAAACTTGTAGGATGATACAGTCGAATTTTTCGCTTTGTATAATCCAGTTCTACCACAAGACCTCTGAAAAAACTGCCTCCTAAAATTCCATCTATGTCAAACCCTAAGCTTTCTTGAAACAGTTGAAGTGCTTCTTCTAAAATGAGAACATCTCTAGGAACTGCAATTTGATCCTGCACGCGAAGCAGAATATTTCTTGCAATCAAAGCATATTGACTTTCACGCAGATCTGATCCCTTAATTTCTATTTTTTTAGAATATTCTATACCTAACAGATCGGCATATGCTTTATGGAATAATATAGTGTTGTCTGCGCCGGTATCGAAAATAAAGGTTAGGGGAAGCTTATTGTCAAAGTTGAGATCTACTGTAATAAAACCATTTTTCATTTCAAATGGTATCTCTACTTTAGATTTACCTGCTAATATATCAATGCCCAATCGCTGCCCTGCTATTGGACTAGCAAGTAGAATGATAAAGAAGCATATATATAAATTGGCTTTCAACGAGGATCTTTATACTAATATAACGTGTTGATCAGACTTGTTGTATTCTTAACCAGATATAACAAAAAAAGGCAGCCTGCATTGCAGGCTGCCTTTATCTGTTATTTAGAGACTTAAACTCTCTTATTTCATTACTGAAGCTTCGATTCTTCTGTTTTGAGCTCTTCCTTCAGCAGTATCATTTGAAGCTACTGGACTTGCAGAACCTTTACCACTAGTAACGATTCTACCACCATCAATACCTTGTTTTACTAATTGTGCTTTAACAGCATCTGCTCTTGCTTTTGATAACGTTACATTAGCATCCGCATTTCCTGTATTGTCTGTGTAACCATCAATTGACAATTTGACATCAGGATAAGCTTTTAAGATAGCTGCTAGATTATCCACCTCAGCTACAGTAGCACCGGAAATAGCAGCAGATCCTGTCGCAAATGTTAAGTTTTTAAACGTAACTTTTCCATCACCTTTAAATCCACCATCGATAAAATCCATCATCTGCGAACCAGCAGAACCAGCAGCAAATTTGATTTTTCCTAGCGCACCTTTAGCCGCTTCATTTACATTTGAGAACGCTGATGAAGCCATATCAGCAGCACCTTTCGCTACATCTCCAACTACATCTGTTGCACCTTTAGCCATATCTCCAGCTTTATCCATTGTTTTGCTTGTTACATCTCCTACTTTATCAGACATGTCATCAACAGCACCACAACCAGTTCTTAAACCAAAGAAACTTAAAGCCCCTAATACCAATAATGCAGGTAATAACCACTTTAAGATACTTCCTCCAGCTTTAGCGCCCGTATCAGCGACATTCCCAGCAACATTAGCTGCACCTCTTCCTACATCACCAACGACATCTCCAGCTTTACCAACAACTTTTTTGCCAGCATCTACTGTACCGCCAACAACTTTTTTACCAGCATCAACTGTACCGCCAACAACGTCACCAGCTTTACCAGTAACCTTATCAACTAGATCTCCACCACCGAATGATGATAATCCTAGTAAGCTACCTACTCCTGCAGGTAAAGCACTTTTGACGTGACTTTTTTGTCCAGATAGCAAGCTCATCAAACCAGAGATGCCTTTATTAGCCACTTGTCTTTTGATGATTCCGAAAATAAACGGAGCCGCCATTTTTAATAATGAAGATGAAGAACTACTCTTCATACCACTTGCACCTGAGATAAGATCAACTAATCCACCAATCTTGTTGCCAAGAAGTGCTGATAAGATGCCTGAACCTCCGTTCAATAGACCATTTACAGATCCTGAGCCTTTAGAGAATATTCCTCCTATGTCATCAAGAATACTGTCATCTTGCTTGCCTAAAATATCCATGAGACCACTAGCACCTTTTTCGGTACTACCTTGGTCCACAATTTTTCCTAATATAGAAGGAAGTATATTTCCAAGAGCTGAGCTTGTATTTTCAGAAGATTCACCTAGGAATTTTGATGCATTACTGACCAATGCACCAGATACCTGATCTTTAAAAAGATCTAATAAATTAACTGACATTTGTAATTATGTTTTAATGAAAAATTTGTTAGTTATCAAAGTTAGTGTTTCAAAATCAGCATAAACAGCTGATAATGAGGTTAATAGATGCTAATACTTGGTTTTTCTAGGGGCAATTATATTTTGGTAACGCAAAATACGCAATTAGAAGTTCTTTATTACCTTAAATTTTTAACATTTTTTAAAGCTTTAGTTTTGGAATTGATGCCTCATGATTATAAACAAGCTCAAGACGCACCATATATTTTGAAAGAAAATTTGTTTTCGATACTTCCATTCTTAGCTTTATCTTGGAATTTTCATATCGTAATCAGAACAATTTTATGAAAGCAACAAGGTCATTTGGGCATTTTCTGTTAAAAAAACTCACTCAACTGGATGAATTAGACGAACCTCTAGAGGCCAAGTTTGATAAACTATTCCGTTTGTTCGCCTATACTATCCAAGAGATTATCAGGAAGGAGAACATCCATTTAAGTTCTCTCTTTACAAAAATTGCATATCTGGGTAATAGAAAAAAATTGCCTAAACTGTTGATATATCACATGCACGGATTTCGCAAATACAACGAATCCTCCGAAAAAGCCTCATATTCCAAGTCAGATTACCTCTTGTATCGCAAAACAGTTGAAATAGCTGTTCATAAACTCTTTTCTATTCCATCAGATGCTGCTATTGAAAAAGAATATCGAAAAACGTATCATGTAAAACGACAAGACAATTTTAAAGAATACATCCCTTTTCTGCATGTCTTGGTATTGTCCATAGACATCGATTCAAAAACTATGAAGGCAATCAGTGCCCAAGCTCCTTATGAAGAAATGACAATTTCCTGGGACAAGATGGAATCCAATGACATGTATTCTGATTCAATATTGACTTTACACAAATCTGATTATCTACCAATACCTATGTGCATTCACCAAGTCCAAGTCACTGATAGTGGAGAGTACATTCCTGCCATATTTGTGTTTGAACCTTCATTTCTAATTGATGTCACTACAATTTCAAACTGTTTTCATCCACACGGTAGTGAAAGCCAAGATCAATTCCTCAGAAAATACATGATGGTCTATCCTTCTGCAGCTATAATGAAAGGGAATATTGCGAATTTCTTTTTAGATGAATTGGTCCATAATCCATCTTTGAGTTTTCAGGATGTAAAGAAGAAGTTGTTTACCATTAATCCAATCGCCCTTTCTCAATTTGATGACCGTACCATAAAGGATTTAATTGCAGAACTAGAAAAGCAATTTCACAACATTAAAAAAACAATTGAAATAGAATTCACCAAAAACAACATAAAAAAAGAACATATTTATATCGAACCAGCATTTTATTCTCCAAAGTATGGGATACAAGGGCGACTTGATTTACTACATATAAATAAAAAATCAAAGCAAGCATCTATCGTAGAATTAAAGGGTGGAAAACCATACAGGGCCAATAAATATGGGTTAAACAATAGTCATTATCATCAAACACTTTTGTACGATTTACTTATTCACTCTAGTTTTGGCGAGAAGCTACGACTCAATAATTTTATATTGTATTCGGGAGTTGACGAACAACATTTGCGTTATGCACCAAACATTAGTCAACAACAAAAAGAGGCCATTGGTGTGCGTAATAAATTACTTGTACAGCAACTCCAATTAGAAAACAGGCAAGAGAATGCAAAACTTTTTGATTCATTAAATGTCAAAGCATTTCCTAAAATTAAAGGCTTTGCAAAGTCAGACATCACTCATTTTCAAGATGTTTATCAGTCATTAGATGATATTGAGAAAAGTTATTTTAGTCATTTTTCTGGATTCATAGCAAGGGAGCAACGTCTGTCAAAAATAGGTGTCAGAGATCAAGATCGATTAAATGGACTGTCATCCATTTGGCAAAATAGTATTGATGAAAAAGTAGAGGCATTCAATATTCTAAATCATCTTGAACTACAGAAGAATGACAGCGATGACGAAAAGCCTTTTCTCCTATTCAAAAAAACCACAAAGACTGCGGTAATTTCTAACTTTAGAGTAGGTGATATTTTGGTATTGTATCCAGACATTAATGGCAAACAAGATGCTGCCTTGTACAACCAAATTATAAAAGGAACTCTGTTAGAGATGGATGATCAAATCATCAGAGTAAAACTCAGAAGTCGCCAACACAATCATGAGATTTTTCGCTTGCATCCAGTTTGGCATATTGAGCATGACCGATTAGATAATGGCTTTCATTCCATGTACCGTTCCTTATTCGAATTTATTGAATCTGATAAATTAACTAAGGATTTATGGCTTGGTCGACGAAGTCCTGGCAATCATAAAAATCTAGAACTGGAAGGGTTTGAAGATTTAACAGATCAACAACATGAAATTTTTGAAGAGATTATTGCTGCAAAAGATTACTATTTGTTGTGGGGTCCTCCAGGAACAGGTAAAACGAGTTTCATGATCAGAAGGGTAGTGCAATATTTATACACTAAGACTAGCGAAACCATTCTACTTCTTGCTTACACTAATAAAGCGGTGGATGAAATTTGTGGGGCCATATGTGCCATATCAAATGACTATAAAAATAAATTCATTAGAGTTGGATCAAGATATTCAGTCGATCCGAAGTACAAGCCTAATCTCCTGATTGAAATCGCAGATAAAATGGAACGACGTTCCGAAATGGTGACAAGGCTCCAGCAAACTAGACTAGTAGTAGGCACAGTTGCGTCAATAGTAGGAAAACCTGAATTGTTTAGCCTGATTAAATTTGATCGGGTAATCATTGATGAAGCATCCCAATTATTGGAGCCTACAATTTTAGGAATCTTGTCTAGGTTTAAAAAAGTGATTTTGATTGGCGATCATTATCAACTTCCTGCTGTTGTCCAGCAATCACAAGAGGAGACTCAAATTGAAGATGAAAGTTTACAACACTTGGGTTTCACTAATATGTCAAACTCTCTATTTGAGCGATTATATCTTACCTGCGTCAAGCACGATTGGTATTGGGCAATTGGTCAACTCAATGCGCAAGGTAGAATGCATCAAGACATCATGCAGTTTCCTAACGAACACTTTTATAAGAAAGAGCTTAAATGCTTGCCTGAAATTGAAAGGCTGCATAAATCGTTGCCTAACAGCAAATCAACTGAAGAGAATTCTATCGCAAATGAGCGCCTGGTTTATGTTCCATGTTCTGTTACAGAAGAGGACATGAACTTTAAAATGAATAGCGATGAAGCAAGTAAAATTCCAATAATTGTTAAGGAAATACAAGACAGAAATCAATCGGTAAATCAAAAGCAATCTATCGGTGTCATCACACCATACAGAGCACAGATTGCAAATATTAGGGAGCACATGTTAGCTGCTAAAGTTGATCTGACGGAAATTACAATTGATACTGTAGAGCGCTATCAAGGAGGAGCTAAAGATGTGATTATAATTTCTTTGTGCTTGAATCATTCTATCCAACTAAGAAATTTGAGTGTGTTGAGTTCTGAAGGTATTGATAGAAAATTAAATGTTGCCTTAACACGCGCTAGGGAGCAAATTATTCTTCTAGGGAACCAAGAGTTACTAGAATTGAATCCTCTATACAAAGCACTGATTGAATCTTACACTACTGTAGAGCTAACCCAATAGACTTAATAAAAGAGATAAATGTGTCTAATGACTATACTTTTTAGGTAGTAGCCTCTTGTTTTCTGAACTATAAATATGATTAGTACTTAAGATCAACAGAAGTAATCCAAGGATAATTACTCCCCATTCTCCCATAGTTGGAATTGCGGTCTCCGAGGGTTGTTGTGGGATGGTAAGTTGAAAATCTAAGCAATAGCTTGTCGGAACGATATTGGAAGTTTCTTGCGTCCAAAATGTATAATCTCCTGGGCCCAATGGGATGTCAAAGCCGTCAATACTAGTATTTAATTCAGCCAGTTGTGGACCTGATACTAAACCTAAAAGTGTAAATCCGAGTAAACCAGCTTGACCTGCATCTGGATCTATAGTATTACCAGAAGTAAATCCTAGAAAGCCAACATTTAAAGAAGAAAAACTTGTTAGTACGATTTCATCCAATGTCGCTCCCGGAGGAACAGTAATAGTATAAAAATCTCTATCTGGATTAATGGCACTAGCACATACTTCATTAGATCCATTTACGACTTGTATGACGGTAGGATTCATTGGATCATCAGACAGTTCACCGTCTACAGTTTCATCGTGATTCGCAAATGTCATTTGAACCATTATCATGCAGATGAAGAAAGAAAATATTCTAAGATTTCCCATTATCTAGACTTTGATCGAAATTAGAATTAATAATTGAGCTAGTTTGTAAGCCTAACTACATTTTGAATCATTGGCAGTCTTCAATGACCAAAAGCAATTGCGCCCCTTGCATAACTTCGAACCCTGCATTTAATTGTAAGTAATTACCAGCATGGAATTTAGCATCAGCAGGTGATTGCTGGATTACTGCTCCTGATGTTTCCACGAAATCCGAGTAGTATTCGTCCCGATCGTTTGTAATGTTACTATCGATAATCAGACTGACATCATCGCAATCTGCTGTTGGAGGCGGACAAATGTTACAACAAATAGAACCACCACAATCTATCCCTGTTTCATCTTGATTCTTGATCCCATCAAAACATGTATCGCATGGCAAACAATATTTACCTCCGCAGTCTACACCTGTTTCATCTTGATTTAAAATACCGTCTGCACAATTCTCAGTTCCATTTACTTTAAATACATGCAAACCAAATGTGATGTCAGTGATTAATACATTTCCGGAAGGAAAGAAAGGATAACAGCCCCATGCACCTTCTGTACCACTGTAACCTCCCTGATTGAGTGGATAGGTATCGTAATTACCATATAATGTTGGAGCTGTTGGGTCACTAAAATCAAAGACTTTAAAACCGTCTTCATAGTAGGATATATACAGGAAGTCATTTCTTATGTATGGGTTGTGTGGTGTAGGTCGGCCACTAGATTCTAAACTGTGCGAAAACATGTCGACATCGAATATATTACCACTTGTCATTTGCGAAATATCAACAGAAATTAACTCTTGACCTTGTGGCACTTCTTCTGCGTTAATTGCATATTGGCCATCCTCAGTGACCCATGAACTGTGATTGTAACCATTGTAATCATCCGAAGCAAGTAATTGAATGGTACCACCATTTGCAGGTGTGTTGTTTGTATTACTTAGGTCTGACAAATCCCAGATGTAGAAGCCAGTAAACCCATGCGAACAATAAGCGATGTTGTCTCTTACGTATATATCATGGACGTAGTAGTCTCCATTATTGGAAAGTACATCATTAAAATTGACACTTGCTAATAGCACAGGGTTTGCAGGATCTGGCTCAAGATCATAAATATAAATATCTGTAGATTGCCTAAGGCCAACTGCATAAAGCTTGTGGTTTGGTTCATCAATGAAGATATTGTGAGACCTTGTAAACTGAGCAGTTATGCCTCCTAAATTCATGATTTCTCCACTACAATCAATATTGCCGAGATCGTAGATCTGTAAACCTTCTCCACAACTGAATTGATCACAAACACCATAAGCATACTGTTTGTATGTCTTAAAGTCTCTCCACCATGACGTGTTTCCTGGAGCATGTCTGTGAATCTCTGTTGGATTTGCAGGATCTGTAACATCAACGAAGACAACATAATCCACATTTCCCAGTATGGCTATTTCACTTCCAGCAGGACTGGTATAACCCCATACATCATTAAATTGTACACCTCCAGATTGAGGCAAGTCGCTTGTAGGGGGATCAAAAGTACTGAGCAAAGTTACTGTCCTGTTAAGTTGGCTATAAATACTTGATGATAATAGTAGTGTAACAAGTAGAATAAGATGTCGCATGAACAATTTACTTTTGGCAAGTATACAACTATAAAAATGAAAACGACAAAATTTTCCTAAGTCTTAGTTTACACATTCTTCAATGTCAAAAAGAACATTTGACCCTTGTGTTACTTCAAAGTTAGTACCCAAAGTGATGTATTGATTTGCTGTATACTCTGAAGTTACATTTCCACTTATTGAAGATGTAGAACTGGTAATGATGCAACAGGAATAGCTTTCTTCTTCGCTAGTTGTAATATGTCCAATAACCTTTGCAACACCATCACATTCTTTATAATCTAGCTCAATTATTTGCAGACCATAGGTTCTGTCAGAAACTAAAATATTGCCTGATGGCAAGAATGGGTAAGTACCCCAAGCACCTTGATACCCACTATATTGACCAGCAAGATTATCATCTGGGTAGGTGTCATAATACGCAAATAGCACAGGCTTGTCAGGTGTTTTGATGTCGTAAATCTTTAAACCATCTTCATAATTAGATATGTAGAGAAAGTCATCTTTCACAAAAGGGTTGTGATGGGTAACATTCAGATTATTTGGTCCGACTGGTGCAATATTGTCTATAAAGGTAGATGAACTACTAATATTTCCATTCGTCATATCTGTAAGATCGACAAGCTGAATAGGCAAGCCTTTTTGTATCTCTTCTGCTACGTATGCAAAATCACCATTTTTACTTATCCAGCTACTGTGGTTATACCCGCCAAAATCGTTGTCAGCTATTAATGTGACATTTTGTGGATCTGCGACATCCCAAATATAGTAACCTGTATACCCATGTGATGCGTAGGCGATATTATCACGAACGAATATATCGTGTATATAGAAATTGTCAGCTCCAGTACCTAAAATGATATCCATGTCAATGGTAGCTAATAAGGTAGGATTTACTGGATCGGCCAACAGATCATAGATTAATAAATCATCATTACCGATCATGCCAACAACATAAAGCCTATCTCCCTCTATAAAAATATTATGGGCTCTTTCAAAATCAGCTGTCACTTGATTTACATGAGTTGCTGCTAATGGCAACGTTGATAAATCGAAAATATGCATACCTTCAGTGCATCCATCACAAATACTGTAAGCATAATGTTTATATGTTTTCATGTCTCTCCAACCAACAGTATTACCTCCAGGAAACTTTGTGACACTATACGGTTGAGCTGGATCCGTAATGTTGATGAAATTTATCTTAGTCCTAGATCCAATAATTGCATACTCATCTCCGCTGGGCGCAACGTAACCCCAAACATCAGTATAGCCTAAATTAAGATCCGTACTATCCTTCCATTCGGACATAAGATTTGTGCGGAAAGATAATTGAGCATACATTTGTACACTCAGGGTGGAAATTGTAATAGCTAAAAATAAAGTTAATAGAGATTTCAAGGTATACAATTTTTGTTTTCAAATCTACACTTTTTTTAAACTCTTTGTTGCGGATAAAATTATTATGACGGTACTATCGGTGATTGATCTCAGATGTTTAACACTTTTAACATTGCTAGGATTTGTGAATGTCATTATGGCGACTACTGTAATTCCTCCAAAGGACATTAATGAGTTGTATGAACATTCCGAATTTGTTGTATTTGGAGAAGTTGTTTCTCATCAAGACCAATACGGTTTTATAAATAATTTCAAAGTACTAGAATCCTACAAAGGGTTAATTCCAGAACATTCATCCATACTTTTAAGAGAAGCTAGTTCGAGAACAGCTAATGAATGGGCCACTGTTAGGGGAGATGTAGATTTTATCATTGGTGAAAAATATCTGCTTTTTTTATTCAAAGATGGCAAGGGTTATTACAGACCCAGAATGGATGCATTATCTGTGTTCCAAGAAATTGAGAAAGAGGGTGAGGTAATTTTGGCAAGAACACAACAGATTCTAGACTTATGTTTTGTTGGAGATATTGATCCTTCATTACTGGGCTCTTATCGCAGTAGTTTATTTAGACAACAGTTGGAAACTAATAGAATAGCTTATGAAAAAGCTGGTTTTAGAGAGTTTGATGATTCTGCTAAAAAGATTAAAAGTATAGGTGAAAAAAAATCAAGTTCTTGTGCGATACCAGCACATTGCACCTTATTAATAGGCTCATCTGCTAATTTAAATACTCAATGTAATGTAACTATCGGATCACTTTCGCCAACAAAATTTCCTTCCGATATCCAAATGGAAATAAGAGTAGCAGATTCAGCAGCTGATGATGTATCCACAAATTTAGAGTTTACTTATTTACAAGATGCGGTGAATACACTGAACAGTCTTGATGGTATTTCAATTACGCTTGCATCGCCATTGATACAAAGTTGCAATACAACCGGCTGTGCAAATGTTGCAGAACTGACAAATAACATTTGCAACCCTAGTGATCTTCCAGTGATTTGGGTGTTTTTTGACGATCCGTGCGATGAACTTGATGATATTAATGCACCTTGCAATGGGACCATTGGTAAAGGAGGGACATTTGCAAAAGTTCCTTGCATTCCTGACCAATGTGGTGATCTATGGCTTGAGGCAAAATCTTCTTATATATTTTTAAATGTTGGTGCTGGATGTCTTACAGCATATCAATATACGGCATTGCTTATCCATGAATTATTGCATGGCTACGCTATGAATCATATTGATGGAACATGCAGTGCATTAATGAATGGAGTTTTATGCAATAGTGACGAGCCCAATAACCTTCCTCAGTTTGGTATTAAAGCACTTGATGTCGAATGTATCGATTGGATGTATAACCAATGTCGGGATAGTGAAAACCTGGTCAATGAGATATTCAAATCAGGTGATGAAGATCAATATTTTACGACCAATGAGATAACAGCCAATGATATACTTTTAGAGTCAAATGCAGACATCAAATTTCAAGCAGGATCATTTATTGAATTGAATCCAGAATTCGAAGTTGAAGTAGGTGCAATTTTTACAGCTCTTGTAGATGGCTGTACTTTATAATTATGGAATGTTGAGCACTTTGTGAATTTGCAAACTCAGTTTCCATTTAGGATTGTTCTTGCAATAATTAATTGATTTAATTCTATTTTCAGCAAGGTCAGGACTATCCATTGGTTGCAAGTAGAAATGTTCAAAATCAAGCGATTCTACGTCTTTAGGAGAAATACCTTTTTGTGGATAAATCAACTTTAATTCATGTCCTTTATCTATGACTATATCAGTATTGGCTTTTGGAGACATACAAATCCAATCAATGCCTTCAGGTAATGCTAATGTTCCATTTGTTTCGATTGCGATCTCAAAGTCTGCTTGATGTAGTGTGTCTATAAATTGCTTATCTAATTGTAACGCAGGTTCGCCTCCGGTACAAATAATAAGTTTGTTAGATTTTAAATCTGGCCAAAGTTCTGAGCAGATTTGAGCAATATTTTCAGCCTCGTATTTACCACCATTTAGACCATCTGTACCCCAAAAATCAGTATCACAGAATTTGCATATTGCTTTGTGGCGATCTTCTTCTCTACCTGACCACAAGTTGCAACCACTAAACCTGCAAAATACGGCTGGCCTTCCCGTATGGAACCCTTCACCTTGAATTGTATAATATATTTCTTTTACAGCGTACATAAAACAAGACACAAATGTACTTCCTTAAAGTTGATTTGCTAGGCGAAAGTGATAATGTCTTCATTTTTTGACGAAACATTAACGAAGGCTGTGTTTCCATTGTCAGAAAGTCTTCTGATATTGCCGTTCTAAACCTTTATCGCTGTATGAGAAATTTACTGTTGTGTTTCGGTATGTGTTTTTTGATCACTTTTAGTGTAAATGGTCAGAACGACAAGGGCTATTTTCTTGTAGAGTTTGATGCGTTTACGCCTCCCACTAAAGATTTGATAGCATCTTTAGAGAATACTGAAGCGACACCGTTTTTAGCGCCTGATGTGTTGGGAACGGAGCAATTTTTAGGAGACTACAAAGGCAAGAAAGTTGTAATTTGGTTTTGGAGCACTGCCGATGGTATAAGTACAAGTCAAATAGATCAGCTGAATTTATTGCAAAGTAGATATCGCGAAGAACTTCAAGTCATCTCATTTGCTGAAGAAAGCAAAACAGAGTTGCTAGATTTCAGACGCTCTTACCCAATTGATTTTCCAATTATTCCTAATGGTAAAATATTAGGGGAAGCTGCTTTTGGAGGTGATTTAGGCCTTGGGCGTTTGTTTTTAATTGATGCAAATGGTATCATTCAAAAAGTCATACCTCGAGAAGCATTCGAAAGTAATGCAACTACAGCATTCAAATATGCAGAAGACATGTTGAAAAGCCTTTAGATATAGCTGCAATAAGAACTGCTTCTAAAGTCAATGAAAATGAAATAAAGAGTTAGGCTTTGTCATAGCTTTTTTCCGCTATTTATTTCTAATTGAAATAGTCACCGCATGTTACGGGTTCCAGATTGAAAAGATTCAAATTTTTTAAAGCTGTCGCATTATTGGTATCAATACTAATAAAAAATCTGTGATGTTCTGGACAAACCTCACAAGCTTGACAAACCATTTCATGATGATCCATATCGATACGGATGTGCCTTAATGCAATGCCTTTATTCGAAAGGTACGTTGTGATTCCTTCAAACATTTCTTCTTGCGTATTACCTTTAATAAGAGAAGCAAATTCATCTACCTTACATTGTCTCTGATCAAAACCGAAACAACTTTCTGCTAAATTAGAATTCGCTTTTTGCGTTTGACAAGAAAGTAAAAAGATGAAAATGAAAAAAGAATAAGGTTTCATTTATATTAAATCATTTAATGGACTGTCACTAATTTATTTCTTCTGCAATCTTATAATTGTTTCGGTCTACAGCATTTCTAGATACTAGTTCAGCGACATAACCTGTGACAAATAATTGAGTGCCTATAATCAGAGTTAAAATTCCAAAAAAGAATAGTGGTCTTGTTGCGATCCCGCCAGTATGATAAATCATTTTTACAATTGTCAAATACAACAAAATCATAAAACCGATAAACATGAAGAATATACCCCATGTACCAAAAAAATGCATTGGACGTTTACCAAATTTGCCTAGAAAGAGTACTGTGGTTAAATCTAAAAAACCGTACATCATCCGACCGACACCAAACTTTGAAACACCATATTTTCTAGCTCTATGTTCGACTACTTTCTCTGTAATCTTGTGGAAGCCATTCATTTTTGCAATAACTGGGATGTATCTGTGCATATCGCCATAGATTTCAATGTTTTTCACCACTTCTTGATTATATGCCTTTAATCCACAATTAAAGTCGTGCAATTTTATGCCGCTAAATTTACGTGTGACCATATTGAAAAACTTAGAAGGAAGTGTTTTTCCTATTGGGTCATGTCGTTTTTGTTTCCAGCCAGAGACAATATCATACTGTTCATGTTTGATTATTGCATAGAGCTCAGGAATTTCATCTGGACTGTCTTGCATATCAGCATCCATCGTCAGAACGACATCACCAGAAGCTTTTTCAAAACCCACATTAAGTGCTGCAGATTTACCATAATTTCTTCTGAATTTTATCCCTTTTATATATGTATACTCCTTTTTAAGCTCTTGAATGACTTGCCAGGAAGTATCCGTACTGCCATCGTCAATCATGATAAGCTCGGTAATGAGATTTGCTTCTTTGACAACTCTGTCAATCCAACTTACTAATTCTGGTAATGATTCTTCTTCGTTGAGAAGTGCAATGACGATACTTAAATCCATAAATAAGTTGAAAGATTAATCAGTCTTTAAAATTAATGAACAGACTAAGCCAAAGAGAACGGCACTCAACATTCTGCTAAAGAATGTCGACACTGCCATAAAGATTGGGGACATAAACATTCCCATCATTCCACCCATCATTTCCTCAGCTTTTTCTCTTTCTTCTGCAGATAAGTCGCTTAAATCAGCATTTGCACTTTCCATAGCTGCTTCTGATAGTGTACTTAATACTTCAGGCGCGACGTAGGTGAAAAATATAAACGTGAATATTATAGAAATAACGCCAGATACTAATCCAATAAACATTGCAGTTGTCATCCCTTCTCCAAGTGTAAGGTGACCTTCGTTGCCGTTTTTAAAATATTTGATACCAAGAAAAAATAAAGCAGCAAGAATTATCCATGATATTGCTGATACCAAAAAGGAACTCGAAATATCATCAACAGATGTATAATCTTGCAACCCTCCATAGTGAGCGATTAGACCAAAAATTGACATTGCCAATCCAAGGTATACGCCGTATTTGAGACCTGCCTGCATGGGGGTGACATTTGCATCAAAGGTCGATTCATTATTTTCCATTGTTGTTTTTTTATGATGAGTTCGAAAGATAATAATAGCTATTGTAAAAGAGAATTCTGATGGATGATCCCTTGGACTTTGCCGACAAACTCATGATTTATAAATGGTGAGTTGACAGAATTTGACTGATTCTTATCTTTTGAAAATACCCACTTTTCTTTTGGATCAAATAAAGTAAGATTGGCTACTGAGCCAACACTAATTTGAGGGATGTCTAAGCCTAAGACAGATCTTGGTCCGGCCGATAATGCATTTATGATGGTTTCTAATTCTATGTCATTTTTACAATATGTATTGACAGCTGAAAAGCTAGTCTGCAAACCAATTGCTCCAAATGGTGAATAGAAAAATTCTTTTTCTTTTAATTCTGGTTCTATTGGCTGATGATTGCTTGTAATGACATTGACTTCTCCATTTGACAAAGCTTTTAAAAGTGCTTTCCGATCAGATTCACTTCGCAAAGGCGGCAATACTTTTAAATTGGCATCAAAACCTGTCAACTCCTTATCAGTGTATACCAGATTTAGATACGAAATACTAGCGTCTATGTGAAGCCCTTTTTTCTTATAGCTTTTTATCTCTTTAAGTGATTCTTTTGCAGAAATACTATGGATTAGTAAACGACCGTTCGCATATGCACACAGTTCACAATCTCTATGTACAGTCAATGATTCTGCAATAGAAGGAATGCCGGACATGCCGAGTTGGATACTAATCTCACCTTCATGAATTAAGCCATTTGATTGTATTTCTTTATTTGCCGGCTTATTTATGATTAAGCCATTGAAACTTTTTGAATATTCAAGAGCGCGCAATAGTATGCCGCTGTGATGCAATGGGTGATCCCCATCAGAAAAGGCAATTGCACCCGCATGATGCATGTCGACCATTTCAGCAATTTCTTTTCCATCACAAGACTTACTTACTGCTCCGATAGGGTAGATGTCGATTGGCTGAGTGTTTGCTTTGTTGATGATGAATGACACACTCGATTGCTGATCGAGAACGGGGTTGGTATTTGGAAAGCAAGCAATCCCTGTGTATCCACCTTTAATTGCTGCTCGTGTTGCAGATTCAATGGTTTCTCTTTGCTCAAAACCAGGTTCGCCTAATTGCGTACCAATGTCAAACCATCCTATAGAGACATGCGTATTTTTCTCAGCCCAAATTTTTGTTTTTGCTGGCGCTTTAATTGATTTATTGATTTTTGAAATGATGCCTTTTTCAATAAGGATATCAACCTTTTTTTTATGAAAGGTAGAGCGTTTATCAATTAGCTTTACTTGTTTCAGAAGGATATCCATAGTTTTTCGTTATAGGCTTATTTCCAAAATCGCAACAATAAAGATTCGAGTCCTAAAAATACTAATACTAGAATAATAAACCATTTCCACAATGCTTTACCGCTTTCCTCTGTTTTGATGTATTCCGTCAGATTGTCTGAATCTGTATTTCCAATAACGTTAACTTGATCTCCAAGCGAAGACTTTAAATCAGATTCTGGTATATAACTTAGATCTGATTCTAGGCGATTATAGTTAAATGCATATTTGCCTAACTCTTGGTCATCAAGTTTCAGCGTATAAAAGGCGGATTCTTTTATTTGATCATTCACATCAATGACTGATTTAGCACCAATGCTGTATTGGCCTGGAATAAACTCTTCATCACCTGTCATTTTATATACAATATCTCCATCGTTAGAAGCATTGTCCACTTCGATTAATTGATCTGAGCCAATGGTATATGAGATCTTGTCTTTTTTGGCCTTTGAGATCCCCATTTTATACAACATAGGAACAAACACTTCAGCATTGCGCACAAGATCATTGGCATTTTCATTCAATGGTGCTGCACACACATAGAAATTGCCTTGCCCAAAAACATACTTCGTCAAGTAGCTTGAGCCATCACGGTAACGCAATAAATCTTCACCCTTATTTCTTTGGAATGATGTCATAGCATACTGAAAACTTGTTGCTGGATACTTGATGTTTTTCTTGTTACGTTCGTAGACATTATTAAAAATGAACTCATCCGTATTGATATAGCCAACCTGTTTTGCACCAGATTCTGAATTTATAATCGTATTTGCCTTCAAAGACGTCAGCAATTGATTATAACCTTCTTTCGAAATATTGCGACCAGGAAAGATTAATACATTTCCGCCAGACTCAATGTAGCTTTGAATGGAAGATGATAAGCCAGACGAGATGTTTGACAACTCATTAATTATAATCAAATCCTGAGACTGAAAATCTCCATAATTTATTCTACCTACTTGTTGGTTCAATATGTCGAAATAACTTAAGCCTTTAAAGGCAGCTGTCAAGTATCGATTATTGCCCTGCTCATTAATGGAAAGTATGTTGACTTTCTCATCAACTTCAAAACTGATTTTATAGCGATCATCAAATTGTATAGGATAATCAGATATAACGATTTCGGCTTCTTGCCACCCAGTCTTCAAAATAGAAAAATTAACGGTGTCTACGATAGATGCTCCTGCTGATAATTCTTTTGTGCCCAACGGTCTTGTTTGGCCATCATATTCTAAACTCAATTGGACATTTTGTGCTTCTGAATCGCTGTAATTGGTCAATTTGATTAGAATTGGATTTGCTTGATTAATGATTGGGACAGGTGCTGCAAACCAGACAGAGTCAATACTGACATTTTTTTCTTGTACCGCTTGTAGCGGAATGAGATTGTACTGATAATTTGTATCCAATTCAGATTCCAAGTTGGCAATATTGCTTTGAAAATCAGAAATCATATATAGTTCCTTATCTAAATTTTCATTGGCAAGTAATTGCTGCTGTCTACTTAACACAACTTGAAGTTCGTTTACAGAGGGAGAAATCTCTAATTCGTCAATTAAACTGAGAGCATTTTCTTGAGTATATAGTCTTTGATGTCGGCCTTCAAAATCATGTGTGATTACCTGAAATTTATCTGATTCTCCATAGGCATTGATGATGTCTCTGGCTTTATCCTTTGCCAGATCAAAAAGCTGGACATCTTCGCTCAAAGCTTGCATTGAAAAACTGTTGTCCACAAAAATGCTAATTGCTTTATTGGATTCTTCTAAGGTTTCGTTATCTGTGAGGATGGGTTGAGCAAAAGCAAAAATCAAAGCTGCAAGAGCAAGTAGTCTGGAGAGCAGTACCAATAGATTTTTAAGTCGACTGCGGTTGCTCGTCTCCTGCTTTACTTCCTTTAAATACTTGACATTACTGAAGTATACTTTCTTAAACCGTCTGAAGTAAAACAGATGGATTATGATCGGAATTGCGAGAAGGAATAATGCCCAGAGAAATCCGGGGTACAAAAACTGCATATATGTGCTCTGAATTGCTACGCAAATAAACGAAAAAGATTGGTCAATTATTTGGTACTTTTTTATGCTTAAGGCAAAAATAACTACCATTGGTGCCCAAGTTGGAGAATTATCGGATTATTATGGCTAAACCTTCGACCAATAATGATCCGATTATAGAGATTTAGAATGACAAAGGTAGACTTTGTTAAAGGAAAAGCAATAGTCCGTTAAAGCCATCCCTCTGTCTAAAGGCAGTTCTGTCGCAATCACCAATACTATAAATCTGGCTTTCATTGCATCGTTAAATTGAGGTTAAAGGGAGTCATTTTAGAAGCATTGGGCATAAATCTTGGTTTTATTTGTAATAAATACATTGTTATGACTATCAAAGCAATTTTATTCTCATTTCTGACTTTGTCCATTTTTACTGTAAAGGACACACTGCCGTCTATCGAAGTCAACACGTTTGAAGGTGAAGCGGTTAATATCAAAGACTATACAAATAATGGAAAAGTACAGTTGGTAAGCCTTTGGGCAACTTGGTGTGGACCATGCAAAATGGAATTAAATGCTTTGGAAAAGGTATACCCCGATTGGAAAGAAAAATATGATATTGAGATAATCGCAATAACACTTGATAAACCAAGATCTGTAAGCAGAGCAAATGCTATGGCAAAAAAAGAAGGTTGGCCGTACACATTTTTCAGTGATCCTGAAGGTGCTTTAGCAGGCAATCTTGGTGTGCGAGGAATTCCATATTCAATGTTAATTGATCAAGATGGTAATATTGTTTCTACTTCAGAAGGATATTATGATGGATATGAAGGGGATATGGAAAAAAAGATTCAAGCTATCGTAAAGTAAGGTTTTACCTTTTGACTTCAAGTTGGTATACAGCTTAATTATATCAATTTTATCATCTCATCTTTTGAAAATCGAGTCACTTTAAACTCTTCACCTGTGGCGAATTCAATGTAGCCACCTTCTTTTTTAATGTACCGACTTATGTAGGTTTTATTTATAAGATGTGATTTGTGGATTCTTAAGAAATTGTCTGACTGGAGAATTGATTCGATGTCTTTAAGGGTTTTTGTCAAGGTTAATTTTCTTTCATCAGATAAAAATGCAATAGAATAATTTCCGCTGGCTTCGAGTCTTTTGATTTTTGAGATTTCAACAAACTCAATTACGTTACCCAAAGGCAACGCCACCTTTTTATCTTTAGCTTCTCCGCTCAGTTGAGCCCTTAAAAATGCTATTTGCTCAGCGCGATTTAGGATGTTTTGGTCAACATTAATTCTCTGAATAGCTGCAGATAGATCTTCTCCATTCACAGGTTTCATTAAATAATCTATCGCAGAATATTTAAAGGCTTTAATGGCATAATGATCGTATGCTGTCACAAAAATCAAATGAAAGTTGTATTCCTTTAAATTTTGCAGCATCTCGAACCCATTCATTTCAGGCATCTCTATGTCAAGAAATACCAGGTCAGGCTGGTGTGCTTCTATGGCAGCTATGCCTTCATGTCCATTTGAAGCTGTAGTGATTATTTCTACTTCAGGGCAGTGTCGTTGGATTTCAAATTTGAGGGTTTCGATGCAATGTAATTCATCGTCTATTAGAAGTGCTCTAATTTTTGTTTTCATAATTTTAAGTACAAATCATTTTTAAAATACATCAAATCTCAAGATTTTGTTTAATTATTAAGTCATATATGGAATTTTGATTTGTGCGTGTGTACCTACAGATAATCCATTACCATCATACAAATCAACAATTTCAAGGCTGGCATTAATGTCATTCAAGTCGTTTAATAAGTCTAACCGTTCTTTAGTAATCGCTGTGCCAAGGGAAGATTGTTTATAGAGTTTGTTCTTGTTACGTTTTAGTGCTGCTGCTTTTCTACCAATGCCATCATCAACGACATCTATAATAATGTGGCCTGAATCTTTATTGAAGAAAACATCAACTCTTCCAGGCGTTGGTTTTTGCAATAAACCATGAACGATTGCATTTTCTACCATTGGCTGAATCAACATGGCAGGGATTTGATCAATGAGTAAGTTAATATCTTTAGAACTAATTACACTATATTCAAATGCTCGATCATGTCTTCGAGATTCAATTCTGAGATACAGATTTAAAAATTCTATTTCCTTTTCTAAAGTGATAAACTTACTTCTTGAGTTCTGCAGGATCATCCGCATTAGTTTAGAAAAGTCAGTAATGTAATCAGCTGTCTCCTCTAAGGTTTTACTTAGAGCAAAATATTTGATTGAATTCAGACTATTGAAAATAAAATGTGGATTCATTTGTGACAAGAGCATGTCTGATTCTAATTGCATAATCCGATTATCATACTGTCTTTTAAGACCAATTTCCCTTTCTTTGATGAGCTCTTTGGCCTGTATTTGGACTTCCTGTTGTAATTCATCAGTATATTTATCTTGTAGTTCTTGATTTTTTTGTAGCTGCGTTATGTACGCTTGTTGAGCAGATTCTTTCTCTTGAAAAGCTCGATTGTGTTTATAACCAATTCCTAATGAAAAACAAATTAGCTCTAAAAATATACCGACCTGTGTCACATTAAAACTGAGGAAACGATGTTCTCCTTGTGTAAATTCAAACCATCTGTAGATATGGGTGTCATTCAATACTTCTAATAAGGATGCAATACTTAGAAATAATGATCCCACTATCACGAAATATTTAATCTTCCCTGGGATCCTAAAGTAAATAAGTATCATTGAAATTACAGATACGAAAAAGGCAATAAAATATAAATCATAAATGTGATTTCTAGTATAAGAAATAGCTCTTGTGCTAATTAGAAAATAGCTAATAAATAAAGCTAGTATGATATGTAACCCTATTTGAAAAAACAAAAACTTCTTCACCAATTTATCATGCTGATTCACTTCCAGAAATGAATAAGCAAAATAAATATACACGGCATACATAATATTCAATGTGAAGTCATTAATCAATATATTGTTGATTGGCTCATTTGGAAAAAAAATATCTAAGCGCATATTTGTATCTGTGGAAAGCATATAATGTATAAATACACATGCTAGATATATTGCATAGATAATGAAGTCCTTTCTGGGAGAGAAAAACGATAGCATTCCAAAATAGAGTAACAATGCCACAACAACACCGAGAAAGAAAATGTTGACATAAGCACCTCTGCTGTTGTTAATCATCCATTTATCTAAATACCTACTGATCCGATCTGGATGTTCGAGTATGACTCTGGAATGAAACGTATAGTCTGATTTATTGTATGATTTGAAAAGTATATTAGTCGGAGATTTTGCCTTGAATAGTATTGGTAAATAATGGTCATATTGTCCTTTTTGTTGCAAATGTTCACCGACGAACCTGCCAGCATATAGGGTATCAGAATTATTTACGATCGCCCTGTTGAATTCAGCTCCTGTGACTTGTGTCAATAGCATCGACTCCTGCTGTTAATGGTGGCAGAAATGTTTCTTCTCCATTGA
>CAYVFU010000003.1:0-16211 GCA_964450495.1 uncultured Saprospiraceae bacterium | reverse complement strand
TCAATAGCATCGACTCCTGCTGTTAATGGTGGCAGAAATGTTTCTTCTCCATTGATCCAAAAGAATGCTTTTTCACTCTTGAATTAGAATTGCATCCACAGACTATTTAGACCTCCATTAGATTTTAGTGAAAATACCTCTCCACCAGCTAGTCCATTTACCGTCAATGGTGCTGTTGGACTTTGTGTATTGATTCCTACGAATGCACCAGTAAAAACTCCAGCTGGTGATGTAGGATTAACTGTAACAAGTCCTTCGCCTGATGCAGTACCAACTCTGAGTTTAATCTTTGAGAATGACTTTAATCCTTGCAATAGAAGATTATCGTCATTAATGGCATTAACATTCGTTGATTCTTCAAGTCCAATCCTAGCAATATTTCCATGATCATTAGAATAGAGTAGTTGCGGGAATCCACTTTGAGATTCAAGTTTGGCAATGTCACCACCTCCACTATTTACTGCATGCACTTGTACTTGGGCATGAGTATTTATACTCCAAACAAAAATAAACAGTGTGAAAAAATTAGCTTTCATAACATAAGGGTTTGAATTAATAATTAATTAGTCGCTGTTACGTAAGTATTTGTTTTGTAACAAACTCTCCTATATGTTATATAAATTAAGAAATGGTAAATCTATGAAATGTTAAAATGTATAAATGGTGGTTTGTGGCGTGTAAACGATTGTGATTATTATGCAAACGGTCAGACGCTTTTATTTGGAAGAACTTTGAATCGGTTCAACTAATTAAAACTAGAGTTGGTATGCTTCAATAAATTTAATGGATTACATAAATTCAGCTAACTCTAGCCAACGACTTTCTTTATCATCAATGTCTTTATTGATTTCACCCAAACGTTGTGAAAGTTTAGAGATCTCTTCACCTGAAAGATTGCCTTCGACAAATTTGCCTTCGATATCTTTTTTCTCCTTTTCTAGTTTTTCGATTTCATTGGGTAATTCGTTGTATTCTTTCTTTTCGAAATAGCTTAGTTTTCGTTCTTCAGAGGCTTCTTTTAGATCAACTTTTTTCGGCTCTTTTTTGACATTATCGTCTGATTTTGTCTGTGTAGCTTTTTCATATTTGTAAGAGCTGTACGTACCATTGTAGTCTTTTACTTTGCCTTCGCCTTCTAGAATAAACAAATGATTGATGATTTTATCCATGAAATATCTGTCGTGAGATATAACAATCACACAGCCGGGGAATTGGACTAAATAATCTTCTAAAATATTCAACGTTACAACATCGAGGTCATTGGTCGGCTCATCAAGTATAAGAAAGTTTGGATTACCAATGAGAGTTCGTAATAATAGTAAGCGTCGCCTTTCTCCACCACTTAATTTCGAGACAAATACTTGTTGTTGGGGCCGAGGAAATAAAAATCGTTCGAGCAATGCTTCAGCAGTCATTTTATGCCCTTTTTTTAGTGGGATATAATCTGCTACGTCACGAATAACTTGTATGACAGTCTTATCTTGCTGAAGTTGTAAGCCTTCTTGATTGTAGTGTCCGAATTCTACAGTATCACCAAGAACAACCTTGCCTGTATCTGGCCGAAGCTCTTTTGTCATTAATTTAATGAAGCTGGTTTTTCCGACTCCGTTAGGACCTACAATTCCGATCTTTTCGCCTCTTTTAAATTTGTAACTAAAGTCTTTAACAATGGCCAAATTATCAAAGGACTTACTAACATGATGTAATTCCAGAATTTTAGAGCCTAGCCGTTTAGGTTCAAATTCTATTTTGGAAAGAGGTGTTTGTACAGTCTTGTGAGCGTCTTCCTTGATTTTGTCAAATGCGTCGACTCTAGATTTTGCTTTAGTACTTCTAGCTTTTGGCTGTCTCCGAATCCATTCAAGTTCTTTTTTATAGAGCTGTTTGTCTTTTTCTAATCTGGTAGAATCGTTTTGAAGTCTGAGATCTTTCTTTTCTAAATAACTGCTGTAATTTCCTCTATAGCTAAATATCTGTCCATCGTCTAACTCTATGATTTCATTACAAACGCGTTCCAGAAAATATCTGTCGTGCGTCACCATAAACAGCGCCATCTGAGAATTTGATAAAAACTTTTCAAGCCATTCAATCATATGGATGTCTAGATGATTGGTTGGCTCATCTAGGATGACAAAATCAGGATTTTCAAGTATAATCTTTACTAAGGCAAGTCGCTTGCGTTGTCCACCAGAGAGAGTGCCTACTTTTTGAGTTAGATCATGGAGATTCAATTTGCCAAGAATTTCTTTGAGTTTTGACTCTATATCCCAAGCATTTAGTCTGTCCACATCTAAAATGGTAGCGTTGATTTGTTCTTCAGATCCACTCTGTACAGCTGCTTCATACTTTTTAATGGCTTGTATTTCTTTGGCTTCAGAATCTAAGGCAGCATCGAGGATAGAATCATTTGGATTAAACACAGGCTCTTGTGGGAGATAACCAATGCTAATATTAGGGTGTATAATGATTCTTGAATGCTCTCCTTCAGGTACCTCTTCACCTGCTATTATTTTTAGAAGGGTTGTTTTGCCACTACCATTTTTAGCAATGAGAGCAATCTTTTGGCCTTTACTGATAGTCAGACTAAGGTCTTGAAATAAGATCTTTTCGCCAAATGACTTGTCAATATGTTCGAGAGTGAGATAATTCATACAAGCGTAAAAATAAAACAGCCATTGAGAAGAATCACAATGGCTGTTATTATAAATGTATTACAAAGGGGTTTATCTATCGTCAATCTTTTTTGTAGGGTCGACACTTGCACGTGTATCGTGAGTTGCGATTAAATCACGCATGATCAATAATGTCTCTTCTACGTAAATATCTTTATAAAGACCTTCAATCCAATCCTCGTTTCGCGCCACTCTTGATTCATCAAGATTAATGTAATCTATATCTACAGCTAGGTTTTTGATACTTAGATTCTCTAAAGTATCGCTCATTAATTCATCGAATTTCTCACCTTCCAATTGTCTTTGTGCCATTAAGTCGCCAAAAGCATCTACATCAAGAGGGTATTGACTTTCATCTTGGTCATCTTTTATCTTTTGTGCATGCTCTGACATTAATTGGAATTGAGGATTTTCACTGACTCGCTTTTCGCTTTTCGCTTTTAAGTCATCAATATGTTTCAACTGAAAAACATTCTGGCTGTATTCCACAGGCTTTATTTCTGACCACGGCATTGCGAAATCATAATCTTTCTCTCCAACATCAATAAAACTAAATCTATCTGGTAATATAATGTCGGGTATAACACCTTTCAATTGGTTCGAGCCTCCATTTATTCTATAGAATTTTTGCATTGTCAACTTTAACTCTCCTAAAGGTTTCATATCTCTTACGCCAGATATAGCTTTGTCCAGATTAAAGAATCGTTGTACTGTACCTTTTCCAAAAGTAGAATTACTGCCGACAATTAGTGCTCTATTGTAATCTTGCAATGCTGCTGCTAGTATTTCTGAAGCTGATGCACTGTATGAATTGACCATGACGATGAGCGGACCATCCCATTGTACTTTCTCGTCTGTATCTTCATATACGTAAGGTCTTTTTTCTCTTGGTTTTACTTGAACGATAGGGCCATCTTCAATAAATAGACCACTCATTTTGACAACATCATTCAGACTTCCACCACCATTGTTACGTAAGTCAAGGATGATACCACTTACATTTTGCTCTGTAAGTTTTTCTAGTTCAACACGTATGTCTTCAGCACAACTGTTGCCGCCTTTGCGTTCAAAACTAGAGTAAAATTTAGGCAACTTTATATAACCTACATTTTCAATCGTATTTGGAATATCCATAATCACTGATCTGGCAAAAGCCGCGTCTATGATGACCTCTTCTCTTTCGATTCGGATGGATTCTACTGTGTTGTCTTTCTTTTTCACCTTTAAGTGAACCACAGTACCTTTTTTTCCTCTGATCAATTGTACGGCATCATCGGTTCTCCAACCAACAACATTTACAGGATCTTCCCCATCTTGGGTTACAGCCATAATTTTATCATCGACTTCCAAGTCTTTTCCTTTCCAAGCTGGGCCTCCTGGTATGATGTCTACTACTTTTATGTAATCGCCTTCTGAAGATAATCTAGCTCCAATTCCTTCGAGCTTCCCTCCCATATTAATATCAAAATCTTGCTTTTCCTTCGGATTATAGTAATCTGAATGAGGGTCAAACAGGTGAGTAAATGTATTTAAGTATGTTTCGAATCTATCAGATCTTCTCAATTTACCCATTCTGGCAAACCATTTATCCCATCGTTCTTCTACTTTTTCTTTCGCTTTATTTTTGATTTCATCTTCTGTTAATTCTACTTCCTCTTCTGCCAGATCTTTTTGATCTTCTCTTAATTCATAGATGTCTGAAATGTAATCGTAAGTTATAGATGTCTTCCATCTTTCTTTTAACGCTTGATCATTAGACACCCATTCTTTTTTCTCACTATCAAGTTCGATCATTCCAGGATCTTTATCACTCAATTCACTAGCAATCACTTCACCATAGTATTTTTCGGCTTTTGCAAAACCAGCATCCAATTTCTCCAAAGCAGCGTTGAAAAAAGTTAAGTCTCTTTTCTGTGCCTGATCATCAATGAGCAGTTTATATTGCTCTAAATCATCAATGTCATTCTGAGTAAGAAAACGCTTGCCGTAGTCGATGTACTTTAGAAATGTTTCAAATGCTTCTTCTGAAAACTCATCATCAAGCGTTTTTGGGTCAAAATGTGCCTGATCCAAAATTGTTAAAAGTGTTTCAAATATGACGACTTCTTTTTCTTTCGGGTCCGCTTTGGGATAATATGCACTTACCAAAAATGCACCTAGAGCCAAGACCAAAAATATAGAACTTCTCAATTTCATATAGACTTTATCTAATAGATGTACAATGCTTCGATTTCTCATAGATTCAATTGTGTATAAATATAAACGAAATATGTGTATAAAGTTTGTATAATTTGGAGCTAGTTGGAGTCATTTAACGAATGAATAACAGATTGTCTCCCAAACCTGCTATTTTGTAGATAATATGTGATCTATCCTCTAGTGTTTCAAAATCTCAATTTAAACATTGAGAGAGATATTAACACCTTTATCCGTTCAAGATAGGATTCACGCATTTTCAAATGCCACTTCAGTTTTGGTCGATATTCTGACCAATTTTTGGTTAGATTTCCAGACATAATTTGTTCCCAAAACTCATCTTGTTTGTGCTCTTGCTTTAGAATCTTAAGCTGTTGGCAACCCAATTCAAAACACCTATTTAGCTTGAGCTCTTTGAGCCTTGTTCTTAGCTTTGTCATTTCTGTTTCATTTAGTGTCTCTAATACAAAATGGAGATCGATGAGGTGTCTCAATTTCCCCCACACATCTACCATGCCATGATGTATCAGCATAAGAACGGTAAGTTCAATTTTTGACAAAGTCGGCACGTCTTTATCCTTAATCTTGAGATTCACTTTATTTCGAATAGAGTCTTCAAAAGGGTAAGACAATTGTAAGACATGGTGAGCTGCTTGCCAGTGGAGTTCTATATTATATAATATTTGGTTTTCTGAATTTCTTTTGACGTAAGAAAAGTCAATCTGATATGCTCTAGATTTTGTGATGTTGGAATAATCAATCTTGTTTTTATGATCTTCGTATCCAGCAGAAAATAAAATTCTTGCTGCTTTGGGGATATCCTCTAACGACAAGCCTAAATCAATATCAACAGAATGTCTTAGCGAAGAACTTGGGTAGAATTGTTGAGCAAATGGTACTCCTTTATAAATCACATATTCTATGTTTTCGCGATCAAGCATATCTGACACAGAAACATATTCATTCCAGAGATTACTGTTGTGTATGCTTGTTTTATCGACAATGATTTGAAGTCGATTTGTTAGTTTAGGGATGTGTCGGCCAAGTTTATTGACCTTAATGGCATGTAAAATGATTTGACAGCATTTATGATTTTTAGCTAGCTCTATAAAGGTTCGACCATTTATAGCCTTAGTTTTTAGCAAAGTAATACAGTCCTTCCTGTTTATATTTTTAAGAAACAGTCGAACAAAAGTTACCAATACTTCTTTTGTTTCAAAGCTTTGTTTGTCGTCATCATATGATTGGGTAGCTGGCAAATAAGTATGTTTATTGTGGGTATGTGATTATTAGTCTTGGTTAAATATAGATAATGATTTCAACACCAGTTCCAGATAGGAAATAGACTAATTGTCACAAGTTGTTGAAATCTAATTTGTCTTCAAGCCCAAGCTGAGCGAGTATTAACCAAGGATAGAGCCTATAAGCATTATTTTTACTTCTGATCCATTTATCGACAACAGTTAAGTCTAGGAAGGGTACCTTTTCAGAACTTTTTAATGTTTGTATGAAATCGAAAACTTCTTTTTTATTAGGCATGCGTGCTATAGTGCTCATTGGTTTTAAACTGCCTGCTCTTTTAATATCTCTTAACCTAATCGAATCAGGTAAATAGTCTTTCATACCTAATCTAAATAGACGGCGAGACATGTCTTTCGAAATTTTCTGTTCCATTGGAATGGAAATCATGAATTGCAATAGTCTAATGTCAGCTAATGGATATCGGTAATCAACATGCCAATGCTTACCTGCTAATTTCTCGGATCCAATGCGTCTGTATGTATGCTCTCGACACACGTGATTTCTTTGGTATTGTTTGAGGCTAGTAGGGAAGTCTCTGTGTGCAAAAGCATATATCTTAGGTTGTGTCGTTGATTTAAGCTCAGCTGAAGAAGAAAAATAGTCTTTATTGAGGAATATACTTTCTCCTTTAAATTTTGTGTCCTTGTATCGCTGTTCAGCATATTTCTGACTGACAGTGTTGGTTATTTTTGGAATGGTCTTTACGGCCAATGCTGGTAGAAATGCTTTTAGACGATGCTGAAATGTATGTCTGGATTTTTTCTTGTCAAAGAAATATTTAATCAATTTTCCTTTATCCAGGTGTTCTAAATAAAAGGGCCTGCAAAATGAAGTCACTAGTTCGTCACCAGGAAAACCAGATAGTAAAACCTTTGTTCCTTGTTTTGATGCTTCTGCTTGAATTTCATATTCAGTATTCACATTATTTGATCTCGAAGGACCATCACAGCAAAGTACTTCATGCTTCACTTCAGTCAACAAAGTTCTATGTAAAGGCGTATTGACATTGGTAAATTTAGATTCCAAATTTAAGAATTGAATCAGGTCAAATGCTTTCAGGTTTTCGTCATATTTCTGCTCATCACCATTGAAGTCTTTTACCACATTATAAGATAAAACAGTGTGCTCCCAGTGATTAGCTTGAGCAAGGCTGTGAGCAACGGACGTGATGCCGGAGGAATCAAGACCACCGCTCAAGTGAGTAGCCGTCATACCTTCTTGATACATTCTACATTGAATTGCTTCGAGTAAAAGATGTCTGAATTCTTCTACATATTGATCAGGGTTTTTGTAAGTTATTTCAGTTTCGATGTCTAGTTCCCAGTACTGAGTTTTGGAAAGTCTGTTGTTCTGTACCTCTAAGAATGTTCCGGGTGGACAGTGCTGTATGTGTTTGTATTCAGAAGAGTGATCTTCTACAGCAAGCATTGATATTGCGTTGAATATATACCTCCAGTTTGGTGTTTTGTCGATTTCGGTTATTGCTGTTATACTTTTTGGTTGCGTCCCAAATGCAAAAATGCCATCCTTGAAATAATAGGATAATGGTTTGATGCCCATTTGATCTCTAGCGCAAATTAATTTTTGCTTCTTGTCGTTCCAAATCGCAATCGCAAAAGCACCGATTAGTTTTGAAAAGCACGCTTCCTCATACTTGTGGTAAAGATGTAGTATTAGTTCAGAGTTTGAAATATTTTCAGTAATCCTTAATTCTGAAAGCAGATCCTGCCTATTGTCAATTCTAGCATCTGAAATAATTCTTATCCCGCTTTCATGATTGAAAATGGTTTTGCTTTCGAGCTTCGCATATTTATGACTAATCAAGACTTGTTGACCTAGAAGTAGATTATCTCGACGATAGCTGAAGCTGAAGTCTGGTGACCACCAAGCAGTTGTTTGATCTATTTTATTTGCGAGAGATTCTGTAATCTTAAGTTGGTTGAACGTAAGCAAACCATAGATGGAGCTCATGACAATTTTATTTAGCAGTTACAAAGAAAGAAAGATTATTGATAAATGTAATTATTGAAGATATGGTTGGATGTATTTAGAATGCCTTAGCTATATTTACGTAAATGAAATCACTAGACAAACAACTAATAGATCTTAAAGGCAAAGTTGTCTGGATGGCCTCTTATCCCAAATCAGGTAATACTTGGTTTAGGTGCTTTTTATCTGCACTATTTACAAACAAGGTAGAATTAAATAGAATTAATACAGATGGTATTTTCTCTAGTAGGAATTTGTTCGATTCTGTCACAGATGTAGACAGCAGGTTGTTTAATGAGGAGGAATCAAAGTTGACTATCGCCAGCGTATATAACTTTCATCTGTCGCATGCACCTAAGTTGGAGTTTACAAAAGTACATGATGCCTATAGTCTTGATCGTGAAGGCAAACCAATTTTTCCAACTCAAAATACTCACCATGTCGTTTACTTAGTCAGGAATCCGCTGGATGTTGTCGCCTCTTACGCTAACCACAATAGCACAACGAATGATAAATCCATATCGATGATGAATGACAAGGATGGTTATTTGGTGGCACAGAGGCATGGCCATAATAACATGAATCAGTTGCCTCAAATGATGCACGATTGGAGTGGTCATGTTAAAAGTTGGTTAGATCAAAAAGAGATACCAGTTACCGTCATGAGGTATGAGGATACGAAGAAAGATCCAGTAAATAGCTTTCATCGCGTTATGACTGAGATCGGACTTAAGGTATCTAAGAAAAAAGTAAAAGCTGCTGTGGAATTAGCAAAATTTGAGCGTCTAAGGGAGATGGAAGATGACCAAGGATTTAAAGAAAAAGCACCGACTGTAACCAATTTTTTCAGGAGCGGTAAATCCGGAGGATATCGGGATGAGCTTACCTTAAATCAAATAGAATCGATCATTTCCCAACATAAAGATGTGATGCGCGAATTAGGTTATGAAATGCCTGTCATACAAGTTGACTAGAGTTGTCTAGGCTCACTTTTGTCTACAATTTCCTTTTCGATAAATTGTATGAATTCATTAAGCTTGGTTAAGCGCGATTTATTTACAGAATGGACTTCTATGCCATTGACGACTTTTGCAATGGTTTGAAACAGTTCTTTATTCTTGCCAAAGATTGGTACATAGTGATCCATGTGAATGTATCGTTTGACCACATTAACTTTTTGTATCCCTTTGATTTGATTTAGTACAATTTCATTTTTTTGCATCGTCATATTCAAGAGTATGATCTTATCGAGATTGACCTTTCTTTTTGGAGTTTGGTTTGTAATGTCAAAGCGGTATTTTTCAATGTTGTCTCTTGTTTTATTGACAAATTTGATGTGCTTATTGTCTTTGACTAATGGTGTGTTTGCTTTCCAAAGCTCTAAAAATGGGTAGTGATTTCTGATTTGAAATTTACCCGTTTTGGGATTATACTCTAGCAGGCATTTATCATCTTCAATAATTTTTGCTCCCTTTTTATTTGCTAAAAATGCAGCTAAGGTAGACTTGCCAATACCGCTAGTCCCACAAAATAAAAAAGCTTTATTACCAAATGCGACAGCCATGGCATGGAAGACGAAAATGTTATTTCTCAACAATAACATGGTAAGAACGGTATCAAATAGAAATGCATATACATCTTTCCAACGAGCAGTAGGATGTTTTTCTATACCTACATGATCTTTGTCTTTGATTAAAAATTTTGCAATTTGATTTACTTCGAGAAAGAATAGATCTTTATTGAGCACACTGTAGGGTTTATAAATTGTCTGCTCCAGACCATCTTTTGGTCTATTTACTTTTTCTCTTTTTATTAAAACTTGGGATTTTTTGTGGATCTTTTTTGCCTCTGGTAAGACACCTAGCTTGTGGGAAGAAGAGACCTTTAGTCCATATAAGATGTAGTGATATTTCAATCGTATTTAATTGTAACTAGGTTAATAATTAAGTGGCTTCAACTCTTTAAAACTGTTCAGTCCCTGTAAATAACCCGTGACAATTTTGCCTTTGTAACTGACCCAAGCATGACCATCAAAAACATCTTCTTTTTTACGAAAGCCGATATGCATCTGAACATCTATATTTTTTTGTTGCAGTAATTTTTTTGCAGTCAACGCTCGATTGTAGCACATTGGTTTCCAAGGAGCAAATTTCTCAAGTAGATCCATCGCCTTAGCTATAGCCTTTAAGTGGTTAAGTTCAGATGCTAGAATGGGTGTATTTGGAGGATTTGATGCGTTTTCCTGAAAATGCATTGATTTGATGGGCTTATATATTTTTAGTCGAAGAATTATCTCGTGATATAAAGACAACACTAAGGCCTTTAAGAGCAAAAATTTAAAGGGTCTAGGCATTTTCTGCCATTTTGAAAGCTTTGTAGGCATTAGGTCGATACTGTCATTTAAAGTATGTGTGAATTTAGTTAATTCTGCTCATTAGTTTATTCATATATTCCTTTAGTTTAGCGACAGATCTGTGCAAAGCTTGAATGGCAAAACGACAAAAAATTAAATTCAACAAGGAACTGCTTGATTTCAGCTTAATAAAGCGGATTCTAAAAATAGTATGGGATTGTAGTAAGGGACTTACCATATCCCGATTCATCCTCATTGGATTTCAGGCCATTTTGCCCTTGATACCTTTGTATTTGATGAAGTTGTTATTAGATGCTTTTGCGACTGGTCAGAAGCCCGAATTTAGATATATAGTGTGGGTTTTAGTTGGGTTTGCTGCTGTCAAGATTCTCTCAATAATAGTATCCAATGTTTCGAGTTATGTAACCATGCTGCATGCTGATGTCGTCGCTGACCACATGTCTAATGTTGTCATTTCAAAGGCGATTAAAACAGATATGCAATACTTTGATTCTGATCGATATCACGACATATTTGCTAGAGCCATTGGTCAGTCTTCGAGTCGGCCGCTTACAGTTCTGTCTACCATAATGAGCTTGTTCCAAAATTTGATTTCCCTAAGTGCGATTGCTGGTTTGTTATTTACACTTCATTGGGGAATTGCAATTATTTTGTTTTTTGTAGCAATTCCAGCTGCTTTAATCAGGTGGCATTTTACTGAGAAAACTGTAGAATTACGAGAACAACAAACGCAAAGAGAACGAAGATCTGGATACTTAAGAGGCGTGTTAACTGGAGGAGGTTACGCCAAAGAGTTAAGGGTTTTTGATTATGGCAAAGTCTTACTGAAGCAATTTTTATCCCTGCGAACAATACTTAGAAAAGAAAAAAGAGACCTATACTGGAAGCAGAATGCCACCATTGGTTTAGCTCAAAGTGTTGAAGCAGTTGCCATTATTGCTGCTCTTGGGTATATAGCTGTGTGGGCGATTCGCGGCTTACTCTCCGTAGGAGATATTGCCATGTACTATGGCGCATTCCAAAAAGGGCAAAGTAGTATTAATGGACTTCTAAAGACCTTTGTTTCCATTCACGAAAACAAACTATTTCTAGGACACTTATTCGAATTTTTGGATTTAGAGCCGAAAATATTAGATGATCCTACTGCTAATCCAATTACTAAAAAAATAGAGGTTTTGGAATTTGATAAGGTAGATTTTACCTATCCCGAAACATCAAAAGAGATCTTAAATAATGTGTCTGCGACATTTAGAAAAGGTGAAATCATCGCAATTGTTGGAGAAAATGGTTCTGGGAAAACAACAGCAGTTAAGTTGATAAATCGATTGTATGAACCAACTGCAGGGGAGATAAAAGTCAACGGTACCAATATTAGGGACCTGTCATTGGCAAGTTATAGAAAAAAGTTAACCGTTATTTTTCAACATTTTTCTAGGTATAATGCATCAGTGACAGAGAATATCCAATATGCAGATGTGTTTCAGCAACTTGTACCTGATCATATTAAGAAGGCCTCAAAATCTGCTCGCGCGTCCGAGTTCATAGAGCGTTTACCTCTTAAGTATCAAACACAATTAGGCAGGTCATTTAGACATGGTGAGGAGTTAAGCGGCGGCCAATGGCAAAAGATTGCCTTGAGTAGGGCATTTTACAAGAATGCAGATATAATTGTACTTGACGAACCAACAAGTTTTATTGATCCATTGGCAGAAGAAGAAATTTTTAACAATTTAAGATCGTTGACAGAGGACAAAATACTAATTCTCATCACCCATCGGATTTATAATCTAAAAATTGCTGATAAAATTTTAGTAATGGATCAAGGGAAGATAAAGGAACAGGGGACTCATGCAGAGCTAATGGCGGCAAAAGGGCTGTATGCACAAATGTTTGAATCTCAAGCCTAGAGTATCAAAAGATTTACCATATTTGCTTTATCAATGATCCTATACTATGGCGGATAAACTATTCGAAGACTCTGATGTACTCAAAAGAAATGATGAAGATGTGATGTTCTCAGAAGTTGACGGTGAGTCTGTCATTATGCACATGCAATCAGGTAGATATTTCGGATTAAACTCTGTATCGACTGATATTTGGAATCACCTTGAAAACAAAGTATCATTTAGTGAACTTATCGAATTTTTGATGAAAGAGTATGAAGTGAATAAAGAACAGTGCACGAATGAAACACGTAACATTATAAATGCGCTATTAAAACTTAAGTTTCTTGCCATCCAGGATTAGTTTCTAATCACTAATAAATGCCTTTGGTACATCATTACATTTATAATTTATTCGGACTAACCATTGCTTCAGAACGTGAATTTTTAGAGCTAATTCCTTCCTCTGCGAAAAACGCTATAGATGTTTACATTCGTTTTGGTAAAGTGGATATGCCAGATGTAAAAGTAAAAGAGGAAACAGCATTTTTACAGTTATTGAAACAGGATTACTATTTTCTTAAGTTAGAGTCATTTGCTCGCTTCTTAGTTATCCATGATGAAACAACAATGATCACTATAGATGTGATAGATGAGGCAAAATACAGTTATGTGAAATCTTGGCTGTTTGGTTCTGTATTTTCTGCAGTTTTGCACATGAACAATAGATTTGCGCTGCATGCATCGGCGGTGAAAACCCAAGACGGTGAAGTGGTCTTGTTTTGCGGGCGCTCCGGGATAGGTAAGTCCACTATTGCTACAAGACTTAATAATAAAGGCTTTGACATCGTATCTGACGATAAGGCGGTATTGAGTTTAAAAAAAGATGACGATAGTATCTATATAGAGCCTTCGATTCAAATTACGAGGCTATGGAATGATTCCTACGATAAATTGGGGGATGATGGATTTTTAGAGAATCCTGAAAGTGTCTCATTAAACGAAGAAAAATTTCAATTTTTAATAAAAAAAGAAAATCGAATATTATCACCACTGAAGGTCAAAGCTATTTATATCATAAGACAAATAAAAGAAGATAGCCAGCTGCAACTCAGGAGAATCAACGGAAAACTAAAGCACCAAAGACTAAAAGAGCAAATACATCGCAAGCAATTCATCCCAAAACTAAAAAAACAGAGAGAACATTGGCAATACCTCCATGATATCGCTACAAGAATCCCAGTGACGGCTTTATTGCGCCCTTTAAAAACGTCTCATGAAGACTTTACAAGTTATGTCGTAAAAGAAATTACAAAACAAAGTTGATTTTTGGCCTAATTAGCACTGCAAAGTATGTTAAATATACCACTTAAAAATAACATATCTATATGATTATCAATGTGATATGGATAGGATATTATTATATGTGAATATTATGTATCTTTATGTTAGGATTTACAATGCTATCTGCTATTTTTACGTAGCATAACCTGATAAATTTTAATAATCGCATAATGAAAAAACCTTGGACTACACCATCATTAATTTTAGTAGATGGTAATATTAAATCAGCAGCGGGAACAATTTACTTCCCAGAATTTGTAGTTAATGCTACAAATGGAGGTACATGTAACTTTCCATGTGTCACAACAAATGGTGGTAATGCAGCGGTTGCTCCAACAAGTGTTTTTACTACACCTTTCTTTTATTACACACCAGATGCCAGTGTTACAAGTTTAGCTGTATGTAATCTTGCACTTACAGCTTGCTCATAGTTTTTTGTGCGCTTGTGAGTTAAAAGCGCCCAAAGCGTATGTGAACAGATGTTCTTAAGATAAATTGGTTCTAATCTAGGAGGGGTATCAAAACTTAGCTATATTTTGTCTCTTCTTGGTTAACAACCTAATAAAGGGTGCAGATATTAAGTCTTAAAATTGCGGTGCTAAGTATCTCGCTACATCTTACATATCTTTGATATCATTCTTCAAAAATAGTGCTAAAAAGACTATCTCCAAGATAAGTGTTGTATTCGTTAAGTATGTGGTGGTATAACTCTTCATGAGTTAGTTTGTTTTTAACTCTGCTTTTATTTGTACCTATTTGTGTCCTTCGTATACCTTTTATATGCATAAGTTGTTCTTCACTCAGAACTTTATTGTCCTTAAGATTCATCCAAAAGTATACGGTATTAATATCTTTGTCTTTCCAAAGTCCAGAATCATTATCGTGGGAAGGTCCACTATCGAGAATTGCTTGCTTTATATCTGTTGTCTGTGTGTCAATTTTTTTTTTACAACCGGAGATAACTGAAAGGGAAATGAATATTACGGTGAAAATTTTGAAGGATAAGCCCATTTGAAATAGAATCTTATAGTTTATTTAAAATAGAAAATTAGTTATATTTATCAGTAAAACACTTTTACTATGCAAAAAATAGCTTTTATCTTATTATTTCTCAGTTTTGCTGCACTAGCCATATCGCAGAATAATCGGAATATCACAATTGCTTCGATTGAGAAAGAAATTATAGAGAAAAATGTTGATCAAGTTGGAATTGATTTGATAAATCAACACAACGAGAGTTTAGAAAAGTTATACGATTATAAGCTAGAGGCGATTAATAATTACAATACAGAATTATCTGAGTCCGAAAAACAAAAGAAATTCAGGAAAGAGTCGTTCGATGATAATGTATATGCTGAGTTAAAAGAAGATGCAGAAAAGGCAAGAAAAGAGAAAATAAACTACTTTAAAGGACTTTATCCAGGTTTATACTCTAATAAACAAACTGACAAAAAATTGGTAATCCCTGCTGGTGTCAGATTTAAAAAGCCTAACTAACTTTTTTGTTTCTTGACAGTTGATAAATCCCACAATAAAGAAGGAAATATTCAAACAAATCAAGCCCTTTAAGGGAATTCCAACTGTAACAGATTATATCCCTTATAATCAGTTGTATTATTCTTCAGTAAGAGAACACTGCAAGTCTAATTTCGAAGATGCTACTATTTTAGATGTAGTAAAAACCATGAACTCCTTTGGCAACTTGCTCTATTTTAACTGGTTTCCAGATTTATACAATACAAGCAGAGAAAAGTTAGGTCAGTTTTTCAATCCTGTGTTCAGACCAGTAAATGGCAATGAATATGCAGATTTCTTACATGGTCTTACGCACATCAGGTCTATGTCTTCACATACAAATTTGGGAGAGGCAATGGTGATTCCTGATAATTTCATCAACATAGGGGTTCCATATCGCACATTTCTTAATCTGTATAAAGATAATCCTCTTCAAGAGTGTACTAAGCCGACTAATGCGTTTTTTCCTCAAGCTGAAAAGGCAAAGTCAAGTCAGTTTCAACTATTTTCTGTGTGTGCAGAGAGTAAACGATTTCTAAGAAAGGGAATGGTTTTCTATAAGGATATTTATAAAGAAGGATTTTTTAAAGCAGATATCGGAAATGATGGTAGCCCAGGAATTAACTTTCTGTTTGCACCACAGACAAGTACTGAACAAAGAATGTCAAATAATTTTATCAGGGCTATTTTCTTAAACGAAAAGTTTAGACTCCAATCCGGATTGAACAAATCGTATAAAGAAACTCCAGTCTCAGAACTTTATGATTTGCCTGCTGATCTCCTATTTACCTCTGATTTGGAAGATCGAGAATTGGCAGAACTCAATGCATTGATAACTAAGGAGCTCTCGGCAAAAGAGATGCTGTCTAAATCGTTACATCTTTCTGAAGTCGCAATACGTACAACAAAGGAACTGGTAAAATTCAAATGATTAAT
>CAYVFU010000002.1:74249-116202 GCA_964450495.1 uncultured Saprospiraceae bacterium | reverse complement strand
CTCTTAAATTCCTTAATGTTAAAAAATCTGTAGATTTCCTTAAGTCAATTTGTATTCCAATTCCAGATCTCTTTTATCCGCTTCCATAATGTTTACATCCACAATTTTTTCTGCATTCTGTAATAACTTTATGCTAGCGTTGCTCAGATTTTTAAGTTGTACATTTTTACCAACTGCCTTGTAACGCTTCGTAACTTTATGGAGAGCTTCTATCCCTGACATGTCTGCAACACGGCTTTCGAAAAAATCTATGATGATCTCTTGTGGATCTCCCTGGACATCAAATTTTTCATTAAACATAGCTACAGAACCAAAAAACAATGGCCCGTATATCTCATAGTGTTTGACTCCATGCTCGTCTATTGTTTTGCGGGCTCTAATTCGTTTTGCATTTTCCCAAGAGTACACTAGTGCTGATACAATCACACCCGCTAAAACAGCCAAGGCCAAATTGTGGAAAAATACAGTAATCAATGTTACCAAAACCATCACCAATACATCTGGCTTAGGCATAGAGTTAAATACTCTTAGACTTGCCCACTCAAATGTCCCAATAGCTACCATAATCATCAATCCTGTCAATGCAGCCATAGGCAATTGTTCAATTAATGGGGCACCAAAAAGGATAAATACCAATAACATAATTGAAGCAACAATTCCAGACACTCGAGCTCTTGCACCGGCAGATATATTAATCAAGGATTGACCTATCATAGCACAACCACCCATACCT
The DNA here is from genome assembly GCA_964450495.1 of uncultured Saprospiraceae bacterium. GTDB lineage: Bacteria > Bacteroidota > Bacteroidia > Chitinophagales > Saprospiraceae > CALFUK01. The sequence continues at coordinate 115,469 of CAYVFU010000002.1, read as the reverse complement.
GAAAATAGGCCTGTGATAAAATTCGCTGCTCCTTGTGCCAAACATTCTCTGTTGCCGTTTCCTCTAGTTTCTGTTATCTCGTCTATTAAGTTAAGCGTCAGTAAACTTTCAATAAGCCCGACACCTGCAACCATCAATGCGTATGGAAAAATAATGGTTAATGTCTCTATTGTAAAAGGCACAGCCGGTATGTGAAATGGAGGGAACCCTCCTTGGATAGAGGCGATATCTCCAACGGTCCTAGTAGATATTCCAAAACCTAAGACAATTGCAGATACAACTAGAATTGCCGCTAGTGAAGAAGGTATAGCTTTTGTTACTTTTGGTAAGCCCCATATGATTAACATTGTCAATCCCACCAGTCCCAACATAAGAAGCATTTCAGTGCCAGCCATCCAAGAAAGTACGCCAGAAGCACCTACTGATTTAAATTGATCTAACTGTGCCATAAATATGACAATCGCTAATCCATTAACAAAACCAAACATTACCGGATGAGGAACCAAGCGAATAAACTTTCCTAATTTGAACAGACCAGCTAACATCTGGATTACGCCTGCTAATACAACTGTGGCAAATATAAATTCTGGACCGTGACTTTTTGCAAGAGCCAATATCACAACAGCTACTGCGCCTGTAGCCCCAGATATCATACCTGGTCGACCGCCGAATATGGAAGTGATCAAGCCTATAGTAAACGCCGCATACAATCCCGTCAATGGAGATAATCCAGCTATCATCGCGAATGCTATCGCCTCTGGTACCAACGCGATCGCCACTGTCAATCCAGAGAGGACTTCCGTCTTATAATCTACTACTGCTTGGTCTTTATCAAATAATCTTAAAATAGCCTTCATCTCTAAATCAAATTTGGAAAAGATGCAAAGTTAGATAAAATATCAATGTGCCATTTTTTATTCTGTTTATATTGAATAAATAGACATTATTTGAATAAATATTTGGTGTAAGTGAATAATTATGTATTTATATTCTTTAAATGCATTAGAACCTTTTTTTAATTTCGCCTAAGGTTTATGAGTATAATTGAAATTACTGTATAGATGGATGCATTGCACTATATGAACTCTAAGACTATGCAATTTCTAATCATGACTATAAAATGTTCATTTGTGGCTTTTGAATAAACTTCTTGAACAGTTTAAATCAAAGGTTTTAGGGGTACACTAATAATACAGAGTTGTATTGTTTGACTAATTAAGCAATAGTTAATATCAAATCTTAAACTAGTCGTTAATCGCTAAAGGCACACGGCCTTTAAAACCTCCTTCCAATTCTTCTACCACCTGAGCGCTCTCCTGTTGATTCTCCAAGTCCGCTTTTTATGGCATAAATGAAAGACAACATTCCATACTGCCCTAGTGATATAATTTCACTATTCTCAATATAGTTGAGACCGTTTGTTCTGGAGATACCGATATTTTGATTGAGAATATCAAAGACTGTTAACTTAATTTCTAATTTTTGATTTGCCAATGCATATTTAGATAGACTCGCTTTCCAAATTGGTACTCTTGTCGCCTCTCCAAACTGTTCTTCACTATAAAAATCGACATTAATACTTGAACTGATCGTCCATGATTGTTTGATATTGTAATCAATATCAGCAAATAAACTTTGAGTTGCAAATTGCTGATTTCTGTCGCTAAGGTTATACGTTGTACTATTCAAACTATATCTGCCACCTAATTCCCATCCAATGACTTTTTTATTTCTGTTTTCCAATCTAAGGTTGATACTAGGTGTAACTCTATTTCTTATATTTTCTGCTCCATTAATAAAGACAAGACTATTTTGATAATTAAGGCGCGTGCTAATATTTAGTCTCGTTTTTAAAAATTTTAGAGGTGTGCTGAAGGATAAAGTTCCAGAAATATTAAAATCATAATCTACATTTACGGGTTGTGTGGTTTGTATAAATTCAGAATCGATTATGGTTTGGTTAGTAATATTGTTTGATGTATACCTGGCATTGATAAATGCGAAAAATGTGCGTGAAGAGAATTGGTCAAAATTGACATAATTCAATCTTAAATTATGAGTGTATTCTGGTATTAGATCTGGATTGCCCACATAAACATTAATGGGATTAGAATTATCTGGCACTGGTTGTAATTGTCTTATTGAAGGCTCATTGACAGTGGTCGAGTATCGCAATCTTATGTTTTGTGATTGCCCTAATTCGTGCCTGAGATTAATTCTTGGTAATAGCCTAAAAACACTATTTTCTATTTGTATATTTTCTGATATTATATTTCCTTTTAATACGGATTGTTGGACAGCACCTTCAATACTTAAGCTGGTTAAATCAGTATTTATATGCCAAGTAAGCGATGCTCTGTCATAGACATAATCGCGTTGATAATGATTGCTCAAGTCATCATTAAAAATTAAATTTCCCATAAGAATGTCTTCAACCTCTCTTCTTAATTCATTGTTGAAATTCTGCCTACTGTATTTTAATTCTAAAAATGTATTGGAACTAAGAGGTTCTACAAAAGATGATTCAATGCGGTAGCTGGTGGCATTATCTCTTTGTTCTTGGTTTTGGACTATATTGTCAACAAAGTCTATGATTTCTGCATCGCCAAAAAATGTGTTATCAGAGATCAAACTGCCATCACTGTTACTTGATGTGTCATTTATATTTCCTTGTAAGGAAAATACTCTTTTCTTTATTTTCCCAAATTTTTTACGATAAGTGGCCCTGCCTGAGACTTCAAAACTATTCCCCTCTGTTTCATAATCCTGTTGGCTACTGTTCTGTTTTAAGAAGTCATTATTTAGTCTCGAACTCAAACCTGTAAACGTAGATCCTCCATTATTAAAAACGACACCAGATCGTAAACGCAGATTTTGTGAAGAATCTATTTCAATGTCCATCTCAGCATTTACTTTGTGATTTGCTGAGCCATTAATTCTTGAAGTAGTCTCTTCATCAAAATAATTGAATCCGTCTCCAAAATTTTCTCTTAATAGTGTACTAGCATTTTCGTTTGTGATGTCATTTACAAAGTAACTCAGGGTCAATTCTACCTTGGGTGAGAAATCGTGATTTAAGTTAAGTCCACCAGCATTGGTGTTCACAAATCCATTGCTTAATCCATCATTTAATGAAATATTATTTCCACCCCTGAACCCTATTCCTTGTTGGAATCCAAGAAAATCTCTAGAACTAAATCCTTGCTGGTTGACATTATTAAAATTCCCAATTGCAGATATTTTCGTTTTAGATGAGAACCTATTTAACGAGAGTCTTCCGTTGTATCTGTTGTCAGTACCATACCCTGCTTCTACTGTACCAAATTGACCTTTTCGTCTGTCTTCCTTTAATTGTAGATTAATTGTCTTTTCTCGTTCACCATCATCTACCCCTGAAAATTCGGCCATGTCAGATTTTTGATCAAATATTTGCACCTTGTCAATGGCATCTGCAGGTAAATTCCGAGTAGCAATCGTTGGATCATCTCCGAAAAACTCTTTACCATCTACAGTTACATTTTCTACTTCTTCTCCTTGGGCTGTAATTGTTCCATCAGAATCAACTTCGACCCCAGGTAGCTTTTTCAAAAGATCTTCAACAACTTCATTTGGCTGAGTTTGAAAGGCTGCAGCATTGTATTCAAGCGTATCTTTTTTTACAACTAAAGGCGCATGCTCTCCGGATATTTCTACTTCTTCCAATAAGTTATTGGATTGCAATAATTGGATGGGTTCTAACTTTGGGTTGAATCCATCAATAACAGATAATTTTTTAGAATATTGATCATAGCCTAAAAAAGTAATTTGTAAAATGTATTCTCCTAGCGAGACGTCCTGAATTTTAAATTTGCCTTTACCATTTGTTAAGCTAAAACTCACAAGGGTAGAGTCTTGCTGAGATAGTAATACTACTGTTGCATTAGGTAATGTTTCATCTCCTGTACCCATCACTTGACCTTCCAAATCAAAACTTGTTTGTCCGAATGCCGCGGAGCCGAATAGAATAAACAGAACAATGCAAACAAGATTTTTATCTAAAAAAGGTCTGATTTTGATCATTTATTGTAATTATTCTGTATACAAAGTGCACGTGATAATCTATTAATTGAAAACCAATTTTTAGGGTAGTAAGCTCTTTCTATTTCCTTAATGAAAATAGCATTGGTATAGGATTAATTGCGCCCTCGAAAAAACCTTCCAAAGCCTGCTCTTCGATCACCAAATTCCTCATTCATTTCTTTTTCCTTTTCTGATCTGATTTGAGCGAACTCCTCTTGAGTTACCTTTTTACCTTTCGTTGGTTTTACAATTGTTGTCTCATCTAATTCCTTTAGGGAAATGTCCATGGCTGTTATTTGTCGACTCCCTGAATCAATGTCTAAATGAAGAATCATGCCTGGCAGCCCAAAATAATTATCTGGCCCAGTCGCTACAGGGATCATAGGTGTAAACCAAGCGACGATGTTGTTTGTACTGTCTTGGAATATTGCCTTCTGACATAAGTATGAACCTACTTGCTTTTGTTCACCAGTTATTTTCCACTTTAATGCTTCTCTCTCACCTTCAATTAAAAAATCTTTGCCAAAGAAATTACGTGAATCTATGGATGTGCCATTGGTAATGCTTGTATAGTATTGATTGTTATTATTTCGACCGAAACGTCTTCCTCCACGCCTTCTGCCTTCTCCTCTAAACTCTTGTTGCTCTTTTTTTTCAGCTTCGTCTCTTGGTTTGGTGATGTATAGTGCTTCTGTCCCATTGAAATAGAGAATTTTTTTAGATTCCCGGAATTCAGGTATTCGCTCTTTCATGGCTTCCATTTCAGGTGGAAGATTTTTGTGAATATTGGTTTTATCAAGATAAACGATTTCTCCTGAGTTGTTTTGAGAAATCAACATGTTTGAAGAAAATGTGATAAACAAAAGGAATGTAATATATCTCATCAAGTTACTTTTAAGACTTACAGTTAAGAGCGCAACTAATATAGCCCATAACTAAGACTAATGATAACTATAAAGGTTTAAATGGCATTGTTAACATATTTGATCAATCATTACTCTCATCAGATTGTAATCGTCCTTTGGTTAGACCGAATCTTGCCATTGTCAATCTCTTTTGAATGAGGTATTAACTTCAAGAGTATCAGAGAACTCGGATTAAAACAAAAAAGGCTATGCCCAGAAATTGAACATAGCCATTATGAAAAAACTATCTACTTCTTTATTTTACTGTAAGCGTATATTTTGGCGTTGGATTTAATGGGCAGAAATACTCATATTCTCCTGCAGCTAATTCTACGATTCCTGTCATTGAGCTTTCACCATCTTCAACAGTCTCTTTTACATATCCTGTTTTGATGTGCATAGAAGCATCGTATTTGCCTTTAGGAGTTAATACAAATCCAAGTTCGTGATCAACACCATCATTTGATATTTCAAATTGGTATGTGCCTGGAGCAACAGTCAAACCTTTAACTGTGAAGTCCCCTGGTACTTGACCAAGCTTTATTGTTTCTACTGATTCGTGTACAGTAAGTGTGCTTTTACCTGTAGGATTTAATGGGCAGAAATATTCATACATACCCGGCTCTAAAGAAACAACTCCTGTCATTCCTTCTTTTCCAGTTGGTACTGGAGCTGTTACATATGCTTCTTTAATGTGCATGGAAGCATCATATTTACCTTTAGGTACCAATACAAACCCAACATCATGTCCAACATTATTATTAGCAATAACAAATTGGTAATCGCCAGCTTCTAACTCCAATGATTCTTGTACAAATTTACCTGGCATCTGCTCTAGTGTTACCTTGTTTACTTGTGCTTGTGCGAAGGAGAAACTTACAGCTAGTACGGCAACTAAAAATAATTTAACTCTGTTCATCTTTTTTAATTTTTAAATAATAAATAATACAATGCAAAGATGTGACAAGATCAGAGTTGTTTTGTGTTCTATTATTCCCTCCTTCATGTACATTTGTCCTTATTAAACAAATGTTACATTTAGCTAGCTTCGGCTAATTTGTTTTTTCTTAGTATAGATGGGCTTACACCTTCGTGTTTCTTAAAGAATTTTGAAAAGTGGCTGGAGTTTTTGTAGCCTAATTCTTGCGCGATTTCGTCAGTAGATTTATTGGAGTACAATAACAATCGTTTCGCTTCTAAAATTATACGCTCATTGATTACCATTACTGGAGTTTTATCACTGTACTTCAGAAATAGGTTAGATAAAGTTTTGGGAGATTTAAATAACAACTTAGCATAGTCTTTTACTTGATGCAACTCTCTGAATTTCTTTTCAACAAGTATATTATACTCTCTTACAGTATCCATCTGAACATTAGTTATTGATGGTTGAGGTAAATGGTCTTTAGCTAATCGAGTTGATTTGATAAGCAATCTCTTCAATAAAGACCGTAGCATTTCTCCTTGTAGTCTATCATTCACAGTCATTTCTTCTTCAAATTGAGCACGCAATGTTTCAAAGTGTTGAATCTCTTTATTTTCTAATTGTACGACTGGTGGTTGAGAAGAGCCATAAAATAGAAAACCATTACACGATACTTGATCATCATGCGTCTGTATACAGAAGAATTGTTTGTTGAATACAAAAGCAATAAGACCTTTATTGTCTATGGGGACTTCCATAACATTTAAGGGTGTGCAAAATATAACTTCATTTTCTTTCAACTCCCATTCATAATCATCGATAATTAATGTTGTTGAAGCCTTGGTATTCCAAAGGATCTTATACAAGCCTTGAGTATTCAATAACGCCTGTGACTTGTCACATGTGAAATTTGTCAATATTAATTTGTCTTCATCTTTGAGACTTGAATACGTTAGTTTCATAAATCAATCGCTGCTTTATTACCATAATATTAACTTTTTTTTCAACAGCAATTTCAAAGTGCAAAACGTTTTTGCCTAAAAGCAAAATATGCGACTTTTCATCATTTTATTCATTCTGGTTCTTTATGGATGTTCTTCAGATGTTCTTCCAGATAAACTTTCAATGGTCTATGCTTCAAATAAGGTCATCTTACACGATTCACTTTGTACTCGAGTAGATATTGTCGATGGTGAGAATATGATTTTTCGTTGGGTTAGAGATTCGGACAAGTTTTTAGGAAATGTAGAGGACGATTTTTATGAGGAGTTGATGTTTGAGGTACCCATGAATGTTGGAGACAGCTTTGTACTACAAGATAGTTTGTTCTCTAAAAACACGCTTATCTATAGAAATGTGTGTTCCGGAAAGTGCACAGCTGACTATTATGGCATTCAAAATGGTGAAATTAGAGGTGTGAGATTGGATTCATTGAGCTGGGATGTGAGTATTGATGTTGTTTTAGTAGACCAAGTTGCAAGTATTATCATCCAAGAGCTGTTTTCTAAAGGTGAAATTTGAATACTGTCTGCTTAAAAAACAGTAATTTGCGTTTCACATATTTGTGTCTTTGGCTTCGATAGATTGGAATAAAAAAAGAATACTGCTTAAGCCCATTGTAATCTTACTTTGGATCTTGGGCATCATTGGGTTAGCTGTTGTAGCGTTCACCTTGTGGTCAGCCAATGAATCTGATTTGCCTTCATTCGAAGATCTTGAAAACCCAAAGTATGATCTAGCTTCTCTTATTTATGATCATAATGGTGAGGTTTTTGGCAAATATTACATCGAAAATAGAGAACAAGTAGATTTTGAAAATATTTCTCCAATAGTCTTAGATGCACTAATGAGTACCGAAGACACCCGTTTTTATAGCCATGCAGGTGTTGACTTACAAGCTCTATTTAGAGTCGCTTTTAAAACGGTATTGTTACAACAAGAAAGCTCAGGTGGGGGGAGTACAATCTCGCAACAGCTTGCAAAGTTACTCTACAAGCGACCTAGTCTAAAGAACACTTCAAAGTTTGATCGGATGAGGGAGTTGGTCAGCATCAAAATGAAGGAGTGGATTACTGCAGTCAAATTGGAAACATCCTACACCAAAGAAGAGATTGTCTCCATGTATCTTAATAAGTTTGAATTTATAAATGGGGCCCACGGCATTCAAGCAGCAGCAGAAGTATATTTTGGCAAAAATCAAGATGAATTGGATGTTTCAGAAGCTGCTACTCTTGTGGGTATGCTTCAAAATCCCGCTAGATTCAATCCCGTCAGATTTGAAGAAAGGACAAGACAAAGAAGGAACGTGGTGCTGGAATTACTTAAAAAGAATGATCATATTGATAAAGAAGCTTTTGACAGCTTGAGTGTCAAACCAATTGATTTGACAAATTTTAGAAGGGAGAATCATTCAGAAGGTCCAGCGCCATATTTTAGAATGGAATTAACCAAATGGCTAAAAGATCTTTTTGAAAAAGACAGATATGAAAAGCCAGAAGGTGGCAAATACAACATCTACACAGATGGACTAAAAATATATACAACGATAGATCTTGGCTATCAAAAGCATGCAGAATCTTCCGTACGAGATCATATGGAATGGCTTCAAAATAGATACTGGGACAGATGGAAAGATAAAGATCCCATGACATTTGAAGCTGATTCTCTGCAACTCGTTCAGAGACATGAGTCAGTAATGAGACGGGTCCATTACTCTGAAAGATACCAGCAATTATTTGAAAAGTATTTTGTTGACATCAATAAGAAAGTAACAAGTCAATACAAGGGATTCGCATTGACAGAACCTGCATTACGAATCATATTTGAAGCTCCCGATTATCAAAAAGGCATTCAAAAATTAAAGGAAGGTACACTTCAATCAAATTATAAAGACATCACTAGGGAATCTATCTGGAGTGAAATCAAAGACGTTTGGAAAAGTTTTAGAAGTGAATACGAAAAGGAGTTTAACACAAAAATGAATCTACGAGTCTTTGATTATAAAGAAGGGGAGGTAGTTAAGGAGATGACACCTCTTGACTCGATAAGATATCATTTACGGCATTTGCAAAACGGCATGTTGGCTGCAGATCCAAAAACTGGCCATATAAAAGCTTGGGTAGGCGGTATAAATCATAAGTATTTCAAATTTGATCACGTACATAGTCGGAGACAAGTAGGTTCTACGATAAAGCCATTTGTCTACGCTACAGCAATTGCACTTTCAGGTATTTCTCCATGTCAAGAATACGATGACATACAATATACGGTAGCACCTGGAGATGTAGGTTTGTTTGTCGATGATGAATGGTCACCGTCTAATGCAAATGGAGAATTCACTGGAAACAAATACAATTTATATCAAGGTTTATTGTATTCAAAAAACTCCATTTCTGTAAAGTTGGTCAAAGAGATGGGTAGTGTAGAGGTGATTAGAGATTTACTGAATAATGTTGGTATTGATAAGACTGAAAAACATGGAACGGGCAGATTATTGGTTCCTGCGATTCCTTCACTTGTGTTAGGATCTGTCGATTTATCCGTTATGGAAATGACCGGCGCTTACACAGCATTTGCCAATAATGGCGTCTATACCGAACCAGTATTTGTGGATTATATTGAAGATAAAAGTGGTAAAGTTATTTATAGATCAACACCAAACCAAAAGAGAGCCTTGAACCCAGTGTATAATGCCGTAATGGTAGATATGCTTAAAAACAATACTGGTGGTCGTTTTGGCTTAGGCGTAAAAACAGAAAATGGAGGTAAAACAGGAACAACAAACGAATATGCTGATGCCTGGTTTATGGGTATCACACCAAACCTTGTTGTTGGGACGTGGGTAGGAGGAGACGAAAAATGGGTTAGATTTTATACCCTTGATGATGGGCAAGGATTTGTAATGGCACGGCCAATTTTCAAAGAATTTTTAAAACGTATCGAAGCAGATGAAGAGTTGAATTATAATCCAGACGTAAATTTTGTTACTCCACCATCAGAATATTATGATATCATAGACTGTGAAAGATATAAACAACAAGATGTAGAAGAAGAACAACAAGAGAGAATCCAAACTGCTCAAGTTGATGATGAATTTGAAGAAGAAGAATTCGGTTTCGGAGATGAGTTTGAAGAGGAAGAGTTAGAAGAATTACCACTGGAAGAAGAAGAGATTCCAGATTCTCTTAGAAGAAATAGAAATATATTTTAACAGATGAGAGTACTAGTGTCAATTCTGATTTGTTGTTTGTTTATATGTTGCAAGAATAAGGAGAATGATCTTGTAGAAGTTGTCGCCAATAAAGGTGTCAAAGAATTGACGAAGCCTTCTCAACAAAATGATTCTAAAGAGTCTCTCGATATTGTCATGGGTAAATTTGAGCCGAAGACACATCCTTCTTTTGAAATTGTTGATAAGAGCTATGCAGATAGAGAAGGACTATATTTGCATAAAGAAACCCTTCAAGCATTTAAAAAAATGCATGCTGCTGCAACAGCAGATAATATAGAGTTGGTCATAAGATCGGCTACAAGAAATTTCAATTATCAAAAAGGGATTTGGGAAAGAAAGTGGAACGGTACGACAAAAATAGAGAATGGCAAAAATGCAGCTCAGGCATATCCTGCGTACAACAGGCGCGCACAAAAGATATTAGAATACAGTTCTATGCCTGGCACATCTAGGCATCATTGGGGTACTGATATTGACTTGAATAATTTTGAAAATGAATATTTCGAATCTGGACAAGGCCTAAAAGAATACGAGTGGTTGTTAGCTAATGCTTCAACCTATGGTTTCTGTCAAGTATACACAAAAATAGGGGAGGCTAGACCCAATGGTTACAATGAAGAAAAGTGGCATTGGTCTTATTTACCCGTAGCAAAGAAATTAATTCAGGTAGCTAAAGATTCATTGGATTATACAATGATCTCAGGATTTCAAGGAGCAGAAGTGGCTACTGATTTAAATGTAATTGAAAACTATGTTTTTGGGATAAATCCCGATTGCTTATAAACTTAGTACCATGTCATTAACTGAATCAAACATGATAGAGATTGGGACAGAAGCTCCCAATTTTCATTTAAAAGATACTGTTAGCAATACCTATTACAGTCTTGATGATCTTAAATCTAAGACTGCGACAGTAATTATGTTTATTTGTAATCATTGCCCATTCGTCATTCACGTAAATAGTGAGTTGGTGAAAATTGCAAATGAGTACAAGCATAAAGGCGTATCTTTTATAGCGATCAATTCTAATGATGTAGACAATTATCCAGAAGATGCACCTGATAAAATGAGCATCGTTGCAAAGGTATTGAAGTATCCTTTTCCATATTTATATGACAAGCGACAAGAAGTTGCGAAAGCCTACGATGCTGCTTGCACTCCTGATTTTTATGTCTTTGACGGAGATATGAAGTTGAGTTATCGCGGCAGACTGGATAAGTCTCGCCCTGGGAATAGCGAACCATTAAATGGAGAAGATCTCCGTGCAGCTGTGGATGCCACTTTAGAAGGAAGGATTCTTGAAGCTCAGTATCCAAGTGCTGGTTGTAACATCAAGTGGAAGAAGTGACGTAATTATTCTGTTCTGATCTTAAGGTCAAAATCGCGATGTTGTATTTATTAGAATATAAGACAAAGAGTCCCACATAATTCCTATTTTCATTTTGAATAAAAATGTATGGTAACTTCCAATTATGAAAATCGGTAATGAAGAAAAGGTGTTTGTCTATATGGAAACACTCAAACATTTGACTAATCTCAATCGGGCGTCTGAGATCAAAGCAGGATTAATTCTATCGTTTTATGGCTTACTCCTTGGTGTTGTCTTTCAATACTTGACCAAAATTGTTGATGACATAGGGACTGACTATTTATTTATTGGCTTACTTGTCAGTTGGATTTTTGTCATCGCAATATCAATCTATTGGAGTTTTCGATGCTTTATGCCTCACATAGAAGGGAAATTTGATCGTAACGTTTTCTTTTTCCAAGATGCCATTAATAATTATGGAGACATAAAAACCTATACAAAGCGATTTAGTGAAGTTACTTCAGAAGGAGACCTGTTGTATGATCAGCTAGGCCAGCAGATATTCATCCATTCCAAAATTGTAGCAACAAAGATTACGGATGTAAACAAGTCAGTCAAATATCTAGCTTATAGCTTTATACCGTTGCTTGCCTTGTTGGTGTATACGATGTTTATTGTAAGACCGGAATTATAGACGCTAATGGTAGATCACCTCTTAAACAAAAATAGACATCATAAACATGATAAGGCCAATCAAAATGCCAATAAAGAAGATCTTGTAACTCAAGCTTAAGTATTTAAACTTTTGATGTTTTAAGACAGCTCCCATCTGATAAATATCTAGTATCATAGAATTGTATAGCTTATCATTGTCCTGAAGCATGTCTAGCATTGTCTCCGTATATTTTTCTATTGAGATATCAGAGAAGTGGCCAAAAAACAATGGATTGAATCCTGTTGACTCTGAAGTCATTTTACGTTTTGTTTTGTTGAATACAGGAGCCACTGACAAGATAGCAAACAACAAGGCGAATGTTGTGAAGAAAGTAATGACCATTAAAGCGTAAAGTAAAATTCCATCAAAACGACCTAATTGTGAAATGCTGACTGAAATAATTATTGAAGAAGCTGCAATCACGATATTTGCTTTCTGATCTGAAAGTACAGTGAGATGCATGTGATATGCCTTTGTGTTTTGCATCGCAGCAACAGCACTTCTACTCGTATGCCAATTTTTTAAATGTTTATTCCTTGCTTTCAATATTTCGTTAGAAATCATCTCTTCTTGTTCAGATTTACTCGAAGATTGTTCAATATGGTCCATATCCGATTGATTTAGCGTTTAATACATTTCACTCTATGTCTAAGTTACCATTCTCTACGTATAAGATGCTAATTACTATAAGTCACATGTATAACTACAAGATGCAGCGTCATTAACACATGATAAAAAATTAACATAAATAATTTTATAGAGTGCCTCTATTTGTCCTTTTTGGCAAGGTATTCGCTAATAGTAAGATGTTCAGTATACTTTAATACTTAAGGGGATTAAGTATTGGAATGTAATGGTCGGCTACTGGGGGGTATGCCGACCTTTTTTTGTTTACGGACGATATTATATCGAAGTCTATACCTCTTCATAGATCAATAGGCATATTGTACATTTCTACTTAGAACAAGTATGTATATTTTGACTACAATCCATCACTACTACAGATTACTCATCTACCCATCTCGCCAAGTTCGGACAATTACCTAAATCTTTGTCAACTTTGATAAAGGTCTCTTCCATTTTCTTGATCATCCAGTTATTATAATACTGACTCTTTTTACTTTCTTTTGCAAATGAGCTAATACGTGAATAATCTTGATCAAGACTAGCTCTATGTGGACTTGTACGACTTTCAAGTCTGACCAGTCTGTATTGAGTTTCTCCGGTTCTGTCATAATACTCAAGAGGCTTAGAAATTTCTCCAACTTCCATATCCTCAATCTCAAAATAGATGTCAGGAGGAAGATCTGCAGTATCAAATATATTCTCGCCAGTATTAGGGTTTGCCATGCGACCGCCATTGTGATAACTTTGTGCTTTCTTATCAGAATGTAGTCTTACGGCATAATCAAATGGTAAAGAATCATGCACTATTTTATTTTTGATCGAATCAAGAAAAGCAATAGACAAGTCTAGATCGGCTTGCGTAATGTCAGGTTTGATTAAAATATGAGAAACGCGAATGGAGTTACCTCTCCTTTCATTTAATTTGAGGACATGAAAGCCGAATTCTGTTTCTACTATATCAGATATTTCGCCTTGTTCTAAGGTGTAAGCTGCTGCTTCAAATTCAGGGACATAATTACCTCTTTGCGCCCAACCCAAATCTCCACCTTGCTGAGCAGATCCATCATCACTATGTTTGGCCGCTAACTCTTCGAATGTCGCTTCACCAGAAATTATTTGTCTACGAATGTCAGAAAGTAAATCTTTTGCTTTTTTACTTTCAACTGCATTGACCTTCGGTTTATATACAATTTCACTTATTTCTACTTCCGAACTAAGGAAAGGTATGCTGTCCGTAGGAATTTTTTCAAAAAATTCGACAACCTCTTTAGGTGTGATAGTCACTTCATTGATCAATTGTCCTTGTATGCGTTCTGCTAATATTTGTTGCCGCATATCGTCTCGCTGTTCATCTTTCATCTCTGTCACCGTTTTACCGTAGAATTCTTTAAACTTAACTTCGTCGCCTCCTAAGGATCTAAGAATGTTTTGGAAACGAAAATCAAGTTGACCTTCTACCTCAGCATCTGAGATAACCACACTATCTAATTTTGCTTGATCGACAAGAATTTTTTGAGAGATAATTTGCTCAGTGACCGAGCAAGGGTCTACGTCAGCATCTGGGTTACGTTCTTTGATGTACCGATAATTGTTGACCATTTCGGAGTACAAAATATATTCTCCACCAACATTGACAATAACTTTATCAATGATTTGCTCTTGCGCCAATAGCGGTAAGCACATGATGATGATCAATAATGTATGTATTAATTTCATTGTATTCTGTTATTAAAAACCTGTATTTGATTAGACTGGATGCCGTCTTCGTATAACTCCTCCGTCAAATCTGCAATTATTTTCTCTTTTCTCTTATGTATGACGACTCTCTTTAACTCCTCTTTAATAAATTCTAACGGTGGTAATTCATTTTTGTCCTCAAAAGCTCGGTATTTTAAGTAATAATTAAAGGTTTTATCTGATTTTCGATAATTAGTGAGGCTCTTTATTTCTGAAGAATTGATGAATTTATTTTCTATAAATTTATATAGCTCACTTCTTTTGACCCAGACGCCTTCATCAAGAAGCATGCATTCAGCGCCTTTTGATTGACAGATTTTCGCACACGCTTCTTTATCATTCTTCTTCCAAGAACTAAAAAACGCACTTTGCTTGGTGATGGATTTTGGAATTTTAGCAAACCATCCATTTAGTATCATTTCATCCAATACGAATTGGCTTTTGTACTCTTCATATACTTGTTGGTAATCTAATTCTGAAACAGTAGAATCTAAAGCTTCTTCAAGTAATTGGTTTTCGTAAGCAATGGTAAGTAAACTTGATTTGTAGGAGTTAACCAATTGGTCTATTTCAGCAGATGCTTTGATGTTCTTTTCTGCTTGTTTAGACCACAGTTGTTCTCGTATCCATTTTTCTATATAAGCATTAGAGATAGCCAGACTATCTGATGATGATTGTCCCGGCGAAAGGATTTTTTCGAGATCACTTTGATATAACCTATAATCAGAGACTTGGGCTACAACTGGATCTTCAATCTTGCTGACAGGATTTGATTTTTTACAACTGTAAAATGACATCACTACCGCAGCTATACCGCAAATCAGTAAAAGCCTCATCATTTGTATAGTGAAGAAAGTACGTCCTCATTTATTTTAATTGGGAACTCAGCTTTCAAACTATTGACCCATTCATTTTCTAGCACGTCCTGATAGTCTGAGATTACATAGCCTCTTGACTCCTTTAGTGTTTTCTGTCCTGCTGGAAGTAAGTAATTGATTCTTCTGACGACAGACTCTGTTTTTACTTTGTCTAGAATCACATCATTGTGGCCTTCTTTCCATTTCAAGCCAGCAACTTGTTCAGCGTCATTTTCATAAACAACGGTTTTTAGATAAACAGTCAGGCCAAATTCGTCTTCAATACTTTTTTTGACTTCTTCCGGGCTCATGTTTTCTGCACGCCTATTGATTTGCTTCAGTATGTTTTTATCTAAAGAATTAATGGCATACTCCGATACTTCCGCTCTTTCTTTCCACTGATAATTTTCCTTATGTTGCTCAAAAAATGATTTCAATCCAACCGTATCTGAAGATGCTTTATCCCATACATTTTCTTTAGTCACTTCAAATAGTAAAACACCTTCTGAGTATTCTCTCATCAATGAACGAAAATCAGGGTATTTTCTTTCTAAATTTGCTTCCTCGTAAGCAACTGTTTTTTCATCAATGTAGAGTTCATACATTTCTGCAACAGCTTCATCGACAGGGTGATTTTTATTATACCTCATACGTTTACGTCCATTGTCTTTACAATACTTTACAAAGTCCATTAAACTGTAAGTCGTGCTTACATTGAAACTGGCTAACTTTTGGTCTACTACCTCAGGAACAACCCATTTATAAGAGAAAAAACTTTGATCTAGTTTTGAAGTGAATTCTTCAAGTATTGAGGGGTTGTCAACAAAATTAGCCTCTACTTTTATGTCTTCAATTTTTTGTTTTCTAGCTATTTCAAATCTGTCATTTTGAGAAATTGCACCTTTTAATACTGACTTCATCTTTGCTTCATTGGAATAGTCTTTTTTCTCGTTTCTTCGGATAATGTGCCAGCCTAGTTTTGATTTAATAGGGATAGAAATGTCCCCATCATTTTCTAGTTTGAATGCAGCATCCTCAAAACTGACATCATATAAACCAATACCAAAATAGCCTAATGCTCCTCCATCTTTTGCAGTGGATTTATCGTCAGAATATGTTCGTGCTATTTCTTCAAAATTTGCTCCAGTACTGATTTGTTGATACAGGCTATCAGCTTTTTCTCTAGCACCTTTTATTGGCTTACCATTTTTAGTGTTACGTATCAATACATGAGAGACATTCATTTCACCCCTGGCTTCTCGACTGTCTGTTTTTTTGATTAAATGATATCCGATTTTAGTTCTGACTGGTTGAGACATTTCACCGACTTCAAGCGTGTATAGTGCATTTTCGAATTCGTAAAACCCATTCGGCAGGATAGCCGTTATCCAGCCCAAGTCTCCATTGTTTTTGGCTGATCGTTTATCGTCAGATAAAGTCTTTGCCATCAAGCCAAATTCGGCACCATTGTCTAATTTTTCTTTTATCGCATAAAGTCTGTCGAGTGCTTCAGCTTCTCTGTCTTTGTTTACTTTCTCCGGTAAGGAAACAAGAATATGGCTTACTCTGATGTCTTTTTGAATGCGCTCATAAGCTTCATCAACAAGTACTTTTGATACCTCCTTATCAACTAAATATGCATTTGCCAACTGTTTGCGATATCCTGCTAATTCATCGTTCAAAGATTGAATTGTATCGTATTGAAGTTGTCTTGCCTTTTCAACCTTAAGTTTAAATTTCACATACAGATCTAGGTATTCATTTAAGCTTTCTTTCGAAAAATTTGCTTCTTTACCGTTGTTCTTTTGATAAATGTACTTGAATTCGGATACGTTGATTGGTGTATCGTTCACTGTAAATAATACAGGATCATCAACTTGGGCGAATAAATGTGTAATCAGAAATAAAAAGCTGATTATCAATATATTACGTATCATTTGCTGTTTCTTAGTCTATCGTCAAATTTGAACTGCTAAGTTATAGAATTTAGTATGCATCTGTGTTAATTCTTGATTACATCAGACTCCTAAAATAACCTTAACTACCATAGGTTTGGCAAAAATCGACCCACATTTCGTCGATATTCCGCGTATTCAGGATATTTACTCTCTGAAATGTCTTCGCTGAATTCAGAACTACTTCTAAATAATACAAGTAACAATAGCGATCCTATTACTGACCAGTTTAACCAAAAACTACCTGATGCGATCGTAAACAGATAGAAAATAAACCACACTGCTTGCTCCCCCATGTAGTTAGGATGACGCATCCATTTCCACAATCCTCTATCTAAAAAGCCTTTTGCATATTCTGGAGGAAGTACCTTTCCTGCGTTTTTTAATGCATATTTTTTAGTTTGAAAAGCCCATTGTTGTTCGTCAGCTACAGTTTCAATAGCTAGAAAACCTACGAAAAGGATTGCGATTAAATAGTCCAACCAGTATAATTCTTGTGCTGATCCGATCACCTCTACAATAGGTAGAGTCATCAATAAGACAAGGCCAAGCTGATAAAATGAAATAAATGCAAGGTTGAAGATCATCCATATGAGTGTCCCTTGAAATTCTGGCTTTTGTCGCAAGACTTCCCACCGATAATCTTCTTCACCTTCCCAAAATTTCCATTGGAATCCACCTTTGCGACCAAAATTATAGCTGAGACGAAGTCCCCATAAAATTGCAAGCACTGCCATCAAGATGACTCTTGGTTCTGGGAAATGGTAGGCTGTTAATGCAACATATAGGATAGGTAAAGTCGACCATAATTTATCGACCTGACTGTAGTTTTTAGTAAGCGTACTCACTACAAATGCAAATAAGGAGAAACCGACATATACGGAGACCAATATTTTCAGCATTTCCTGTTTTGTATTGTTTAATGGTTCTCCAAAAAAGTAGACAAAGGTTGGTACGACGATTAAGGTAAAGATCAGAAGAAGTACTGTTTTCCACATAGTTCGAAAATACAAACAGATCCATTCTCAATTATAATCTCAATAAAATAAATTCCATCTTTGATAAAAGGCTAAACACAACATGAGAAAGGCTACAGATTATATTTTCACCTCCCAGCGATTAGGATTTAGAAATTGGACACATTACGACCTAGACGTTTACGCACAAATGGGTGCAGACAAAGACGTTATGGAGCATTTCCCTAAAACCATGACACGACAAGAAGCTTTAGAGGGCATCGAGCGATTTCGACAACACTTTGATGCAAATGGCTACACCTATTTTGCAGCAGAGGTGCTGGAGACAAGCGAATTGATTGGTTTTGTAGGTTTGGCTTATCAAGAGTATGAAACAAAATTTACTCCAGCAACAGACATCGGCTGGCGATTGAAAAAGTCGGCATGGGGAAATGGTTATGCAACAGAGGGTGCAAGACGTTGCCTGCAATATGCATTTAATGATTTAGCATTAGAGTATGTCGTTTCTGTATGTACAATACAAAACCACAAATCAGAGAATGTGATGAAGAAAATAGGAATGAAAAGAATGGGAACATTTCTCCATCCAAAGCTCAAAGCTTATCCTCAGCATGAGCAATGTGTTTGGTATAAAATCGAGAATGCTTCACTGCTGTAATATAAAGTCCATTGGACTAAAATTATAAGAGCAAGATTAAAGGGTATGTAATGATCATAAGTTGGGGCAACAACAATTTAATTTTGCTACTATGTGATTTAGCGGAGTCCATTGGCTGAAATGTTACTCGCAAAACTTTTAATTACATGGAGCGATATGCCCATGAAAAATAGATCCCTTTTTCACTTCAAATCCATTAAATAGGTTCACTTCTGAGCCAGCTCTCAGTTCCACATTAGGCGTATTAACAGTACCATGAGTATTGATTCTATGGTCTGCTTTGTAGGTGCCTGATGCTATGCCGGTTGAATTAATGTTCAATTCGAATGGACAACAGTCTCCGAATATATTTTCAAAACCCTCATCTATTTGACCGTCACAATTATTATCAACACCATCGCATATTTCTATTGCTCCTGGAAACTGTAAAGGGTTGTTGTCATTACAATCTACTTCAATATCAAATCCATCATTATCGTTGTCGCAATTAAGAATGATAGAATTCGAAATATACGGTTCATCACAAAAGCCGTCTAAAAAATACAAAGATGTTTCTATTCTATCACAATCTCTAAAGTTTGTAACAGGATCTAAAATAAGAAACATGAATTCATCAAGTTGGCTAAAACAATTTCCCTCAGATGGAGGCGACCCTAATGGTGTTCTAATGATTGTACCAGAGTCCTCAAGAAAAACAAAGTTATTTGATGATATCTTTTCTAACCTTGGATTTAGATGACTATAACTTAAAAAGTCTATAAATCGATACCAAATTTTTACAAATCCACCACCGACTATTTCAGTGTGGGAAAATTCAATGGTTGGTGATCTGTCTAAAGTATTACAAGAATTACAGGTATTGCCAATATCATTGACTGTAACAATACTCGTGCATTCAGAAATATTTCCTGCACCATCAGCTACTTCTAAAGTGACTAGATTTTGACCAATATCTGAACAGTCAAAAACAGTTTCTGTGATTCCTAATGAGACTACGCCACAGTCATCAAATGAGCCATTGTCAATATCAAAATGCGTAATTTCAATTGTCTGATCCAGGAGGTTTAAAGTCATGTCTTGACAAATCGGAGTTGGTGCAATGGTGTCCGTACAGGAAACACAATTATGCATATACTCGTGGCGGACATAATCGTTAAAAGAAATACAATCAGAAATTGTTATTATGTGGGTTTCATTTGTTACCAATGTCTGCGTTTCAGAATGTATAGTGTCTCCAATAGCAGCTGCATCTATCAAGGTGTTGCTTGAACTAAAATTAAATGTGTTGAAAAATAAATCCGTATACGGTTCTAGATTTGATGTAAGAACAATATCTAGTTTGACATCGCCATTAGGGAGACACGTATATTTTAAATCAAATGTTGGCTGAGGTAAAATTGTTATGGTTTGTGATAGTAAAGGAGAGCCAACAGCAGGACTACAATCATTATCAACATGAGAGATGGATTCCAATGAGATTTGATATGTGCCAGGTTGTTCAAAATCAAAACCTAAGTCCGATGGGTAAATCTCACTACAGCATAAATCTATTGGGGAATATAAATATTGATTTTCGAATATGATCCCATTTATTTGTAAATCATAAGGCCCCTGCGAACTGAGATAAGGAAATTCTAAACCAATCTCAGCATATCCATCATCTGCATAAAAAGTATTTCTTAAATCAAGTAGACAAGCATCTAGCTGACCAATTTGCTCAACAGAACATGGTACTTGTGCTTTGAGCTGACTGGTAAAAACTATAGCGAAAATAATTAAGACGTGTCTAAACATGTTATAAAGGTGTTTTATTTCTATCGAAATATAGAATTAAAATTAAAAGCCTCAAAAACTAATAGTATTTTTTCTCACCATCACGTGTAGATTTGTGCTTCTATAGCGAGTCGGGACTTGTATGGTATACTAAGGCGGGGAAGCGTTTTGCTGAGGCGAGACGCAGACAGCTACACTTCTACATAGACCTTTTTAAGTCGACTAGATAACTTCGAAAGGATTTCTAATGGAATAGTACCTACAGCTCCAGCGACTTTTCTTATATCTACCTGGGTGCCAAAAATCTCTACTCGATCACCCACATTAATTTGCTTAGCATCAGTAATGTCAAGCATGCACATATCCATACACACATTTCCAATTGTCGGCACACGTTGACCATTGACTAGAAAATAGATAACACCATTGCCCAGAGATCGAATCAAGCCATCAGCATATCCAATATTTATAATCGCAATTCTGCGGTCGCTATCAAGAATATTGTGACAGCCATATCCAATTGTAGAACCTGCTGGCACATCTTTGATTTGAGCTATGCTTGCAAATAATCGATGCACTCTGTCTAACTCATCATCAAGTTTGTAAGTCATGTCTATGCCATACATACCTTTACCTATTCTTACCATTTCGTATTGCTGCTCAGGTAATCTGATAACACCAGAAGAATTAAGAAAATGTCTAATGGGATTAATCTTTAAATGAGTCATCAACTTCTTACTCATCCGTTCGAATCGTTCAATCTGCAATTTTGTAAAGGCATCTTTTTCTTTATCGTCCGAGGCAGCAAGGTGTGACATGATGCCCGTTATTTTTAAATTACTTTCTTTGATGATGTCTATCAATTCATCTAATTCCGATTCTTGAAAACCAAGACGATTCATACCTGTGTCCACTTTCAAATGTAAACTCAACTGTTTTGCTCGGTCCCCTAATAAGACTAATTCTTGCACTTGGGTGAGGCTATAGATCTCTGGTTCTAAGTCGTATTCAGTTAATTTATCGAATAAGTGAGATTCTGGATTCAAAACGAGGATTGGTAATTGGACACCACTATTTCTGAGTTCGATACCTTCATCTGCATAGGCTACTCCGAGATAATCAACACCGACAGATTCTAAAAAATTACCAATAATTGTGCTTCCAGTGCCATAAGCATTTGCTTTAATAATGCTTAAAATTTTTGTTGTTGGCGCTAACTGTTTGGACAAGACATTGAGATTTTGTCTGAGTGCTCCTAGATTTACTTCAAGTATACTGTCATGAGTTTGCCTTGTTAAAAAGGAGACAATGGTTTCAAATTCGAAAGCTCTTGCTCCTTTGACCAAAATAACAGCCTGTTGAATTGGATTAGATCGTAAGTGCTTCTTGAGATCATCTGTTGAGATAAAAGATTCTACAGTAAGATTACTATTAGTAAGTATTTTTTTAATCTGCTCTTGATCCTTACCAGCATGATACAACTTGTCAATTGTAAACAGTTGACATAAAGCTGCCAATTTTGAATAGGCGTCAGCGGAAGGATTTGGTATGTCACTAATGATTAACACTTTTTGCCGAGAACCAGCATGATTTTTCATACTGTTTAAAGCTGTCTGCAGGGAGATCAAGTCAAAGCTGTAACTGTCATCAATGATGGTAGATTGATGATTGCCAGATAGTAATTGTAGGCGTTGTGATTGCTTGCTGAGTTTGTTAATTCCTAGCTGTATCTGTTCAGGAGATTGCTGCAAATGTAAGCTCATGACGATACAATGCATCAGGTTTTCAATCGAATGTGCTTCTGTAAAGGGAGTGGTGTAAACACTACGTTTATCTATGACGGCTGTTGTACCTGCCGAAGAAAAGTTGAGGTTAATTGTGTGGTGAGCAGAAGGTTCATTTCCTGTTGTCCAGTGAATGTGTTGTCCCTTTTTGTCTTTTAGTTCTGTCAGAATTTCGCTATGATCGGCACAATAGACAATTGAGTTTGATTCACCAAACAATTGACATTTCTCTGCAATTTTATGTGTGCGATTTCTGAATCCAGATTGGTGAGCATCTCCGATATTTGTAAATATTCCATGAGTTGGCTTTATCATTTTAGCAAGCGACTTCATATCGCCTTGTTCTGCAACAGCAGCTTCAATAATGGCAAGATCATGTGATTTGTTTAATTGCAAAAGGGATAATGCCACACCAATTTGAGAATTGTAACTCATCGGACTTTTTACAACAGTGAAACTTTCAGACAAGATTGTTGACAACCATTCTTTGACAATTGTTTTTCCATTGCTACCAGTGATGCCTATAATGGGAATATCAAATTTCGCTCGATGATGTGTTGCTAATTGTTGTAGACAACTGATTGTAGAATCAACAGTAAGCACAGTAGGGTAGGATTCTTCTTGTTGTCCCTTTTCTATAATTGGAATTTTAGAAACATCTTCAACAATGAACTGTCGAATTCCTTTTCGGTATGCCTCAGAGATAAAATCATGACCGTCTCTTTTTTGTCCCTTGAAGCAAATAAATGCTGCACCACTGGCGATCCCTATTTTTCGAGTATCAAAGTAAATGCTTTCAATAGATTCTCTATTTGATGGGCCAGTAAGTTCGCCACCGTAGATGTCTTGTATTTGATTCAGGCTGTAATTCATGACAAATCAAAACCGATGTCCTTTCGATAATATTTCCCCTCAAACTGAATTTTTTCTGCATTAGACATTGACTGTTCTAATGCTTCTTGTTTTGAGTTGCCAAAGGAACTTATAGCAATAACACGTCCACCATTTGTTTCTATATCTGATTCTCCATGTTTCGCTCCAGCATGAAATAAAATGGAGTTTTCTACAGTATCAAATCCTGTGATTGTCTTTCCTTTTTCATAAGCTTCAGGATATCCTCCAGATACGAGCATGACAGTTGTGACATAGCGATCATCGATTTCAATATTGATGTCTTGAAGATAACCATCTCGGACAGCTAATATAATTTCAAGTAAATCGGACTTTAGTCGTGGTAAAACAGCTTCAGTTTCTGGATCACCCATTCGCACATTGTATTCTATAACATAAGGTTCTCCATTTACTTCAATCAACCCGAAAAAGACAAAGCCTTTATAATTCAGTTGTCGTTTTCCAATTCCTTCTATTGTTGGTTCTATAATTCGATCGATGACCTTTTGCATCAATGTGTCATCTATGAAAGAGACTGGTGAGACAGCTCCCATGCCTCCAGTATTCAGACCAGTATCCCCCTCACCTATTCGCTTGTAATCTTTGGCAATAGGTAATAATTTGTAACTCAGGCCATCTGTGATAGCAAAAACTGAAAATTCTAGACCGGATAAAAATTCTTCGATAACTACTGTGGTAGATGCATTTCCAAATTTGCCTCCCAACATTTGCGATAATTCTTCTTTAGCCTGGTCCCTCGAATCGAGTATAACAACACCTTTTCCTGCTGCAAGTCCATCAGCTTTTAATACGTATGGTGGTTGTATGGTATCCAAATAACTCAGACCATCAGAGAGTTGTGTTGCATTAAAAGATCGATATGCAGCTGTCGGAATAGAAAACTCCTGCATAAACTCTTTGGCAAACTCTTTACTTCCTTCTAAAGAAGCTGCTAATTGGTCTGGTCCGAGAACAAAAACGTCTTCATTATTGAAAAAATCAACAATGCCTTCTACTAACGGTACTTCAGGGCCCACAATAATGATCTCTATGTCTTCTGACTCAATCAAGGTTTTCATTGCTCCAAAGTCAGTCGGTTTTATCTGAACATTTGTGCCAAATTGCAGGGTGCCAGAATTGCCAGGAGCGATAAATAAACTGTGTTTTATCTGACTTTGGTTTAGCTTCCATGCGATGGCATGTTCTCTACCGCCGCTTCCTATGATTAGTATATTCAAAGATTACGTTGTTAAAATGTTATAGAATTGTTTATCAATTATTTATATAGGTATAATTATTGTAATATGTTAGCGTACTATAGTATAAGTTTAATATGATCGCATACTTAAATGGAGAGATCACTTATCATTCTCCAACATATATTTATTTAGATATCAACGGCTTAGCCTACCATGTGAATATAAGTTTACAGACTTATGCACGCATTGAATCTCTCACAAAGGTAAAATTATGGACATATCTCCATGTTAAAGAAGATTCTCATACGTTATTTGGCTTTTTTGAGCAAGATGAACGTTCAATCTTTAAACACTTGATTTCTGTCTCTGGTATTGGACCTAATACGGCCAGATTGATTTTATCTTCAATGACATCAGCAGAAGCCAGAAGAGCAATTGCTAATGAAGATGTGGTGTCATTTAATAAAGTAAAAGGCATAGGCCCAAAAACAGCAAAACGCGTGATTTTAGACCTAAAAGAAAAGATATTAAAGGAAGAGATCCCTAAGGATTTATCATCTTCAGAGCCAATTCAAGATGTGCAAAAAGAAGCTATTCAGGCACTTATGGCTTTGGGTTTTCAAAGAGCCCAAGTACAGAAGGCAATGTCTGGTATTTATCAAGCAGGAATGAGCGTAGAAGAGCTGATAAAGTCAGTATTAAAACAAGTTTCGAGATAATGTCTAAGAATTATACTCATTCTAAGTCTTTTGCGTTTATACTTCCATTAATCCCGGGCAGTCGATATAGACAGAATCTCAAAATGAGACGAATATTTAGTTTAATTCTTTTTCTCGTATTCATGTTCCTGGCAGGGAACTCCTTTGCTAATGGTACTTTCCCTAAAGATCCATACCTGCAGTTATCAGAACAAATAACAAGAGATACTTTTCCATTCGAAACAAGACATGGTGATTTCTTAAATGACCGTACTTATAATCCATTTGACATCACTCCTGCTATCATTAAACAGGAAGTCGAGTATGATCCAGAAACAGGCAATTATGTCATTTTTGAGAAAGTAGGTGACGAATATTATCGTGCTCCAACCTATATGACCTTTCAGGAGTATATGGAGTATAGAGAAAAACAACAAAAGGAGGATAAATTTAATCAAATGGCAGGGATTAGATCAAGAACTGGTCCCAGAGGTGAATTTTTAGACCCAATTGAAAAAGTAGATATTCAAAATAGTATTGTTGATCGGTTATTTGGGGGTAAAGATGTCACTATCGAACCAAAAGGAAATATTGACTTGACTTTTGGATATGACTATCAAAAAATTCAGAATCCATCAATTCCACCAAGATTGCAAACGCAAGGTGGGATAGATTTCGATATGGATATCCAGATGAATGTGGAAGGTAACATCGGGGAGAAAATGAACCTTGATTTTAACTACGACACACAAGCATCTTTTGATTTTGATAATAAGATCAAAATTGACTACGATAGCGAACAGTTTTCAGAAGATGACATTATAAAGAAAATAGAAGCAGGGGATGTCAGTTTTGCACTTCCCTCAAATCTAATCCAAGGACCTCAAAGTTTGTTTGGTGTGAAAACAGTCACCCAATTTGGTCGATTGACTTTAACTGGTGTCGCTTCGCAACAACGATCTGAGCAAAAGGAAATTCAAATAGAAAATGGCGCTCTCGTCAGGGACTTTGAAATTCGCCCTGATGAATACGATGAAAATAGGCACTTTTTCATCGCTCATTATTTTAGAGATATTTATGAATCTGCATTAGCTAATATGCCGCAGATCAGATCTTTGGTTCAGATCACCAACATAGAAGTTTGGGTGACAAATGATCAAAATTCAAATCTGCAGTCTTCAACTACAGTTGCTGCAATTGATATGTTTGGAGAATCAGATCCCGCTGTTTTTGCAAACCCAGATCCAAATCCGTTGTGGATACCAGGAATGCCTACTCCAGATTTGTTGGATATAGATCAATTACCATTACCAGATAATTCAGTATCTACATTATTTGAAAATCTTGTTAGAAACGAGGATGTCAGATCAATAGTTCAAGTTTCTGAAGGACTACAGCGTGCACCTTTTAGCTTCACTCAAGTAAGAGACTTTGAAGTGCAAAGTATGAGGAGACTGAATCCAAGTGAGTTTACCTTTCATCCAGAACTAGGCTTTATATCACTAAATACCAGATTAAGACCTAATCAAGTATTAGCTGTAGCTTATGAATATGTTTATTCGCTAAACGGCAATAAGGTATATAAGGTAGGTGAAATGACAAATGAAGCTGGTACAGGAGGACTGAGAACAAATGCAGCAGGCGAAGAAGAAGCAGCACCTGAAAATGTCATCTATGCAAAAATGCTGAAAAGTTCTAATCAGCGTGTCGACATTCCATCATGGGACCTCATGATGAAAAATGTTTATTCACTTGGTACAAATCAGTTGACCCAAGAAGACTTCAAACTGGATATATTTTATGAAGACAACGAAGCTGTAAATCTAAAGCGTTTTTTACCTGAAGACGGATTCAGAGATATTCCTTTGATGAATTTCTTCCAGTTGGATAGATTGAATTCATATGGTGATCCACAACAAGATGGCGAGTTTGACTTTGTGCCAGGACTCACTGTAAATACGCGGACGGGTAGTGTCTTTTTTCCAGTGCTAGAGCCATTTGGGACTTCTCTTCTAGAATTGCTAGGAGGTGACGAAGAACTGTACGAATTTTACGGCTTTCCAGAACTGTATACCAATGCAGTAACTTTTGCCAGAGAGCAATTACAGCGGAATAGATTTGTCATGTTAGGTCAAGTGAAATCAAGTGTCTCCTCTGAGAT
Organism: uncultured Saprospiraceae bacterium; assembly: GCA_964450495.1. GTDB lineage: Bacteria > Bacteroidota > Bacteroidia > Chitinophagales > Saprospiraceae > CALFUK01. Next base: position 88,008 of record CAYVFU010000002.1, on the reverse strand, counting down.
ATCATTGAATTCATTTAATATTCCTCAAGGGTCTGTAACTGTAAGAGCAGGTAGCCAAACCTTGGTTGAGGGAATAGATTATGATATTGATTACGGTATTGGTCGGATTAAGATTATTAATGATGCCTACTTACAACAAGGGGTGCCAATCAGGGTTTCTTTCGAAGATCAGTCACTATTCAGTCTTCAGCAAAAAACAATGTTTGGCTTGCGTGCAGATTTTGCGGCAACAAAAAATTTGAATATTGGAGCGACGTACATGCGGTTGTTTGAACGTCCATTCACCGAAAAAGTAAATATTGGAAATGATCCTATTAACAATCGAGTCTTTGGTCTTGATTTGACCTATAGTGCGGATGCGCCATTTGTGACAAGGTTAGTTGATAAGATTCCATTTATAAACACAAAAGAAGCGTCTCAAATTAATTTTTCTGCTGAAGTGGCTGCATTAAAACCAGGACACTCAAGGGCAATTAATGCAGTAGGTGAAGATGATGGAGTCGTAAGCATAGACGACTTTGAAGGAGCAAGTAGTAGTATACCTCTTGGTACTAGACCGAATTTATGGTTTTTAGCCAGCACACCTTCAGAATTTCCAGAGGCTCAATTGAGTAATAATCTTGCTTATGGCTATAATAGAGCTCTACTGAATTGGTATGTTATTGATGATAGGACAATTAGAAGTCAAGAAGATAGAACAGATCCATATACGCGTACTGTAGAGCAAAGCGAGTTGTTTGATCGGGACGTTCCTTTGAGTCAAATCACTGATTTATTGACCTTCGATTTAGCATATTATCCAGAAGAAAGAGGTCCATATAATTTTGTTCCTGTTGATGGCTTTACTGAAACTGTATCCGTTGGTGATACAACTGTCAATTTGGATATAGCAGGATTGGAGTTGGACTCTGAAACACAACGTATCAAATTAAGAGATCCTAAGTCTAGATGGGGTGGTATTATGCGATACCTGCCAAATAATGATTTTCAAGCATCTAATTTTGAATACATAGAATTCTGGATGTTGAATCCATTTGGTGAAACAAGAGAAGGAGAAACCCATACTGATGAAGAAGGGTTTTTACATTTTCAATTGGGGAGTGTGTCTGAAGATATTTTAAAAGATAACCTTCAGTTTTATGAGAATTCAATCGAGACGCCAGATGAAACCATTCCTTCAGAAACGACAACATGGGGAAATGTGCCGATATCCATTCCTCAGGTCAATGCCTTTAATTTGGAATTTAGAGAAGAACAAGATCTGGGCCTGGATGGTCTGACTGATGATGAAGAAGCTGATTTTTATGCTGATTTTATCCAAGATATTAGATCGATTGGAGGTGACCCAAGTATTGAATCTGACCCATCTGGTGATAATTTTCTTTCTTATAGAGATGAAATACTTGAAGGAGAGACAGATTTAAGAATCAGATATCAAAAAAATAATAATCCTCAAGGAAATGCACCAGAGCAGAATTCTCAAATTGGTACTGGTAATCCGATTCCTGATAGAGAAGATTTAAATGACAACAGATCATTGGATCAAAGTGAGGCTTATTATGACTATGAAATAAATCTTAGGGAATTAAATGGAGAAATAGAAGAAACCAATTCAGATTTCATTACTGATGTCATTACACCTCCAGGTACAGATGAAAAGTGGTATCGGTTTCAAATTCCTATCCGCGAATTTTCTGATAATGTCAATGATATACAAGGATTTCGATCTATCCAGTTCATGAGAATGTACGTGGAAGGTTTCGAAACACCTAAAATTTTCAGACTTGCAGAATTTGAATTGGTAAGAAACCAATGGAGAGTTTTGCAGAATGAGTGTTTGGCTGAAATTGGAGAGGGTAGTGCCGAAGCAGAGTTCATTATTGATGAAATTGGTATTGAAGAAAATAGTGGTAAGCTTCCATTTAATTACGTGCCACCAGTAGGCATAAAGCAAGAAAGAATTTTCAATACGTTTAATAATGTAAGACAAGATGAAAATTCTCTTAACCTGCGTACGTGTGAATTAGAAAGGGACTGTGAGCTTTTAGTGTATAAGTTGACAGAATTGGATTTGCGGTATTACAAACGACTGCAAATGTTTTGTCATGCAGAAACAAGGCCTGGAAATTTGAATGATGTTGAAGATGGTACAGTAAAAGCCTTTATCAGAGTAGGTAAAGATTTTACGGATAACTATTACGAGTATGAGATAGATTTGACATTTTCAGATACGTCGGCTTTACGGACTTCAGACAACGAATATGCATTAGAAGTATGGCGTGAAGAAAATAAATTCGATGTCAATCTCGAACTACTGACAGAGCTTAAAAAACTAAGAAATGTTACTACGGATGTGATATTATCAGAAAGGTTTACGAGAGACGTAGGGCCACTTGCGGTGGAAATGGGCGATACATCGTCTGTCAATGGTCGGATAACGATAAAAGGTAACCCTAGTTTGGGTAACATCAAGGGGATGGCCATTGGCTTGAGGCACGAAGAAAACGGGCAATTTTGTGGAGAAGTTTGGGTTAACGAATTAAGGATAAGTGGACTTGAAGAAAGAGGTGGAGTGGCTGGAGAGGCAAGACTTGAAATTCAAATGGCTGATTTTGGAGACTTAACTGCGTCGACATCTTATCAAAGTATTGGTTGGGGAGCTATAGAAGATCGAGTGTTTGACAGGAGCTTAGAAAGTATCCTCGAATATGATGTCGCCTCCAATTTAGAATTGGGTAAATTTTTACCTGATAAGTGGAATGTCAGTATTCCGTTTTATGCACAATACTCCAAACAAAGAGCACAAGACGAGTTCGATCCTAATCAATTAGATTTAACCGTTGATGAATTATTAGAAATAACAGATGATCCAGTAGAGAGAGCGGATATAGTCGATAGGAGTGCTCGAACCACAACAATCAAAACCTATAATTTTACAAATGTCAGGAAAGAGAGAAGTGGGGGTTCTGATAAAAAACCCGCTCCTTGGGATATTGAAAACGTCACGTTAAATTATGGACACACACGAACAGAATACAAGGACGAGTTTGTAAAATCTGAGGTAAGTGATGATTATCGAGGAGGGCTTGATTACAGCTATACAAGACAAGCAAAACCGATCCAACCTTTCAAAAAAATTAAGTCTGATCACCTAAAGATTTTGAAGGAATTTAATTTTAATCCGTTTCCAAACAGCTTTTCTTTCAGTACGCAACTGAGAAGATTTGTAAACGAAAAGGAATATAGAATACCTACAGATATTGACTACGTATTTAATGATCAGAGATTTGACTGGGAAAGGAGATATGCCTTAAAGTGGGATTTTACGAAGGCATTAAAGTTTGACTTTTTTGCCACTAACTTTGCAATAGTTGATGAAATAAGGCCAGGAAGTATTCGAGTAAATAGAGACAACAGACCATTTTTTGATAAGTTTGGAAGAGAAGTAGATGAAGTAAATGGACTTGCAACCATTGAACAAAAAGAACAGGCAGCTAGAGATACATTGAACCAAAATCTAAGAAATTTTGGACGTAATAAGGATTACAATCACAGCTTAAGCTTGTCTTGGAATCTACCTATAAGATATTTGCCATTTATGGATTGGGTTAATGTCAAAGCACAATATGATGCTGACTATGCTTGGACTACTGGTTCACTTACTGTGAATAATGGTATTGCATTAGGTACTAATCTCAATGGGGTTGATGGTATAGAGTTGGGTAATATTATTAGTAATAATCAGAGCAGATCTATCAATGCGACGTTTAATTTTGACAAGTTATTTGATAAATCCAAATACGTTAAAAGTTTAGACAAATCTAGCAGCAATAACTCTTCGAGGGGCAAGTCTCGGACTAGAGGAGAAGAAGTAGAAGAAACAGCTGCAGCTGGAGAAAGGACAACTAAAAAGCAAGATCGAGAACCATCATTTATTGAGAAGTTACTGGTCCGACCATTGTTTACTTTGCGAAATGCAAAATTTACCTACAGAGAAAATCTATCTACTTTGGTGCCAGGATTTTTGCCAACAAATAAGTATTTGGGCTTATCGTCAGGTTTTGATGCACCTGGGTGGGGCTTTGTATTAGGGCTTCAGCCTGATTTACAAACTTTTTTACCGAATGCTGGATCAAATGGATGGATAACAGCTGATCGTTTCCAAAATCAGCAAATATTGCAATCAAGTCAGCAAAACTATGATCTTCAATTAGAGTTAGAGCCATGGAGGGATTTTGAAATAGAAATTGAATTCAAAAAATCATTTTCACTGGATCATTCTGAATATTTCATCAACTCAAATGATGATATTACTTATCAAACACCAGCAATATTTCAGCGGACGACGATGAGAGATATTGGCTCTTTTGATGTCTCGTATTTTGCCATGCAAACATTATTTAGAAATGATGTGGAAGTTTTGTTCCAAACATTTGAGAACAATAGAAGAACCATTTCAGCTAGATTAGCAAGTCTTCCTAGAGATGGAGAAGTCAATCCTAATATAGGTGTAGCACATGATCAAGACGATGGATTTGCTCAAGGGTTTGGTCGACAACAAAACGATGTCTTGATTCACTCCTTTCTATCTGCTTATACGGGTACCAATTTCGCTGAAGAACCAAATAAGGAAGTTTCTTTGAATATTACAGATGATGTCCAACGTCGAGGCTACATCCCAGCACCAAATTGGGAAGTTCGATGGGATGGTCTATCCAAATTAGGCGTCTTCCAGGATATATTTTCAAGCTTTACGTTGACGCATGGATATAACTCTAGTTTGAGAGTGTCTAGATTTGAAACAGACTTACAATATGCCTCGTCGATAGAAGAATTTGGGACTCGATTTGCGATACCGACGGATCAAGAACAGCTAAATTATTATGCATTGTTCGAAATCCCCACTGTAGTTATATCAGAGCAATTTGTTCCAATCATCGGGATTGAAGTAAAGACATTGAACGACATCAATATTGATTTTGAATTTAAGAAAACCAGAAATTTAAGTTTGATTACTGGAAACATTAGTCAGTTGACAGAAGCAAGAAATACAGAATATACTGCAGGTTTTGGTTGGGTGATCAAAGGAGTTGAGTTATTCACAGGGAATAGAAGAAAGAAAAGAAGAGGCCGGTCTCCAGATACTGGCGAAATTTTAGGTGATGCGCCTACTAATGTTGCCCAAGAGCAAGAACAAGAGCCAAGAGAAATGCTAATCAATTTTGATTTTTCATTTAGAGATGACATTACGTCTATCCACGAAATTGACAGAGGTACTTCTGCTGAGCCGACAAGAGGTTTAAGGACATTGCGTATTAACCCATCAGTAGAATATGATATAAATTCAAATTTGAGCTTAAGAGCCTTTGTCGACTACAGTAAAACTCGCCCTTATTTGTCAAATTCATTTCCTATTACATCAGTACAAGCAGGAGTCACGGCACGATTCAATCTCAATTAAGTATCAGTGGTAAATTAATAGATGGTGCAGTCTCTTAACATCACTAAAACAATGCGGTTAAATCATCGTTAAAGGAAAAGGATAATAATGCCGATTCTCAACTAATTTGAGTATTATGCATTAACTAGTACAATAGATGAATAGGCAGTCCATTATAGTGATTATTGTCATCATGAGCCTTGCACTCATAGGCACATCCGTTATCCAGTTTTTATGGATTAAACGTTCAGTGGATTTACAAACAGACAGTTTCGAGACCAAAGTTACGGAAGCGCTTAACCGAGTACACCAAGAGATTATTGATTATCAAGAGAGTACAGAAAGCATTATGAAGCTCCCGCATTACAACAGCACGGGTTTGGAGAGTTTTCAATCAAAATACAGTGCCCAACAAATCAATCATTTATCCTATAAATACAAATCAAACAAGTACTTGGATAATATTCCTCATGAAAAGCTGAACACGTGGCTGAAAAATGAAATGGAAAACCAGGGCATTAGGACTCCCTATGATTATGGAATCTATTCCAATGAATCCAACAGCTTTTCGATGATTAATGGTAAATACTCGTTTCAATCAAATGAAAAACCCCAATCTAGCTCAGCTGGGATTGAACAATTAGATGGTAAAAATCTGTATGAATCTAAATACAAAGTCAATTTATTTCCCAATGAGACAGAATCGCCTGGACAGTTAAAACTTTATTTTCCTAAAGAAGTAAGTTATCTATGGTCATCGAGCTGGGTGTCTATGGTAAGCTCACTCATATTTACTGGTTTGATTTTATTCTGCTTTATTTACACAATTAATACCATTCTATTTCAAAATAAGGTGTCTGAGATGAAAACTGATTTTATCAACAACATGACACATGAGTTTAAAACACCCATAGCAACCATTTCTTTAGCTTCTGATTCTATTAATAATCCAAAAATTATAGGCAATAAAGAAAAGGTAACCCGATTTGCCAATATCATCAAACAAGAGAATAGGCGAATGTTAGGGCAAGTAGAAAAGGTCCTTCAAATGGCCCAGTTGGAGAAGAAAGATTTTCAGTTGAAAGTGACAGAATTTGATTTGCATGATACCATCAAAACTGCCGTTGAAAATTCGAGACTCAAGGTGAATAAGCGGGATGGTACAATTAAGCTAAACCTTGAAGCATCGAAATCAAAGGTAATGGCTGATAACAACCATATTTCGAACGTTATTCATAATCTGCTAGATAATGCAGAAAAATACTCAAAGGAAATACCTGAAATTGAAGTCAGTACTTCCAATTCTGCTAAAGGTATCCAGGTAAAGATTTCTGACAAAGGTATCGGCATGACTAAAGAAGCTTTGAAGAATATTTTTGAGAAATTTTACCGTGTTCACACAGGAAATTTGCACGATGTGAAGGGGTTTGGACTAGGTTTATCTTATGTGAAAGCCATCGTGGATGCACACAAAGGAGACATAAAAGTGGACAGTGAACTAGGAGAAGGCAGTTCTTTTACAATTTTTTTGCCTTTTTATGCACAAAATAGTGACTAATTAACACTTTTTTCATCCAAATACTATAACAATCGATCATTACCATAGCGCATGAGCAATAAGATATTATTAGTTGAAGATGACCAGAACTTTGGAGATGTACTTCGCTCCTATTTAGAAATGCACGATTACAATGTTCACCTCGAGACGGATGGTGAGGCAGGATATCGAGCTTACAGCAAAGGAGCGTATAACTTATGCATTTTTGATGTTATGATGCCTAAAAAAGATGGGTTTACATTAGCTAAAGAAGTGAGAGAAAAAGATAGCGATATACCGATCATTTTCTTGACAGCAAAAGCCTTGAAAGAGGATGTTCTAGAAGGTTTCAAAATTGGTGCTGACGACTACATCACAAAACCTTTCAATTCTGAAGAGTTGCTTTATCGTGTACAAGCTGTAATGCGTAGAAGTGAGAAGAAAGCAGATCCTAGAGAAGAGATCAAAGAATTCAATCTTGGTAAATACCATTTCAATTATCCATTGCGTATTCTGACATACAAAAACGGAGAGGAAGAAGAAACATCAAAGTTGTCTCCAAAAGAGGCTCATTTACTCCGAATGTTTTGCATGTACAAAAACGAGGTCTTAACCAGATCAGAGGCGTTAACTAAGATATGGGGTGAAGACAATTACTTTACTGCAAGAAGTATGGATGTCTTTGTGACAAAATTGAGAAAATACATCAGCAAAGATGATCAACTAGAAATTGTAAATATTCATGGTAATGGATTTCGATTGATTGATCAAAATGATGTAAACAAATAGACACTACATTCCTTTTAGTGTATTTCTTATAATTTTACAACAGACAGGAGAATATTCATTCTTTTGTGCCAAACGTTAATGGGTAGATACCCTATGTATTTTAGTGACATTGAACCTATCTTTGCAAAGGCCCATGTAAAGTCAATACTGAGTATAACTTTATAGGTGAGCTAGTATCAATGAGTTGTCATTATACAAGTTTTTTAGTCACTTTAACAGTACACCGATGACTTTTCTCAGAATTCTATTGACTATAATAGCGTTTAGCTTTTTTACAACTTCCCTAATTAGTCAATGTAACACAACAAACTTAATTTCGACCAATCACTCTTTTGAAGCAAACTATACTGATTGGAGTACTCGAACAGCGAATGGAGGTGTAGCTAATTTTACAACCACTAATGCCACTTCTACTGATGGCTTTTTGTCTGCTGAAGTTTCTGTTACTACCTTGGGTGTCAATCCTTGGGATATTCAAATTAAAAGAGAACTGATTTCGCTTACTGCTGGTGTCACTTATGAGCTAACATTTGATGCTAGAAAATCTGTAGGATCTATTGAAATGTCTTTTGGGATGAATGCTGCAAATGATAATGATTTCATTTCTGGAGGAACTGTTTCACTTACAGATTCTTGGCAAAGTTATACCCACACATTCACTCCTAACATTACAGAAGACGTGTTTTTGTATTTCAATTATGGGAATATTATTGGAACATTCAACCTCGATAATGTATCCATTAAAGAATTTTGTACTGCGAGCACATCTGAGGCATTATTCTGCAAAACTCTTTCCGTTCCTGGTATAAATGGTACGGAAGGTGGAATCTGGACACCAGCTATCCAGTATGATTTGACTCAAGCTATAGATGGAGGCGTTGCCTCTACAGCTGATTTTTCTGCTTATTACAAAGCTATTTGGGATGAGACTAATATATACTTAGTGGTAAATGTCAGTGATGATTTTTTGGTCAATGATTCACCTGTAGGATTTGAGTCCTTCGATGATGGAGTCGAATTGTTTTTGGATATTGGAAATGATAAATCTAACACCTACGATGGGGTTGATGATCATCATTTTTTATTTAGATGGAATGACCCAGATATTTATCATGTCTCAGCGGGACAAGTAAACCCTACTGGTGCTGTTGCTGATTTTGTCAATACAGCAAATGGTTATACGTTTGAAATTTTATTGCCATGGTCATTGATTGGAAATGGCGTCCAAGGAAATGTGATTGGGATAGATGTTCAAGCGAATGATGACGACAATGGAGGTAACGACCGCGAAGCGAGACTAGGCTGGAATGCATCAACAACTAATGTTACTACGAATCCGTCATTGTTTGGAGAAGGCAGACTAGATCTTATGCCTTGTACAGGTACATTGCCAGAGTATGAACCAGTGTTGTGCGCTGATTTGCCTTTCGATGTGTATCATGCATCTGGACTTATAGTCAATCATTATGGTAATTTTTGGACCCATAATGACAAGCAAGGAAATGATCCTCCAAATGATAGTATTCTGTATGAGCTAGATGCCAATGGTAATTTACTTCGTGAAGTATACATTCCCGGTATCCAAAATGTAGATTGGGAAGACATGGCGATAGATGATGATGGCAATATGTATGTTGGTGAATTTGGTAGCGGCAATAGTCCATATACTGATTTGCACATTTATAAAATAAAGAATCCACTTTACTTTTGTGATACTGATTATACAGCCGAAGTCATCAACTTTAGGTATCCTAATGATGGTGTTGCTGGTGATACAGAATCAATGTTTTATTGGAACAATGACATTTATTTAATTCCAAAAAACAATAAATCTGATTCAAATAATCCTCTAGCTGGCAAGGCGCATATTTACAAAATTCCAGCCTCTCCAAATCCTGGTAGTCAGTATACTGCTACTCAATTGTACACGATAGATTTAAATCCAAATTTTCCGAACGAACCCATTGATCAATATAAAATTGCTTCAGCAGATTTGAGCCCTGATGGACAGACATTGGTGATGCTGTGGGGTAGGCGATTTTGGTTGGTGACAGATTTTACACCAGGGATTTTTCTTGACGGTACGATAACAGCAATTGATTTTCCATCTGGCTTACACTGGCAAAGAGAAGCAGTGGCTTTCGCTGACAACAATACCATTTATACGATCGATGAAGACAACAACGACAATCCAAATAGAGGGAAACTTGGTAAAATTGAATTGTGTGATATACTTCCAGATCATCCTGCTTGTGCTTGTGATGAACAATTGACAACTGATGATGCAGCAAGTTCTTCAGATAGTGCAGAAGAGTATGTCACTGGTACAGTAAATAATGGAAGCAGTGATTTAGAACTCACATTTGATACTGGTACTACAGGCAATCAAGTCATTGGACTTAGATTTTTAGATTTAGGCATTCCAAATGGAGCAACTATTCAAGAAGCATATGTCCAATTCGTAGTCGATGAGACAGATGTGTCGCAAACTAGTAGCCTGACCTTATGGGGAGAAGCTATTGGTAATGCCTCTGCATTTATTGCAACACCATTTAACATCAGTCAGCGTATTAAAACTGTAAATTCTGTTAATTGGAGTTTTGATGATTGGACTGTTAGAGATGTTGCTTTTGCAGAACATAGAACAGCAGATATTTCTGAAGTCGTACAAGAAATAGTCAATCAAAATTCATGGTCTGACAATAATGCTATGGCATTTATCATTGAAGGTTTGGGTAGCCAAACTGCAGAAAGACATACAAACTGTGCAGCCTCTGCGCCACGATTATGGATTCGATACTGTGCAAATAACGCATCTTGTGTTTCTACATTAAGCATCTTGAATCAGACAATTCCTACTAATGTTTATCAAAGTAGTTTGTCCATCAATTCAAATGGCCAAGTGTTGTCTCCACAGATCGTTGATTTTCGGTCAAGTATGATTTCATTAGGGTCGGATTTTGAGGTAAGGCAGGGTGCAACATTTCATGCTCTGATAGACCCGTGTAATTAAATAGATATTTGATTTATGGGTCACCCCCATTAATTAGATTAAGATCAATGCTAAAATAGGTTGAGACTCATTTATAAAAAAGTAAAAGAGAGTCACATCCTGTATGACTCTCTTTTTTATGGAAGTTCGTTCTTGTATCAGTGTCGTGACAAATATATGAGATACTTAAATGGTATCATATCCCTAATTATAGGGATATTTTGACTGATATGGAGTTAAAAGGCTTCTAATGCCCACTTATTTAGTTGAATTCATCCTCAAACTCTTCTTCGAATTCTTCATCCATTTCATCTTCTGGTGCTTGAGTTGGCTGTTCTAGTGCACTGTATAAGTCACAGTTAGTTTCAATGCTTAAGCCTTCTTCTGGCGGTTCGAATACTGCTGTCTTATCGAATCCTAGTGACGGGTCTCTTTCAACACGACGCATAAATTCAAAAAAGAATGGACGTGCCATGACTCCTCCTTGACCTAAATCGAGGTTTAAAAACCTGATCCATTGGTTATCGCCGCCGACCCACGTACCAACGACAAGTCCAGGAGTAATGCCCATAAACCAGCCATCTCTATAGTCATCAGTTGTACCAGTCTTACCGCCAAACTCTGTTTCCATTTCCCAGCTTCGATGTGAGGTTGCATGTTTTAGCATGTCAGTCATGAGGTAAGCATATTGTTCGTCAAGTGCTTTTCGTCGCTTTGGGTTTGCTTGATAAATAACCTTTCCTTCTTTGTCTTCAATGCGCTTTATAAATGTTGGTTCTACATAGACACCTTTATTAGCGAGTGTATTATAAGCTCCAGTCATCTCCATAACAGACAGATCAGGTGTACCTAAAGCAATTGAAGGATATGGAGGTATTTTATCTTTCTCTATTCCCATACTTTCTGCTAACTCTCTTACACGCTCTACATTACCGATCTCTTTCATAAGATATGCTGAGACAGAATTAAGCGAATTTTTCAATGCATCATAAAGAGTAAATTTATCACCACTATAGGTCTTTCTACTGTTTTCTGGACACCAAGTTGCAGAGATAGAAAAGTTAGGGTCGTTTTTATCAATGCAATATCGTTGATCAATCACTTTGGTGCACGGAGACATTGCCCATTGTTGCATTGCCTGCATATAGATTAGCGGCTTTATGGTAGACCCAACTTGTCGATTATTAGTGATGTGGTCATTTTTAAAATATTTAAATCCAACACCGCCAACCCAAGTTTTTATGTAACCGCTCTTAGGTTCTATCGAGATTGATCCTAGCTGTAAATGTTCACCATGATATTTAATGGAATCAAGTGGACTCATAGTCACTTCTTTTTCTCCACTAGGTGTGTAAGCAAAGACCTTCATTTTAGTCTTTTTTGAGAAATCATTTTTAGCAACTCTCTCTAACTTATTCCACTGATTGATTAGTTCAAGAATATGATCGCTTTCTAAAATTTCTTTGTATGTGCTTCTTTGCTGTTTGCTGATCCATTCTTTTCGTACTAGTCGATCTAAGTATTCCGGATCTTCTTTGGCTTCAAGTAAACGTTTGATGTCCGAATTCCATAAGCGGACTTTATCTATATCCCCCGAAATTCTACTGGTGACACCTTGGAGATATTTGTTTCGTAATTTTTTATACCTAGCTGATTCATCAATCATTTGACGAAGTTTACTTTGCCGAGTCGATTTTTGTTTTGAATCTGCCTCATAAGACCAAGGATCTTTATTTTGCCATGCAGAGAAAAAATTGCTTTGAACTTTTTTCATATGAACATGCATAGCTTCTTCTGCATGTGCTTGCATTTTGGCATCTATAGTCACGTATATATTTAGGCCATCCCCGTATAAGTCATATTTTTTTCCTGTTGGGTCAGCGTGCTTTGGATCTTTTAGTATGTTCTGTAATTCCTTAGTCAGTTCTCTTCTGAAGTATGGTGCGAGTCCTTTAATGTGATCTGATCTGTTGAAATTTTCCATTTTTAATGGTAATACTCTCAATGAATCGTAAGCGTCCTTATCGAGTTTTCCAGTTCTGACCATTTGACCTAAGACGACTTCTCTTCGTTTCATGGCATTCTCTGGTTTTCGAATAGGATCGTAAAGTCTTGGATTTTTTAACATGCCTATGAGGAGAGCCGCTTCTTCTACGTTTAGTTGTTTTTGGTCTTTACCATAGTATGTCTTAGCGGCAGAGGCAATTCCTACAGCATCATACCTGAAGTCCATTTTATTGAGAAACATGGCGATGATCTCTTCTTTAGTATATCTTTTTTCGAACTGGACGGCAATGACCCATTCTTGAAGTTTTTGATATATCCGTTTTACCGGATTTTTGGATGTTTGTGTAAAGAATAATTTGCCTAGTTGTTGAGTGATGGTACTTCCACCACCTTTCTTACCCAAATTAGCGACTGCTCTCAATATTGCTCTTCCATCAACTCCAGTGTGCCCGAAAAATCGCTCATCTTCAGTGGAGATTAACGCATCCACCAGATGATTGTTGAGTTCTGAAAAGTTAGTGGATTCTCTGTTTTTTCTAAAATATCTCCCTATTTCAGTTTGACCATCGTCGGCGATAATCAAGGTAGCATAATCGTAGTTAGGATTTTCTAGTTCTTCAGTATTCGGCATTTTTGATACGGAGATGAAGACAAAAACGAGAATGGTAAAAATCAAACCAGCTATGAATAAAAGCCAAGCGAGAAATGTCAGTTTCTTTAATATTGGCCTTGATTCGGAATCTGTCTTTTTTTTCTTAGCCTTTTTCTTTTGAGCCATATCATTATTGATTATGAATAGTACGTTGGCGAATAGGCAAATATTGTGCTATAAACCAAGTGCTAAAATATTACAATTTTAGATAATATGAGTATTAATATAACTATTCGGTAGGCTTTAACAATTATCCGTGGTTGTTTGGGGAGTAAGTGTTAGGAGGGCAAGAGGTACGGAGACCTTTGTCTCAGTTTTTAGTTGTAAAGGGCCCTTATATGT
>CAYVFU010000002.1:49529-74149 GCA_964450495.1 uncultured Saprospiraceae bacterium | reverse complement strand
TCATCTCTCGATTTATTAGAGTATGGTATTATTGAGAAGGAGGCACACCTGGACCGAGACTGCTCTCCTTAAACCACACTTCTGTATAACTTCCATTCGAATATTGCTTTTCTACGTCTCCGTCAAATGTAGCTGATCCGGTAGACCACACGATATTTGTTTTTGGATCTTTCCCATTAGTCTGATTGTATGCGCCTTGTTTGAAATATTGTAATTCGTTAGCGTAAGCTGTTGGTTTTTCTGTTCCATCTCTTCCAATCTGAGCGAATAGTTCTATGGTTTGTTTCGGAAGATCAGACTTTTTGATATAGTCAGAAGCAATTAAATTTTTAGTAAATGTTTTGGTAGGATGTCCTTCACTTTCAAATGTCAGGTACATAATTCCTTTGTAGACATTTATTTCATAGCTAAATTCTTCTCCTAATTTGATTCCGTCTTTTGGTTCAACAGGATAAGCATTAGGCTCATTACCAACTACAGACATGTCATAACCCCAAATGGCTGTAGAGTAATCCCATCTTTTTGAATTGTCGCCTTCAGTATTGATTTCATAATTCCAAAAAACAGAACCATTTGTATGGCCAGGAAATTTTTTGTAGAAGATTTTTATCGGTTCATTTTCATGACCTTCAGAACTATGGATTTGACCAACTACTGTAGAATAAGACGCTGCAACTCGAGCATCTCCAGAAGTAGATACGTGTTGCACTTTTAAAGTCCCCGTTAATTTACCTCCTACTTCAGGAGTCCATTCTTCGAATTGGTGGAGTTCTGTTCTGGTATTGTTTGAGTTTTTGGAGGTAATACCTGAATTAGGTGTTTTATATACTACCCAATCTGTCCCATCATTCGCCACATAAAAGTAATCTTCATGTTGATAGCCAATTAGATCATTGATGTCTTGTCCGTCGCCTAGTTTTATTTTCCATTTATTTAGAGATGGCATGACTTCGCTTGGTTGTTTCTTTTTAGCGTTAATTGACGGCTTTGTGTTTGAAGCTGTCTTTTGATTAATCCCATTACATTGATAGAATGTGATACAAAATATTGGTAGAAGTAATATGCGTATAATATTCATCTGCAATTATGATAAATAAATGTGGAACGAGAATAATTTTTATACCATTTTTCTTTTTGCAACAACTTAGAAAGGACAATTTCCTGGCAGTGGTGCTAGTCCTATTTTCTCTTTACGCCTTTTGCAAGATGAATTGTTCTTCTTTTTCCCTCGAATCTTCTGATGTATTGGTAGTCACTTGTCTTGTACTGATGTGTGAGTCCCCATTCAAGTGCAAGGAAAGGCTCTCCTGCTACTTCTGTGTCTAACGTTCTATTTAAACCAATGGCATGTGGTGCACCTTTAATAACGGATTTTATCTCAAAGTTGATTCCATCAGGAGACCATTGAAGTGTATTTTTCTCCGGACCATCAGTCGTAATTAATGATGCTATTCCGCCTTCTCTGTGCCAGACGCATATCTCATGTCCGCTATTTGAGATTGGATTATATGGTGATTTGACATACGGACCGAGAGGGTTGTCTGCAATGGCTACACCATGACGGATCTGTCTTCCTCCAAATGTTATTTCTTCTCCCATCTGCTCTCCCTTGTAATAGAGATAGAATTTGCCTTTGTACGCTAACAGGCATGGGTCATGTACTTTATGACTATCAAAATCTCCTTTCTTCTCTACGGCAAATCTATCTTGAACTTCTCCTTTCCAGATGCCATTGTCTGCAGGACTCAATATTGGTTCTTCAGTTTTATTCCAAGGACCGTAAGGTGAATTTGCCCATGCCAATCCTATTTGATTTTTAACTCTCACATTGTAAGGGGACTTTACGGTTTGGTAGGTGAGATAATATTTGCCGTCATGTTCTAAGATTTCTGTAGTAAACACGGATCGATCATCATAGGATCCTGGTTTACCTCGCAACACCGCCGGACCTTCTTCTTTCCATGTCCAACCGTCTTCTGAAGTGGCATACCAGATATCACATCTATCCCAGGGAAATACTTTTTCTTTTAAAACATCGCCTCCAAAACCTTGTGAAGGTCCTGTACTTTTAGAATACCAAACAAAATATTTACCATCATATTTTACCAATGCACTAGGATCTCTTCTCACAACTCCTTCTTCATATGCCAGATCACCTTTAAGGTCATAGACTTTAAATTCACCAAACCATTCGTTACCGAGATCTGGCCATGCTAAGGCTCTTTTCGAGGCAGCGCTGAGATAATTTTTATTGGTTATTCCTAGTTTATCAAGATCTACATCAGTGATTTCTTTTTTATGAAATGTTGATTCAAAATCTGATTGCTTTTTATGGCAACTTATCAAGGTAAAACACAACGTGATAATCAGAAAATATGATAAAAGTTGATTGGCTTGGAGAGCAGAATGTTTCATAAAATTTATTCAGTACATATTAAAATTACAAGTAATGTGGTTCTAATTTTTCCCAGTCGATTATAATGCCTAGTAAAAGATAATAAGAACACAGCACAAAACAAACACATGCCTTCATGGAAGATTATAAAAATTTAATTCGTAATTTCTGAATTATATCTCTAACACTAATTGCTTCATGATATCCATTCAAACTGTCAAACTCATTTTATATTTACCACTGTTTGTAGTCGTCCTCTCCTGTGGGAATAACAATAACTCAGCACCAACCGATTTATCAAATACATCTGATAGTCATCAACAACCAAATATTGTCATCATATATTTAGATGATTTGGGCTATGGTGATATGGGTGTCTATGGTGCTACTCAGCTGCAAACGCCAAATATGGACAAGCTTGCAAATGGAGGTATACGGTTTACCAATGGCTATGCTTCATCAGCCACTTGCTCTCCAAGTCGATATGCTTTATTGACAGGTCGATATCCTTGGCGGAATGAACGGGCAAAAATATTACCTGGTACTGCTCCACTGTTAATCAGTACTTCTGAGAAAACGATTCCAAAAATGCTTAAGTCAAAAGGCTATCATACAGGTATAGTTGGAAAATGGCACTTAGGTCTTGGAGTAGGAAATGTCGATTGGAACAACCGCATATCTCCCGGACCGAATGAAGTTGGATTTGACTACTCGTATATTTTGGCAGCTACTCAAGACAGAGTGCCTACTGTCTATATTGAAGATGGCGATGTTGTAGGATTAGATCCGGACGATCCCATCCAAATAGATTACAAAAACAACTTCCCTGGAGAACCTACAGGAAAGGATAATCCCGAAATGCTGAAAATGAAATGGCATCACGGTCATAACTACAGCATCGTCAATGGCATTGGCCGTATAGGTTACATGAAAGGTGGTGACTCCGCAAAATGGATTGATGAGGATATGGCTGATGTCTTTATTGATAAGGCCAAAGAATTCATTAATCAACATAAAGAAAAGCCGTTCTTTTTATATTATTCTTTACAACAGCCACACGTACCTCGTACACCGCATCAAAGATTTGTCGGGAGTTCAGGTCAAGGCCCAAGAGGGGACGTCATTGTAGAAGCGGACTGGTGTATTGGTGAACTTATCAACACATTGGAGCAAGAACATTTATTACAGAATACATTAATCTTACTATCTAGTGACAATGGCCCCGTGCTCAATGATGGTTACTATGATGACGCTGTCGAAAAAATTGGTGATCACAAACCTGCAGGACGATTGAGAGGAGGAAAGTACAGTTTATTTGAAGCTGGTACAAGAGTGCCTTTTGTGAGTTATTGGAAAGGTAAAATCAATCCTGGCACCTCAGATGCAATGGTTTCTCAGATTGACTTGTTTTCTTCAATAGCAGCTTTAGTCGGCAGCAGTGAAAAGGGTGAGGATAGTCAGAATTTACTCGATGTTTTTATGGGAAGCAGTAGCCAGGGGAGGGAGGACATCATTTTAGAAGCAACCACCCGCACTGCATTCAGAAAGGGAGATTGGGTAATGATCCCACCTTACAATGGTCCTGCGATTAATAAGAATGTAAATATTGAGTTGGGTAATGCCGCTGATTTTCAATTGTATAATCTATCTCAAGATCTTGAACAAAAAAATAACTTAGCTGCCTCAGAACCTGAAAAGTTACATAGTATGATTGCGGATTTTGAAAAAATCAGAGGGAAAGATTATGGTAAAATAAAAGCGTTGGAATTGAAGTAAATGCATATGGTACTGTAACTTCATCAAAAGTTAAGATTGGAGTAGATGTAAAAGACGAAGTAACAATTTTAGTAAGAGGAATCTACAGGAAAGTTGTTGTAAATGTCAGTCTTAGTTTTCAATGGCTTTGGGAGCACTTTCAAAATTTAGTGCATAAAAATGGAGGCCATGAATTGATACCTGCCTAGGCAATTAATACTTTCATCCTTCCAAAGTAAAATTTAATTTCCACATTGGAAGCCCACATAGGTTAAATACCTACGTGGGCTTTTCTAAATTATTCTTGCCTATTATATTCTAAGCTTACCAATCACTCAACACCCGCCTGCCAGCAAGCAGATTCAACATTGATTCTTAATCATAAATTTCTACCACCAATTCTATCTCCACTGACTGTCCTCTTGGCAAAGATGCCATCCCAACAGCTGCACGCGCATGCTTCCCTTTTTCACCAAACACCTCTACCATCAAATCTGAGAAGCCATTGATGACTTTTGGCTGATCTACAAAGGTGGGATCGCAATTAACCATGCCTAAGACTTTTACTATTCGCTTAACTCGATTTAGATTGCCGAGCATATGTTTTAAAACAGCGAGTTGATTGATGGCAGTTAGGCGAGCACCTTCATATGCTTTCTCAATAGTAACATCAGTACCAACTTTTCCTGTTATTTCTACACCATCAGGATAACGTGGTCCTTTGCCCGCCAAAAAAATTAAATTGCCTGCCTGCACGCCATTGACATAGTTGGCGACCGGCTGCGGTGGACTTGGCAAGGTGATGCCCAGTTCTTCCAATTTTGCTTCTGGGTCATAGCCAGCTTCAGAAGATGAGGATGTTGAGGATGATGGAGATGTTGATGTTGACTTTTGCTCACAGGCGATACTTGCCATAAGTAGGAGACTAAAAAATAGAAGGTGTTTTGTTAGGTTCGTCATAGTGTTATTTTTTTCGAGGTTTGAATCCTGCTTCTTGCCATAAGGCATCACAGTCATAATAATTGCCATTGGTGAGGACCGCTGATACTGTTCTTATGTTTGAAATATTTTCTAATGGATTTTTATCGAGTATTGCAATGTCAGCTTCCTTACCTACTTCAAGACTTCCTGTTTGATCGGCCATTCCCATCGCTCTTGCAGGAATAATAGTGGCTGTCTGAATAGTTTCATAGGGTGTGAGATTTGCCCAATTGTTGTAATTTTCTAATTCGAGATATAAGCAGAACACAGGTACTGCATTATCAGTGCCAGCAACTATCGGGACACCAGCTCTGAAAAAATGACCGATGATTTCTAGATACTTTTTGTACTTGGCTTTCATCACTTTGGCTGCAGCAGGACTTCTGCCTGCTCGAAAGCGTTTGCCTTCCCACAACTCGTAAGCAATTCGATCTGCATTTGGTTCTATTGTCTCTAAAGGAGTGCCGCGTTCTAATGTGCGAACAGCAATTAAATTTGTTGTTGGATCCAAGGTGATGTTGTGCTTTAATAAAAAATCAGTAGCATGTTTAATTCTGCCTTCATCTATATTGGCATAGTCAATATCCAGTCCGCTAAATTCAGTTTTTCTTGTTTCTGGAAATAGTAAAGATGTTATTGCTCTGTCGTGACTAAACATATTCATTCCTAGGGATACAGCTTCGTGAATTGTACCTACGGCATTTGGTATATGACCTGTTACTGTAACACCTCTTTTATGTGCTTCCTCTGCTAAAATTTTCAGGACTTCTGGTTCTATGGAGTTATAGATTTTTATTTGTTTGTAGCCTTTATTTAGATACATGTTGACGACTTCTCTTGCTTCTTGAGGTGTCGTCGCTCGAATGATGCCATTGCCTTTTTTGCCAGGCCCATCTGTCATACCAGCCAATAGAATATCGGGTCCTAACATCCCATCATTTGCAATAGCATCTCTAAAGGCAGTTGCAAATTCTACTTCATTACCATTGTCTCTAATTGTTGTTACACCTCCAGCAAGATAGGCTGGTGCCCATTGCACTTGATTAGAATGAGCATGCATATCCCAAAGTCCAGGCATCAATGTTTTACCTGAGACATCCATCACTTTTGCATTTGGAGGAATCGTAATATCCTTTCGTTTACCCATTGCTTTGATTCGTCCATTTTCAATCAATAGCACTTGGTTTTTATATGTTTGGTCATGAATGCCATCAATAACATCGCCTCCAACAAGTGCCGTAATTTGAGCTTGCTTTGCTTTTTGATTGTGCGTATACGAAGTAAGTTGTGCGATTTGTTCTTCGACGTTGCCTGCAATGAATGTTAGCATCGCTTCCTCGTAACCCTTTTTAATAATTTCTCTGATCTGTGTATTAGCCTTGACTAAAGCTATCAAGTTTTTATGTTCATCTAACCAAACGGTGCGACCACCCCAGTTAATGCCATCGACTACATAACGATCCAGCATGATGTCTTTGCCTTTTATTTGTACAAGGTCTTGACCCTTATGAGAAATGTGTATCTCTCCTCTTGGAAGTGTTTTTAGTGAAGTAGATAAGTCATGGTGTTTAAAAAAATATTGATACAACATCGCTTCTATACCCGCAGGAATATTGCTGTGCAATGGAAAAAAACCTCTGTCCACATTACTAGTCACCACATCAAAGTGTTTTTCTAAAATAGAAACACTTTCATCTGAACGGGTCATCTTAAAAATATTAGTTGTGTCCCCATTAGCAATTCGATAGGAATGATAATAGTTAGGAGTGAAGTTTTTTTTGTCTACATGTAACACTGATTTTACACCACTGATCCTGCCACGTTCATTTTCTCCTTGTAGCGATTCGACAATAAGAGAATCTGTTGAGTTGATGATATTGAAACGTTCTTCTCCAATTAGTGACTGTCTCCGATAAATAAGAAAATCACCTTTTGAGTCTATGTTTTTTAAAGCAGGGTCTTCATATTTATTAAAATAGTAGCGATTAAGTTCATCCGAATTACTTTCTACTATATCTGGTTTGCCATCGTTATCAATATCCTTTGCGTAGATGTCATAGGTAAAGGATTCTTTATTTGATAACTGAATTTTTTCCCAAGATGATCCATCATTTTGATTAATGAAAATAGCGTTCGGTTGCTTAAAATTACCAATAGCAATATCATCGTTGCCATCTAAATTAAAATCAGCAACTGTTATGGAAGATGATTCACCAGCAAATGATTCAAACTCAACTGATCTGGAAAAAGCTAGTTCTTGGTCGCCAAAGTAAATCTTATTTGACTCTCCTACATTTGCTACAGCTATATCCCAAAAACCATCATTGTCAAAATCAGATATCGCAACAGACCTTGTATTATCTACACCATTGCCGTAAGGGATTTTCTTTGAAAAGTGTGTATTCCCATTATTCAGGTACACATAATTTTGTTGTTTATCTCTATTAGCTAAGACCAAGTCATTGTCTCCGTCGTTGTCCATATCGGCTACTTCAACATCTATAGTAGAATCGTCTTTAGTGCCAAACCCCAGTGACTCGGTAAAATTACCATTGCCATCATTAAGACAGATTTCGTTTTCTCTGCCTCTGTTAGTAATCAAAATATCACTATCTCCATCGTCATCAATATCAGCAACAATTATATTTCTTGTTGGAGCATAGCGTTCGCCAAAAGTGCCAGTTTTTGTAAAATTACCTTCGCCATCATTGATAAATAAATTATTAGGCGCCATATCATTTCCAACAGCAATATCAAGGTCGCCATCATTATCAAAATCAGCCAATTCTGTCGAATAGCTTGTCGAACTCTCTATTCCCAAAGCTTTAGACACAGAAAACTTACCACTACCATTATTGAAAAAAATTCGATTCTGCCCTGGCCAATGCCTGCCATTGGCGATTACCACATCCATGTCACCATCGTTATCCACATCACCTATGCCTATAGAGGCAGTGCGTTCTTCATAAGTCCCAAATATTAATCGATTGCTAGTCGAAAAGTCTATTGATTGACTTTGAACTCCAGAAATCCCAAAGAGAAATAGGAATAAAACATTAATTCGATTCATTTGTAAACGCTTTGAAGGGGTTGAGTAGATTAAGATATACATGTTTGCTTGGAAATCGATTTATGATAGCAGGATCTTAGTTTATTCTTTTTATAAAATATCACGATAATATCGTATCCAATTCAAGCCTAGTATTTTTTCGATGTCTCCGGTGCTGTAACCTCTCTTATCTAAAATTTTAGCGACAGTCTTGTATCTGTCAGGTTTGTCAAGCTCAGGAACCCAAGGAGGCCATTGTACTTTGTAGCTAGGTTTAAATCGGGTTAATCTAGGCTCGTACCAATTTTCTTTTGTTGCGCCAGTGGCTTTTAAACCTTGCACGGCATAATCTGCAGCAAGTCCGACATGATCTATTCCACCAACTTTAACAGCATGATCAAT
Organism: uncultured Saprospiraceae bacterium; assembly: GCA_964450495.1. Classification (GTDB taxonomy): domain Bacteria; phylum Bacteroidota; class Bacteroidia; order Chitinophagales; family Saprospiraceae; genus CALFUK01. The sequence goes on along the minus strand of CAYVFU010000002.1, from coordinate 65,567 downwards.
GTGGTCGACATAAGTTTCTATAGTTGTATCTGTACCTAGGTTAGGACCAAGCATGTAACCAAGACAAATAATTCCTAGAACACCTCCTTTGTCAGCCATCGCTCTGATCTGTTCGTCTGTCTTGGCACGTGGATGATTTTTGTGTAATGCTTCACACATAGAATGATTGATCATCGCACCACTCTTGCTGAATTTGATACCATCATTGGTTGTTTGGTAACCGCAATGAGATAAGTCTATGATGATTCCCAATTCATTCATTCGTTCGACAACTTCAATTCCAAAATCTGATAAGCCAGCATCAGTCCGTTCAGTGCAACCATCACCTAATAAGTTTCTTTCATTATAAGTAAGTTGCATCCAACGAGTTCCTGCCTCATATAAAATGTCTAAATTTTCTAACGATTTGTTAACCATTCTACTGTTCTGAAAACCCAGCAATACGGCCACTTTATTTTCTTTTTTGGCACGAATAAAATCTTCTGCTGTTGTCGCCAAGATAAATGTATCCGGATTTTTAGCTATTCTATCGTGCCATTCAATGATGGATATAAGCGCTCGGTTAAAACTGAAAGAGTCTAAAGAAGCGTTGAATCCACTGTATCCAGATTTAGCTAAAGCTGCAAAAGAATCCTTATTCCAATTTCGTGTAATAACGATACCATCAATAACAACTGCATCGTCATATACAGCATCAATATCTTTTATAAATTTATGAAAGTCTTCTTTGCAAAAGATTTCAAGTATAGGACTGGTTGATGCCATTGTAGTTAATGACAAATATTTTGAAAAAAGTCTTCTTTGCATAAACCTCTTAATGAACGCTTATCCTAAGTTAAGACTATGTTCGAGATTTTTACGATGTTTTTTTTCTAAAACAGGTTTTATAGATTGTTTCTTATTTGATGAATGGATGATTCGATTTGGTATGTCGATTTTGAAAATAGTTCCTTTGTTGTTTTCGCTTTTGACACTAATGTTTCCACCCATTTCATCCACTATTTTTTTAGATGTTGCTAGGCCTAACCCAGATCCCTCATAAATATCTTGTGTGTGCAAGCGCTGAAACATAACAAATATCTTATCGTAATATTCTGGTTTAATTCCAATACCATTGTCTTCAATAAAAATGGAATACATGGTTTCAGATTTCTTGCCATGGATTGATATATTAGGTGTTTCAGATTCATTATACTTTAATCCATTTTCAATTATATTTTTGAACAAGAGAAAGAGTTGGGAGGAATTCCATTTTACCACAGGAAGGTTCTTAACTTCATAAGTGTACTGTTTTCCATTGGGAGAAGTAGGAGATAATTGAAATATGCCAATAACTAATTCTTGAAGATCGATCAATTCATTTTTATTGATTTCGCGGTTAGTGTGCGTGGAGTATTTGAGAACATCATCTATTAGCTGATTCATTCTCTTGCCATTATCTTCAATAAACCTGAGAGATTCATTAACGATAGGTTTTTTATCACCATTTAAATTCCTACGAAGTAATTCGGTAAAGCTTATAATATTTCTTAGTGGGCTTTTAAGATCATGAGAAGCCACGTGTGCAAATCTTTCAAGTTCTTTGTTTGATTGTCCAAGGCTTTCGTTTAATTGTTTTAATTCACTCGTTTTCTGATTTATCTCTTCATTTTGTTTTTGGATTCTTCGATAGCTTACCGTAAGAAATCCGATTAATAGAATACCTAAGAGTGAAGTAAATAATAAGGATTTGATATAAATATTTTGAATGTCTTTTTGATGTTGTTGCTCTGCTATTTGTTTATCCTTTTCTGCTATTTTGGAATTTACTTCAAGTGCATGTTTAACCTTTAAGGCTGCTAAAGATTCATTGAGTGATATTTGTTGTTCATGATAGAACAGTGCGGACTCATAGGAATTCTCATTTTTATAAACATTGAAAAGACAATTGCAAGCATCAGCTTCTAGTGTTGTGAAATTATTCCTCTTAGCCGAGCGATATGTTGTTTCACAAAACTCTCTTGCTCGTGTAGGCTCTTTGACTTTTAACAAATTCCCTATTGCAAGTCTTGCCTTATCTCTTTCGAGACTATATTTTATTCTAATTGCTTCGTCTAAAGCCTTCGTGTAATAATTGAGTGCACTTTCATTGTCTCCCTCTTTTTGAGCAATGATTCCTTTTATTCTAAAATATGAAGGGTTTGCTCTTTGATTAGATCTACCTAAATTAGCTAAAAGTTCAATTCCTTCATCACATGCTTTTTCGGCAGAATCAAAATTGTCTAGTTTTATGTGTACTTCAGCCAACTGTGCAACTGCCATTCCAAGCATTCTTTGTCCATAGATATCTTCTCGAAAATAAGGAATAGCTTCTTCCAAAAAAGCCAATGCTTTTTGATCCTCGCCAATAAAACTATATACTTTGGCAAGACTGGTCATCAAATTTGGTGTATTGGCGTATTTTCTGCCTTCCAAATAGAAATCTATTGATTTTCTCGGGTTGGTGTGCCATATTTTATCGCCAACTTCATTATAATAATGAGCTACAGTTTTAGCCCCACCCTCTGTTTTTAAATAATAGGTACTAGCAAGTTTTAAGTATTTTTCACATAGATCTATTTGATTGGACTTAGTGTAGAATGAAGCTATTTTCGCATAAGAGCGACCAGTTCCCCAATGGAAATCGACAGTTTTACTTACCTCTGCACTTTTAAGGAATGTATCAACTGTTTTTGTGGAGTCTTTAGCTTCATATCTATGATACTTTGCAATATTCATTAAAATTCTGGACTGTAATTCTCCATCCCTCAGTTCACTTGCCAATTTTTCACCTTTTTCATAATAAAGAATGGAGCTTTTTCTATCTTTTCCTTCGTACAGAACAAGGCCCATATTATTTAATGCTATAGCTTCATTTTCCTTATCACCAATTTTAAGTGAGAGTTCGAGAGCATCTTCAGCATATGTCTTTGCTTCCGCAAGGTCAGTATTGATCAAACGACTTATCAATTTCCCCATTATGGATGTACGCTCCAAATCTGTTTTTGCCTTCGATAGTGATTGACGAAAACTATCAATTTCCTCATTTTGGGTATAGGAGAAATTACACTGAAGAAAACAAACAAGTAAGAGTATATACTTAATCAATGGTGCCATATGACATCAATTTACTGTATGTAAATACGAATGTGTATTTTTTTGTAGAATGGTTCGGAGTTGAAAGAGCCGCTTTGCAGCTATTTTCAGTCTCGAAAATGAAAAAAAATAATTATGTGCAGAAGATAGGTGTTGAGTACAAATTTATGTATTTTTTAAGACTTTTGGCTGTTTTTTATCTTCTTCTGCCGGAGAATTGCATTGCTTCACCTTTGCCAAATCCATAGCTAAATCCTAAGGTTACAAACCTTCCTCTCTGTCTTTCTGAATACAAGAAGAAATCTTCATTATCTATGGTTAACTTATCTATTCTTGAGGCAAATAGATCTCTAATGCTAAAATTGAATACACCCTTGCCATCGAGTATTTTATACCGAAGTCCTACATTTGCAAATGTATTCGCAGATCGAATACCTTGGACTGTTTGTATTCTTGATTCGTGTTGTCCAGATATTTCTACATCGAATGATTTGCTGATTTTTGATTTTATTGTCAATTCTCCTGTCCATTGGTCTGCAGAGAAATCAAATACTTGATCACTGAAAACACCTTCTCGTTGAAAAATATTATAATTAAAATCACCATTCAATGTGATGCTTTTACTTACTGTGTATTTGAAATTTGTTTCTAGTCCAGCTGCTTTGTTGATGCCTATGTTCTCAGGTCTAGATACAGTGACATTGTCTTCAAAAAGCGAAATCCGTTCAATTTTATCAGTAGTTAGTCTGTAATAACCATTTACATTTAGGGAAACTTGGTCAAAAATAAATATACTTCCGACCTCATAACTGTCAGTGTACTCTGGTTGTAGATCTGGATTCCCCGCCCTGAAATTAAAGTTATTTCTTATGTTGAAGAATGGATTAAGATCCCATAATCGCGGTCTATATATTCGTCTAGAATAACCAGCTTGAAAAGATATCGCTTCTGTCAACTTATAAGAACTGTGTACTGATGGAAATAAATCAGTAAAATTCTGACTATTGGCTTCATTTGTATTCACCAATAAGGTAGAGATGTCAGTATTTTCAACCCTGAGTCCCCCTTTTATACCCCAAACACTTCCTTCGTAGGCAGCTGTCCCATAGATACCAAATACTTTTTGACCATACTCAAATAAATTGGTCAAACCAGCATTCGTGACAAACTCACCATTGATTAAATCTCTTACTTCAAAATCATTGCTGACATCGTTAGTTAAATACTGCGCTCCCGCCTCTATAGACACTGCCTGATTAATCGGTTTTGTATAATCTAGGTTGAATGTGTATTTGCCTTCCTCAAAGGCAGTCTCGGTTTCTTGTGGACTTAAATTACTTACTCCTGAAGTAAAAGTATTATTGAAGACTGAAGATTGTTCTTTACCAAAGAATCGACCAATAGCACTAAATAACAATTGGTGATCCTTGTGATCGGTAAAATCTCTTTTGTACTGTAATTCGTATTGGAGCTTTGGATTTGTAGCTTCGGTGACTTCATCCCTAAACCACTCACGTGTCAAAGAACCGTTTTCAAAAAATTGAAAATTTGTTATTGAAGGTTGGTCTTCTATTTCATAGGCAAAACTTCCAGATAAGGTAATCACATTCTGTGGATTGATGTAATAATCAGTCCCTAAATTCAGATTATAAAATAACTCATTTCTGAATTCTTCTCCTGTTGAAGTAAGACTAGTGTTGTTTGTTTTGTCTTCACTGATAAACTCCAAATCTGTTGGAATTTCCCTGTAGCCTACACCCAACTGAGTAAATAAATTGAATTTTTCTGTTCGTCTGTTTAAGCTTAGTCCGACACTGTGATTATGTGGAATGCCTGAATTGACAGATATGGAGCCATTGAGTCCTTTCTTCTCATTTTTCTTTAACACAATGTTTATTATACCAGCTGTACCTTCTGCTTCGTATTTGGCAGAAGGGTTAGTAATAACTTCAATTTTATCGATCATGTCTGAGGTAATCGTTCCAAGTGCATTACCACCTTCATCGGCGAGTATAGACGGTTTGCCATTGATAAGCACTTGAACACCCGAGGAACCGCGAAGCGAAATTTGACCTTCAATGTTTACATTGACTGATGGAACATTACTAAGCACTTCTAAGGCACTACCTCCAGCAGAACTTAGATCTGCACCGACATTAAACACACGCTTATCTAATTTGAATTCTGTCGTAGACTTAGCTGCACTAACAGTTACTTCTTCTAATGCAAACGCATCTGTTTCTAAAGTGAGATTACCTAAAAATGCATGTTGTTTTTCAAAAGCAATATCATCTATAATCAATGTAGTGTATCCAATAAAGCTTATCTCTAAAAATACATTAGATTTATTTACGGCTAATTCAAATTTACCACCAATTTCAGTTGTGGTACCCCCAATGATGTCATTAGTAGCTAAGTCTTTTGCGACAACTGTTGCATACTCAATTGCTTGATCAGAATTTGCTTCAGTTAATGTACCTGTAATGTTGTAGAGAGCACCTTGCGAATAGCTGCTAAAACTTAAAAGAAAAAGAATTGCACCTAAAATGTACTTCATGTATGGTTGCTTTTTGTAATGCAAATGCAAATATCGACTTAAATAGACGGTTATTCAACTTATTGCCGTATGCTTTTGATCTGTCGTGCTTCTATCAATATGTCAAATATTGATACGTATAGCAGAACTAAGTGAAAACATTCTTTACTTTACTTTAGTTTATACTAGTGTCGTTTTTTTATAAAACTAAATATCACTCGATGAAACCAATAATGACATTTTTTTTCTTTACTATCATCGCCTGTTCCATAGGATGGTCCAATGAGCTAACTGAAGATTTTGTTACAGGAAATCCTGATATTCAGAGTATACACGCATTGACATTTGGCCCAGAAAGTATCCTGTTTATTGGAGATAGTGATGCTGCCCAAATCGTTGCTATCGATTTGTCAAACCAATCAATAGCAACTAATGAAGACTTGGCAATAGAAGATCTAGAAGCGCAACTTTCAAACCTATTAGGTACAACTAGTGATCAATTTCAAGTTATAGATCTTGCTGTTGACCCCGCTAATGAAAATATATATATAGCTGTCAATCACAGTTCGGGGAAATCACTACTTTTTCTTGTAAACAATAATACACTAGAACCAGTGCCAATCGAAGAGGTGAGTTATTCTAAAACAGCGCTCAATAATGCAGTTTCAGTTGAAGCTCAAGACAGACGAGGGAGATCTTTGCGAAAATGGGCAATTTCAGATTTAAGATATGCAGATGGTAAAGTAATGGTCAGTGGTCTGAGTAATGCAGAATTTGCTTCTACGTTCCGAGCACTAACCTTTCCTTTTAGTGACAAAGAGATGCAAAGCTCTTTAGAGATTTATCACGCAGCTCACGGAAAATACGAGACGCACTCACCGATAAAAACCTTTACTCCAGTAACCATAAATGGCAAATCACAAATACTTGCTAGTTATACGTGTACTCCTCTTGTCGTTTTCCCATTGGACGAACTCAAAAATGGCGAACATACAAAAGGACGTACTGTCGCTGAGTTAGGCAATTGGAATACACCTCTCGATATAATTGAAATGGAGAAAGAGGGCAAGCGCTACATATTAATGGCCAATACAAATAGGGCTGTCATGAAAATTAAAGTTTCAGATATCGAAAGTTTTGGAGAATCTTTATCAGAAAAAGTAGTGGAGAGAGCTGGTACTGCTGGGATCGATTTTGTTAATCTCCCTTTCGTCAATGTACAGCAACTAGACAAACTCAATGAATCTACTTTTGTAATGATTCAGCGACAAGCAGATGGAGTCTTAGCTCTAAAAACGAGTAATAACCGTTGGTTGTAATTGTTGATTAGACAATTGAGATTTTTATATCTAAGTGTAATAGTACTAGTCAGTTTTCTGGAAGTTGAAGCCCAACAGCTTCCAGAAAATTATGACTACAGTAGAAGTCACTTGCTTATTCCAACTCCTCATGTTGGAGAAGACTTTAAAATTTTAAAAGGAAAAATTCACGACAATAGACAAAGAGAAGAAACACAAGGTATCCTAGGAACGAGATATAAAGATACGTCCTCAACCACCTTTAAGCCACTTGTGCCATTTGATTTAGAAACGCCATACACTTTGGTTTACAATCAACAAGTCTTTTTTTTCGAAATCGATGGAGAAGATGATCAAGCACCTATGGTTGTAACATCTGTTTACCCAAGTGCTAGGCAAGTCCCTACAAATGTATTGAAATGGTACATTGAGTTTTCCAAACCTGTGAATCCTGTTAAGATTTATGAGCATATTCAGTTTATAAACCAAGATGGAAAGCCCATAAATCGATCTATTTTACATTTAGGTGCTCCTTTACTTTCTCCTGATGGGACACTTTTAACCATCTGGATCGAACCTGGAAGGCAAAAAAGAATGCTTGGTCCTAATCAGCATTTAGGTAGTGTGTTTGAAAAGGCGCAACACTATACACTTCAAATTGCCAACACGCTCAAGGATGCAACAGGATTGCCAATTGTAGCATCAGTGAACCATTCGTTTACTACCATAGAACCAGATAGAACAAAACCATCGATAGCAAAATGGCAAATTGGGAATGTTAAAGCCCGTACAAAACAACCATTAGAAATATTGTGCGGTGAGCAATTAGATTATGGCAGTTTGGTAGATGCCTTTAGTGTCAGCTATAATGGGCAATCTGTGGATGGACAGCTCAAATATGATAGCAAAATGAACAGTATATCTTTTATTCCAGAGGTCGAATGGAAACAAGGTGAGTATACTGTAAATGTAGGGCATCAGTTAGAAGATTTGGCAGGGAATAATTTGCGGTATTTGTTTGATCGAGCTGTCGAAGAGGGTCAAGATAAGGTAGAACTGGAAGTAGAAGCACTAACATTTAAGTCAGAATAGAGCTCTTTTTAAGCACTGCATTCTATTGAGTGGCTTTAGAAAATATTAAGTTCAATTCAAGTCTTTCTACAAATGTTATATTTAGTAGACCTAGCTTGTTAAGCATTTTCTTCTGTGACGTAAACAGGCTAACTAGAAAATGACTCCATCCCTTGAAGGGCTTCCTTCTGCTCAAATTTTACATCAAACCCACACTCACCAATCCCTGTGACCAATGACGCTAATACCACGCCTCCTTTGTTCTTCTTATCCGCTTTCATATGCGCCAATACCGATGATTGATTATTAATCTCACTAGGCAAATCATCATAAATCGATCGAATATAAGCCTCAATCTCTTTGAATGCACTTTCATTAAGTAACCCTTTCTCCTTAGCAATCCAACTCTCTACGATCATCCCTATGGCAATTGCCTCACCATGTAATAAGGGATGCTCCTGATGTAGATAATTAGTCTCTACAGCATGACCAATCGTGTGACCAAAATTCAAAATCTTGCGCAAGCCTTTCTCATAAGGATCTTGGTCAACAACTGTTTTTTTGATGTCAACATTTCTATGGACGATGGGTAACCAGTCGACAGCTTTAAGGTCTTTGATTGACTGAAGGTCTTGCCATAAATTTGCATCTTGTATTAAAGCGTGTTTGATCACTTCAGCATAGCCGCTGCGTAATTCTCTATCAATTAAGGTTTGTAAAAATTGAACGTCGATCAACACAGCTTGTGGTTCATTAAACACCCCGACAATATTTTTATAATCCAAATAATCAATGCCGAGTTTACTGCCAACTGATGCATCAACTTGAGATAGTAGGGTCGTGGGAACTTGTACAAAATCGATCCCTCTCATGAACGTAGAAGCGCAAAAGCCGCCCATATCTCCGATAACACCGCCACCTAAATTGAGTAAACAGCTGTGACGATCCGCCTGGCTTTCAATTAAGGAAGACCAGATTGTTTGGCAAGTTTCGATCGTTTTATATTTTTCACCAGAAGGAATAGAAATGACGTGACTGTCAAAGCTTGTCTTTTCCTTTAATATTGGCAAGCAGTGCTCTTCTGTCAATGTGTCAACTAAAACAAAAATTTTGCTGTATGCTTTTTCTTTGACTAAAGCATTAAGTGTTGCCCAAGGCTGGTCAAATACAACATTGTAAGATTGGCAAGAAATATTATTCATAAGCTATGGGAGTTCATCTCGTTGATCCAGGCTCCAAGCGATTGGATCTCTCGCAAACAAAGTTTTTACTTCAGGCCAGTTGACACCAAAGAATTCAGATTTACGATAAGCATTCAAATGTGCTTCATCTATCCATACACTGTGCGTAAAGAAAATACGAGGATCTTTTTTGTCTTGAAACAAGCGAAGATATTCACAACCTTCCTGACTACGAATTTCAATTTTGATTTTATCAAATCTTGTGACAAACACATCGATGTGCTCTTTCTGAAATGTAAGTTTGACAAATCTATGGATCATAATTATTCGTGAAAGTCTATTTGTATGGTTTCGTGTTTGCGTAAATTTAGTAATTCATGAGCATTACCCATATTTACAGCAATCTCTAAATAGTCTGATGCATTAAAATAAGCAAGAGCTTCATTGATGCCGACACTACCATAGTGCTTACTCAGATGCGTAATAGGATCTTTGCTTTTATAATAAATTTTATAACGCCGTTTTTGTCTGACATGATCAAATACCTCTCGCTTTAAATTTACAATCACGTTGCCATATTGGTCGATGTGGATGATGGTGGCTCTTATTTGTGAAGCAGTCTTGACCGGTTGTATGCCTATTTTTTGAATGAAATTTTCAGTGGGTGTGCCTATATCCTCTAGAGGTAATCCATGACCAATCGCTGCGATCGCATGTGCAAATACATCCATGACAAATGGCATAGAGTCGTCTCTTGTAATGGAAAAGACCTTTAGTTGAACATCTTGTTTGAATACTAGTGAAAATAGACCGTTGTTGGGTCCCACAAAATAATGTCCTTTATGTTCGAATGCTATGACATCATCATTGGTGGTGTGATAAACATTGACCGCTCCTAAATGAATTGTTCCTTCTGGAAAATGACGGTAGACGTTTTCTATGAAAAAAGCACCTTCTACAATATCATAGTGCTTGATGTTGTGGTTTATGTCAATAAGTTTGAAATCTGGTTTGCGCTTAAGAATGGCAGCTTTTAGCTGAGAAGTGTAGTAATCTTTATAACCATAATCTGAAGTAAGGCTAACAATGCTCATTAGTGGGACACAATTTTCTTAGAGAATCAATTGATTATGTATTATAAATATTTGTCAAATATAATAACTAGTCGATAATGAATCCCATCACAACACAATTAATTGAATTTTGATTGGTAACATTGGTGCCAGTTACAGTCTTTAAACGTGATGTCCGTACTACATCTTGTTAAGGATCACTCATTTATTGGAACCACTCTTTAGGCTTTTTCATTTATATTTGTCCATTCACTGTGGTCGCTATTTTTTCACAATAAAAACGATGTTAACTATTGAGCGAAATCAATCTTAGTATTACAGGCATAGATCCAATTGATCTCTACGGACAACGCAATTCTAAACTCAATATTCTAAAAGAAGCTTTTCCAGATGTATCAATTACATCACGAGGAAGCACTATACGCTTGTCAGGCGAGAAGAAAGAAACACAGAAAGTAAAGGCCAAATTAGAGACTATGGTCAGACTTGTCAAGCAAAAACAAGAGTTGAATAAAGACGTAATGGCTGACATCATCAATGGTACCAACCCATTTTTGGATGAATCGGGTAATGGGCACATTGGGACTACCATCCTCCATGGCAGAAACGGTAAGCCTATCAAAGCGCGCACAAAGAACCAAAAGCGTCTCATAGATTTGTCAGAACACAACGATGTTGTTTTTGCCATAGGTCCTGCTGGTACAGGTAAGACATATACAGCAGTTGCCCTTGCGGTGCGTGCATTAAAAAATCGATTGGTCAAAAAAATTATCCTCACTAGACCTGCTGTTGAAGCTGGTGAAAGTTTAGGTTTTTTACCGGGCGATTTAAAAGAAAAAATAGATCCTTACTTGCGGCCACTATATGATGCCTTAGAAGATATGTTGCCAGCGGAGAAATTAGAGCACTTCATGAGTACACGTGTTATTGAGGTGGCTCCTTTAGCATACATGAGAGGTCGTACACTTGATCAAGCTTTCATTATTTTGGATGAGGCTCAAAATACGACCAGTTCGCAAATAAAGATGTTTTTAACAAGGCTTGGTCCATCCGCCAAATGCATCATTACAGGAGATCTGAGCCAGATAGATTTACCTACTAGACAACGTTCAGGTCTGCATACGGCAATAGATATCTTAAAGCCAATTCCTGGCATCGGTACTCTGTTTCTTGATGCCAACGATGTGGTCAGACACAGATTGGTGAAAGACATCATCATCGCCTACGAACGCCATTCGAACGAGTGGAAGAAAGCAAAAGAAGAGAAAGAAAATGCATATAAAGCAAAACAAGAAGCCGTTGAGCAGTTAGACAAAATCGAAGAAGAATAAATGGAATCTGTCTTAGTCAAACATCCTACTGGTATCACCAAAGGAAGCATCAAATTAGAAGGGTCAAAAAGCATCAGCAATAGAGTCTTGATCATACGAGCATTGTCAGGAGATAATTTCTCTATCGATAATCTGGGAGCAAGTGATGATACTGAAATCATGACCAATTTACTTCGGCAACAAGATGGTCATGTGTATGATTCTGGCCATGCAGGTACGTGTTATCGATTTATGACAGCTTATTTGGCATTGCAAAAAGGTGAGCAGGTATTGACTGGAAGTCAGCGGATGAAAGAGCGACCGATTGGACCTTTAGTTGATGCGCTTCGAACATTAGGGGTCTCCATAGAGTACATGGAAAATGAAGGGTATCCTCCTTTGAAAATAGGAGAAATAGATCCTGATCAATACAACAGAGATGTGAAGATTTCCGGGAGTGTGAGTAGTCAATATTTATCAGCTTTATTGATGGTTGCTCCTGTCTTGCCTAATGGACTTTGCTTGCATATCCAAGATGCTTTAGTATCAAGACCATATTTGGAAATGACCTTGCGCATTATGGAGGAGTTTGGTGTGAAGCACGAATGGAAAGGCGATATGACCATTGATGTACAACACCAGGCGTATGAAGGTAAGCCCTTTGTTGTGGAGTCGGATTGGTCAGCAGCATCCTACTATTTTTCTATCGCTGCATTGGCAAAAGAGGCTGACATCTCCTTGGAAGGTTTATTCAAAACTAGTCTTCAAGGGGATAGTGCTATTGCTGATATTGCCAAACCTTTTGGTGTATCGGCTAGCTATGAGAATGGTATTTGGCGATTAACAAAAGACGATTCGCTTCGTAAAGATTTATATGAATACGATTTCATAAAGCAACCGGATTTAGCACAGACGGTAGCCGTAATGGCAGCAGGAACAGGCATTTATTCCATTTTTACAGGTCTGAAGACATTAAAAATTAAAGAAACTGATCGAATAGCTGCTTTGCAGAATGAATTGGGAAAATTCCAAGTCTATTTGTCAAAGTTGCCAGCTAAATTCAGCCCTCGTTCTGACGATGAGTATTATGCCATTAATGGTTCCATAACTGCTGATGCAATAGTAAACATAGAGACATATAAGGATCATCGTATGGCAATGGCGTTTGCACCAATAGGTTTATTGCAAGGCTTATCTATTTTGAAACCAAAAGTTGTGAGTAAATCCTATGGTGGGTATTGGGACGACCTGAGGAAGCTAGGATTCGAATTGGAGTTTAAGGATTAAAGGCTAAAGTTGTTTTGATTGAGCGAGATGCCTAGAGAGGCAAATCTTAATGTTCTTATTGATCGCTTGGTTAAAACGTTCAGAGCAATAATCGTAGTTTCTTAATGTTTAAAACTCAATTCTTAATACTCAGAATCTTAATCTCTACTCGCTGATTTCGAGCCTTACCTTCCTTGGTGCGATTAGAGGCGATGGGTTTGCGCTTCCCATATCCCTTGTATTTGAGTCGGTCAACTTCAATGCCTTTTTTAGCTAGATATGAGGCAACTTCTTTCGCTCTTTTTGTGGATAAATTATCACAATATTCATGTGTGATGCCTCTGTTGCCATTGGTATGGCCTTGGATTTCTACTGCTATATCTTCATTGTCTTTTAAGAAATAGTAAATCTCATTTAAGATTGGATATGAATTTCTGATGATTGAGAAGCTATCTGGTTCAAAATACAATTTATCAATTAAGACTGTTTGTCCTTCTCTTATTTTATCTCTCTTTACACCTCCGAGCGTTTTTTCTTTGGGTATTGTTACTGGAGTTTGTTTTGGTTTATTGGTCTCAGCAGGTTTTGGTTTTGGCTCTGCTTGAGGAGCTACTGCTCTAGGTGTTTCAGCAATCCCAATATCTGCAGCTGGGGATTTGAAATCAGCTTTCTTTGGTTTGGTTTGTTCAACAGGTATCACTACTTCTTCAACTATATCTTCTTCTTCTAAAGAATTGGATACCAACATTGGCTCATTTTCGATTTCTGTATCGCAAGGGATCGGTACAAAATCCGATGCTCCGTCTAAGAGTATGTGACCATTATAAGGAATCAATGTTGGCGTTTTGTAAAAGGCTTCAAGAATGATGTAATCAAAGTCTGAAGCAGGTTCTATTTTAAAATTGAATTGTCTCCATTCATCATTCACGATTGTCTCAGATGTTGCTAACAGTGCTGATGGGTACGCATAGCCACAATAGCGGTTACTGCCCCAAATTCTTAATACAGATGGTTCGTCGTAATTGTCTACGGCACCAGTAGTACGAGTCGCACTAACATAACTTTTTGAAGTTGACAAAAGAATAGAAAAAGCATAACATTGACCAGCTTTCAAGGGACTAGATAAATGCTGAGATACAGCTTCCCAAGAATCATTGTCTCTCACGACAAGCCCTAGGTATGTATCTCCATCCATGGCATATTTGCTTACGCCCCATGCGCTGTTATGAGTTGGGTGTATATCCGGAGGCGTTTCTCCTTTGAAGTGAATTTCTCCACAGTCGAACCATTTTTGAATGGCTCTGTTGTACTCGCGACCACCCATTCTAGGTGTATCTTCAAAAGATGGATTGTTTAAATAGATGGTCTCTTGTGCTTGTCCAAACACACTTAAAAAAAGAATCAAAATTATAATTGTGAATCTCATTCGAACCGCTAAGTAATATTTTAATGCAAAAGGTAGGTATTTTGTTGCTAAACAACCATATTTAAGGAATTATTAACCGCAATTTTTACCAGCTTTTATTCAAGCTAATAATACTACAAATACAATTCCAATGACCAAAATTGTGCTAGAAGGAATGACATTTTTTGCCTACCATGGATTTTATGAAGAAGAAAGACAAAAAGGAAATGAATTTAGATTGGATATCAGCGTAGATGTGCCTGACTATGAATCATCAGAAGACAGACTTTCCGGCACGTTAAATTACGAGGAACTATACAGTATTTGTAAGACTAGAATGAACGAATCTTATAAACTATTGGAGACAATTGCTGTCCTCATCAAGAATGACATCTTCGAGCAATTTGCTGACGCAATCCGTATAGAATTAAGAATTGAAAAGCTAAACCCTCCTATTGATGGTCCAGTAGAAAAAGCTGCTGTCGTGCTCACACAATCTCGATCAGAACAAGTATAATGTCTTGACGAGTTAGAAACTCGATTAAAGTTGTTACCGAAGACCAGAACTGAAAGTCTTAATAATTGATTATAAATATTTATGATTCCATTAATAGTCTTGCGATCAAATAATCAGTTATAAACAAAACAAAAGTATGAACAGAATAGTATTACTCTTATTTCCCATTTTAATGATCTCCTGCGATCCAGCAGATTTACAACGTGTCCTAGACACAGGTCTCGGATTGACAGCAGAAGAAACAGGGAGAGGATTAAAAGAAGCATTAAATTTTGGTGTGGAAGAAGCTGTCGATTTCCTTTCAGAAGAAGATGGTTATTATAAATCAATCTATCAGATATTGATGCCAGAGGATGTGCAGAAAGTTACTGACAAATTGAAAATAGTTCCAGGATTTAGCAATGTAGAAGAGGAAATCGTGAAGCGAGTCAATAGAGCTGCAGAAGATGCCGCCAAAAGCGCAGGACCAATATTCTTGGATGCGATTAAAAAAATAACCTTTCAGGATGCGCTCAATATCCTTAAAGGTGAAAAGAATGCAGCTACCAATTATTTGGAAAGAAATACCAATCAAGCCTTGCGAGCAGAATTTGACCCTATCATTGTCAACTCATTAAATAAATTTGGAGCACTTGACTACTGGGCAGACGCAGTGAATGCGTACAACAAGATCCCATTCATCACAAAATTAAATCCAGACTTATCTGATCATGTGACGACAAAGGCAATGGATGGACTATTTTCTTTAGTAGCGAAAAAAGAAGAAGGTATTCGATCTGATGTATCCCAACGTACGACATCTTTGTTGCAAAGGGTTTTTGCAGAGCAGGATTAATACTGTTTAATGTTACGTTGTAACTCTCAAATTGGCGAAAGGTATAAGTCCGATTATTAGAAGATTTGCTATAGAGTAAATTCAAATGGTTATTCTGCCCTTAAAAAGAGGAGAAGACAAAAATAGATAGAAAGATCAATAGAGTTGTGGTGTAAAATAGTTTCATATTTTTAAAATAGTATTTGACAAGCAAAATGCCACAGATACATAAATGTATTTCAAACATTTAACAATATATAGCATCGATGGATTCAATTTGTAATGCTAAAAGTCCTATGAGTTTGACAAAAAAAGAGGCGATAATTCTCAAACTATCGCCTCCTAATATCCTTAGTATTTTTTCTTCTGTTGTGTCTTTAGAGTTTTAAAAAGCGGTCATCAACTTTTTGATGACCTTACTTTTTCGCTTTTTATAGCACCCTTAAACTGTAT
>CAYVFU010000002.1:35512-49429 GCA_964450495.1 uncultured Saprospiraceae bacterium | reverse complement strand
TTTTTCGCTTTTTATAGCACCCTTAAACTGTATACCCTTAAGACGATACTTAAAAAGTCAAGCCACAGATCAGATTTCCACACCTTAGCTACTATTGGTTACAAAATGTCTACACTGTTAAGAAAAGATGTGGATGTGAGAAAAGTGCCTTGATTAAGGGAGTAATCAACGGCATGTTTATATTTGTATTATAATTAATATGACATGATGCAATTGCCTCCAGAAAAATTAGGTTCATTCTATCTAGGTGCTGCCTATGACCTACAATCAAAGTCGGTCACTGACGAAGCTATAAATTATGATGCACGTGATTTGACAACACATGCAGTGTGTGTGGGAATGACAGGAAGCGGTAAAACAGGCTTATGCATAGGATTACTTGAAGAAGCAGCGATTGATAAAGTGCCAGCTATCATCATTGATCCGAAAGGCGATATGACAAACCTCATGTTGCAATTTGAACAGTTAAATCCTGAAGATTTTAAGCCTTGGATAAATGCGGATGATGCAAGTAGAAAAGGAAAAACTGTAGATGAATATGCTCAGGCTATGTCTGAGTTGTGGAAAAATGGACTTGGTCAATGGGGGCAAGGGACAGATCGAATGCGTCTTTTAAAGCAATCTGTAGAATATACCATTTATACACCCGGATCTGATTCTGGGGTGCCGATCAATATTCTTGGATCCTTTGCCGCGCCTAAAGTTGATTTTGACTCAGACTCAGAAATGTTGCGGGAGCGAATTCAAGGAACAGTTGCTGCTTTACTTGGCATGGTAGGAAGTAAAGAAGACCCTGTTAGAAGCAGGGAAGGAATTTTGTTAGCCAACTTATTTGAGCATTATTGGAGAGATGGGGAAGATATAGATCTCGCCAAGTTGATACTCGGCATTCAAAATCCGCCAATGAGTAAATTGGGTGTCTTTGATATGGATACTTTTTATCCTGAAAAAGATAGATTCAATCTGGCAATGGATTTCAACACACTCGTTGCTTCACCACAATTTCAATATTGGTTACAAGGAGAACCGCTTGATATTGAAAAAATTTATTTTACATCAGAAGGCAAACCACGACATAGTATATTTTATATAGCTCATCTATCAGAATCAGAACGAATGTTCTTTGTTACGCTGTTACTCAATAGCTTGATCAGTTGGATGCGACGACAATCAGGAACAACCAGTTTGAGAAGCCTGTTGTATTTTGATGAGATATTTGGTTATTTCCCGCCCACAGCAAATCCACCTTCAAAGAAACCTTTATTGACATTGCTTAAACAAGCACGAGCATATGGTGTCGGTTCAGTATTGGTAACTCAAAATCCAGTAGACATAGATTACAAAGGATTATCCAATGCTGGGACATGGTTCATAGGTAAACTCCAAACAGAGCGAGATAAGATGAGGGTGCTAGAAGGACTGGAAGGTGCAATTGCAGAAGCTGGAGGTCAGACATTAGACTTTGACTCTATTATTCCAGCTTTAGGCTCAAGAGTATTTTTGATGCATAATGTCCATGGTGATGCACCAGTGATTTACCATACGCGTTGGGCAATGTCTTACCTGCGAGGTCCATTAACTCGGCCGCAAGTGAAACAGCTTATGACTGATAGAAAGGAAAATCGAACCTTCCAAGCGGTCAGCGCTTCTCCTTCGCAAGCGGCGATAACTCCTGTTGACATCAATCAGTCAGTACGACCTTCTATTGATCCGGGCGTTATTCAAAAGTTTTTTGCTGTTTGGAAATCATCTTCTGAAGCAAAAAGAGAATTACAAACTGCTGATGAGTTATCCTTAGTCTATGAGCCAAACATGATTTGTGCAGGTGATGTCCGTTTTTATGATCAAAAAAGAGATGTGGATCATGTCAAAACACTGTCTTATCTGACGAATGCACCTGATTCTATGGGAAGGATTGACTGGGATGCTGCATTGCCATTGGCAGGTAGGGATTTTACATTGTTGGATGAACCAGATCATCCGGATACCTTGAGTATCTCCTACATGGAAGTACCAGATACTGCAAATTCTAAAAAAGAAATCACAAAAATTGAAAAGGAATTTTCAGACTGGCTGTATCACAATCAATTGTATAATATTCTAGAGCACGACAAATTTGATTTATACCAACAAGAAAATGAATCAGCTGAATCATTTCGGATGCGCGTCCAGCAAGAGGCGAAAGAAGAACGCGATGCTGATGTCGATGATTTAAAGGATAAATATGAAGCCAAATTCAGAAGGGTAGAAGAGAAGATTCGCAAGGAAGAGCAAGATCTTGAAGAGGCAAAATCAGACAGATCAGGAAGACGAACAGAAGAATTTGTTGGGATGGCCGAAACCTTAATATCTGTATTTTCAAGGAGACGCTCTCGGTCATTGAGTTCTACATTGTCAAAAAGAAGAATGCGCCAAAAAGCGAACCAAAAGGTAGAAGAAAGTATGGAAGATCTGGAAGAATTGCACGAAGATTTTCAGTCTTTAGAAATAGAGCTGAAAGAAAAACTAGATCGCATCAGTGAGGAGTGGGACGAAATTGCCTCTGATGTTGAAGTCAGAGAAATAAAGCCTCGGCGCTCAGATGTGTCCCTTAATTATGTCTTTCTGGCTTGGATACCTTATTGGAAATCAAGTGATGGCAAAACGGTATCTGCACTTAGATAACTAAATCATCAAGAACTACAAGACAGCATCGAACAACCAACTTTATGTCTTGCCCATTCGGGTCTTCTGGTATACCAATGTTCGTACGCTGGTTGGTCATCATATGGACGTTTCAAACATTGATGTAATTCCTCTATTAAGGCGTAGTCTCCTTGGTCTGCTTTATCAATTGCCAATTGTGCCATATAATTTCTGAGGACGTATTTTGGATTGACCTTATCCATAGAATTTTTTCTGTTGCTGTCAGTAATTTGCTCTTGTTTAATTAGAGTATAATACTCTTCAAACCATTCTTTCCAGAACAACTTACTTTGCTCACTAATTTGGTCGGCATAGAATGCATCTTGGATGACAGACCAACATTCCTCAAAAGAGGCAGCAACAGAACAATTAGCCAGCTGTCTAAAAAAGATAGTCATGTCTGTTTCTACTTCGGTAAGTGCAGATTCTAGCGAACTGATCAATACTCGCCCTTTTTCTTTTGGAATGTCAAGACCAATTTTAGCACACATCATTTTTATATAGCCGATGTCTAATTCTTCATTATACCAATTGACAGTCTGTTGCAATGCTACTGAATCTTCAACAAGATAATTGATGACATTCCCAAATTGCACCAAATTCCAAAGCGCTATTTTGGGTTGATTACCATATCGATATCTTTTGAATTGTTTGTCTGTAGTGTTGGGGGTCCAGTCATCGTCATAACCTTCGAGCCATCCGTAAGGGCCAAAGTCAATGGTCAATCCAAGTATCGACATGTTGTCCGTATTCATAACTCCGTGGACAAAGCCTACACGCTGCCAATGCAATACCATCTCTAAAGTTCGTTTGCTAACTTCTTGGAATAAGTCAATGTAGGCAGTGTTGCCTGATGACTTGATTTCTTTAAAATGATATTTGATCGTATAGTCAAGTAGCTTTCGCAAATTGTCTTTGTCGCCGCGACTGGCAAATAATTGATAATTACCAAATCGGAGAAAACTCTCTGCGGCTCTGCACACTACAGCGCCTTTTTCATAAGCAGCATTGCCATTGTACATCACATCTCGCAGGACTTGATCGCCTGTCAGGCAGAGGCTTAATGACCGAGTCGTTGGTACACCAAGATGATACATTGCTTCACTGCATAAATGTTCTCTAATCGAAGAGCGTAAAACAGCAAGGCCATCAGCTGTTCGAGAATATGGTGTGGGACCAGCCCCTTTTAATTGTAATGACCATTTCTTTTCTCCAGCTCTCAAGTCCATAATATTAATGGCTCTACCATCGCCCAATTGTCCAGCCCAATGTCCAAATTGATGTCCACCATAAGCCATGGCATATGGTTTGCTTTCTGGATATGTCGATTGTCCAGAAAAATAAGAAAGGAAATCACCTTCAGTTACTTCTGATTCAGGAATACCCAATTCGGAAAGCATCTCCATAGAGGTGTGTATGATCGCAGGGTTTGATGTTGGCGTAGGGCTGACAAATGAAAAACACGCTTGCTCCACTTGTCTAGGCGTATTAGTAGTTGACGGGTCAGCAGGCAATTCGGTGATGAATTCTTGGGAGAGTTTAAATTCCATATCTATATTAACACAAAAGAGTTGAATCCTGTTGCAAATAAGTTACTTGGTTTTCCAATCTGTGGGATAGCTGCTAGGGTTGAAATCCCAAATATTTCCAAGGAAGAAGTAAACGGCAATGGTTAATAGAATGATAGAAATAACATTCATCCAAACTCCTGTTTTAAACATGTCTGGAATTTTGAGGTAGCCAGATCCAAAGACAATGGCATTTGGTGGTGTTGCAACAGGTAGCATAAATGCACAAGAAGCTGCTACAGTCGCAGCAGCCATCAATAAATAAGGGTGTATGTCTAATGCTAATGCCATTGGTGCCAGTATTGGTAATAACATTGCGGCAGTAGCAAGATTTGAGGTTATTTCAGTGAGTAAGTTTACAGCAGCAATTAAAACAAATACTAATAGTAGAATAGGCAAGCCGTTTAGAAGACTAAGCTGATTTCCAATCCAATTGGCGAGTCCACTGCCTTGAAACCCTGCTGCAAGTGCCATGCCTCCGCCAAAAAGAATAATTACTCCCCAAGGCATTTTGACTGCTTCTTTCCAATGGATAAGACGATCATCATTAGTGCCTGATGGAAGTAAAAATAACAGCATACCCGCAGTCATTGCGATTATGGTGTCATCAAGTTGAGGGATGAATTGCTGGAACCATTTTCGAAAAATGAGAGAAAATGCAGTCAGTATAAATATGACTAGCACACGTTTTTCTTGTGTAGTCCATTCGCCTAATTCATCCAATAGACGTTTTATTTCTTTTGCACCTCCAGGAAATTCGTCAAATTTGAATCGAAATGCGATGCGAGTGAGGTAAAACCAACAGATGGTTAGTAAGATGATTGATATAGGTAGGCCAAATTTAATCCATTGTCCAAAGCTTATATCAATACCATATATTTCTTCTATAACGCCTGCAAATACAAGATTAGGAGGAGTACCAAATAGTGTAGCCATGCCACCAATAGATGCACTATAAGCAATAGAAAGCATTAACGCTTTACCAAATAACTCGTTTTCATCTTCTGGTGTGTCGGGGTGGTCTTTTAGTTGTTTGATAATTGCTAGACCAATAGGAAGCATCATGACGGCAGTGGCGGTATTTGAAATCCACATGGACATAAATGCTGTGGCCAACATAAATCCTAATATTATCCTGGAAATTCCTGCCCCTAATATATTGATGATACTTAGAGCAATCCGCTTATGCAAGTTCCATTTTTCGATAGTGATGGCAAGAATAAATCCTCCCATATAGAGAAAAATGTATTTGTGACCATAAGCAGCTGTCGTCTCAGAAATAGCTAAAGCACCTGTTAATGGAAACAATATTATCGGTAAAAGTGCAGTGACTGCAATATCGGTAACTTCAAAAATCCACCAAACAGCGACCCAGATGGTGCAGGCTAAAACAGCATTGGCTTGAGAAGAAAGTCCTTCTGGGTGGAAAAAGATTAGCACAAGTGCAAATAACAGTGGTCCAAGAATACCAGCAATGATTTTCGTTCCCATCACTAATTATGACTTTCATGATTAATGAATAATTCGGAATTTGCTAGTCTATATAACCTATAATCAATTAAGTAATTACTCAAATTAGGAAAATGTCTAGCACTCGACACACACATTCGTCAACGTTTTCAATTGCTTTGAAGGTACATATTTCATCTGTGTATAAGTGGTTTTTATGGATGATTATATATATTTGATACTATTCTTATCGAATTGCATTGCCGTAAACTGACATCTTTATTTCAGTAAAATGACGTAATTTTAAGAATTTGATCGCCCTAGAATTTTGAACACCGACTGCCACATGTAAGTACTCTTGGAGAATGTTATACTTGAGTTAACTCTCTGCTGAGTCTAGATTCAATTTTTGGTTTTATCTATTTAATTTAAATGTTTTCCAAGGTTTCTTCATTTTATAAAGCGATTTATCATACTGGAGTCGATGAGAAATTGTCTTTCTCAGAGAAGCAAAGAATAGAATTGTCTAACCTTTTTATTTTAATTGGTGTTCCAATGCTTCTTATCCATAGTATCGCTAATTTTTTTGGACCTAGATCTTTAACAGAATTTCTTTTGGGGGGTATTTGGATTTTAATATTCTTGATAACCTATATTTTGAATAAGATAGGTAGAACATATTTTGCACGGCTGTTCATCATTATTGTTGGTATTCTCTTTATGGGTATGATTCATGTTAGTTTTGGTAATGAAGCCAGATTTGAGCCCATGTATTTGATGTCTACGGTCTGTTCCATTTATTTCTTTGATGTTAAAACCAGATATAAAGTTTTGGCTTTTCACTTTATAATGATACCCATTTTTTACACCTTGGTCTTCACCATAGATCCGCCGTATGCTCATCTGTTAGTACCTACTGGTCCGATTGCATATTTCATCGTGAGTATGGTTGTGTTGGTGATATTTACGTTTAAGATTATCAATGAACTATACATTTACAACAGAATCATCACTGATCAAAACGATGCACTCACAAGTAAAAATATAGAATTGCAAAATTTCAATCACATTGTATCACATGATCTTAAAGAGCCCATTAGAAATATAGTGAGTTATTCTAGTCTCGTAAAACGAAAACTGGATGAAGGTAATCCTATTCATGATTATGCCGATCAGATTATTGTCTCTGGCCATCAGCTAAATAATTTGATTGAAGATTTAAGAAGTTTTCAAAGTATAGATACGATTGACCATAATTATGAATGGTTTTCTCCTGAAGAGGTCATAAAGGAAATCGAGAATATATATGTTAGCCCGCCACATGTAAAACAAGGAGTACTGCAACTAGATTCTTTACCCGAATCAATACATTTTTCCAGAATGGCCTTTTATGTAGTCTGTAAAAATTTGATCGAAAATGCCTTAAAATATAATGAAGATTCAAAACCAATGTTGAAGATCTATGGTGATTCAGAACAACAATATCATGTTTTCCATTTTAAGGATAATGGCATCGGCATTGAGATGAAATACGCGGATGAAATATTTAAGATGTTTAAGAGACTTCACCACCGATCGAGATTTCCTGGAACTGGCCTTGGATTAAATATTGCAGCTAAAATGTTAGGACGTTTTGGGTCCCGCATTGAGCTCACTTCATCAGAAGTTGGGCGTGGATCTCTATTTACCATCTTTATTCCTAAATCTCTACCGAATGCTCGGATATCCAATGGATAATCTTCAAGAAAACAAGAACCTACATTAATTGGAATCCCCTTCTTTGAGTGATTTGAAATAGTCTGCTTCCAAGAATTTTATCTTGATGTCTTTAATGATTGGAAAAGCTGTTATTTTCTCCAAATCCTCTTGATTTCTGGTAGAAGATACAAAGATCACAAAAGGGTCATCAAACAAGTGCTCCAATTTTACATACTCTTCTACAAAGTCGTATCCAGATTTCAAAGGCATATTGATGTCTGTGAAAATATTAGTTGGCCATTCTTCCGCATTATTATTTTTAATAATACTCTTTAGGTGTTCGATCGCGTCATCCACTAAAGTGAAGTGTTGAACGCTGGTTTTAGGGATACCAGCTTCTTCAACCATTAAACCATGGTAAGTGTGCGAAGCTTGATCATCATCTATGAAGAGAATTCTCATTTCAATACTAACATTAAATCAAATTGATGGAATAAAGATAATGGTTTTAACGGTTTGTATCTTGATTGATGTCAATTATAGCAGTCCAAACACTGAGTTCTATACCTTCCAATTGTGTCCAAATAGGTCGGATTCTACCATCAAAAGCTGATATATCATTGTAGTCACCAAAAAACACTTGATCAGAAGGAGTAAAGGATTTAGAGTTTATTTTGGTATTTGTAAATGTTAGACCGCCATCAGTAGAAAATGCTAAGAATACATCAGTTTTTTCGTTTGTACTTTCTCGTCTGTCGTAAAAGACGATGTAAATGAAGCCCGTTTTGGGGTCAATATCCATCCAGGTAAAAAATTGATGTTTTTTGGAATTATCATCATTAACCTTTTTTGGCTTTGACCAACTTTCACCTTTGTCATCTGAATAAATAAGCCATACATCTGTGTCATTTATTCCATTTCTTTGGTCACTCCAGTTCACATATATTCTGCCTCTAAATTCACCATTGGAGTAGTCAAAACCTGTAATTGGCATACCATTACATCTGTTGATTCCTGGGATAATGTAATTCCAACCTTCTGGCTGATCCGCAATGACTTTGTCAATTTCGAGCCAAGTCTTACCACCATCCTCTGATTTGTCAAAGTAGATATGTTCGTCGTACGACCATGCCACATATAGATTATCATCAAACCCATAAGAAGGTACTGCTCCTTCGGTAGTCTGATCATCGTCAATGCAATTGCCTTCAAATTGACTAATTGCTTTGGGCTTGCTCCAACTATTACCACTGTCTGTCGAGTTGGAAAATAGAATTCTTGAATGACATGTCTCCTCCTTACTCCCATATGTGTCGAATTCTGTCCAAGTCATTGCCAAATGATTTGTACCTGGTTGGATAGACATCCATTGCTTGTCTTGATCCTTGCTTCCACGCACCTCCGGATACGTACCATCATTCCAGGTGTTGCCAAAATCGGTGGAACGTTGAACGACAATACGATCCAAAAATGACTCGCTTCTGTAAGCTGCATTGTCAGGATTTGACAAATGTGAATAGAAGATATTGCCGTTATAATCTATTCTGACAACCGGATCACCATAGACGCCGTAAGGAGATTTTAACGTCGATTTTTCCCAAGTCAGACCACCATCTTTCGATTTATAAAACCAATCCAAAATAGAGCCAGCAGCTATTTCATCTTTATTAGTAGGATTGATGCATATTGTTGGCTCGCAAACACCAAAACCGAATGGTGATGTATCTATTTGAATTGCTTGTTGGACATTGAGTGTGGAGGCTTTTGGAATGATATCTTTTGCTGCTTTACATGAAATAAATATTACGGCTAAACCCAGAATGATGCTACACGTTCTACACAATTTCATTTTCAATTTTAAAATGAAGCTAAACAATTTTGGAATTGAATCTGTTAAGTACGTACGATAAAACGATTTTTATGCAGACGGTTAAGAAATTAGAGAACTTTCGAGGAGTTGGGATTTCAGATCCAATAGGTGATAATCATGTAGCAACATCTTTAAACACACCATTAAAAGATGATGCCTTTGACTTGAGTGATGATCAAAAAATTGAAATCATTACAGAACATTTTGAGCAAATCATGGAAACCTTAGGGCTAGATTTGACTGACGATAGTTTGCAAGGTACTCCGAAGCGTGTGGCTAAGATGTTTACAAAAGAAATTTTTAAAGGCCTCAACCCGGTAAATAAGCCAAGCATTTCTTTGTTTGAAAATAAGTATCAATACAACAAGATGCTTGTAGAGAAAAACATTACAGTAAAGTCAACTTGTGAGCATCACTTCCTTCCTGTTATTGGCAAAGCGCATGTGGGTTACATTAGCAGTGGTAAGGTCATAGGCCTGTCAAAAATAAATAGATTTGTGGATTACTATTCCAGAAGACCGCAAGTACAGGAAAGGTTGACCAGGCAGATCTTAGAAGGGCTGAAAGAAGTATTAGATACTGATGATGTTATCGTCATTGTTGATGCCAAACATTTTTGTGTCTCTTGCCGAGGCATTCAAGATGATGCCAGTAGTACTGTAACAGTGGAATACGATGGAGCATTCATTAACCAACAAAAACGTAATGAATTCATGGACTTCATCAGAAATTAACAAACAAGTATAGCTTGTTTATTTATTGATATAGTCTAGTTCTCTTCTCTTAATACTAATAGTTGCATTAATTCTACAGCGGCGGCTTTGCCTTTGGCTCTTACAAAATCTCTAGACGTTTCGTCACCTATTTCGTAAGTAATGCCTTCAGCGCCAAACTGTTGGTAAAACCAAGTCTTTGTAATTGGTTGATTTAATGTGGAAGGTCGGTCATCTGGCGTATAATCATCAAAACTATTATCTAAGCCTCTCATCCAATAGTCTTTAAATGGATAAACGCTGGATTTTAAATCGTCAGATAAGGTATAGTATAAATCTTTTTGTGTTGAATGGAAATCCAATCCAACGACGACATTGTTATTTGCTTGCTCAGTAGTTTGTACCATATGGTTTGCCACTACTTTAGGTTCTTCTTGTCTGTATTGTGCCCAATCTCTATTCAGATCAATGCCACCAGCATTATGTCGCCAATGGCCTTCATTCACCCCATCAGGATTCATTAACGGATATACTAAAATTCTAAATTGCTCTCTGAAGTTATTGCTCAATGCATTATCAGCTAAAATCTCTTCCACAAAACTTTCTGCTGCATAATGACCAGTGACTTCAGGAGGATGCTGCCGAGTCATTACAACAATTGCTTTTTTGTCTTCTGGTGTGCCGTTATAAATATCTATGAAATGCATATCCATGTCTAGTTTGCTCTTACCAATGATAGAATGTCGAGCATCTTTATGACTGTTGATCTTTTCTGACCATGACCTGACGTGCTTCATTGTGTGCAATTCTTGCCCAGTTACAAAAAGTTTGTCTTGAGTTAAATTTAATCTCAATGTTGCGATGTTTGGTGCTTTCAATGTGTCAAAATCCGATTCATGCATTTTAATCCAATGGATACCATCATAGCTCAATTTTGGGTCATATCTATGTTTATGTTCTGTATAATATAATTCAAGTTCGATGTCTCTAGGTTCTTCAGACCAAATACGTAAAGCAAAGTAAGCGCTTGCGTTTATGGGTTTGTTTTCAGGAGAAATAGTTGCTCTGAAAACATTTTTGCTCACTTGCGTAAAATTATTCATTCGAGCACCTTCAAAAAGGTTGTCTGCATGTACACCGTTTACTTCATATTCCTTTCGTTGTTGTAAAATGACTTTTTTATTTGATGTATCAACAGGATCAGGATATTGATGCATTAGTAGTCCACTAGACGATTTGCAGCTGCTTAACAAAATTATAAAGAGTAGAGTAAAAATATTTATAGCTTTCATGAGAAGAGCTTTTTTAATGTAATGGAAAATTCGTGCCAAACACATTATAATATGAATTAATGTGTTAGGGAATGGTTGCGTATAGTATACATACGTTAAAATAGAAAATTCCTGGTTTGAAAAAGATTTAAAAGAAACTTAAAAAAAATATATGTTAAATTCGTTACTAATGTCGTCTATTCATGGTCTTAATAATGTCTTAATTTTCAAACAAACAGAACGTATCGATTAGATGAAGAAGAAATATTTACCTTGGCTTATTCTAGGCTTAATTTTATGGATCATTTTTGGCTTTTTCTTTTGCAGAAGCTGTTGGTTCAAAGCTGCTGCAGCTGCCCCGGCTGCAAAAACTGTAGCTGCTGCGACAACTAGTGGTTGGCTAATCAGTGACGGAGCAAGATTTAAAACAACTTGCGATACAGGCTTTGACTTCAACCAAGAATCATATACCAGAATAGGAAATAACTCTACAGACTGTTTAGAGAGAACAGTGTCATACTTAGAAAATAATCCAAATAGAGAACTCACGATAACTGGTGAGTACGCAGAATCTGAAACGTATAATGGTATTCTTAGTAACCTTGGACTTGCTAGAGCTAATAATGTAAAGAGTTACATGATGGGTTTAGGTGTAGCTGCAAGCCAGCTCAATACAAAAAGCGTTGTTGTACCTGCCTCAGAAATTGAAAATAACGTTTTAGAAGAAGGAGTACGTTTCTCGTTTGGAGCATTGTCTAATGATTCAGCGTCACGCTTAGCTGACATAAAGGCAAGATTGATCGATCAAAAACCTGCAGTGACATTACGATTTAATACTGGCCAGAATTCAGTCAATCTAACTGCACAGCAACGCCAGGACTTTTCAGACATCGTGTACTATTTAGATAATCAGCCAGGCAGTAATGTATCTATTGATGGTCATACAGATAATGTAGGTGGTCTACAAGGCAACATAAATTTATCAGCCGAAAGGGCAACATTTGTGAAGGATTATCTTGTAAACAACGGGATTTCTGGATCTAAAATGTCGACCAATGGTTTTGGACCAAACAGCCCATTAAATTCAAACAGTACTGCAGCTGAAAGAGCATTAAATAGAAGAGTAGAAGTAGTTTTAAATCATAATTAATCCCAATAAGAAGCAATACAATGAGATATATTCCAATTATATTATTAATCATCATTATTATAGCAATCATAGCTTGGATTCTAGGTCTATGTGGATTCTGGTTGTTATTCCCATTATTCTTACTGGGTGCAGCACTATTTGGTTGGTTAATTAGAGAAGCCTTATTGGGCGGCGTTGTTGATGAATGGAAAATGAAATTAAGATCTTCAGAAGAATCTTATGCTCAGTTAGATGGTCGATACAATTCAAAATCAACTGAGTACAATACACTATACAGTTCGCATAATTCGCTTAAAAGTGATTATGATGGGTTGAATCTAAATTTAAATGACCTCCGCAGTAAATATGAGACGAGAGAAGGTGATTATAATGGACTTCGGACTAAATACAATAATTTAGAAACGGAATACGCTGATTATAAAACTAATGCTAAGGAAACAGAGGATAAAATTTATCTAGAGCTTAAAGAACTTGACAGCAAGCATGCCTCATTAGTTGCTACAAATAATGCAGACAGAAAAAGATTAGAAAGTCTCGATTCTGAAAACAACAAACTTAAAGGTTCAAATGAAAAAATGGCAGAAAAGCTAGATTCATTTGAGGCTCAATTTAGTAAACTTAAATCAGCAAATGCTGAATGGGAAACCAAATGGGGTAACTGGCAAACGGAGAAAAACAGTCTCGTTGCACAAACAGAAACTATCCCGTCAAAAGATTCTGAAATTAATAATCAAGCAGCCAGAATAGCTGAATTAGAAGCGCAATTAGCACGAGTTGCAGAAGCGAAAGAATCAGAAGTAGGAGGATTACAGTCTACCATAGTAAACAAAGACAGTGAGTTAGATCAGTTGAGAAAACAATTGGCGGATAAGAACCAAAGTGGTCAAAAAGAGCTCGCAGAAAAAGATGAAAAAATAGGAAGTCTTGAATCGAAAGTTTCAGAACTTAAATCTACGATCGATCAAAAAGACAAAGAATTAGATGAGATTAATAAAGCATTGGCAGCATTGGAGCAACAAATAGAAGCTGCTGCGGGAGAACGAGACGTAAAATTGAATGCACTAGAGGGAGAATACAATGTGCTCTTGGTGAAATTTAATGAGAAATCTGAATTGCTAGATCAAACTCAATCTAAACTTGAGTTAGCAGAGGTAAAATTACACGAAGTCAACAGTGAGAAAGATGGTGCATTAGATGAATGGGGTAAAAAGTTTGATGCACTGAATAATGAGTTGAGACTTAAAGAGTCAGAATTATTAGCTCATGCTTCTCAGCTTCAAAATATGGAGGATGAGGTGACAAAAGTCAAAGAGGATACTGAAGCAATTATTTCTAATTTAAACAATACAACGAAGGAATTAGAAAGTGATATTAAGTCAAGAGAAGATGAAATAGAGAAACTCAAAGCGAGTTTGGAGGAGAAACCGAAAGAAGTTGAAGTCATCAAAGAAGTTGAGGTAATTAAGGAGGTTGAAGTCATCAAAGAAGTGCCTGTTGAAGTCATCAAAGAAGT
>CAYVFU010000002.1:4906-35412 GCA_964450495.1 uncultured Saprospiraceae bacterium | reverse complement strand
AATTAAGGAGGTTGAAGTCATCAAAGAAGTGCCTGTTGAAGTCATCAAAGAAGTTAAAGATGAAAAAGAGATTAATGAACTGAATAGTAAACTAGCTGCTTTACAAGATAAAAATGCTTCAACGACCAAGGATTTAAATACAGCAGAAGCAGACCTAAAATCAAATCAAAATGAAATTGATAGGTTAATGTCTGAACTTGCCAAGAAGCCAAAAGAGGTGGAAGTGATTAAGGAGGTTAAAGATGAAAAGGAGATTAATGCGTTAAATATAAAGCTAGCAGCATTAGAAGATAAATACACCTCTACATCAAAAGACTTAAATGCTTCTGTGTCAGACGGAAAATCTTATCAAAAAGAAATTGAAAGGCTAATGGCCGAACTTGCTAAGAAACCTAAAGAGGTGGAAGTGGTCAAAGAAGTTAAGGATGAAAAAGAAATAAACGCTTTAACTAAGAAATTAGCGGCATCGGAAGATAAAAATGCTTTGACAGCAAAGGATTTAAAATCTGCGGTATCCGATGGAAAGGTATACTTAAAAGAAATTGATAAGTTAAAAGCCGAATTAGCTAAGAAGCCAAAAGAGGTTATCAGAGAAATTGAAGTGATTAAAGAAGTGCCAATTGAAGTAGTAAGAGAAGTCGAAGTTACAAAGTCCATAGATATGGATGCTTTACGAAAGATGATGGAGAATATGGGTACTGTTGAAGTTTCCAAACAAGTAGTGGGAACCACCAGGACCAAAAAAGATGCTAAAGTAGTTGATCGAAGAGAAGTCAAGAAAAAGGCTGCCAGTAAAGCAAAAGCTAAACCAAAAGCCAAACCAAAGGCTAAGCCAACTGCTAAGAAAGTAGTCAAAAAAGCGACATCTAAAGCTAAAGTGAAAACGAAAAAAGACGATCTTAAAAAAATAGAAGGAATCGGACCCAAAATTAGCGGATTACTAGTAAATGCAGGTATTGAGACGTTTTCAAAATTGTCCAAAGCCAAAGTGCCTGCATTAAAAGCAATCTTAGAAAAGGCAGGATCTCGATTCCAAATGCACGATCCGTCCACTTGGCCTCAGCAAGCAACTCTTGCGGCTAAAGGTGAATGGGAAAAGCTTCAAAAATTACAAGATAAATTAGACGGAGGTCGTAAATAGTAAAAAACAAAAATCAACTATTCTAAAAACTAATAATGATAGAAAAACAGAAATTAATAGCTAAAGTCAGTAAGAGTGCTGGGATTTCGAAAGACAAAGCAAAGAAAGCCTACGAAACAATTCTAAAAGAGAACCCAGCCTTTAGAACTCAAGCGATTAAAACTGTACACAGTAAGCAAGAAGTTGCCGTTGCGGTCCCAGGCAAGATAAAAGTCAAAGAGGTAAAACTAAAGACCCAAAAGGCAGTAAAATCCACAAACACAGTTGAAAAGATCAAAAAAGTAGAAGTGATCAAAGAAGTACCTGTAAAGGTAATTGTGGAAAAGATCAAAACTGTTGAGGTGATTAAAGAGGTGCCTGTAGAAGTTGTAAAAGAAGTGCAGGTAATAAAAGAAGTGGAGGTCATAAAAGAAGTGCCTGTCATTGTGGAGAAAGCCAAGATCAAGGAGGTAAAAGTTACAAAGCAAGTACCTGTTGAGAAAATAAAGGAAGTAACCTTTATAAAGGAAGTAATTCAGAAAGACGAGAAGGAAGTTGCAGCATTAAATAAAAAACTAGCGGCCCTCAAAAAGTCAAATGATAATAGCTTAAAGAAAGCGAACGCAGCTGCCTCCTCAGCAAATAAAGCTGCAGCAAAAGCAAAAGCTGATTTAAAGAAAGCCAATGCGAGTGCATCTGCTGCAGAGAAAACAGCAGCAATGTTGGTAGGTGATTTAAAGAAATCCAATGATACTGCTTCAGCGGCAATTAAAGCTTCTGAGATTGCAACAAAAAATTATAAGAAAGCTGAAGCTGCAGCCGCCTCTGCAGATAAAGCTGTAGCAATTTTAACAGCAGATTTAAAGAAAGCACAAGCAAGTGCAGCCGCATCAAAGAAAGCTGCTGCTAAAACAGCAGGTGATCTTGCAAAAGCATTGAAAGAAGCTGCAGCAGCTAAAAAGGCTGTAACTAAAGTGTCTGGAGAATTAAAAAAATCTGGGCAAAGCTTGTCTGCTTCTCAAAAAAGCAATAAAGCACTAGAGTTGAAAATCAAAGAGTTACAAAAAGAACTCGCTAAAAAGCCAAAACAGGTAATTAAAGAAATAGAAATTATCAAAGAGGTTCCAATTGAAATCGTAAAAGAGGTTGAAGTTGTCAAATCAATAGATTTTGATACATTGACTAAGATGATGGCCAGTATGGGTACAGTTGAAGAATCTAGAACAGTCGTAGGCGAGAAAAGAACTACAGGTAAATCGAAAGTTGTCGATAGAAGAGAAGTGAAGCCTGGTTCAAATTCTAAAACAATATCGTCTTCGAAAAAAGTTGTTTCTAAAAAATCTTCAACATCTAAGTCAAAAACTGATGATTTGTCTAAAATAGAAGGTGTAGGACCAGCAATATCAAAATTGCTCATTAACGCAGGAATTCGTACATTTACACAGTTAGCTGATTCGCGAACAAATACCCTGAAAGGAATACTAGAAAAAGCTGGAAACAGATTTTCCATGCACGATCCAACAACTTGGGCTCAACAAGCAAAATTGGCAGCCACAGGTTCTTGGGATAAATTAAAAAAGCTCCAGGATGATTTAACTGGAGGAAAGAAATAAATTTTTAGATTCAGAAATTTATGCAGCAAGCTCTTTTAAACAACGGTTTAGAAGAGCTTTTCTTTTAAATACCTGCCAGTTTCAGAATCTTTACACTTTATTAAGTCTTCTGGAGTGCCTTGGAAGACAAGGTTGCCTCCTCTTTTACCTCCCTCCGGACCTAAGTCTATTACCCAATCACTGCATTTAATCACTTCAATGTTGTGTTCTACCACAATAATAGAATGACCACATTCCACAAGTGCGTTCAATGCATACAGTAGCTTATTGATGTCATGGAAATGTAAACCGGTGGTAGGTTCATCAAAAATGAATAATATCTGATTGCCTTTAGCTTCCTTACCTAAGTAACTCGCCAGCTTTACGCGTTGCGCTTCACCACCTGATAATGTACTGGAAGATTGTCCAAGCTTCACATATCCTAAGCCAACATCATCTAGAGGTTTGATTTTATTAATAATTTCTTTCTGATCTTCGAAAAAAGTGATAGCCTGATCAATACTTAAGTTAAGAATATCAAAGATGGAGTGATCTTTATACTTTACTTCCAATACTTCTTTTTTGAATCGCTGTCCCTTGCAATCTTCGCATAGTAATTTAACATCCGCCAAAAATTGCATTTCGACAACTATCTCACCTTCACCTTTACAATTTTCGCATCTGCCACCATCTACATTGAAGGAAAAATGCTTTGGTTTATA
This sequence comes from uncultured Saprospiraceae bacterium, assembly GCA_964450495.1. Taxonomy (GTDB): domain Bacteria; phylum Bacteroidota; class Bacteroidia; order Chitinophagales; family Saprospiraceae; genus CALFUK01. Next base: position 31,978 of record CAYVFU010000002.1, on the reverse strand, counting down.
TCCTCGAATCTTTGACAATTGTTGGTCGGCCATGAGTTTGCGGATACTGTCATAGGCTTTAACATAGGTAACTGGATTTGATCTCGAGGACTTACCTATAGGTTTTTGATTAATGAGTTCTACCTGTTTTATTGATGCGACATCTCCTTTAATCTCATCATGGGCACCAAGTTTGACTGCTGTATTTTCGCCAATCAGTCTTTTCATGCCTGGATAAAGAATGTGTTTAATTAACGTCGTTTTACCAGATCCTGAAACTCCCGTAACTGTCACAAAAGAATTTAGTGGGAAGGTGACATCAATTGACTTTAGATTATGATGTCGAGCATTTGTAATTTCAATTTTATTGCTAAATTTTCGTCGAGATTTTGGGATATCTATTGCTTTTCGGCCATAGAGATAATCAGATGTCAAACTCTTATTGGTTTTTTTCTTAAAGGCTTTTAGACTGTCGTTGTATAAAATCTCTCCACCATGAATACCTGCATTTGGGCCAACATCAATAATGTGGTCCGCACTTAAGATGACTTCTTCTTCATGTTCCACTACAATTACGGTGTTTCCAAGATTTCTAAGATTGTGTAGCACTTCCACGAGTTTGCTCGTATCCTTTGGATGTAGTCCGATGCTTGGTTCGTCAAGTATGTATAAGGAGTTGGTTAGATTACTACCTAAGGTCCTTGTCAGATTAATTCTTTGCGTCTCTCCTCCACTTAATGTTGATGATAACCTATCCAGTGACAAGTACGGAAGACCTACCTGCAACATTGTTTCTAATCTTGATTCAATTTCTATTAATATCCGTTTGCCAATTTCTTTTTCGTATTTATTAAGCTTAAGATTTTTTATGAAATCTAGCAATTCGTCAATTGGAATGTCAATTAACTCTGCAATCGATCTGTCATTTATTTTGACATATAAGGCCTCTTTTCGTAATCGACCACCTTTACATACAGGACATTTGGTGCGTCCACGGTATCTTGCCAACATGACCCTGTTTTGAATCTTGTATGTCTTTTGCTTTAGTTCTTCAAAGAATTCGTTGATGCCATACAAGTAGTCGTTCCCTTCCCACAGTAATTCATATTCTTCTTCACTCAATTCACAAATCGGCCGGTGAATTGGGAAGTTGATATCAGCAGATCCTGCAATAAAATTATCCAACCATTTGCCATATTTTTCCCCTTTCCAACATTGAATGGCACCATCATAAACTGATTTTGTGTCATTTGGGATCACTTTTTTGGGATCAATCCCTAAGACTCTTCCATATCCTTCGCATTTTTTGCAGGCACCAAAAGGATTGTTATAGTTGAATAATTGATGGGAAGGTTCTATAAAAAGTATATCGTCTAATTCGAATCTATTACTAAATGAATACCTATCATCATCTATAACATCGATTGTACAATCACCGCCACTTTCATAGAATGCAGTATGGATAGAATCTGCAATTCGTTTGCGGTTTTCTTCATCAGAAGACACGGCAAAACGATCAATTAAAATAAAAAGCTCTTTCTTAAAATTTTCTATCTTCTTCTTTACCAGTTTCTTGTTATTCTCCACAAAATCTTCTATCGAAACGATCTCTCCTTTATAATATACTCTTGAATAACCTTTCTGAAGAAGAAGAGACAGTTCATTAAGAATGGTTCGTTCAGGATATTTTTGCTGAAGCGGAATGAACACTTGAATTCTGGTATTTGCCTTTTTCGACATAATAAAATCGACAACATCAGATACAGTGTCTTTTGTAACTTCATTCCCTGATATCGGGGAGTATGTTTTGCCTATTCTAGCATAAAACAAACGCAAGTAATCGTATACTTCTGTTAAAGATCCGACAGTAGATCGTGCGTTGCTTGTGGATACTTTTTGTTCAATAGCAATTGCAGGACAGATTCCTTTTATGAAGTCAACTTCTGGCTTCTTCATCCGGTTTAAGAATTGCCGAGCATAGGAGGACAAGCTTTCAACATAACGTCGCTGTCCTTCCGCATATAAAGTATCCATTATCAATGAAGACTTTCCTGATCCAGATAATCCAGTCACTACAATGAGCTTATTCTTGGGAATTTTAAGCTCTACGTTTTTTAAATTATTTGATCGGGCACCCTTGATGTGGATTGTTTTCAATCTCTAATTTCTGTTTTGGACTTATTTTAAAAAATAATGTGAACAAACATAGGGGATATTGCTCAGTTAATCGTGTTATATGTGTGCAATTGATGCAGAAGTCTTATTTGCTCGGTTAAACAAACGTTAAGGTTAGTAAAAAACCAACAACGGTGAGTCTTTTGCAATTATTTTTACAACGCACTTTCATCTATAGATAATGTTACCTATATTTGATTTTTAATTAAACTTAAATTCAGTCTATACGCCACGAAACATTTACACTAAGAAAATTTATTTCAAGGACCAAATTTTGACTTAGTATGAATGTACCAAAGAAGACTGTAATAAGTGATCAACAACTTATTCTCAATTATTTAGACGGTGATGAAAAATCTTTCGAGATATTACTCTTAAGACACAAGCAGCGTATTTACACTCAGATTTACTTGTTTGTAAAAGATCACGATCTAGCAGAGGATATCTTTCAAGAAGTTTTTATCAAAATTATTGATACCCTCAGAAAAGGTAAATACAATCATGAAGGTAAGTTCCTTCAGTGGGCAATGCGAATTGCTTATAATTTATGTGTCGATCATTTTAGGAGATCAAAAAGAAGAACAAAAGTTTCTGCTTCAGAGACCTTCGATATCTTCGATGTTTTAGAAGTAAAAGATGATAACATGGAGACTACAATGATAAAGTCTCAAACTTACTCTAAAATTAGGCAGTTGGTCGATATGTTGCCTGAGGAGCAAAGAGAAGTTGTCATTCTAAGACATTACGCAGATATGAGTTTTAAAGAAATAGCTGCATTAACCAGAGTGAGTATCAATACAGCTCTAGGTAGAATGAGATATGCGTTGATTAATATTCGCAAACTCATTGAAGAAAATCACATACAGTTACAATCATAGAATCATAGTCATTTCAATATATAAGCAGTGTCTTTGTAAAAGGCACTGCTTTTTTTATAGACTATATTGATTTGTAAGGATTCAAAACAAGCTCATATTCCTCCTTCTTTTCAAGCTATGCATACTTAAAATTACATTTGTTAATCAGAAATCTGCTGCTGTTGTGCTTTTGTAGAAGCTAAGACGCGTCCTTGTAGGTTTCACCGATATATTCTTCCCTTATCTTTGATGTACAGTTTAAGGGTGTTAAAAAATTGTTTAAGTCGAGCCTCTGAAAAGTCAGAAGGCTCTTCTTGTTTTATCACAAAATTTATTTCAGCTTTCGATAAGAGAATTGCCCTCCTCATGGATCATTTGATTCAATTGTGTTCAATAGACACCGGTTCCACCCAAAAAAAATTATGCTTGTATTCTAGAGTATTTGCAATACTGATACAAAGGAATGACTTCTCTAGCATCTCCATAAACATAAAGTCTTCAAATAGCTTATCAATTCAAAAATCAATAATTTTCATTCACTGTCATTGCTCTTTTATATCTGAAATTTGTGTTTTATAAACAATTGATAATCAGAATAATGTAGGTGTTGTGGATTTGTAGAGTCTGCGATGAGACCTTGTAGGTTTTATCCAATGTAGTCCCTCTTATCTTTAATGTACAGTTTAAGGGTGTTAAAAAATTGTTTAAGTAGAGCCTCTGAAAAGTCAGAAGGCTCTTCTTTTTTTTACGCTATTTAAGTTGTAACTCAATTAGAACCATCCGGCTCCTGGTATTCTGAATGGCCATGGTATAGCTGCTAAAATCACGATGAGTCCTATCAAATAGAATATGAAAGTAGTCTTAAATTTTTGAGAGTCATCTTGCTTTTTCTTAGCTCGGACGTATCCGACCGTAATGATTATTATAGCCAAAACCATCATAGAGAAATGTTCTACAGCATAAAATCGACTTACAGTTTCTTTCATAAAGCCTTCAGCAAATGATACCATTGGACTAATGGGGTACAACACTAGTCCAATTAATAATTGAATGTGGCAAAATATCATTGCAAACAAATGCTTCTTTTTATCTCCACTTGTAAAATCCTTCCTATTCTGCCATTTAGAATATGCGTTAAAAATGGCAATTATCAATAAGATCAATACCACCCATCTAATTCCTGAGTGGGCATGTTTTAACATTGTATACATGAGAGCAAGTATTTTGATAATCAAATGTACTAAGAAGTTCGCAAAGCCCAATTCCAAGACCGTTCGTGAGCTTGCTTTTCGTGCACACGCTAAGCTCACTTTTTGGAGGTTTCGACAGTTCGCTTTTTGTACTGTACTTTTTTCATCGATAGCCGCAACTGTTCGATAAGCAAAGTGAATGAAAAGGAGCAGTCCAGCCTTAAAGCATACGCTTCTTCATTATATTAAACTTCTAGAAATATGATTAGACAATGATTATATTTGTGGTTTTCAAGATTTACTCTCGATTATTTAGAAACAGAATCTGATTGGATGATAAACAATGACCCTAGTAATTTCTTAAATCGACATGTTGGTATTGACGAATCTGCTGTTACGCAAATGCTTTCTATTATTGGTGCTGACTCTGTAGACTCATTAATTAGTGAAACAATCCCTCAATCGATAAGAAAACACGATAACCTCAAAATTCCTGCAGCTATGTCGGAATATGATTACCTCAACTACATCAAGGCTATCGGTGAGAAAAATGTGTTGGCTAAAAGCTATATCGGTCAAGGCTATTATGGTACGATAACGCCTTCTGTTATACTTAGAAACATTTTCCAGAACCCAGGATGGTACACTCAGTACACTCCTTATCAAGCTGAAATTTCTCAAGGTAGAATGGAGGCATTGATGAATTTCCAAACGGTAGTTAGTGATTTAACAGGGTTGCCCATCGCGAATGCTAGTTTGTTGGATGAAGGTACAGCTGCAGCTGAGGCCATGACTATGTTCTATGGAATTAGAAATAAAAGAGTCAAAGGGGAACCAGTAAGAAAAGTGTTTGTAGACAGAAAATTGTTTCAGCAGACGAAAGATGTATTGGCTTTGCGTGCGGAACCCTTAGATATTCAAATTATAGAAGGAGATTGGAAGTCTGTTGATATTGACGATACATATTTTGCAGCCTGTATCCAGTATCCTGATGCTGATGGAATTGTTAATGATTACTCTGACTTTAAGCAGAAGTGTGAAGCTCAAAATGTGTACTTAATTGCTGCTGCAGATTTACTAAGTCTAGTCTTATATACTCCTCCTGGAGAATGGGGGGCGGATGCTTGTGTTGGGACAACTCAACGATTTGGTGTGCCAATTGGTTTCGGAGGCCCTCATGCGGCATTTTTTGCTACTAAAGAAGATTTTAAGAGACAAATACCAGGTAGAATTATTGGACTGTCTATTGACTCAGAAGGTAAACAAGCCTACAGAATGGCCTTGCAAACCAGGGAGCAACATATAAAGAGAGAAAAGGCAACATCAAATATCTGTACTGCTCAAGCACTATTAGCTGTCATGGCAGGCATGTATGCTGTTTATCATGGTGCAGAAGGCTTACATTACATTGCGACACGTATCCATGCACACGCTTCTTTACTTAGAGATAAATTAAGCCTATTGGGTTTTGTTGTGAAGGAAGGTGAGTTGTTTGATACAATAACCGTAGAGCTTACTGAAAACGAAAAAAATATACTTCAAAATAGCGGCATAAATGTTTTCAATCAAATTAACGGACAGGTTAGTATAAGTCTTGATGAGACATGTGGGGAATCTGAAGTTAATGATATTGTTAATCGTTTTTCTTCATTGCCTTCGGCTAATAAAGTGGATACGAATAATAAAGTAACCTATAAAGACATTTCTCCAGAGTTTGAACGTAAGAGCTCATTTTTGCAACACGCTACATTTAAAAAATATCGATCTGAGACAGAAATGATGCGATATATAAAGCGTTTGGAAAATAAAGATTTGTCACTCATGCATTCGATGATCCCTCTCGGGTCATGTACAATGAAATTAAATGCTGCGACAGAACTGTTTCCTGTGTCATTTCCAGAATTTGCAAATCTCCATCCCTTTTGTCCAATTGAACAATCGAAAGGGTATCAACAAATTTTTGAAGAATTAGAAAACTATTTAGCAGAGATTACTGGCTTTGATGCTTGCTCTCTCCAACCTAATTCTGGTGCTCAAGGAGAATATGCAGGCCTAATGGTTATCAGAGAATACCACAAATCAAGAGGCGATGCGCACAGAAATATTGCTATTATACCATCATCAGCACATGGGACAAATCCAGCTAGCGCTATAATGGCTGGGATGAAAGTGGTTGTTGTAAAGTGTGATGATCTGGGTAATATTGATCTGCAAGATCTGAAAGAAAAAGCAGAATTACATAAAGAGTCGCTTGCAGCTTTGATGGTCACCTATCCATCGACACATGGTGTTTTTGAAGAAGACATCAGAGAAATATGTAGGGTGATTCATGATTTTGGAGGCAAAGTCTACATGGATGGTGCTAATATGAATGCTCAAGTTGGTTTGACAAGCCCTGGACTCATAGGTGCGGATGTATGTCACCTCAACTTACATAAGACATTTGCAATTCCTCACGGAGGAGGTGGTCCAGGTATGGGGCCTATCTGTGTAAATGAATCGTTAGCACCTTTTTTACCTGGCCATTTTGTAACCAAAGGGGATGACAGTTCAGCTATTAATTCGGTTTCAGCTGCACCTTATGGTAGTGCTAGTATTTTACTGATATCCTATGCTTACATTCGGTTATTGGGTTATGATGGTTTAAAAAGGTCAACAGAATTGGCTATCCTAAATGCAAACTATATTAAGGATAGACTAAAGCACGAATACGATGTATTGTACTTAGGTAAAAACAATAGAGCTGCTCACGAATTGATTTTAGATTTGAGAACGTACAAGTCAATTGGTATATCTGCTGAAGATGTTGCTAAGCGATTAATTGATTATGGATTCCATGCTCCTACGCTATCCTTTCCAGTTGCAGGCACCATTATGATAGAGCCTACTGAAAGTGAAAGTTTGGATGAACTGGATCGCTTTTGCGAAGCAATGTTGTTGATTAAACTAGAAATTGATGAGGTTGCGAGAGGTGAAATGTCTGCAGATTCAAATACATTAACCAATGCGCCACACACTTTAACTTTAGCTTGTGGTAGTGAATGGCCATATGCTTATTCAAGAGAAAAGGCGGTATTCCCTATGAAATATCAACAGGAGGTATTTAAGTTTTGGCCTTCAGTTTCGCGAGTAGATAATGCTCATGGTGATCGTAATTTAATATGTACATGCCCACCAATAGAAGAATATGCTTAACTTATGAAAATAAATTTTTATTGAAGTGAGCAAGCGGACTGACAGAGGTTATTGGGTTTCTAAACTCTTCTTTTATCAATCGATCAGTTATTACCTCTGGTATAGCATAAGATTTCTTTCTGTTCACTTCTATGCAGCCTCAAATCCTTCTATCAGATTAGGTGGTATGTTTGATGATCGTAAGTCAGAGGTCTACAAATTATTACCATCATTTTGGATTCCTAAAACTGTTTTAGTTAGTCAAGAGTCTACTGATGTGGATAAAGTTCTTGAAGAATTAGAGTATCCAATAATCATTAAACCAGATATTGGATTTAAGGGCTTTTTAGTGGCTAAGGTGGACAATGATCGACAATTGAACGAATACAAAAAGCTTTATGAATCGAAGGATTTTCTTTTGCAAGAGTATGTCGATCACAAGAGAGAATTTTCTTTACTCATGTACAGATATCCCAAAACCAATGTTGTTGGAGTCAGTTCCTTTATTGAAAAGACCTACCCAGAAGTTGTTGGAGATGGAATCAAGACACTTAGAGAATTAATAGATGATGACCAAAATCCATTCCTAAAAAAAGAATGGATAAAAGAGAAATTTGAACATGATCTTCACGCAATTTTAGAAAAAGGAGAAACAAAACGAATCGATATTATTGGTAATTATTCTAGAGGAGCAAAATTTCATTCGCTTAACGAATCAATAGATGACAAGCTAATAGATTGGGCAACTAATCTTTTCAAGCAAGTAAACGGTATTGATTTTTGCAGACTGGATTTAAAAGCAGATTCTATAGAAGAAATGAAACAAGGACAATTTAAATTGTTAGAGTTAAATGGTGCTAAGTCAGAGCCTTTGCATATTTATGACCCTAAGCATACGTTTTTTAGTATTGTAAAAGACATCCATAAGCATTGGAAGATTTTAGCTCAAATATCCAATCAACGAATTAAATTATCTTACAAAATGCCACCACTTATTGATGGATTAAAATCATGGTGGATAACTAAAAATATAGTAAAGTAAATGCACCTTGTATTTGATATAGGTAATTCTAATGTTGTTTGTGGTCTTTACCAAGGTCCAATTTGTCAGCACATTTGGCGTTGGGAAACAATTAAGAATGAAGAGAGTCGCATGTATTACCAGAAGAGAATTGTCAATGCCTTACTGGAAGAAAAAGTTGATTTGTTAAACATCAAATCTGTGACTATGAGTAGCGTTGTCCCTGTTATGGATAGTGCTTTTCTAGAAATGCTTTCAGCTTTATTCAAAGCTGAAATACACAAAGTACAATTTGATTCTTATCCAGAATTGACAATTCATACCGATAGCCCGGATGAAATGGGTACGGATTTAATTGCGAATGCAGTAGCAGCTTTAGAAGAAGAAAACATGGATACTATAATCGTTGATTTTGGTACAGCACTTACGTTTACAGTAGTCCAAAAAGATTACCATATACAAGGAGTTGCCATCGCTCCCGGTATATTCACAGCCTTGCGCACTTTGCATGGCAGTACCGCGCAACTTCCTGAAGTTCAGGCATATCTGCCATCTTCTGCTATTGGTAAAAATACCGTAAATGCCATCCAAGCGGGTGTCTTCAGAGGATATATAGGACTTGTAAAAGAAATAATTGAATCTATCGAATTAGAAAAAGGTAGACGCTTCAAACGTATCGCAACTGGTGGGCTTTCTGGTGTATTAACTCCTTTGGAAAAAGAATTTGATCTTGTCAAAAAAGATTTAACTCTAAATGGCATAAGACTAATTGGAGAGATGATGTAGCAAGATTAGTCATGTGCATAAACAAGCAATGCTTCATTGATTTTTATGCCTGTTATGTTGAATTCTTTGTGGTAAAGTCCTTTTGTAATTAACCCGAAAGTTGTAAGTGGAAATATCAGATTTTCATCAGCCAGCTTTAAAGGTCCGGTAGATACCTTGAGGTGCTCTCTAAAATCTAATTTTTTTCTACCATAGCATTTGTACATGCATTCTTTTGCTCCCCATAAATAATGTATAGCGTTCAAATTATCTGTCTGATGGAGCTCGTGTAAGGAATTGTAATCCAAAAATTTATGTGCAATCGCTTTTATTTTTGGTGTTATTTGCTGAATGTCTATGCCGATAATTTTATCGCTAAGGTACACAGCAACATAACCAACTGTGTGGCTGATAGAAATATTGACATCAATTGTATTGTGATATGGTTTGCCAAATGAATCATTTTTAATTTTAGATACATCAAAATCTCCAAGCAAACTACAAATTAGATTTCTAGATGCTAACCATTCGAGTTTTCGCCTGGGGTGCATACTTGATAATTGCTGGTTTGATGGCGTGTTTTTCAGCTGCAATCGATCTGTGAGGTACTCCATTGACTCCGTGACATGCCATACAGCTATTGTAGACTGTGAAGAATCAATAATTTTGTAAATCAAAGGCATAGGATAAAATTAGTTAATATTGTCCTCATCACACTTAAGATATGATATTAACCGACCTTAAAATAAAAGAAGCAATCGATAAAGGAGAGATTTTGATCGATCCTTACAGACCAGAATGTCTTGGTACAAACTCCTATGACGTTCATTTGGGTAAATATTTGGCTGTGTATAATGATCCCGTATTGGATGCAAAAAAGCACAACACTGTCAATCACTTCGAAATCCCAGAAGCGGGCTATGTACTTCAACCAGGTGAGTTGTACTTGGGTGTAACTGAGGAATACACCGAAACTCATCAAACAGTCCCTTTCTTAGAAGGCAAATCAAGTATTGGTAGATTAGGTATTGACATTCATGCAACTGCAGGTAAAGGTGATGTTGGATTTTGTAATACATGGACATTAGAGATTTCCTGTGTAAAGGCTGTCAGAGTATATGCCGGCATGCCTATAGGTCAATTGATCTATTTTCAGATTGATGGCGATGTCAAGAATTATTATAATCGAAAAGCGAATGCTAAATACAACGAAAGAACGATAAAGCCTGTCGAGTCGATGATGTGGAAGAATAAGTTTTAGTTCTTTGTTGAAAATTGCGAGCATAAAAAAACCCTCTGAGTTAAACTCAAAGGGTTTTTTATTTTTTTCGGAATACTCTTATTTAGAGATATTGCTGATCGTCTTTTTAGCCCAATCAACTCCACCTAAACCGAATGCAATTGATAAACCTAAACCAAGTGCACCAAGCACAATTGAAAGGATATTATCTAAAATACCAGATCCAATGTCTAATTTATCTAACGCTATCGTAACGACTAAGAACATGATAGCACCGTAAACGATTTTTGCAACAAGGCCAGGATTTGAAAAACCACCTGCTTTTAAAGTACCTTCTGCTAATCCAGATGCGAATTGCGCGATATACATACCTATTACAAGTAAGATACATGCAACCATAATTTTAGGAATAAAATTAACACCGTCTCTTAATAGACCAGAAACAGATGGAAGTCCTAATGAATCAAAGAATAAAATTAGAACTGTAAGCATTACAATCCAGTAACCTAATTTTGCGATCATATCTGATCCTTTAGATTTAAGACCAGCTTTTGCCATATAACCGTTGATTCCTACTTTTTCAGTTATAGAATCAAAGTTTACAGCTTTAAGGACTTTTGATAATGCAAACTTAATAGCTCGTGCAATCAACCATCCAATAAGAAGGATAATAAGGGCTCCGAATAATTTTGGGATAAATGCTGCGAAACCATTAAATGTGCTACTTAATGATTCGCTTATTGCTTCAACTACATTCATTTTAGTGAGATTTATTAATTATTATGTTGTGAAATATGTTTGTCTAACACAGATTCTGACGCCCTTTATTTAGATCAGTCACCAAAATTCTTAATTAATTTAACATTTCTAAAGAAATCGGCTATAATGCATCTGGACGACAGATCGACAGAAAATATGTTTGATAGAATACAATGGAACGTTAGTCTCTTCAAATATTTTACCGACAGGCAATTGGTTTTTCCTGTGAAACATACACAACTATTGTCTCTCCCATAGGAATATTGATCATATCATTTAAGGAGGGCTCCTGTTTTATTATATAAGCATTGGACATATCGCTAACTACCCCTTGTTCTACGATATTCAATTTTAGTTTGGAGTAATCAATAATGAATTTTGCAGCGCTGATTGTTTTGCAGACAAGGTCTGGAAGCTCGGTTTCTCCTCCTTCATTGGTGCTAATAACAAAATCTATTGTTTCTCCTTTGGGAATATTGATATTGTCAACTGTTTGGTTATTAGGGCTTAGTAGAGACTTTCCTTTGTAAAATGCCTCTAAAATCATATCTGGCTCACCTCGATCATATTTTCGATCGATAATATTGGAGTAAATATCTTGCCGTCTAAGCTCTCGTTCTTTCATGTAAAATGGAGAACCATAGATCCTGCCTAGATACTCACTTTTGAAGTTGTCAGGCACGTACTTTGAGGTAGTGACATAGACTTTTCTATTTTCCTTTACAAAGGAATTTGGTTTTGGATTTTGAATTAATATTTGACCACCAGGAATACCAACTTTATGAATGGAATCATTGATAATAATTTGGAATCCACGATCTTCCGCATCATTTTGAGCGTAATCAATGTGCTTATCTATATAACTAGGTAATTCTAATTTTTGACCATGATTTGTGTAGCTTTTTAAGCTACACATCGTACCATAGAGTATGATTCCAAAGAACAGGATCATTAAAGCTAAGTGAATGAGGAATCTCTTTAGTGTCAAATCAGTATGGTTTAGGCAATATCAGTTGAAAAATATGAGCTTACTTATTGATTAATGTTAAACACCCTCCGATTATTGCTTCAATTTGATATTATATTCAATTAAGAATATTAACATTATATAACTGCAAATTTATGTTTAATAAATTGAATCATAATAATTTACAATTTACGAAAGTATGTTATATCTTATAATCTATTCTGATTCTCTTTGATTTTTTAATTTTTCAATAATATACTCAAGTTAATTACTCAAAATTTATTACTTCTAGCCTAATGTAGTAGACCATTTTGCCTATATTTACGTCTCTATACTTTCAATAATTTATCAGTCATATGCGATAATTTATAGAATACCAGATAAAGATGAGTGTGATCCGATTTTACTGTTTCTTTTTTCTTTTCTTCCTTATTTGTTCGCAAATAGGTTTTACACAAGTATACCAAAGCATAGATGGTTCAAATAATAATGAAATTTCGTCTAGTGCATCTACTGGTACTAACTTGCTAAGAGTAACAGATTATGGCTATTCCGATGGATTTAATGAAATGGGTGGTCAGGATAGAATGAATCCTCGTCAAATCAGTAATTTGATATTTGCTCAAGATGATTTGATTTTTGATAGAAGTAGTTTAAGCGATTTTGTGTGGGTCTTTGGGCAATTTGTGGACCATGATATCACACTTATTGAAGGAGATATAGCAGAAGACGCTTCAATTGATGTACTTGCTGGAGATAAATTTTTTGCTGAAGGAAGTAAAATCAGCATGCTTAGGAATGAAGCTGCACACGGAACGGGCACTTCATTAGATAATCCTCGTGAGCACACAAATTTAATTACTGGCTTTATCGATGCATCTGCAGTATACGGATCAGATGAAGAAAGAGCAGATTGGCTTAGATCTAAGGTTGATGGGAAAATGAAAGTCTCTAAAGGAGATTTGCTCCCTTGGAATACACTTGATACTGAGTTCAATGGTGTTGTCGACGAGGAAGCCCCTTTTATGGCAGATGACACACGTTCTGGTACAAAACTATTTGTAGCGGGTGACGTGAGAGCTAACGAAAATCCACTTTTAGTATCTATGCATACGCTGTTTGTCAAAGAACACAATAGATTATGCGATGAATTCAAAGCAGAAAATCCATCTCTTACAGATGAGCAATTGTATCAGAAAGCAAGAAGGCACGTTTCTGCTTACTTCCAAAACATCGTGTATAATGAGTGGTTACCTAGCATGGGCGTTAAACTGCCTGAATATAGTGGCTACCAAAGTCAATTAGAACCAGGGATATTCAATGTGTTTTCTGCTTCTGCATTTAGATTAGGACACACATTGATCAACAGCAATATCATCAGGATTAATATTGAAGGCGAAACTTTACCAAGAGGTAATATTTCTTTAAGAGATGCTTTCTTTAATCCAGCTGCCATTTTAATTGCTGACGGAATAGACCCTTACTTTCAAGGTATGGCTACTCAAGTTCAGCAGGCGATGGATTGTCGTGTCATTGATGACGTCAGAAATTTCTTATTTGGCCCTCCTGGTACAGGTGGAGGACTCGATCTTGCAGCAATCAATATCAATAGAGGTAGAGAAAGAGGTATTCCAGATTTCAATACTGTTAGAGCAAATTTTGGCTTGCCCTTGGTAAATGATTTTGTAGATATCACTGGTGACGAGGATGAAGCAGCATTATTATCGAGTGCTTATGATTCTGTCGACAACATTGATTCATGGGTCGGTATGTTAGCTGAAAATCCTATGCCAGATGCATTGTTTGGTCAAACAATCATGATCATCATGATGAGACAATTCCAATTGTTGAGAGATGGTGACAGATTCTACTTTGAAAATGATCCTGCTCTTTCAGAGGAAGAAAAGCAACTCATTTCAAATACTAGCTTTAGAGACATCATCATGCGTAATACGGAAATAGACATCATGCAAGAGAATGTTTTTACTGCTATGCCCTACGATCAGATTCCTACTGGACCTGAAATTGAGGAAGTACAGCTTGCAGCAGAGATCTATCCTAACCCTACGGCAGATGTTTTTAATTTGAAAGTATACGCCGAAGCCGTATCTAATTTAAATCTTAGAATTATTGATAATTCTGGAAGAACAGTCTTTTTAGATCAGAAAACATTAGAAGAAGGGAATAATTTTTTCAGCTATGATGTCCTCAATAGCTTAAGTAAAGGTTTATATAATATTGTGATTGAACAAGGCATCAATTTCAAAGTATTAAAACTTGTCAAAGAATAATAACGCCTCTATCCTTGTTTCCACCTTCTGTGTGACCATAACCAAATGGAAGGGTTAGACAGTATATTTCTTTCAAGAAGTTTAGCGTATTGCTCTGTTATATTCACTTTTTTTCCTTTTTCATTCCCATTAAATATCCAGCTTAATTGTGCTTGATATTTCCCTCTTTTTAATTTAATGATATCCGCATACAGTACAGGTAAATTATATTTGTGAGCGATTTTTTCCAGACTAGTGCTAAAGGGCGTCCGTTGATTTAGAAAATTAAAATAGCGTATGCTTTTATTGTTACGAGGGTTCTGGTCCGGAATAAGGATGAATATCCTAGGTGTTGAATGTTCAGACAGAATGGTTTTGATAAATCTACTTTCTTTAATCAATTCTAAGCCTCTGTGGGCACGTAAGTCATGAAGGTATTGGTCAAACTCTTGATTGGATTGTTCCTTATAAATACCACATAATGTATGTTGGAAGTATTGTGCAGCTTCTGAAAACCCCAATTCCCAGTTTCCTAAGTGCCCTGATACGACTATGATATCTTGATTATTAGTAAAGGCATTAGTAAGTATTTCAGGATTAACCATATCAAACTTCATGGAGGATTGCTTACTACCTGAAAATAACTTTAAATTCTCGAGTATAATCTCTGATAGATGTGAATAGTATGAAGATTGGATGGTTCTAATGGTAGTATCGTCTTCATATACCAAACTGTTTCTAAGATTTTCATAAATAACACTTCTTCTATAGCTTGGAATATATTGTAAAAGAAACTTCAAAACTGGCGAGAATAAATAAACGATATCCATAGGGATTATACTGAAAACACGTAGAAGGGGTCTCAGAAGAGCAATTCCTAATCGATTTGCTTTATGTTTTGTGTTATTCATTAAATTACTTAAAATCTTTATTTATTTTCACCCGTAAATAAGGTATATATATTTTGAAAAACTACAAGAGCCGTCGTAATTTTCTCAAGCATAGTTTACAAAAAACTATTGGTATTGGAACAGGCATCCAACTTGCATCTTGCGATAATCCAGTGCAAAGTAAACATACATTACCATTAATTCTGTCAACATGGAAAAATGAAAAAGCCAATCAAGCAGCTTGGGAGTCTTTGGAAAATACTAATTCTATTCTCGATGCTGTCGAGGCTGGAGCTAGAGTGCCTGAAGCAGATCCAAAGGACCAATCTGTAGGGTATGGAGGAAGACCTGATCGTGATGGAAATGTAACCTTAGATGCCTGCATTATGGACCATAAAGGGAACTACGGTGCAGTGACTGCTTTACAACACATCATGCACCCAGTTTCAGTAGCTAGAAAAGTTATGGAAGATACACCTCATGTTATGTTGACGGGAGACGGAGCTCTGCAATTTGCCTTAGATTCGGGATTCAACAAGACAAATCTACTCACCGATAAATCCAAGCAAGAATGGGAAGAATGGCTTGTTACATCTGAGTACAAGCCAAAAATTAATATTGAATTACACGACACGATAGGTATCCTTGGCATAGATGCGAATTCCAATCTTTCGGGTGCTTGTACAACGAGCGGATTAGGCTATAAAATGCCTGGTAGAATTGGAGATAGTCCCATAGTGGGAGCTGGATTGTTTGTCGATAATGAAATTGGTGCTGCAACCGCAACGGGAATGGGAGAACTAGTCTTAAAATCAGTTGGTTCTTTTTTAATTGTTGAATTGATGAGACAAGGGATGACACCGCAAGAAGCCTGTGAAGAAGGTGTCATGCGGATTGTAAGAAAGCAAGATTATCAGGAACTCCAAGTTGGTTACATTGCCATAAATAAAGCAGGTGAAATAGGCGCTTATTCAATACAACCTGGTTTTATGTATACCTTGACAAGAGAAGGAAAAAACACAATAAACGAAGTGAAATCATATTTGTGAAATTTATAATATGTTACATATCCTAACTTTGGCATTTAATTTGCAATACAAAACATATTAGTAAAAATCATTCTATATAACCTAATCGATTCTTTTAGCGATGAAAACGCAACTCAACATATTAATAGCAGACAGCCAAAAGCTTTTTTCAGAAGGATTTAGTTCACTGCTTAGAAATATGCAAGGACCTCAAATCAATCTTCTGGAAAGCATTACAGATGCCAATGACATTGTGCAAATGGTTTCTGATCTAGATGTTGATGTATTGTTCATGGAACTTAATTTTACAAGTCCAGACAGTATGGAGATCATTAGTGAAGTGAAGTCAACTCATCCTGAAACAAAAGTTTGTGTAGTGTCGTCATACACTGATCATAAATTAGTTAAAAAGTCTTTTCTGAGCGGAGCAGACGGCTTCTACTCTAAGAAAAACAGTTCGATTGAAATCTTGAAATGTTTCACAGAGCTAGAACTTGGTAATACATTTCTTTCTGAAGGTGTTCATATCACACCACCTCAGAAAACAAATGGAGAAGTGCAAGTGAATGGTGTAAAATCAAATCATTTTCAAGATAGATTTTTAATCCAACAGAAATTAACAAAAAGAGAGCAGGAGATCCTTCAGCTGATCACCAAAGCGCTTAACAATAAAGAAATAGCAGATAGATTATACATCAGTCATCAAACAGTAGGCGTTCATCGCAAAAACATCATGAGAAAACTAAACGTCAAGAACACTGTAAACTTGATAAGATTTGCTATCGACCATCAACTAATCTGAGAATTTAAGACTTAAGGCTTTCCCCCCATTAAGCTTTGAAGTACACACTTCATCTTTCCCCTTTATTATGTATGCACGAACAGGTTACATCAATAATACGATGTGTTATGAACAGAGATGTTATTCTAAATAAATTAAATATCGGATACTTTTCCTTGGGTATCGCACAGGTTCTCTGTCGTCTGGCTATAATGCTATTCTTAATCGTATTCTCCCAAACATATAATGCATTTTCCCAATGTCCAATAGCTAATAATATTGCAGTCTGTAATGAAGATGTCTCCGCTGTAGATTTGAATTCACTATTGATTAATGAGCCTTCAAGCGGAGAATGGTTTTGGGCTGGTCAAGGAGAGTCACCTTCAGGATTTCGCGCAAACAATTCAAATTTTGACCCTGTAGGAATGCAGCCGGGTCCGTATACATTCGGCTACAATTTTAAAGCATCAGATCAGTGCATTAAGGATGGAACAACATACGCGATCGTAAATGTTATGCCGACTCCTGTAGCTGGAGAAGGCCTTAGTATTCAATCTTGCAATGAGTCAAATATTATAGAGCTAGAAACACTTTTAGTCGGAGCAGATAGAGGTGGAAAGTGGTATGATGCGGCCAACCCAGTAGGAGGCATTTTTGATGAAATCAGTGGAACCTTTAACCCTGTAGGAGGGAGAGGCAAATACGAATTTATATATGCACTTGATACTGATAATTGCCCTGTTCAAGAAGCTACCGTTACTATTAATGTAATCAGTTACAGACCAAATACAGGAGAGTCAAGTAATATTAAGATATGTTCTGATACCGAAGAAAATATAGACTTGTTTTCATTATTAGCAGAAGAAGACTTTGGAGGTATATGGACAGAATTAGCAACAAATCCAGAAGGCGGCCAATTTGAACCTGATGGTACTTTTTCACCAGTAGGAGCTTCATTTAATCCGCCAAATAATGTGTATGGTTTCTCTTATACGTTTCCAAATTGTAGTGGAGAATCCATTGTGTATATAACCATTAATGAAAGAAAAAATACCGGAATAGCCAATGACATCACCGTGTGTACATCTGCGGCTGACATAGATCTTTTTGACTTACTTACAGGTAATCCTGATTCTGGAGGGACTTGGATTGCAGATCAAGATTTTGGTTTCACAGAACCTTCCACATTTGTTCCAAGCGATGTTGCACCTGGTATTTATGCATTTAAATATGCGTTTTCTGATATCGAAGGATGTGGAGTACAAGAAACCACAGTGACGATAAATGTAATCGACCAACCTTCGGTGGGTGTTGATGGTGAGGCATATATCTGTCGTGGTGGAGTTTCTACTGTAAATCTATTTGATATAATAGTCAATGAAGAAATAGGAGGACAATGGACAGATGTTGAATCTAATATGGTGATTGAAAATCCAGAAGAATTAGATATTGAAAATCTAGTTGATGGTATTTATCAATATGAGTATCAATCAAATATATATGATGGATGTTTATTAGCTGATGTATCTATTGCAACTTTAATAGTAGACGGAGCACAACCAGATCCCGGACCAGGTGGTTTTGTTTTAAGCTGCCAAGGCATTGTTGACTTGACTGGACAAGGTAACTTTATAACATCTGAAGGGGGGAAATGGATAGACATTAGTCAAACTGGACTAGATCTTTTAGATCCAACCCAAGTTGATGCTTCTACATTAGCTATTGGGACATATAGCTTTGTATATCGATTTGGAAGTTCATTTGGATGTCATGAAACCGAGGCAATTATTACTCTTGAAATCAGTGGTGATCCACCATCAATAGGCGCAGATGTTGCTGCTGAACTTTGCGAGTCAATGTCTACCAATTTGGATCTCTTTGATTTATTAGGCCAGACAGTCAAAGGAGGTGAATGGTTTGATGAAAACAATAACCAAATCTCGAATATCATTGATGTAGCACAGCTTCAAATAGACGATTTTGAAAATCTAAACTATTCATACAGAATTGGCGCTGCTCAGAATTGCACGCCAGTTTCTACAAATGTAGCGTTAACTTTGTGGGAGCTTAATTCTGCGGGCCAAGACATGTCATTACAAATATGCGCAGGAAATGGCACGTTAAACCTTTTAGACCTTATCCCTGGTATTGAAACTGGCGGTTCATGGGTAATTACTGGTGCAAATTCCAATCTCTTAGAATTGGATCAGCAGACAGCAATATTAGACTATTCAACAGCTAATTCAGGTACCTATTTTATCAGTTATACACAGGAAGAACATGGTGTATGCACACAACAACAATCTATACTTACATTAACCATTTCAGATGATGTCCAGCAACTCCAAAACCCACTATTAATCCGTGTTCATGAAGGATCAACAAATGACATAAGTATCTTTTCAGCTATCGAAAATAATGGAGCATCAACTGGTGGGATATTTACACTAATACAAGGTAACTCTGAAGCCTTCGATCTGCAAACTGGGCTTTTGAATCCAAGCAATCTAGTGGCACTAGAAAGTGTCATAATTGAGTATTCTTTTGAAGGTAATTGTGATATTGATCCGGAGCAAATAACTATTGAAATAGTTGATGGATTAAATGCAGGAATAGCAACGAATACAACTTTATGTAAAGATTACGCGGCTTCAACTTTAATAAATTTTTGGGATCAACTTGAAGGATTTGACGAAGGAGGTCAATGGATTGATAATGATAATTCAGGACTGGATTTATCTGATCCATCTGCCGTTAATCTATCAAATTTAGTGGAAGGTAATTATTCATTCACCTACCAGTTTTATGGTTCTAGCGAACATGAATTATCGGCTGCAACCTTTGTATTGTCTTGTGTGTCTCAAGAACCAATTCAAGGATATAACAAGCAATTTTCGACCTGTGAAGGCGATGAAGAAATTATAAATTTTATCAATCTTCTACAGATTAAACATACAGGGGGCAACTGGATAGATGTAGATAATTCTGGTTTAGATTTGAGTAATCCAGCAATGGTTAATCTGTCTGCATTAGAAGATGGTAGTTACAAATTCACTTATTTAATTGAGGTATTGGGAGATTGTTCTGAGAACGTAGAATCATCATTATTGATTACTGTCGCAGAACAAAACTCAGCTGGAGAAAACACGACCTTTACCTTATGTGGTGACTATGAGAGTCAACCCGATTTTATGCTAGATACAGGTGGCGATGAAGGTGGAATTTGGGAATCCAACTCATCAAATCCACCTGGTTCAGCTTTTTTAAACGGTATGTTTATTCCATCAAATGCATTCCCAGGAACATATCAATTTTCCTATCGATTTGACAATGGATCTGATTGTACAAGCAGTGAAGCTTTCGTGACAGTATATGTTATAGATGGAGTTCCCCAAGCAACTGGTTTGAATGAACCAATAATGGTCTGTGAAGGCGAAACAAACACTGAAAATTTGACCGATTTACTGACCCCTAATAGTCAATTAGGTGGTGTTTTTCAACCGAGCAATGGGACTGTTTTACCAGATGAAATTGACTTTAATCCCCAAACTGGAATAATCGAAACTACCAACCTAATTCAAGGAATTTATGTTTTCGAATATACTTTTGAAAATACATTATGCGCAGAAAATACAACCGTTTTAGACCTAGAATTAGTCATTAAAGGCAGTTCTGTCGGAGAAAATGGAGCATTCACAATTTGCGATCACGGAAACGCAATAGTTGATTTGTCATCTATATTGGGCATTGAAGAAGTACCTATTGGTGGGATATGGACAGATTTGAGTGGGACTTATGTTGATTTATCCAATCCATCAAATGTTGATTTGAGTTTCCTTCCAATTGGTAAATATGAGTTCCAATTAAGCGTAAACAATGACCAAGTACCTTGTAGTCCTGAAGAAGCAATTGCAACAGTATATATTAGTGCGCAGCCAAGTGCTGGAAATGGATCGAAACACGAAATTTGTGCATTCGATGAAGGTGAATTGAACATTGACTTAAACTCACTTCTCAATGGTCCAGACGAAGGTGGTAAATGGTCCGGACCTCAACCTGAAGATGGGGGTGTTTTTAATCCGTCTGCTGGCACCGTGCAATTCACTTCAGCGTCCACAATTCGGACATATGTGTATACCTATTCTTTTGATTTTGATGAATCAAGTCCTTGCGATAATGATGCTGCAGAAATCATCATTAAAGTGACTGATGATTGTGCGCAAACAACACCATGTTTGGCTGCACAACGCTTCGATGCAGGTTCGTCATGGACAGAAGATGGTAGTATAGATGACTCTTCTATATCAGGTGGAGTTGTTAAGTGTGGTACTGATGGTAGTTTTATGACTTTAGAAGCTCCTACCTACATTTATGATCCTACTAATTTTGAAATAGAATTTAATAATAAGTACTATAATCCGCACACAGGTTATATGATGTCACCAAGCGTTCCTCAAGTTGGTGAAGACATAATTTGGATAAATTTTGATGTGCGTCCGCTTGTCAGTTCTTTCCAACTATTTTTAGATGATGATGAAGATTTAGCTTGGGCATTATACTTATCTAATAACCATTCAGAGGGTACAAGTATTCAGTCTACTGCAACTGGAAATTCAATTCCGTTAAGTGGAAACTGTAGTAGTTTGACATTTATTCGCTCAGGAATATCCAGTGAATTTTGGCAGTCAATTATTGTAGACGATGCTGATTTTTCTGTTCCAAAAAATTATTATTTAGCTATTTGGGATGGCAGTAGTAATGTTAATATAGGCGACGGTCCGAATGGACTTGTTGTAAATGCATTTGGTGCAAGAATGGGTTGTGAAAATACAGATGAGTGCATTGCGCCGATATTGTTATCTACTCCTGAAATTACAGATTTACGAAATGAAACATACTCTGTAACTATAGAAGTAGGTGGATTAAATGGGATGCTCGAAGCAATAGATCTAACTGGAAATGCACTATCAGTTTCTTCACCAGTTTGCGTAAGCAATGCTTTAGATCTAAATGGAGTTACTAGTGCAGAATTTGAATTGATTTATCCACATAATATAAACTATGAAATTGAAGTAGGTGTCATAAATTCATCATCATGTAGAAATCCAAAAAATAGCAATGAGTGTAGTTCAGTAATATTAGCACCACCAACAAAAAAATTATCCGTTAATTGTCCTTCTACTCCAGATAGAATTTATGGATCATTTGATGAAATCCCCGAGCCAGACTACAACGCTGTTCAGATCATAAACAATTGTGGCAACAGTAACTACGATATAAACCATGGAGATATTATACGTCAAACTGGTCCTCAAACCTATGAGATTGAACGAGTATTTACTGTATTTTCTGGTTGTACTTTTCCTGGCAACAACGATGATCAATATGCAAGTTGTTCAATACTTTACCAAGTAGAATTCGAATACATTCCACACATAGAATCATGCGGTCTTGCTTGCACAAGTAACGGTGTAAATATTGGAATTGACGATGAATGCAGTGCATACATAAGACCAGAAATATTACTAGAAGGTGATGTTAGAGATTGTTTGGACAATTATTATGTTGTCCTATCAGACCCAGAAAATAATAACGAATTAATCCCTAATCCAATAGGCAAACAATACATCGGCAAAACGATTCAAGCGCAAGTTTTCGAACTAGGTAGCCCATCAGATAATTCTTGTTGGGGCAACATTACATTAGAAGATAAAAAACCACCTCTTATTTACTGTCCTGAGATTGATACAATTAGTTGTCATTTACCTGACCCTATCAAAGATATTTCAGCTTGGGTAGAAGATGCTTGTAGTTCATTCACCATACAAAAAAGAAATATAGACATTGAAGATTACGCATGTGAATCTGGTGAATTCAGAGCAAAGAAGACTGTGACATATGTAGCAATAGACAATTACAACAACGAATCTCGACCATGTGAACATACACTGGTGTACAAAGCATTCGATTTAAGTGATGTTCAGTTTCCTACAGATATGAGCATTGCATGCGCTGATGCATCCCTATACGATATGAATAATGATGAAAAACCTGATCCTGAGTTGACTGGATTCCCATTATATCAGAATCACCCAATCAATGGATCTGAAGGACATTGTAGTTTAGAGATTGGATTTGAGGACCAAATCGTTCCACAATGCGGTAGTAGCTATAAAATACTTAGGAAATGGACGGTGCTCGATTGGTGTTTACCAAAAGGTGAAGGGTACAATAATCCTTTATTTGGATATCAAGTCATCCAAGTTGTTGATGAACTCGGCCCCACCATGATTTGCATTGAAGAGGTCAAAAGTTATGATTCTGATGGAGTGTCATGTGGTCTATCTAGATTAAAAGTAGAAATGCCAGAAATTGGATCTGGTTGTGGTTCTGGTAATTTTACTTATGATTTTGCTTACAGACCAGTCATTGACGGAGAAGACCCGTATGATAATGTAACAAAAGCTGAAGCAGTTGAAGAGAATGGAGAATTTTGGATTTACAATATGCCTGGTGGTAGAAGTTGGATCACCTGCACAGCCTACGATGAATGCGGCAATGAAGCGAGCTGCTACTATGAAGTGATTATTGATGATTATAATGCTCCAATACCAGTTTGCGAAGAAAATAATTCAGTTACCCTGTCAAGTGATGGCAAAGCAAAAGTGTTTGCTGCATCATTTGATAATGGCAGTTTTGATGCGTGTTCTGACGTTGAGTTAAGTGTTAAGCGTCTTTCTTTATCAGAATGTACTGATTCCACAGAAGTAGATTTTGCTGAATATGTAGAGTTTTGCTGTTTAGATGTTAGTTCTGATCACCAAGTTATGTTGCAAGTAGAAGACAGTTCAGGAAATAAAAACACCTGTACAGTAAATGTCTCTATCGTTGAGAATGTGGCTCCCAGATTTAGGTCGCATCCTCCCCACCAGACAGTGTATTGTTACGAAAATTTAGAGGAGAAGGATATGGGCAAACCAACTATTGCGGAGGATTGTGCAGTCTATTCCATTGACTATACAGATCAATATTCTTCTAATCAATGTAAAGTTGGCTCAATGGTCAGAAGATGGTCATTACGAAATAATCAAAATGTGATACTAGATTCTTATGACCAACACATACAAATCTTGATTGAAACTCCTTTTGAAATGCATCCATACCTTTGGCCTGAAGATTATATAAGTGACTCTGATTGTAGCTTGGATGCAGTAGATCCTGAGATCACTGGAAGTCCAAACATAGACTCATTGTCAGTAGGTTGTTCGTTACTTGTAGCAAATCACAGTGATGAAGAATTTCTTTCAGAAGAAAATGCTTGTTCAAAAATACTGAGAAAATGGACCGTCATAGACTGGTGTCAATATGATGAATCTAAACCAGAATCCACGACAGGCATATGGTCTTACACACAGAAGCTAGAATTTCATAATACCGTTCCGCCTCAATTTGAGAACAATTGTATGATAAAGCAGATAAATGGACCAACTGGAGATTGTAGCGTTTCAGTGGAATTTACTGCTAATGTATCTGATGATTGTACACCTTTAAATGAGTTGATGGTGGATTACATCATTGAGTTTGAAAATGGAGACACGACACACGGTCAAGGAATTAGATTTGCCAGTAATAGTGTGCCATTTGGGACTCATGCCATCAAATGGGTTGTTAAAGATCAGTGTGGCAATTCGGCAACATGTAGAGATACATTTATTATCGAGGATAATGTGCCTCCAATTGCTGTTTGCCGTGGAGAATTGACAACCGTTATTTCGGCGTCATCAAACGACGTAGAAATTTGGGCAAATGATCTCGATTTATCTAGTGTTGATAATTGCTTAGACAATGAATTGACTTTTCTGATTAAAAAAGCAAATACTCAAGATACGTTGAGTAGCATGGTTAGTTTTGATTGTGAAGAAATAGGCTTACAAGAAGTTGAAGTTTGGGTCTTTGACAACAGCGATAATGCAGACTTTTGCCGGAGTCAAATAGAAATACAGGCCAATCATCGTTGTGATTCAGACACAAATTCACAAGGATTTATGGATATTGAAGGTGCAGTGATGACATCGTCTAATAAATTAGTGGAAGATGTAGATATTGAACTTTATCAAGTAAATACTGACGCCTATTATAAAGAAAAAACAGACCTATCTGGTCAATTTCATTTTCCAAGTATGGTTATGGGGGACAACTACCAAGTAAGCGCTCATAAAGAGGATGATCCATTGAATGGAGTAAGTACCTTAGATTTAGTATTGATTCAAAATCATATTGTTGGAAATAGACCTTTTACTGATCCTTACAAGATTATAGCATCAGACATCAGCAATAATGGGAGCTTGTCTGCTTCTGATATTGTCATTTTGAGAAAAGTACTGCTGGGCCTTGATGAAACTTTCCCAAACAATACATCATGGAGATTTGTTAATAGCAGCCAAGAATTCTTCGATCCTACATCACCGTGGCCTTTTTCAGAGTTTATCGATATTCTAGATTTAAAGCAATCAAATGCTGTGACAGACTTCATTGCCGTAAAAATTGGAGATGTAAACGATTCTGCAAGTCCTTCATCAATTTTAAATCAGGTTGAAACCAGAAATTCTAAAGAAACAACAATAATACAGTCTCAGATTGAAGCAAATAATTTGCTGACTGTTACATTAAAACCAACGGAAGAAATTAGCCTTAGAGGAATTCAATTTAGTGCTGATTATGATCATTCGAAGTATGAACTGGTAAATATTGAATCAGAGCTACAAAATTTCTCTGATGAACATTACCACGCAAAAGATGGAAAATTAAATGTGAGTTGGAATCATTCAAACAGCCAAAAATTAACAGAATCTGGATTTTTAGTGGTGAGATTCAAACAATTAGATCATGAAAAAACATCAGACAAACCAGTCATGTCATTGATAAACAATCGATTACGTGGAGAATTATATACTGACCAGTACCAAAGAGTTGGGTTGAAGATAGAACTAGAGTCTATTCTGCAAGCAGGGTTTGATTTTCAGATTGGCCAAAATCCATTCATTAATCAAACCAATATTATCATAGATACCGAGTTATTTGAGCATGAAAGTGTATTGCAAATCTTTGATGAAAGTGGTAATCTGGTATTTAGACAAACATTAATTAAAGGAGATAAGCATTCAATTGCGATTCAGGCTAACCAACTATCTGGTTCAGGTATTTACTTCTGCCAATTGGCATATGGGAAACAAAAAATCACCAAAAAGATAGTTTGTATTCAATAAATGTTAAAAATTGGAATAATTAATGCTATCAATATGTTAAAGCTTGATACAGTTGAATCGAGCTATTTTTAGAAACTTATGTAATGAAGAAAAGTCGTAAGGGATATACCAAGCCAATTTCTTCCTTTATCAATAGGGTTTATTTCTTGTTCAAATGACGTATAACACTAAAAACATAAACTATTTCTTAACTTTGTCAGCTTAGTGTAAGCCGTCCTATAAAACACAACAACAATGTTTAAAACCTTTTTTTGCACCTGTTTCCTCGCTTTGTTTACTTTGACAGTAATGCAATCTCAAATTTCGGTTGTTTTTACAGGAGGAACAGCTCAGCCAGGTGACACGATAGATATAGATGTATCAGTAAGTGATTTCACAGATATTGCTTCATTACAGTTTTCCATCAATTGGGATCCAAATGTATTGACATATAATAGTATTGAAAATGTCACTACTGAATTGGATCAATTTACCTTTCAAGGAAATATTGCAACTCCACCGGGAGGTGTTGCTATTGATGAAGGTGAATTGACTGTTTCTTGGAACCTTGATAGCGCAGAACCTAGAAGTTTACCTGACGGTACAAGGTTATTCACCATACGATTAAACGGAGTTGGTGCAGAATGCGCTCAGTCAGCTATTGAGCTTTCGAATACACCAAGAGCAATTGAAGTTGCTAGATTTATCAATAATGATTTTGAAGTTATTGG
>CAYVFU010000002.1:0-4806 GCA_964450495.1 uncultured Saprospiraceae bacterium | reverse complement strand
GATGGTGGAGATGGTGGAGATGGTGGACAACAAGGTGGTACTGAAAACGTATGTGCAGATTCAGACGATACTAGTTTGATCATTCAAGGTGGTTCAGTGACAGCAAATGGTAATACATGTTTCCCAGTAACAAGCGGCAATTGGGTAGATATCGCAAGCTTGCAAACTGGAGTTCAATGGGATCCAGAAGTACTTACTTTCACAGGTGTGAATGAACTAACACTTTCTAGTATAACCCTTAATGAAAATTTAATTGATGATGGAATATTAAGAGTCTTATGGCTTGTTCCATTCGGTGGAGATAATATTTCACCTGAAGATGGTTCAGTTTTATTCGAAATATGCTTTGACGGAAGTGGTTCTAATGGTGAATCTTCTGATGTCGAATTTGTGGACTTAACCAATTTCGGTATTGAAATAGCCAATGGTGCAGCGCAATCCCAAACACTTTGTATTTCACAAGGTCAAGTGGTTATAGGTGCTGGTGGCGACGGTGGTGATGGCGGCGACGGCGGTGATGGTGGTGATGGCGGTGATGGTGACATGGGAGACGGAGATGATGTTTGTGTAGGATCTTCAGATGTGTCTTTAATACTTGCAAGTCAAAGCATTGACCCAGGTCAGAATATATGTGTTCCTGTTACAGCAGGTAATTTTACGGATATCGCAAGTATTCAGGCTGGCATTAGCTGGAATGAAGATGTCTTGAACTACACTGGTCTTAATGAAGAAGCCATTTCTGCGATATCACTTAACGAAAATGATATATCTGATGGCGAATTGAGATTGCTTTGGCTTATAGGATTAGGTGATGATCCAGTAACTGTTGATGATGGAACAGTGTTATTTGAGCTGTGCTTTGATGCAGTAGGAACTGATGGTCAGTCTTCAACAATAGAGGTTGGTGATCTCCCAGGATTTGCTCTAGAGATAGCTAGTGGCGCAGGTATCCCTTTATCCACGTGTATTGATAATGGTTTTGTACAAGTGGGAGATGACATCATAGTCGTACCACCTGGTAATTTACAATTGAATTCAACGACTGTTTCAAATGCGATGACTGGACAACAGTCTTGTATTGATGTGAGTACAGCAAATTTTGATGACGTACAAAGTGCTCAGTTCAATATCCAATGGGATCCATCATTCATGACATTTGACACATTAATTAATCCAGGCGTATTGACTGGTTTTGGAGATGCAAATTCAAACCTTACTGATGCAGGAAATTTAAGGATAAGCTGGTCTCCAGCGACTGCTGTAACACTTGCAGATAATTCTACATTATTTACGCTTTGTTTTGATGTCATTGGAAGTTGTGAAGGAACAAGTTCTTCTCAAGTGACCTTTGTCAATAACGCAACAGTATCCATAGAATTTACAGATAGTGATAACATGGTATTACCTGTGGATGTACAATCAGGTTCTATTGCAATAGATTGTGGAGGTACTGGCATGAAAGGGTCTCTTGGACCTGGTCAAATAACTAATCCAGAATGCCCGGATGATAATACAGGTTCTATACTGGTTTCAGCTCCAACTGGCTTTGTTTCTCCAGTAACGTGTACATGGACTAGAGAAGATGGTAGTGTTATAAGATCAAGTACAGGAGACTGTAATTTGCAGGCTGTACCTTCTGGCACATATACATTAACAGCAGTAGACGCAGAAGGGGATTCATCAATGAGGACATATACGATTGCCACACCAGGTGCTCCTGATATCAGTTTCTCTACAATAGATGCTACATGTACTACTGGTGGTAGTATCACCACACAGATACTTGGAGGATCAGTTCCATTTACCTTTGTTTGGTCAGGTGGTTTACCAGAAACACAAAATCAGACTGGATTAGATGCAGCCACTTATCAAGTGACCATTACAGACGCAAACAATTGTACCTATGTTCGTACAGTTCCTTTGGCTGGTTCGATAAGTTCAGATGATCCGCTTACAATAAATTTAGACAACCTAGAAGATGGATCTTGTAATGGAGGTTCACGAATTGAGATAACTGCAACAGGAGGCTGCTCACCGTATTCATACATGTGGACAGGTCCGAACGGAGAGACCTCAGATGAACAAGATATTTTTAGAGTAGCACCAGGAGACTGGACAGTAAGAGTGACAGATGAGAATGGAAATGTTGCAACTGAAACATACACCTTATCTTCTTCTGTACCACAAATAGAAATACAAGAATCATCCGTAATTCGTCCGACATGCGAAGCGATGAATGCAGGGTCAATCTTTATAGATGTGACAGGCGGCTGTGGTAACTTTATTTACAGGTGGGAAGGACCAAATGGATTTACCTCCACTCAAGAAGATATTTCAAATTTGGAAGCAGGTCAGTACACCATAGAAATTACTGATAATAATGATTCGAGTATAAATGCTTCTAGTAGAATCACATTGACACTGGAAGGAAATGTAGATTTTACCTCAGAAGTTGTTAATGCAACGAATAGAGAGGCAAATAATGGTGCTGTCATTATTGACATACCAGGTGATGGTATAGACACGTTAGGTTTTGCTTGGAGTGATGGCTCTACTGAATTGTCAAGAGAAAATCTTGAACCAGGAGAATATACACTGACTATAACCGATGGTACAGATTGTCCGACTATCTTTTTTACTGAAGTCCAATGGGCTGCTATTTTCTTAGATGAACTAGAAGTATCATCAGTCTCTTGTGTGGGATTAGAGGATGCATCAATCATCGGTCAAGTGGTTGGCGGTTGCGAAGATAGAATTGTAAGGGTAAATGGTGTTGAAAGCACTTTCCCAATCATGAATCTTGCTCCAGGCTCCTATGAAATAACAGCGGATGATGCATGTGGTACCGCAGTAAGCCGAACTATTGTTATAGAAGAATATCAATCATTTACTGTCGATGCAGTAACAACTTGTGAATCGGCAGCTGAAGATGCTGGTATAATTACATTGAATACAGATGGTGGTTCAGGAAACTTTACCGTGGAATGGTCTGATGGCATAGTAGATCCTATAGATCAACGAATTGTTACTGGATTAACTGGAGGCACATATAATGCAGTTATTTCTGATGGCTGCGAACAAATGGAAGTTTCTGGTATACAGGTAGATGACTGTTCAGATGGAGGTGGAACACCAATCGATCCTACTGAATGTCCTGGTACACCAATCATAACACCTAATGGTGATAATTTAAATGAGACTTTAGAATTTACCTGTGTGGATATAAATGATAATACGCCTAATCAACTGGGTATTTATGACAGATGGGGAAGAATCGTATACGCAGAAGCCAATTATCAAAACGGCTGGAATGGCGTCAATCAAGATGGAGAAGAATTACCTGAAGGTGGATATATGTGGGTATTGACTCAAGGAACAGGTGCTAACATAGCTATATACAGAGGAACAGTCACAGTTCTAAAAAGTGGAAATTAATCTTTAATCCTAAAACTGGAAGCAGACCGAATATGAAAAATATATTGTGCTTAATCGTAATTGCATTTGTACTTCTCTTGGGAACAGATTTATCTGCTCAGGTGAGATTACACAGTGAAAGAGGAATTTTCACTCAAGCTAACGAACATCCTATTTTGATAAATCCTGGTTATACAGGTTTCAGAGGAAATCACGAATTGTTGGTTAATTATAGAAACACTTGGGCTAGCTTTCCTG
Organism: uncultured Saprospiraceae bacterium; assembly: GCA_964450495.1. Classification (GTDB taxonomy): domain Bacteria; phylum Bacteroidota; class Bacteroidia; order Chitinophagales; family Saprospiraceae; genus CALFUK01. Next base: position 1,134 of record CAYVFU010000002.1, on the reverse strand, counting down.
GAGCTCCAAGTACATTTACCTTCAGTTATGATGGGGCTATCGGAAATAGGATAGGAATTGGAGCTCAATTGCTCAGTGATAGATATGCCTCATTTGAAACATTAAAAGGCTTAGTGTCTGTTTCTTACGGGATAAAATCAGAAACCAATGATGTTAGAGCAGGTTTATCATTAGAATATTTACAACACCAAATTTCTGCATCGGATGCAAGTTCTATTCTTGTCGCCCAAAATGACTTAGAAATACTTGATAGACTCAATGGTTCTCAGTTTTTTGATGTCAGTTTTGGTGTATATGGTGAATATATGGATAAAGTAATCTACGGACTTACATTGCCTTCTTTGGTCAGTGCAATGCTAAACGATTTTGAGTCCGGAACGACTGGGGCAAAAGAATTTGGAGCTATTGTTCATTTAGGATATAGACACAGAATGCCAGAATATGATTTAGTGTTAGAGCCTTCTGTTGTATATAAGTATCTAATGTTGACACCAACCCACGCAGATATCAATTTAAAAGCGAAATTCTTAGATGAATCACTTACTGGTGGATTGACTTATTCAGTGGGTGGGGAAAATAGATTTGGATTTCTTGCAGGTGTAAACATTGAAGATTTTGGCTTCTTTTATTCCTATAATATCTCTTTTAACGACTTTCAACAGTTTAATAATGGTAGTCATGAACTCTCATTTACCTATACGATTGATAAAATCCAGAAGGATACTGTTATTTCTAAATAAACTCGGATATAATTAGTCATAGCGAGGAGCCATACAACAAACTTAACGTTGCCAATGTAAGAAACAGCAATGGTATTATGTGCTGAATTTTATGTGGCAAAAATTGAAAATCCTGAAAAAGGACCACAGGTAATGACTAATTCTATGTGTTACACATAGAGACCTTTTGAGAAAATCTACATTTCAGAGCTATCTTCTTACCTGAGCATCTATCTGTACTAAGCTGATTGAGAATGCACCTTGATGTTGATCAAGTACAGCTTTAAAGGAAAGAGATTAGTTAGTTGAAAAATAGAAAGTCAAGCATTACAATGGTGTCTTTGAAAACCAAATCCACACAAATTGGACTATTAGAAAGTAGGAATACTAATAATTTTTAATTATCTGATAATCA
>CAYVFU010000001.1:79793-127295 GCA_964450495.1 uncultured Saprospiraceae bacterium | reverse complement strand
AAAAGAGGTAGACCAGCAGCTAAGAAAAAGGCAGCTGCGAAACCAGCGGCTAAAAGAGGCAGACCAGCAGCTAAGAAAAAAGTTACTGCTACGAAAACTAGCGCCAAGCCTGCAGCTAAAAGAGGAAGAGGTAGACCACGCAAAACAAGCTAGTCTAAATCTAACTTTGATTGAAAAAAATACTCCTTTTTTCGGATACACATAGTTATCTAGGAGAAGATGTTAAATCTCATCTGCGTAATGCAGATGAGATTTGGCATGCTGGGGATATTGGAAGTCTAGAATTATTAGATGAAATATCTTCGTTTGAGAACACCTTACGTGTCGTCTATGGAAATATCGACGATAAAGAAATCAGAAATAAAACAACTTTAAATCAAGAATTTTCTGTTGAAGGCGTAAATGTCTTTATGACGCACATTGGTGGTTACCCCAATAGATATACGAAGAGAGTATCCAAAATACTCCAAGCATCTAAACCAGATTTATATATTTGTGGTCATTCTCATATTTTGAAAGTTATGAAAGATCAAGAACTTGGAATTTTACATATGAATCCAGGAGCTTGTGGAGTAGTAGGGTTTCATAAATTTAGGACACTTCTTAGCTTCGAACTTAATAATGGTAAAATTGAAAATTTAAATGCCATCGAACTAGGGTTAAGATCTGCAATAGTTTTATAATTTTGCACTAAACATGGATACAACAAAAATGGGTGTTAAACCTGAATTTGAATTTAGAAAAGTCGTTGTTGATCCCGGACAAACGCCCATCCGTATTGACCTTTACTTAATGGATCGGTTAATGCACGTTACAAGAAATAAAATTCAAAACGCTTGTCGAGCACAACTCATTTTGGTTGAGAACAAACCTGTCAAGCCCAATTTTAAAGTTAAGCCTAATCACGAGATAGCTATCTATATGCCTAAAGCTCCATTGGAGCCCGGTGATGTCGTTCCAGAAGAAATGGATCTGGATATAAGATATGAAGACGATGATTTAATGATTATTCACAAACCTCCAGGAATGGTTGTCCATCCAGGAATTGGTAATTTCTCTGGTACATTAGTAAATGGACTGGTCCATTATTTTAAAGAAAATTTATTGCCAGTTATGCCTGGTGACTCAAGAGATAGACCAGGATTAGTCCATAGAATTGATAAAAATACTTCAGGATTATTGGTTATTGCCAAGAACGAAATTGCAATGAAATCATTAGCTGAGCAATTTTTTGACCACTCTATAGAACGTGAATATTATGCACTTGTTTGGGGCAATTTTGATGAACCTAAAGGTACTCTTGAAGGTAACATTGGCAGACATCCAAAAGATAGAAAAAAACGATATCAATTCCCTGAAAATGAAGATGGTAAACATGCAATCACACATTATGAAGTGATAGAGGATATGTATTATGTAAGTCTTATTCGTCTTCGTCTTGAAACCGGTCGTACTCACCAAATTCGGGTACATATGAGTCACATAAATCATCCATTATTTAATGACTCAGTATATGGAGGAGATCGTATTGTGAAAGGGACAGTCTTTTCTAAATACAAGCAATTTGTCCACAATTGTTTTGAAGTTATGCCAAGACAAGCATTACACGCAAAATCGCTTGGTTTTATACATCCGAGCTCTAAAGAATTTGTAAAGTTTGATTCAGAATTGCCAGATGATTTTCAAGCAGCGTTGGATAAATGGCGTCACTATGTAAAGCACAAAAAGAAAGGTCATGACTCTTGAGGATCGTATTAATGTCCTTGTTGAATTAGGGCAACAGATTCAAAACCGTAAAGAAGAACTACAACCAATCATTCGCAAGACATATCTAGAAAACAAATGGTTAACAGAAACCAATTGTCAAAAAGCATTAAAGGGAATTGTACAGCATTTTTTGCAAAAAGATAAATTGACAAGCTGGACCGAGCAATACGAGATATCCGATCAGTTTAGCAAGAAGAATGTGGGTTTAATTTTGGCAGGAAATATTCCGCTAGTTGGATTTCATGATGTTTTAGCAGTATTTATCTCAGGGCATAAAAGCCTCATAAAGCTATCTGATAAAGATAAAAACTTAATACCGCAATTAATCAAGTGGATGGAGGATATAAATCCTAAAACGACTGAGTATTTCAGTTTTTTAGATAAACTTAGTAATTATGATGCCGTCATAGCTACGGGAAGTAACAATACTGCTGTGCATTTTGAATATTACTTCAAGCATGTACCAAATATCATAAGAAGAAATAGAAACGGTGTTGCTGTATTAGATGGTCAAGAGACCAAAGAGACGCTACTTGAATTAGGAAAAGATATTTTTGATTATTTTGGCTTAGGATGTAGAAATGTATCAAAGTTGTATGTGCCCAAGGAGTATGATTTTAATTTTCTTATGGAGACTCTTCATGAGTACAATGAATTGGTCCTGCATAACAAGTACAAGAATAACTTTGACTACAACTACGCCATCTTTCTACTAAATCAAGACCCGTTTTTAGCTAATGGATGCATTATCGTTAAAGAAACCAAGGATATTGCAACTAGAATAGCCATGGTGGGTTACGAATATTATGACAATTATGATTCATTATCAAAAGAGTTAGATAGGCGTGCAGAAGAAATTCAATGCATTGTATCTCAAGCAAATATAGAGGGCGCGCAAACAATAGAACCTGGAAAAGCACAACAGCCAAATCTTACTGATTATGCAGATGGAGTGGATACGCTGTCATTTCTTATAGGACTTAATTAATACGGTGACAAAGCAAGATAAAGCAATACACATCAGTCAAATACTTGAGGACTTATATCCCGAAACTCCTGTGCCACTCGAACATACTGATCCATATACATTACTTATTGCCGTATTGTTGTCTGCTCAATGCACCGATGAACGTGTCAATAAAATCACTCCTCATTTATTTGAACAAGCAGATGATCCATTCGCAATGGCAGAATTAGATGTGGACCATATTCGGCAGATAATAAGGCCTTGTGGTTTGTCTCCTAGAAAGTCAAAAGCAATATCAGAACTTTCGAAAATTTTAATTGATAAATATGATGGTAAGGTGCCTGAATCATTTGAATTGTTGGAAGAGCTGCCAGGGGTAGGGCATAAGACAGCTTCTGTAGTCATGGCACAAGCCTTTGGAGTGCCTGCATTTCCAGTTGATACCCACATACATAGATTGGCCTATAGATGGTGTCTCAGCACAGGAAAGAATGTGGAGAAGACAGAGAAAGATTTGAAAAAATTATTTCCCAAAGAATTATGGAATAAGCTGCATCTACAAATAATTTTTTTTGGAAGAGAGTATTGCCCTGCAAGAGGACACGATATGCACGCCTGTCCCATTTGTAGCCTATATGGGCGTAAAAGCCTCATGAAATAAACGAATACTTTTTAAGTGAAATAGTTGGTTTGAAGATGCTAAATAAAAGGTCTCCAGCCTATTGATAGTTTAGAATCAAAAGGGATAATTAATGGCAACGTTTATATTTCCGAGAAGGTTATTGTATGATTCATCTGTTCCAGGTATTTTCTTCCCAATAATTAAATGACTACCACTGTCATCTAAAGCGAAAGGGCTCCTGATCTTATAACCAAAATCAACCCTAATCAGAAAATAAGTAAAATCTGCACGAACTCCCCACCCAGAGCTTACAGCCATTTGATCAATGAAATTTGAAGTGAATTTTGATCCAGCTCTTGCACCTTGTCCTGTCTCTTCACGAATTGTCCATATATTTCCTGCATCCACAAAAACAGCTCCCTTAAAGAATAAAAACAGATCCCATCTGTATTCTAAATTAAATTCCATTTTTATGTCACCTGCTTGGAAAAATGGTGGGTCTAATATCGTTGAGAATGAACCAGGTCCCAATTCACGTATCTGCCAACCTCTCATACTATTAGGGCCGCCTACATAAAATTGAGACAAATATGGTGTAGATAATAAGTCTCCATTATCCTGTCTTCCAAATGGTATTGCGATTCCTAAATCGACTCTTGCAGCTAATTGTGAACTTCCACTTTGAGAAAGGTTTTTGTAGTACCGGCCATCAAGTCCTAGTTTAACGTATTTGGCAAAATTAAAGCTACCAAACTTCCAAACGTTGGAGTTATTTCCTACTAAATTTCCGACCTTATTTGCTAGAAAAACTTCTAGACCAGATACTTCTACGTTAGCGATCAGACCTAATGATCGACCTTTACTGTTCTTTGCTCCTGAGTAGAAATAACTCAAATCTCTAAATAGAAAACCTGTGGACAAGTTGTTTTCAAAACTGTTGGCTAATAGTTCGTTGTCTCTTAAGTTGTTTTCAATAAATTGCTCAGTAGGATTGAATATAAAGAGATTCAATCCCAATTGTCTGATTTTATATAATGACTCATTATTAGCTCTGTACGTATAACCCCAAGAGGCATTGAATGAACTGATTGAGAAATTTTGAATACTTCGTGTAAAATTATATCCAAGTCCTAATTCTGTCCTCGCTTCATCTTCGAATCTGCCATAGCTGTCCGATTGAACAACCTTTATTTTATTTAAAAATTTAGCAAATCCAAATAAATCTAACAGCCTTGGTAACTCTAAAGTATTGTTTGCACCGAATGACCATCGATTAGCAGCCAAACTTGGAATTGCTAATTCTACAGACCCATCAAGGCTGAAGGTGTATCTCTCAGAACCTCCGAAGAGATTTCTGTTTTGTAAAGATCCAAAAGCACTAAGCCCAAACAGGTTTTGTTGTATTGCCGTGGACCCAAAGGAATAAAACAATTCAGCACCTTGATCAGAAATCCATTTGTGTTGATAAGGAGAAAGAAAGATGTCAAAGTCATAAATAGAATCTTTTTCTGGATTTAATTTTCTATTGACCTGGGCATACTTATATGTACTTAAACTATTTAAGGTCTGTTGAGTCTTTACGCGTTCTTTTTTCTGGTACAATTCTCCAGATCGCAAATATATGTTCTTTGATAGATGTTTTGGTTTTACGATAAAATCACTACTTCTTCCATAGTACGTACCAAAGGTGTAAGTTTCAATGTTAGAAAAAATTGGATCTGGACCTACTAAGTGTTCTGTATAGACATTTATATCACCGACGTAATATTTCTTGTGGATCGAATCAGTAGGTGGTACAATGATATTGAATTCTACATCGACTTCATAGTTTGAACTATCGCCGATGATCTGAATGAAGTTTGGGACAAAGTTAGCGTATCCTAAATTTTGCAAATCAGTAGTAATTCTAATCCGTTCTGATTCAAACAACGAAGCATCTACTGGATCTCCAACTTTTAAAAGTGGGGTACTTTTTAGATTCTTGATTTCCTTGATTATCGCTTGGTCAGTACTTGTCAATTCAAAACTTCTTACCCTGTATCTGGTGCCTACATCAACCAAATAATTAGCGGTAAGCTGAGCACCTTCTACACCAACATTATGCTTTACCTTGGCATTGTAGTAGCCCTTCTTGTTGCGGAGGAATTTTTCTATGGAAGCAGCACTTCTCTCTGCTAAATCATCATCAAAAACAACTAAAGTATCTTTACTAAACCAGTTCTTTGGCGGCCATAATTTAGATGTGTTTTCGTCCTGTTGAATTAAAGAGTTGATGGCATATCTCAAATTTTCCTTGTCGTCAATTCGGTTTTCACTAGAAAAAACAACAGAGTTTTTTTTCAAGTAATATTGACCCTCTGACAATGGATATTGTGTGGTCTTACAAGATGAACAAAGTATTGTGCAGATAGTAGCGTAAAAAGCAAGCGCTTTCCATCTCTTCACTATATTTGAAATACTATGAATTTGAGCAAAAATCAAATTAAATTAATACGATCACTGGGTCAAAAAAAATTTAGACAAAAGTATCAATATTTCGTTGCTGAAGGCAGTAAAATAGTACTTGATATATTACAAGCTTCTGCAAACATCAAACTCATCTATGCTATCCCTGAATGGATTGAAGAATTTGAGTCTTCAATTTCATCTGTAAGAGAGCTAATTGTACCTATCAGCCACAAAGAATTAAAGCAAATATCTTTCCTAAAGACGCCAAATAGTGTGCTTGTGTTACTTAAAATGCCAAATCAAGCTGATATTTCTTTAAATAAGACCTCAGGTTACCATTTTTACGCTGATAGAATCCAAAATCCTGGTAATCTAGGCACCTTAATCCGTATTGCGGATTGGTTTGGCTTCGACTCTGTCATTACCTCTGCAGACAGTGTTGATTTTTACAATGAAAAAACAATACAAGCAACAATGGGGGCTTTTTTACATGTTGACTTAGTGCAAGCAACACTTGAATCACTAGAGTATAACCATTTAATCACAACGTCATTGCAAGGCAGCCGGTTGTACGATTCCAAAATGCCTGATAATGGTATAGTTGTGATAAGCAATGAAGGTCAAGGCATAAGTCCTGAGGTACTTGATAAAAGCACAATGGATTTATGTATTCCCTCACACCCGAATAGTGGATCAGATTCCTTAAATGCATCTGTGGCAGCCGGCATAATCGCAAGCTATGTTAGTCAAACTAGAGATATTTAATGACTTCTTGCTCCAAAGTGTATCTCGGATCAATAGACGCAATTTTACCATCTCTGTCTATTAAGAATGTCTTTGGTATACTTCTAATGCCATATGCTGAAGCTGGAGCGGATTCCCATTTTTTCAAATCACTGACGTGCCAATCCCACTCTAGTCTGTCCTGCTCAATTGCCTTTATCCAACGATCTTTTTGCCTATCGAGTTGACTAGGAATTTGATCAGCAGGATATCTGTTTCTTGTTCTGGTATCAAGGCCATCTAAAGAGACACTTGCAACTGTAAATCCTTGGTCTTTATACTTTTTGTATACTTCAACAACTTTAGGGTTTGCCTTTCTACATGGACCGCACCAACTTGCCCAAAAATCTAGTAGCACCACTTTTCCTTTCAAGTCACTCAATTTACGGTTTTTACCATCTGGACCAGGCAGTTCAATGTCTGGTGCTTCGTTACCAACTTGTATTAACTCATTAACTCTTCTTGAAGCCAATAGTTGCTGTAATTGCCCAACATACTGTCCGTACATTTGAGTAAGCTCTCCCTGAGGATCTGAAGACACTAATTTTTTAAGCGTAGCTTCGTGTGTATCGACATGACTCGGATCATTTAGCCCAAATACAGATAATGCAAAAGCCAACATTGGGTTGCTTTCAGCTTGCACTTGTTTTGCCAAATTACTTACGTCCAATTTTCTTGTCCTTACTTGATTTAAGGTATTTGCCAATTTTTGACTTGAAGCACTCCCTTCAACTTGGAAATTGAAATTTTGTATTTCATTCAAATCTCCAGTGATGGTAACAGGCTGTGTAAAATCATCTAAAATCAAATAAGCGGATTTTCTTCCGACTCGAACTCTGTATATACTTGGATCCATATTTTCTGGGTAAGGAATACTAAACGATCCATTTTTAGATGACTCCGCTGAAGCAACAACTGAATTTGTGTTATTCAGTGGGTTCACTTTATCCAAATAGATGTTTAAAGATTCTGCACCAGTAATGGTACCGTTAACTCCAGTTGAGATTGTTGTGCTTCCACAAGACCACAAAAATACGGCTACAAAAAGAAAAAATATATGTTTCATCGTAAGAGAATAAGTTTGTGCTATTAAAACGATTTAGTTTGACGCTTGTTTTTCAAATAGTAAAAATACAAAGCTTTAGGGATATAATCAGCTAATATTACATTATTTTTAATGTGTATAGTCTTGATTGTCTGCAACAATAAATTTAGACCTTACCGGTTAGTAATTAAGATATAGTTGAAATGAGTAACAATCAAACGAGTAATTTCGTACTTAACCTATGTTTTTTAATGTTTGGTGCGTCCTTTTTTTCGGCATGTCAAAGAGTAAATGAAGTGCGGGTAGGTCCTCAAATAGCAAAAAAGGTCAGGCTTGTCAGATCAACACAAAGAGCAGGGATTGCAGCAAAAGGAAGAGAATATTTACTGCACGGTAACTTTATTGACAGTGGATTTCCAGTAAGCTCAACTGACAGTTTTGAATCTGATCAGACTAAGGTATCTCCTTTTACCACAATCCAGTCACCTGAAGGCATCTCTATGATTGCTCCCAATTGTTTGCAATGCCATGCTGACTCTTTAAGAGGAGAGTATCTTATAGGACTACCAAATACCAGTTTTGATTTTACGGTTGACATGACATTTGCTAGTGGGTTTATTAAAAAGTCACTCTTGTATCAATATGGTGAATCTAGTAAGGAGTGGGCAGCATCATTTCCATTTATCAGAGCAATGGAAGCAGTATCGCCTCATATCCAGACAGAAGTTGTTGGTGCCAATCCGGCCGATAAATTAGCTGCTGTTTTAGCCGCACACAGAGATCCTACTGATTTGAGTTGGAGTGATGAGCCACAGTTAAGCATTCCTACCGAAGTTGTGCCAGCAGATCCTCCAGCATGGTGGTTACTCAAACACAAACAAGCCATGTTTGCAACTGGCATAGGTAGAGGTGACTTTGCAAGATTGATGATGGCTTCAAGCTTATTGACGCTCACAGATACGACACGTGCAAGAGAGATCGATGATCAATTTGTACACGTCAGGGCATATATTGAAAGTCTTGAAGCTCCAAGATATCCCTTACCTGTTGATTTTGAATTAGCGACTAAGGGCGAACATTTATTTAATAAGCATTGTGTTAAATGCCACGGGACACCAGATAAATATCCCAATTATTTGGTAGATCTATCTGTAATTAAAACAGACTCATTATTGGTGACAAGCAATTTCGCTTATCCTAATTTTATTGACTGGTATAATAAATCATGGTTTAGCAAAGGAACAGGCAGAGCGTTTTTAGAAAAAGGAGCTGGGTATGTTGCGCCGCCACTTACAGGTGTTTGGGCAACTGCACCATATTTGCACAATGGCTCTGTTCCTACAATTTATCATATGCTTAACTCCAAATCGAGACCTACCTATTGGATTCAACATTCTTCTTCCTTTGATATAGATTCAGTGCAGGTGGGATGGCAATTTAAGGAGGTGGATGGCAAAGTTGATAAATATGTTTACGATACAACTTTACCGGGCTATGGTAATCAAGGACACACATTCGGTGATGAGCTAGTTGATACTGAGCGCTTTGCGATCATTGAGTATCTGAAGACGATGTAAATATTGACCACCTCGTAATCCGCTTATCGCGTCAGCCACTCCTCCTAGAATGAGAATTGAGATCAAGATAATGTTGACAAATCTCTTCCGACTAAGAGTAAAATTCCCCTCCTCGGAGGGGTGCCCGCGTTTGCGGGTGGGGTGGTTAAGCTAACTCAATGCGCCTCCACCCATTCTCTTGCATTCAAAAAAGCTTGAATCCAAGGAGAGACATCGTCCTTTCTATCACTTGGATAATGGGCCCAATTCCACTTAAACGTAGAACGCTCAATATGAGGCATCGTCACCAAATGTCTGCCATCAGCACTGCAAATCATGGCTGCATTGTAATCGCTGCCATTTGGATTAGAAGGATATTCGTTATAACCATACTCGGCAACTAAACCATATGTAGATTTGTCTTGTGGTAAATGGAATTTGCCTTCACCGTGTGAGACCCATACTCCCAATGTGTTGCCAGCTAAATTGGATAACATGACAGAATTATTTTCTTGTATTTCTACCGAAGTAAAAATACTTTCATGCTTTTTAGAATCATTCCACAACATCTTTGGTGGTTGCTCATGTTCTGGATTGATAAAATTCAATTCAACAAACAATTGACATCCATTACATATACCAATAGACAGAACATCATCTCTTTCAAAAAATCTTGTGATGCTTTCTCTAGCTTTGTCATTGTATAAAAAGGCGCCAGCCCAACCTTTAGCAGAACCCAATACATCCGAATTGGAAAAGCCACCAACTGCCCCTAAAAAGCGGACATCTTCAAGGCTCTCTCTTCCAGTTATTAAATCTGTCATATGGACATCACGTACGTCAAATCCAGCAAGGTATAAAGCATTGGCAAGTTCGCGTTCAGAGTTTGATCCTTTCTCTCTGATGATTGCAGCCTGAGGTCTTTTTATACCTTCTGTATTGGGTCTTATGCCCGTAAATCCTTGTGGGAAAGTAAATTTAAGCGCTTGATTTTTGTAGTTGTCGAATCGTGTTTTTGCCAAGCCATTCGCCGTCTGGTGTTGGTCTAAGAGGAATGATGTTTCGTACCAATAATCTCTATATTCAGCAATGTCAATATCAAATATGTCACTATGCATGACATGTAACATGCCACTATCTGTCACTGCTCCAATTTTGTGGAAGTCTACCTTGGCCTTAGTCAAAACTTCTTCAATGGAGTCGTCTGCTGATTGAAAAACAATACCTGTATTTTCAGAAAACAATACTTTAATTAAATCATCTTCACCTAGAGATGTCAGATTAATCATCGCACCCAAATCAGGATCACTAAAACAACATTCCAATAGAGTTGTAATCAAACCACCCGCTGATACATCATGACCTGCTAAAATTTTATCTGTTTTAATCAGTGACTGGATTGTATTGAAAGTATGTTTGAAATAAGTAGAATCAAGAATAGTTGGTGTTGCATTGCCTACTTTCCCTAGCGTTTGAGCAAAGCTTGATCCACCGAGTTTGTACTCATCTTTAGATAGGTTGATGTAATAGATGGCCCCTTTATCAAACTGGAAAACAGGCTCTACAATTTTAGTAATGTCAGAACAATGGCCTGCCGCAGTAATGATAACTGTGCCAGGTGCAAGGATTTCTTCATCAGCATATTTTTGCTTCATCGATAGAGAATCTTTACCTGTAGGCACATTAATGCCTAGATCTATTGCAAAAGCAGAAATTGCTTCGACAGCTTGATAAAGTCTCGCATCTTCACCTTCGTTTTTACATGGCCACATCCAATTTGCCGATAAGGATATTGATTGTAGTCCATCTTGCAATGGTGCCCACATGATGTTGGTAAGTGCTTCTGCGATCGAATTCCTAGAACCAGCTACTGGATCTACTAAAGCACTTACTGGTGAATGTCCAATGGAGGTGGCTGTTCCGTGAGTGCTGTCATAATCAAGTGCCATTACCCCAACGTCATTAAGTGGTAGTTGAAGCGGACCACAACATTGTTGCTTAGCTACTTTGCCTCCAACACATCTGTCCACCTTGTTTGTCAACCAATCCTTGCAAGCCACAGCCTCTAATCGAAGAACATCTTTCAGGTATTCAAAAAGATTCTCTTTATGATAAGTGAGTTGGGTATATGTAGCTTGAGTGGTGTTATCTTTAATAATCGTTTTTGGAGATGAACCAAATAAAGAATCTATTGACAATTCCATTGGGTTTTTCCCTCCTGTATTTTGAAAAACGAACTGTTGATCCTCAGTCACTTCTCCAACAACATACATTGGCGCTCGTTCTCGTTCAGCAACTGCAGCCAATAATGGAAGGTCTTTCTCTTTGATAACCAGACCCATTCTTTCTTGGGATTCATTGCCGATTAATTCTTTAGCAGAAAGGGTAGGGTCACCCACTGGTAATTTGTGTAATTGAATTATGCCACCAGTGTCTTCCACTAATTCGGCAAGACAATTTAGATGCCCGCCCGCTCCATGATCGTGAATGGAAACAATAGGGTTGTCTTTACTTTCTACAAAGGCTCGGATCGCATTGGCAACTCGTTTTTGCATTTCAGGATTAGATCGTTGCACAGCATTTAACTCTATACCTGAACTGAATTCTCCAGTGTCCGTAGAAGAGACAGCGGCACCTCCCATGCCAATTCTATAATTATCACCGCCAAGCACAACAATTTTATCTCCTTTTTTTGGTGATTGCTTAATAGCTTGAGAATGCACACCATAGCCTATACCACCTGCAAGCATGATGACTTTATCAAAAGCTGTCTTTGATGACTCACCTTGATATTCGAAAGTTAATAATGAACCAGCAATTAGTGGCTGACCAAATTTATTTCCGAAATCAGAGGCACCATTAGATGCCTTTATAAGAATGTCCAGTGGTGTTTGATACAACCATTTTCTTTCAGAAATATTTTGTTCCCATTTTCTATCGTTGGTCAATCGAGGATAAGCAGTCATATAGACTGCAGTACCTGCAAGTGGCAATGAGCCTTGACCTCCTGCAAGTCTATCCCTGATTTCTCCACCAGAACCAGTTGCGGCGCCATTGAAGGGCTCTACCGTAGTAGGGAAATTATGTGTCTCAGCTTTTAAGGAAATAGTTGAGTTTATCGAAGACTTCTGATAGTTAGAAGGTTTGTCCTGCCGCTCAGGTGCAAACTGAGTAATCGTAGGTCCTTCGATAAATGCGACATTGTCCTTGTATGCGGACACTACTGTATTTGGATTCTGCTTAGTGGTTTGTTTGATAAGTGAAAAAAGTGATTCAGACTTTTCTTCGCCATCAATAACAAATACCCCATTAAATATTTTATGGCGGCAGTGCTCAGAGTTTAATTGAGAGAATCCAAATACTTCTGAGTCTGTTAATGTTCTATTGAGTTTTGTGGACAATTCTTGCAGAAATGTTATTTCCTCTTTGCTTAATGCTAACCCTTCTTGTTGATTGTAAGCCGAGATGTCATGAATCTCTTTAATGTCTTCAGCTTGGATTGAAATGTCAAATAAGTTTTGATCTAATAAAGAGAATTCCTGTTCTAGCATCGGATCCCAGTCAGCGTTTAAAGTTTTAGGGTTATATCGTTCTATTCGTTGGATACCTTTGATAGCCATGTTTTGGGTAATCTCAACAGCATTGGTACTCCAAGGTGTAATCATTGTTGCTCTTGGTCCTATGAAAGGTGCATCTAATGTTTTACCATCAATTAGAGTTTTACCATCAAACAACCAATGTAATTTATCTAGATCAGTTTGTGATAATGGATCGATGTTCTGAACAGCGTACACAAGCACTTGAGGGTTGCCAAAAAAGTTAATCATAGGGTTGGTTATTAAACTTTGGACAAATGTCAATAAAATATGGTGAATTGCTATGGTGTTGCGCAGATTATATGATAGATTTCTTTAATAGGTGGATTTCCAAATATAACCATTGGGTCTACTTGTTGTTAGAATTCTTCAAGGTCTTTCTAGCTAAATTGCTATTCAACTTCTGTTTGTTATCTAGCTTCCTTTTTTAATAATAAGAAGAAAAAAAAAGAGATGCCACCTTTGCAGTGACATCTCAATTGTACGATGACAAAACTACCTAATTGCAGTTAAAATAGGTGTGACGCTTCAAGATTGACACAGAGATGCATGTTTGAAATGGACAGTTTTTACTGTCAGAACTAAAGGGAATTGTTTAAGTCGAAAGGGTAAGAAAGAAGGTGTGTAAAAAGGTGTAGGTGTAAGTTAGGTGTATGTGAAGGTCTATCCGAATGTTTGGCTTAGTATGAAAAATATACCTAGACCGAAAATGCTTAGTACTTGGATGCTGTTAATTACGTTTTCTAGAGTTATAGCTTTGGACATTGTACGAGTTTTATTTTTAGAAAAAAATAGTTGTGGGTGCGTTTCATAATTAAGACGCCAGTTTTTCTGAAAAGCCACATTTTATCTACAGATAAAATGAAAAAAATAAATATTTTATTTATTCTAATGTGTATTAAATTGATTAACAGTATTATATGGAAAAATGTTTTTCTACAAATAGTATACAAATGCTAATTGCAGATCTAGACTAAGTCCCTGATAAAAGCGAATTTGCTTAAAAAAGTCAGGTTTTATCAAACCATGGACTATTCAACTAAACAGCATAAGTAGAATACTACCCCGTAAATAAAGTGGCTAAAAAAGTAGTCGGAGTATGATTTTGATTTAGCAATTGCATCAACATTGTATACCCACTTGAAAAGTAAGTTGAATCCAGCATAGCCATAATTTCTTACTTTTACTAGTCTAAATCTGCATGAAGATGAATAAATTATTAGCCTTATTAATTATAGCATTAATGTGCTCTAGCACTTTAGAACTAGTTGCGCAAAAGAGAAAAAATAGAAAAGATGAGAAGTTTGAGGAAAAGGCAAAACACCCTCTAGATGAATTGAGTCTCTCAGCGCTTAAATTCCGATCTGTCGGACCTGCAAATACCTCTGGAAGAATATCAGATTTTGCTGTCCACCCCGAAATGCCACACATATATTATGTAGCCACCTCATCTGGTGGAGTATGGAAAACAGTTAACTCTGGTACAACATACGAACCAATTTTTGACAGCCAAGGCTCTTATTCCATAGGATGTGTTACAATGGATCCTAACAATGCTTCTACGATTTGGGTTGGAACAGGAGAGAATAATAATCAGCGATCAGTTGCCTATGGTGATGGTGTCTACATGTCTAAAGATGCTGGAGCTTCATGGAAGAATATGGGCTTAAAAGAATCTGAACATATTTCCAAAATTATAGTCCATCCGAATGATTCTAATACGATATGGGTTGCTGCAGTAGGACCATTATGGAGTAGTGGTGGCGAACGAGGCGTTTATAAATCTACAGATGGAGGCCAGACATGGAATCCAACTTTGTCAATAGACGAATATACTGGAGTGGCAGATATGATCATCCATCCCAATGATCCTAATGTCCTTTATGCAGCGACGCATCAAAGAGCTAGGCATGTGTTTACTTACCTTGGGGGTGGGCCAGGTTCTGCAATTTACAAGAGTGTGGATGGTGGCGACACTTGGGAAAAAGCATCGAACGGGTTGCCTGATGTGGATTTAGGTAGAATTGGATTAGCGGTTTCGCCAGCAGACCCGGAGAAACTTTATGCGATTATCGAGGCTGCCGAAGGAAAGAGTGGATTTTATCGCAGTACTAATCGCGGAGCTTCATGGCATAAGCAAGGCGGTCACGTGACAAGTGGCAATTACTACCAGGAAATTGTGGCAGATCCAACTAATGCTGACATCATATATTCTATGGATACTTGGCTTAGTAAAAGTGTCGATGGTGGTAAGACCTTTCAGAAAACCGGTGAAGTTACTAAACATGTGGACAATCACTGTATTTGGGTAAATCCTAATAATAATGAGCACTGGTTGGTAGGTTGTGATGGTGGTATATACGAAACATGGGATGCCGCTAAAACATGGAGTTTTAAAGCAAATTTACCTATCGTACAGTTTTATAAAGTTGCTGTTGATAACGACACACCATTTTACAATATCTATGGAGGAACACAAGATAATTTTTCTATGGGAGGTCCTTCCAGAACAAATACGGCTCATGGGATTGTCAATTCGGATTGGTACATCACGCATGGTGGAGATGGTTTTGAATCGCAAGTCGATCCAGAAAATCCAAACATTGTTTATGCGCAGTCTCAATACGGTGTTCTTGTGAGATACGATAGATTGAGTGGAGAGGAAGTTGGCATTCAACCCAAAGAAAGAAAAAACGAAAATGCATACAGGTGGAATTGGGATGCACCTTTGCATGTCAGCGCGCATAAGTCTGGTCGATTATTTTTTGCGGCTAATAAAGTCTTTAGGTCTGATGACTACGGTAATAGTTGGGAAGTGATTAGTGATGATCTGACCCAACAAATAAATCGCAATGAGCTGAAAATAATGGATCGTGTCTGGAGTATTGATGCTGTCGCTAAAAACGGATCAACATCACCATATGGCACCTTGGTTGCTTTTTCAGAATCAACCTTGGATGAGAATCTTTTAGTTGTAGGTTCCGATGACGGATTGATTCATGTGTCCACAGATGGAGGAGCCAATTGGAAGAAGTCAAGTTCTTTTCCAGGTGTCCCAAGAAACACATACGTCAACAGTGTTTTCTGTTCTAATCATAATGCATCAGTGATCTATGCTGCATTTAACAATCATAAAAACGGTGATTTTAAGCCTTATCTTTATAAAAGTATAGATAAAGGAACAAGTTGGCAAAAGATAAGCAACAATCTGCCAGAGCGTGGCAGTACATACAGTATTGTAGAAGATCATAAGGATGAAAATCTGTTGTTTTGTGGAACAGAGTTTGGCGCTTTTTTTAGTACGAATGGTGGCGGACATTGGAAACAGTTAAAAGGAGGACTTCCTACAATTGCTGTAAGAGACATTGCGATACAAGAGAGAGAAAACGATTTGGTATTGGGAACCTTTGGTCGAGGGTTTTATGTGCTCGATGATTATTCTTGTTTAAGACAGGTTGGTGATGGTAAGATGGGAGATGTAGCACAAATATTTCCAATTCGAAATGCCTATGTGTATGAAGAAGCTGTGCCTCTTGGTTTGCCAGGAAAATCATTTCAAGGAGATAGTTATTATTCAGCTGAAAATTTGGGGTCTGTTGCATTAATTGACTATTACATTCCAGAATCATTTAAAAACGCTAAAGACGAGCGGATCAAAAAAGCGGCTAAAGCTGCTAAAGAGGGTAGAGACAATCCATACCCAAGCTATGAACAACTATTAGCAGAATCAGAAGAAGTAAAAGAACAATTAATTTTTTCTATATCAAATGCAAATGGAGAAACTGTCAGAAAAATTTACAAATCACCTAAGGAAGGTGTTCACAGAATTAAGTGGGATTTGAGGTCGTCCAGCACTGCTCCTATAAATCTTAATAAACCAAGCTTTTACAATCCTTTTGCCGGTGTTGATCAAGGACCGTTGGTACAGCCGGGAAAGTATATTGTTACTCTTTCAAAAATCACTAATGGTGAAACGCAAGTGTTGGTTGATCAAGTAGCGTTTACAGTTGTGCCATTAGAAGATCGTGTGATGCCGGCTACAGATCTAAAAGGTAAAAAGGCTTTCCAGGATGAGGTGGCAGAATTGTCCAGACAAATTTCAGGCGCAGGCAAAATGATCTCAGAGGTGAGTAATAAAATGAAACACATTAACGCTGCGATTCAACAGACTAATACTAAGACCGAAGAGCTTCATAATTCCTATAACGAGATTAATAAAAATTTAAGAGAAATCAGGACTGCCCTTTATGGTGACAACATCAAAACTCGATTAGATATTGATCAACCACCAACACCTGCGGGTAGAATAGGTTGGATTGAATATGAGCAAGGAGCTTCTACTGCAGCACCGACAGGCACGCATAGGATGAGTTATCAAATTGCCAAAGAAGAGTTTGAGCCTATCTTGAGTAGATTAAAGACTTTAGTGAGTACAGACTTGGAGGAATTGGAGCAAATGCTGGAAGATGCAGATGCACCTTATACACCTGGCAGAGCTGTCAAGATGATAGAATAAAATTAAATTGAGACTTAAAGGAGAAAGAAATTCCAATAACATGTAGGCTACATAAAAATCACGAAATAGGGTGATTCATCAGATTATAATTGGTAGTAACTTTCATAGATTAATGACGACCTATGAAAACAACTCACACACTCTATCCGCTATCTGGAGTTCCAGAAATCTTATTTTCTCTATTCTTAATACTAATTTTTGTAGAAAAATCACATTCTCAAGCCTCAGTATCTGGAGTGATTTCTAATTATGGCATTCCTTGCAGTCCTGTAAATTGTGAAGATGACGGTCCTTCCAACGCTCGATATTATTATGTAGCTCCAGTCGATGGAACTCTAGAGATTTCTGGATTTGCATCCCCAGGAACGATATTCTGCTGTGGCAACAATGTTCCTATGACTTGCACCGGATCTTTTAGAAGATTAAGAGCTGGTGGTAATATCCATGTTTTTGGTAACAGTATCACAACTGGAAGCGCTAATTGCATCATGGCTGGTGATAGTATTGAAATAAACTTTAGTGGTTCATTTGGTAGCTATGGCTATACTGCTACTGTTATACCTGCAGCAGGCATCACAGATCCTGAGCCGAACAACATAATTGATAACGCTTATTTTATAGAAGAAGGCAACAGTTATTCTGGACATATTGGACATGGTTTCTATCAGCTTGATGCATGGGATTTTATTGGATTTGAAGCACCAGAGTATGGCAAACTATCTATAAATATTACGCATACAGATGATACTGATGATATTTTTCAAATTGGCATTTTTAGGAATGATGGCATATTTATAGCTAGTGTTCAGCCGAATACTAGTCCTTTTCTTTTTGAGCAGGATTGTTTGGCTACAGGTGATACTATTTATTTGCGAGTAGGTAATAATACATGCATGAGCTATTTCTTTGATGTGAATTTTTTACCTCCAACTTTTGGGAATGACTTTGAACCTAATGATGATTTTTCGTCAGCTCTACAGACCACAAATATTGTAGGCTCAGTGGGGCATCAAATGTCAGCACCTCTAGATCCAGATCGTGATGATTTCTATGAGTTGCCTCAGCTTTCTTTTGGTGACGAATTGACGTTCAATATAGAAGTCGTCGGAGGTCCTGTCCAATTTAAAATCAGAAGTGCGTCTTTTCCAGGTTTCACTGCAAACCTAGGAGTTGTTGAAGATCAGACAATAGTCAGCAGTTTCCAACCTACAAATTTCGAGGGTATATTTTATTTAGAAGCAACTGCTAACACCGGTAATTGTGGAGATTACAAAGTAGAATTATCTGGATGTGTGCAAGAGTTGGTTTTATCTGGTTCTCAAAGTGAGCAATTGGCAATTGAAAGTAACGGGTTTATTCAGTCGACACAGCAAATTGAGTCAGTTGCGGATATAAGCTATGATGCGCTGGATTTTGTTTTATTAAATGGAGGTTTTCAAGTAAAGCTGAATGCCATTTTTCATGCTTTTATAGATGGCTGCGAATAGCTGAAATCAAAAGATATGGTTCATTTAATTAGAAGAAACATCTCAATACAGTAAAAAGGTGCGTACTCTAAAAAGGTTTTCTATAGTAGCTATATAAATATAGAGTTTGAAAATTTACCTAAGTGAGCCAGGCAACAATATAAGGATTGAATAATGTGATTAAGGTGTTAAATAATTTACAGAGATAGTTAAAAGACTTGAGAGGGTGTGTTTTAAGGATTACGCTTATGTGAAGGTTTTATCCGAATGTTTGGCTAAGTACAAAAAATGCACCTAATGCAAATATGCTAAGTACTTGGATGTTTTGGATAAGCTTTTCTGTGTTGATTGAACTGATCATAGTACGGAATTTTAGATTGTGGGTATCTTAAAAGTGCATTTCGATAATTAAGACGCATGATTTTCAAGAAAGCCACAAAATTACTACAACTATTTACAAATAAATTGATATTTTATTATTTGTAATATGTAAACATATGATAAGCAATATTTTATATTTAAATGGACCATCATCCTGCATTACAAAAACACTACAGAATTAGGTTATCAGATAATTGATTAGAAAGAAAAGAACAAGATAAACCCATAGAAAATCTAAGAAATGCCAATATATAGTCAATATATCCAGCTTTCTTTTCTTATCAGGATCCGAAAAGTAGACCAGCACACTGACAGGTTCTTTCATCTTTTTGACAGCTGTATATAAAAAGAAAGCTAAAAATGGTATACCAGCTATAACATGAGTAAAGTGTAAACCAGAGATAACATACAAGTATGCTCCCATATTACCTCCATCGATAAAGACATTGGCTTGTTGGAGTTGGTGCCACGCGAGTAGCTGTGCTATTATAAATAAGAATGATAATGCTAAAGTGATGCCTAACATTAATTGATATCTCTCTGTATTGTCCAGTCTGTAAGCTTTCTTAGCGTGAGTTAACGAGAAGCTCGAAGCGACAAGTATTAATGTGTTGACATAAAACAGGATCGGGAGTCTTATAGCTGGAGCTCCTTCTTGTATTCTGTTATATAGATAGGCTACAGAAAAGCCTATGAAAAGTGAGGTAACACTTGCCAGCACCAAAGTGATTGTGATGTAAAGTGGATGAATAACATAGTTTCTATCTTTCGCCATAGTATCTTCAATGCGTGTATGTAAAATAGATATATCGCATACTTTGTTTACAATAATATGATCTAAATTATATGGAAGCCAATTTATTGAAATTCAAAATAGAACGCACTGCACATGTCTACACCCTTGGGCAGCTGAATGATAATACAAAGGACATATGGCTTGTCTTTCATGGCTATGGTCAACAAGCATCTCGAATTATTAAAAAATTCAATCAGCTGAATCTTGATGATGCTTATATAATGGCGCCTGAAGGCTTATCCAAATTCTACTTTAAGCGTCAGCCTTTAATTATAGGTGCGTCATGGATGACAAAAGAAAATAGAATTGATGAAATCCAAGACTACGTACAGTATATAGACAAAGTATACGCCTCGTTGCCTAGTTCTAAATCTTGGCGCTTGAATGTTCTCGGTTTTTCGCAAGGGTGCTCTACTATGATGCGTTGGCTTGATCACAATAGGCCAGACTTAAACAAATTAGTTATGTGGGCTGGAGAATTTCCATCTGATATTGATTACGATTTATATAAGCAGTACTTCAATCTTGTACCACATAGACTGTTTTGTGTTGGAGATCAAGATGAATTTGTAACACCTGAGCGAGTTGAACAATTGACTGGTTTTCTAGATCAAAATAAATTGGACATTACCATTAAGCGCTTCACTGGCAAGCATGAGATCAATAGAGATGTTTTGTCAGATGTGTTTTCAATGTGAAAATTATTATTCAAGTGTTCTAGATGACCAACAGAAGTGAAGCGTAATTCGTTATCAATGCTGATGAAAAAAATTATTCTCTTATTTTTCTTAGCGACCATAGTATTTAGCAGCTGTTCGAAGACTCCAGATTCCAATGGTGTTGAAATGATCATAGGAGTCTTTTATGGGGAATGTCTTGGTGATTGTGCAACCATGTACCAATTAAGAAATGATATGATTTACCCAGACATCATTGAAGATGGATATTCTGAATCTCCAGAATTTTCTAACAATAGTTTAGAGTTAGAAGAAAGTATGATACAAGATTTTAAAAATTTGGAAACACTTATACCAACTTCATTATTAGAAAATGATGTTACAAGCTATGGGTGTCCAGATTGTGGTGACTGGGGAGCAATTGTATTTTCGTTAAATGGACGATTTTGGACATTGGATAATTCAGTAGAAAACAATCCTGAAGAAATACAATCCTTTGTAATTGAAATTCAAGAACTTTTACAACAATTATCTACTTAATGTGCGTAGGTGTCTTTGACTTATAGTCCTTGCTTTTTTAAGTGGTGTTGTTCAAAATTAGACCCTGCCTTCTTTTTCCATAGTCCAAGCCTTTTTAAATTCTAATCGAAATGTATTCTTAGTGTTATTTGTTAATCTGATTTCATGATTAATTCGATAACCAATTATCCAGAATACAGTATCGTGTGAGGAGAGTAACCACACATTTTGTTTTTCAAAAACAGAAAGTTTTTTATTGGTAAAAAAATCTTGTAAGGTTTGGCTTCTACCATCCATGCCTAATGGCTTTATGGAATCGCCCTCTTTCCATTTACGTAAGGTTAGCGGGAATGTCAGTTTATCAGCATCTACCAATTCTGTAAACGCATCAGTAGAATGTGTAGTCTCATTGGTCTTATAGATGCAAAGCATATCACCATTGAGCATTATTGTTTCACCGACTTCAGTAATTGAGTATTCAAGCTTTAGCGTATTCTCTATACCCTTACGACGTAAAATTAATTTATCTCTGTTTCGAAGTAATTCATGACCATCGTTTTGTATAACAGCTCCAGAATGATCTCCTTCGATAATGTTTTTTAATTGTGTTCGACTAAATCCGAAATCTTTGAGCCTGTAGTGTAAATACGTTAATCGGCCATCACTGTTTTCTGGA
Organism: uncultured Saprospiraceae bacterium; assembly: GCA_964450495.1. Classification (GTDB taxonomy): domain Bacteria; phylum Bacteroidota; class Bacteroidia; order Chitinophagales; family Saprospiraceae; genus CALFUK01. Next base: position 105,480 of record CAYVFU010000001.1, on the reverse strand, counting down.
ATAGAAATTTCAATTGATCCGTCTTCTAAGCTCTTATCATCAGCATCATCCAACAATGACTTAATCAAACGGTGACTGTCACCAATATTCTCAATAGTGTTTGCGATTGATTTTTTATAACTCGGCATAACTTTCTCCAATGCAGGGATTAATTGATGCCGAATAGAGTTACGGAGATATTCAGTTTGAGCATTTGAGCTGTCTACTCTATATTGAATATTATTTTCCTTGACAAAGGACTCAATTTCAGATCTAGAAATGTCAAGTAATGGTCGAATAATATGTTCATTTTTATAAGGAATAGATGAGAGACCTTCCAAACCACTCCCTGTCATTGCTCTCATTAGGAATGTTTCTATCCTGTCATCTAGATGGTGAGCTGTTGCAATCTTAGTGTATTTATGTTGTCTGCAAATCTCATTGAAGAATGCATAGCGTTGTTTTCTTCCGATCTCCGATTTACTCTGACTAGAGCCTTCTGTAAGTGCCTTGATGTCTATTCTTTTACAATAGAATGGGATACTATTATCTCTTGCAAATTTTTCAACGAATAACCTGTCTTGATCTGATTCATGGCCTCTCAATTGATGGTCAATATGTGCAATACCAATCGGTTGATAGATGCTCATAAATAGGTAGACCATTGTCATAGAATCCATACCACCACTGACAGCAAGTAAAATGCGTTCATTGTTGTTAATGAGTCTTTGTTTTTGAATAGTTTTCCGAAATTTGCTATTGATCAAATCTATCTATGCTATTTAGCGTTAAGTAAGAGTTATATATTAAAATATTGTATTATACTTGAATATGAATAAGTTCATTTTATTATTGTCAGTGTTAAGTTTACTTTGTTTTTCCTGCAAAGATACCGCATCTACAGCAGATGGGACTAATGTAGCACAAAGAGGTGATGCCAGAGAGTTAAAGGTTGATGGAGGCAATGCGATACATGTGGCTCCAAGTAAAGTAAGTCCAGAACAGAAAGCGCAAATTGACAATCTCAGAAGTCATGCCAATGCACTTATAGATAATCGCTCTTTAACCGAAGATGCATATTCAATGATGGTAGTCGGTTATTGGGTGTATGAAGCCATATTTAGTGGTGGCGAAAGACCTAAAGCAGTAGAGCCTGGATATTGGATAAAATTTGAAGATGACTTTAGTTTTAATTATGGCCAATATGCAGAAGTCCAGGGTGGTGGAAGATATCACTTGACGTTTAACACTGATGGCGATCCTAAGCTGATTATGGTAGATGACAATCCAAGTAAATCACCTGAAGAATGGGCCATAAAAACAAAAGAGGACATCATCATTTTTATAGGCTCAGGTTATTTTGGGAACAATCCTAAGCAGATGAAACTGGTTAAGCAAATGCAACAGCCAACTTAAACAAGAAATCATTAGCTAGTATACGTTCGAATTCTGTAGGATAATCTCCTTTTAAAATTCATACGAAGTAAGAGATTATAAGAACTCTACGCACTTTGTAACTGAGCCGCTAACCAATCCCCAACCTCACTTGTAGAATACGCTTTGCCTGACTCTGCAATATCTTCTGTAACCACACCTTCTGCTAAGGATTTGTTAACCACATCTTCAATTGCCTTTGCTTCATCTTTTAATCCAAATGCATATTCAAACATCATTGCTGCTGACAATACGGTACCTAATGGATTAGCAATGTTTTTACCAGCAGCTTGCGGATAACTGCCATGTATAGGCTCGAATACAGAGGTGTGTTCACCTATGCTCGCAGAAGGCATTAATCCCATAGATCCAGAAATAACAGATGCCTCATCTGAAATAATATCACCAAACATATTCTCTGTTACGACTACATCAAAACCTTCAGGCCACTGGATGATTCGCATTGCTGCTGCATCCACAAACAGATACTCAGTTTCCACATCAGTGTATTGCTTTTCTAATTCTTGGGCGACTTCTCTCCAAAGTCTGGAAGTCTCTAAGACATTTGCTTTATCTATAACGGTCAATTTCTTACGACGTTTTTGTGCATATTCATAGGCCAACTTAACGATGCGCTCCACTTCAGGTTTGGTATATTCGCACACATCCCAAGCTTTATCTCTAGCCTCATTTCTGCCCTTGTCACCAAAATAAATACCACCAGTCAATTCTCTAATGCAAACAAAATCAGCATTCTCTATTAATTCCTTTCTCAAAGGGGACTTGTGGAGTAGGGAAGGGAAGACAAGTGTCGGTCGTATATTTGCATATAAACCCAATTGCTTTCTCATTCTCAATAAGCCTTGTTCTGGTCTTACCTTAGCCGAAGGATCATTGTCAAATTTGGGGTGACCAATAGCACCAAACAATACTGCATCAGACTTCATACAAATGTTATGAGTCTCCTCAGGGTATGGATCTCCCACCTCATCAATCGCATGCGCACCGGTAATGGCATGGGTGTAATTGATTTGATGATCAAATTTACCAGCTACTGCATCGACAACTTTGATGGCTTGATCGATGACTTCTGGTCCGATTCCGTCTCCTGCTAAAACTGCTATATTAATATCCATTGGTGATTGATTATATTTTAACTAATTGTCTTTTTTGAATGGGGGCAAACATACTAATACTCTACCAAAGAAAAGATTTCTGAAGCATAGCTTGAGATTTTTTCATGCCCTGGAAGAAAACTCAAATTTATGATAAATGAAAACCCCGCGACTTCGCTACCGGCGGCTTCAATCAGTTGAGCTGTGGCAGCTGCTGTCCCGCCAGTTGCCAGCAAGTCATCATGAATCAAGACTCGACTTCCTTTAGGCAAATCATCTGCATGCATTTCAATTGTCGCAGATCCATATTCTAAGTCGTAAGAATGTGCGATGGTTGTCCCTGGTAATTTTCCTTTCTTTCGGATGAGTATCATGGGTATATCAAGAGCTTGTGCGATACTAGTCCCGTATATAAAACCTCTACTGTCTATTGCACACAATGCATCGATGTTTAATTTCCTAGCTTCCTCTATGAATCGATCGCTTACTTCTTTAGACAAAGAAGCATCAAGTAAAAGAGAAGTTATGTCTTTAAAACTGACCCCTTGTATTGGAAAATTGGGCACTTCTCTAATAGCTGTTTTGACTCTTGATGATAATGTTGACATGAATACCTAAGTAAGTTTAAATCTTAGTAAAATTTGACGCGAAGGTAATTATTTTTGGACGTTAAATGGTTCACTTTTTATGGTTCGTTTGCTTGTTTTCGTGAGTTCGTTACATCACTTTTTAGTATGGTTCGTTGCTCTCCTAATTCTTATTTTTTCCAAAATGAAATCTGGTTTGAAGTCTACTATTTTAACAAGATTTAATACTCAAGAAAGTCGAAGTGCGCCTTAAAGTCCTGGATTAAAATACATGGTTTGATTATGATCTATTTTTGGGTATCTGGATAAAATATCCTCTTGCCCGTTGGTTATGACATGATTTATTCCAAATTTAGAAAGTATGTATCCATTAACCATTCTAGCGGAGTGGATTAATTGACCTTCGTGATTATAGTACAAACAAATACCATTATTCCGAAGCTCTTCTAATTGACACGATTTGTAATTATCATCCTTAATAATAATCTCCACAGATTTATTATTTAGTTCAAACCAAAACTGAGCGTCTAAGAAGGTATAACCATGGCAATTAAAGTGGTCATTAAACTGGATTTGATTTCTAATCGTACTTCTATATTTTATTGGGATATATCTGTTTTCAGTATCAAGAAATACCTGATTTGTAGCTCGTTCTCCATTGAGCTTTTTGAAAGCTGTCAAGGTAGAATTTCGATTCGTATATACATTGCAAATTTGATAAGAAGACTGATGAAGTGCCTTGATGAAAGGCCCTTTCTGTTGGTCATAACACTTGTGGTAATAGCGTTCGGTTACTTGATTGACCGTATATGTTCCTGTCTCGTTATAATCAATTGTTGTGCGAACCCTCTTCACAGAACGAACTCATTTTATTGGCTACTTTGACAAAGTTAAAGAGCACAAAAAAAATATGCAAGAAATGAAAATGAAAATTTATAGTGTCGTAATAATATTTAGCATTCGCTGTGTGGCTTTTATAGCGGATACCGTTTGGTCAGAATCCAAACCTCTTGTTTTTAATCCTTTTGGCCCATGATTCCAAGTAATGAAGGTTTCGCAAAGAGCATCCGTTTTTCCTCCTGGTGGAATTCTGACACTGTAATCCAATAGGGTAGGAAGGACTAGATTTTTCTGCTTATATATTTTTTTTAACGCATTCATGAAGGCATCATATTGACCATCTCCTTGAGCACTACGTTCTATGACTTCTTCGCCGATTTGTACTTTAATTGTGGCAGAGGGTTGAAGATCTGATGCATGTGTCAATACGTATTTAATAACCTTCACGTACTCTTCAATGCTCCCTTGATTCAACACATCAGAAATAATATAAGGCAAATCATCTTTGGTAACAGTCTCTTTCTTGTCACCCAATTCTATGATGTGGCGTGTCACCTTTTTTAGATCTTCATCTGATAGGCTAATGCCAAGTTCAGTTAAATTATTTTCAATATTGGCTTTGCCACTAGTCTTACCTAGGGCATACTCTCTTGTTCTTCCAAATCGCTCTGGCATCAGATCACTGAAATACAGATTATTTTTCTTATCACCATCTGCATGCACACCAGCTGTTTGAGTAAAGACATTGGAACCTACAATTGGTTTGTTCGCCGGTATTCGTAAGCCAGAAATATTCTCGACTAGCTTAGATACAGAATAGAGATTTTGTTCATTGACATTAAGCTGTATGTCGTCTCCATAATCATTCAATACTGCTATTGCAGAAGCTAATGGTGCATTACCTGCACGTTCACCCATACCATTAACCGTTAAATGCAAACCATGAATTCCTGCTCGTACGGCTTCATATACATTTGCAGTGCCTAAGTCGTAATCGTTGTGTGCATGAAAATCAAAATGACAGTCTGGGAATTCTTCGATTATCTCAGAAATAAAGTCATAGCTTTCTAGTGGAGTCAAAATACCTAGCGTATCAGGTAACAATATCTTTTCCACATTACTGTCGCAAAAGAAAGCCAACATCTCCTTGACATATGATTTAGAATTACGCATGCCATTACTCCAGTCTTCTAAATAAACATTGACTGCTATGTCAGATTCTTTAGCGTAGTCAAGTACCTCTTTAATGTTACTTTGATGTTCGGCTGGAGATTTTTTTAATTGATGTTTTAAATGGTTAAGCGATCCTTTGGTCAATAAGTTCATGACTTTAGCCCCAGCAGCTTCCATCCAGGTGATAGATTGTCTGCCATCGACAAAGGTCAACACTTCGATCTTGTCCAATTTATTTGCTTCTTTAGCCCACTGCGTTATTTTCTGAACTGCATCTAATTCTCCAGATGACACTCGTGCAGATGCAACTTCAATTCTGTCTACATTGACTTCATTCAACAATAGTTTAGCAATGGTTAATTTCTCATTCGAAGTAAAACTCACGCCTCGTGTCTGCTCTCCATCGCGGAGAGTTGTGTCCATGATTTGGATAGATCTTCCCATTAAATTAGAACGGTCGTGAAGAGGCAAATGCTTCGATGTCTGATTTCATTGCATTAAGATAGTCAATGTCGTCATAGCCATTTAGAAGATTATTTTTTTTGTAGTCACTTATGTCAAACGATTCTTTATCTCCCGTTGCATTTAGTGTGATTTCTTGATTTGGCAGGTCAACAGTTAACTCTGTTGCTGGATTTTTTTCAATTTCTGAAAATAGTTTATCCAAGAATTCTGGCGTTACTGTTACTGGAAGCACACCAATATTCATACAGTTATTTTTAAAAATATCAGCAAAGAAACTGCTGACCACACATCTGAATCCATAGTCATATACAGACCATGCAGCGTGTTCACGACTGGATCCGCAGCCAAAGTTTTTACCTCCTGCCAGTATCTTTCCTTTATAGATTGGATTGTTCAAAACAAAATCTTCTTTTGGACTTCCGTCCCTATTGTATCTCCAATCTCTGAATAAATTATCTCCAAAGCCTTTTCTCTCTACTGCTTTTAAAAAACGAGCAGGGATAATCTGGTCTGTATCCACATTCTCAATGGGCATTGGAACTACTGAACTTGTAAGTGTATTAAATTTATCGTAAGCCATAGTATTTTAGTTTAATAGTTCTCTTGGGTCAGTAATTTTTCCAGTGACTGCTGCCGCTGCTGCCACGAGTGGACTTGCCAACATGGTTCGTGCGCCAGGTCCTTGTCTTCCTTCAAAGTTTCTATTGGATGTACTCACGGCATATTTTCCTTCAGGAATTTTATCATCATTCATTGCTAGACAAGCAGAGCAGCCCGGCTGTCTTAGTTCGAAGCCTGCGGATGTAAGAATATCCATGATGCCTTCTTCTTTTATTTTGGCCTCTACTTGTCGAGACCCAGGCACTAACCATGCCGTGACATTGTCTGCCTTTTTCTTGCCTTTAACTATTTTTGCAAATTGCCTAAAGTCTTCAATTCTACCATTTGTACAACTGCCCATAAAGACATAATCTACATGTTTGCCAATCATGTTTTGACCAACGCCAAAACCCATATAATCAAGTGATTTTTCATAAGAAGCCTGCCCATCAAGTACGTCATTAGGGTCAGGAATTTGTTTTGAAATTCCTATTCCCAAACCAGGATTGGTCCCATAGGTTATCATAGGTTCAATGTCAGCTGCGTCGAAGACATGTATGGTGTCATACTCAGCACCTTCATCAGTTTTCAGTGTTTGCCAATACTCAACAAGCTTATTCCAATCTTCACCTTTTGGTGCAAATTCTCTTCCTTCCAGATAGTCAATTGCTTTAGCATCTGGAGCGACCATACCTCCTCTTGCGCCCATCTCTATGCTCATATTACAGACTGTCATTCTACCTTCCATAGACATATTTTCAAACACATCACCTGCATATTCGACAAAGTGACCTGTCCCGCCACTGGCTGAAATTTTTGATATAATGTATAGAATAACATCTTTAGGAAGTACGGCATCTGATAATTCACCATTAATCTCAATGCGCATCTTCTTTGGCTTGCTTTGCATGATACACTGTGAAGTCAGTACCATCTCCACTTCCGATGTTCCAATTCCAAAAGCAATAGCACCAAAAGCACCATGAGTAGATGTGTGTGAGTCACCACAAACAATAGTCATACCTGGCAATGTGATTCCATTTTCTGGACCAACCACATGGACAATACCATTTTTCTTGTGACCTAATCCCCAATGCGAGATTCCATTTTTAGCCGAGTTGCTTTCTAATGCTTTTAACTGCGTAGCAGAAAGCTCATCTTCTACAGGTAAGTGCTGATTTATTGTCGGCGTATTGTGGTCTGCGGTTGCAAAGGTCCGATTGGAGTACATTACCTTCATCCCTCGCTTTTCCATATTTAGAAATGCAACGGGACTTGTTACTTCGTGAATGAAATGTCTATCAATAAATAGAATGTCTGGACCATTCTCAATGCTTCTAACAACATGAGCATCCCACACTTTATCGAAAAGAGTTAAAGCAGTTGACATATATTTGTATTAAATGTTTCTGAATTAAGAAAACAAATATACATAATGTTAGGATTAAGCATCGATCAAAATACGTTCCCTTGTTTTTCTAAAATGGTCTTAGCTGTCGTAATAATAAATAAATTGCTAGAAAGACTCAAGTCTTTAAATTGCTGATAATGAATAGCTAATAAGATTCAAGCAATCGAATTATCATCATATGTCCATATTATCTGTCGTAATGAAAATTGAGATTGATAGCTCAGTTCACTTGTTTGAAAGTGTAAAACATTTAGCGCATCATGTTTATTCCATAATCTTGATTATCCTTTTCCAGGAATGCCATATGTTTCGTTGTATGATGCCTTAAAGTCAGTGCTTAATTTTATTGATTGTCAACCCAGTTGAATAACTATCTCCGTCCACATCAGCTATACTAAACGCAACTGCTGTTTCGATCAATTTCTTCACTCCAGTACTTTCCAAATCAGACAATTCCCTTATTGGAATATGCCTGATAAATTTCCCAGTCCCTTCCAAAAGCTCTTTGGGATCCTTAAGCAAACTCCCTTTATTAAATCCGAGATTCAGGTGATTTGTGTATATCGGTATGTGGCAAAAGCCATCACCCATTTTTTCTGTAATAGAGTAAACTGATGTCAGTGCGTGCGTGTAATATAGAAGTTCATTCGCTTCTGGGTGGATGTCTAGTATGATTTTACGCACTTGGTGGTACAGCATAATTAATGACTCATCTTTGTGATTAAGTAGGTTTTGAAAAGCAGGATGGATTGGTCTCATGTATTAAAGATAAAAGTATCTGGTAGTTACAGTCAAAAGCAAGATTTGAATAATATCTAATTTATCATTGTTCAAATGGGTTATACTTACAAAACATAAATGATCAGTATTACCTGGCTACTATAGTAGCTGAGATAGGAATCATAAACATTTACGTCATTGTATGACTATGTAATTATCTTATTATCAATTGCGTATATATTAGTTAAAACAGTGTTCTTTAAGCTATACCATCATTGTTGTGCCAGTATTTAGTTAGGTTGAATAGTATTAGTAAATTTAGACTAGTAAGGTGATGTAACAAACCGAATGTAACTATTAGTAACCAACTATGAAGAATTTAACTCTTCTCACAAAAGCTCTTCTCATATCAGCTTTTTTATTTTTGATTTTAGAAAAAACGGTATATGGTCAGTGTAATGCAGTACCCCCAATTGTCACGGTTACAGAAAATACATGTGATCCTGTGGCTGACGGATTTTACGATATAGCTCCTTGTCCGGATGGGTTTATGATTGAATTTTCTATTGATGGTGGAACCACGTTTGATTCCACAGTTCCTACTTATCCTACACCTTTTATCGTACGCTGTGTCGAAGAGATATGTGCTGTTGCAGATGTATCAGGGCTTGATCCATCTATGGACGCAGTTGATCAAGTAAATATGGGGAATGTGATGCTTGGTGGAGCAACACTCACTATCATGCAAACATTCAATGGTTCAAGCACACTCGACGAAAATGAAATAACAGCAAGTCAAACAACTGGTGATGTTGGAATAAGCACAGGTGTCTCTCATGAATGTATAGAGGATGTCTGTGGACAAATAGATAACTCTGTAAATAATCTGTACAACTTTGATATGCCTGTTTGTAATTTGACAATTGATCTTTGGGATTTAGATAGAGATGATGAAATGCTACTCACAGCTACCGGACCAAATGGACCTGTTACTTACGTAGTCAATACAATTGGTATGGGTGTGACACAAACTGGAGCAAATATTTTTGGTTCAAACAACCCTAACGTTAATTATCCAGGAGGAGGTCCAGCCACTTTAGGTATGTTCTCCGTAACCTTTGATGATTGCGTCACTCAAATTAGTATCGACTATTATGACGCTTCAAATACAGCAGGTGATGGAGGGTCATTTACCATAGTTTTCCAAGAGGGATGTACTGCTACTGATTGTATAAGCGAAGAAACTGCAGCAGCTGGAAATCCAATAGTTTGTACTATGTGTCCAGAAGATTTAGTTGCAAATTTAATAGCAGTTGATCCATCTTGTTTAGGTCAAACTGTAGATTTTGATGCATCCTCATCTATTGGGCAAAATATCGATTACGAATGGGACTTTGACGGTGATGGTCTTGCAGATCTTGTGACTTCAGTACCTACTGCCAGTTTTACATATACACTGGAGGGTACATTTACAGTAATATTAACTGTGGTTGACCCATCTGGTGAATGTGATCCTGCTCAAACATCTATCGACGTAGTTATTTGTGGACCTGCTGAAGTAGTGTGCCCAATACCAATTGTTGATGTTAATGAAGGGGATCCAATCGATACCATGACTTTAGGTCAACCAATAGTCACTGCTACAGCTTGTAATCCCGATGTTCAAATAACCATCAATGATGATATCGGGCCTGGTGATTGTGACCTAGAAGAAGTAATATCGAGAGTTTTTATAATTGCAGATGATTGTGGCATTAGCGAATGTGTCCAAAGGATAAATGTGATAAACACTGATCCACCGGTTTTAACTGCTGACTTGGCTGATCCTCCACCTACTTGTTTTGCGCAAGCTGCCACTTTAGATGCTTCAGGTTCTTCTGGTGCTCCAGATTTACAATATGAGTGGGACTTCGATGGAGACGGTGTTATAGATCAAACTACGACTACACCGGTGGTTACCTTCTCATTCCCCAATCCTGGAGTATTTACCGTCTTTGTCACAGTATCAGCTCCAAATAGTCCTTGCCCATTAGACCCAGTGACGACATCTGTAGAAATAATAATTTGTGATGTGGTTGCAGTTATTTGCCCACCTGCTACTGTTACTATTGTAGATGGCGAACCTATGACTCCTGCAGATCTTGGAGAACCTTTAATAAGCACTAACGAGTGCAACCCCAATCCAATACTTACCTTCATCGACGATGTTGGACCAGGAGGCTGTCCTGCAGAAGAACTAATCACTCGAACATTTACGATAAGTGATAATTGTGGCTTAACCCAATGTACACAAACCATAGAAGTTTTAGTAGATAATCCTGCTTCCATAAATTCGCTACCTATTGTAGATGAGATTTGTCTTGGAGATGCGATTGTGTTAGATGCAAGTGCAAGTATAGGCGATGCGTTGACTTATTGCTGGGATGTTGGTATCGGTACTCCAACTTGTGATTACATGACACCAACTGCTTCGCATGTGTATACTGCACCTGGCATATACACCGTGACACTTTCAATAGAAGACCAATTTGGTTGTACGGATACAGAGGTAGTGGGTATGGTTACAGTTTACGAAACCCCTGAAGCAATCGCGACCATCGATTTTGATCCATGTACATTAACGTTGACTTATGATGGCTCTTCATCAGAAGATAATTTCCCATCTGATAATTTAATATTCACATGGGATTTTGGAGATGGCAGCACATCTGGTACAGAGTTAGGCACATATGTGTTTGACAATTGCGCAGCAGCAAATACAATCACACTTACTGTAGTAGATCCGGATATTCCATTCCCAGCTTGTAATGTAGATCAATTGACATTTACCGTTGAAACTGATTCAGAACCACCTGTTTTGGTTTGTCCACCTGTAGCAGATTTGCAGTGCGGTGATCCAATCCCAACTTATGACTCCGCTGCAGATTTTATAGCTGCTGGCGGACAAGCATCAGATAATTGTGGTATTGTCAATTTTGATTTGGTTTCAATTGACACACTACCTGGAAATTGCCCATACATTTTTCAAGTATCAATCGTTTATGAGGCATCAGACATATGTGGCAATTCAAATGAGTGTACACAAATATTTAACTTATTACCAGGCTTACCTGCAGCTTCATTTCCACCAGATTTAATTTTAAGTTGTGGAGACGACACATCTCAAGCAGTGACAGGTACACCAGATATTCAGGCAAGTATGTGTATGCTTGACGCGACATTTACAAGCACAGATGTAATCATTAGTGGATCTTGCCCTGGAGATGCTACCATAGAAAGAACATTTATCATTACAGATGGCTGTGGAAATACAATTGAAGAAACTCAAATTATAACGATTGTCAATGACATTGTCCCTGTTTTAGAAGGACCTCCAGACGTGACTATAAATTGCACAGATGCCTGTGATCCAGACGGAACTGGAGGGTTAGCTGTAGTGGTAGATTCATGTATGCCAATAGATGGGACAACTAATACTGTCACTGTGACTTTCGAAGATGTGTATGAAGGTTTTGATGGAACTGTTTATCCAGGTGGAATTATTGGTTTCATCATCAGAACGTTCACTGCCGTAGATGAATGCGGAAATACAGGAATCTATGTCCAAACTATTTCTATTGAAAGAGGAGAAGTTAATGCATTAGTCTGCAACGACAGAATAAATGTTTCTTTGAATTCTGAATGTGATGGCTTAACTCCTGATTTTTTACTAGAGGCTCCTGCTGACACCAAATATTTTCTGAGTTTAGAAGATGGCCAATTTGGATTTTCAACGGATCCACAGACTGTATTTGACAGTATAGATTTCTCCATCTATATTGAATCAGGACAACCAATTAATTACACCATAGCAGATCTATGTGGCAATACTTGTTGGGGAGAAATTTTGATCGAGTCAAATGTAATTCCAGACTTAGATAGCCCGTGTGATTTTATTCTCGGCAATATAGTTGATGAATCAGGAAGTATTGGTGACGGCGACGATACAAATTTAAATGAATTACTAGGAAATAATGATGATCCTATACGAGGTGCTGATTTACTTGGAACAGTAATTATTACTGATGGGACTTGTCAGGATGCTTTTGTCATTGGCAATTCTGGTTTCAGGTACAATAAGGCACCAAAAGGAGCAGAACTGGATATAGAATACGTTAATCTAGAACTGTATTTTGTAAATGTTGAAGATGGATCAGTGATTCCATTTTCATTTCCAACTGGAGTCATTGGAGTTACTCCACTTACAGATTTAGTTCAAGTGAATGGTGAATATGATGTGTATGTGTCAATTGCAAATGGTGAAGCAACTGGCGATTACAGTTTGCATATTGAAATTGGATCATGTTTGCCTCCGTGTGAGACGATTTGTGGTTCCGAGTATCCAGACGAATTTATTTCTCCTGAAGAGATTGAAGATATTCTAGATGTAGCTTGTAATGCAACATTAATTGGCGATCTAATTATTGATACTGAAATAAGTGGGGATATGTGCGATGGCATTGTACATATTGTCACAATATCCGGCCAATTTTCATTACACGGTGAAACAGTCAAAGAAGAAATACTTACTCAAGCCTATATCGAATTACCAATTAATTTAGATGATGATGATATCGTTGCGCCAGGAACGGTCTTGCTAGAATGTGGCGATGATGTTACTCCCGAAGCAATACTAGAATTAACTGAAGATGGCACCTTAGCATATCCGCACTATTTTGACTTTAGCAAACCTATAAATGATACCATTTGTCTAGAAGAGGTGGTTGTTCATTATGATGTCGTTATTGATACTGTACAAGAGTTAGTGGTAGTGGATGATCTATGGGTCTTATTAGATATAGTTAAAAAAGAACGAAGAGATTCGATGATGTGCGTTAGAGAAGGATTAAACCCTGTAGATCAATTTGAACCTATTTTATTAGACTCAAATCTTTGCAATGTATTAATCGAATATTCTGATGTGGTTATTGAAACATGTGCAAGCGGTAAGAAAATCATAAGAGAATGGTCCATTATTGATTGGTGTAGACGAGAATCTAGAATAATGTTGAATCAGAATATTGAGGTGGTAGATGATGTTGCGCCTACTATAGAAAAAGCGGATGATATCACACTTAGTATAGATCCATGGACATGCGCGGCAATCTATGAGCTCCCAGAATTAGCACACACAGATAATTGTGACAATTCCGAATTAACAGAATCATGGTCAGTCTCTGAAGGAAGAGTTGTGGATGGTTATGCTGTGGACTTATGGTTGACAGATGAGCCAATCTTAGCGTTCTTAGATGTAACTGATGATTGTGGTAATGTAGCCAAGGATACGGTAATGATAGTTGTCACTGATTTAGTGCCACCTGTCCCTGTTTGCAATAGTGACATTGCTGTGTCCCTTACATCTGCGATGCTAAATGATAATGGCGGCGGTGGTCGAATAGAAGCAGCATCATTTGATGGTGGAAGTCACGATGGTGGTTGTGGTAAAATAGAGATTCAAGTACGCAGAGTCAATGGCTGTTGTTTTGATGAATGTGTTCCAGTTTATGAATGTATATCATCAGACGATAAAACAGGAGAATGCTTAGATTCAATCGTTGTGGCTAATGCCCCAGTTTTTGGAGACTATGTTAAATTCTGCTGTGAAGATGTGGGGTCCGCCGTAATGGTAGAAATGCTCGTGACAGATCAAGCAGGAAATGCTAATTCATGTACGGTGTCTGTCATTGTAGAAGATAAGACCCAATCTTCTTTAGTATGCGAGTCTGTCACTGTAGATTGTAGTGATGATCTATCTTCAATGACTAAGCCTATTCTATCTGGCACTCACTGTCAACTTGAAGAGACTCAGATCCAAATGATACAAGAAACGGAATTGTCAGGAGCTTGTGGTGTAGATCAAATTATCAGAGAATGGTATATTGATCGAGATGGTTCCGGAGAGTTTTCTTCTGGTGATCCATTCTGTCAACAAATTATACTTATAGACCTTAGTGAAGTTGGTATCGATCCTTACTCCATTAAATGGCCAAGACACTTCAATGGAGAGATACACATAGGACGTAATCTAGAATGTGATGACGAAAATGAAGTCCGAGTTACTGATGATGTATCTATTGAAATGGGAGCAGTTCAAATATGTTCTATATCAGAAGAAGATTATGGCGAACCTGTATGGTGTGTTTCAGAATGTAGCTTAATTGCAAGTAGCGTCGAGCAAGACACTATCTTTTCTTCAGATGCGTGTTTCAAATTAATCAATAGATGGACAGTGATTGATTGGTGTAAGTGGGAGGCTAATGGTTCAGGTGTTGATGATGATAATGATTCTTCATCTGATACATTTATTGCAGTCGAAGATTGGGCTCAGGGTGTCTGTGCCGAATGTCCAGGGAATGGTGCTTTGGCTGATGGTCCAGTTTATTTCGCATATGAAGATGTTGAAGAAGATGGCTACTATACCTTCGATCAAATCGTGAAAGTGATTGATGACGCAAGTCCAGAAATAGATGCTGTCGACTCATATGTAGTCCTGACTACTGGTGGAGCAGTATCCAAAACCGATGCAACTTCTTGTACTGGTCAAGATATCATCACAGCAACTGTTACTGATTTTTGTGGTGAAGCTGCTGGTAATTCAGATTTGATAAAGTGGCAAGTAACAGTATTCAAAAATGACTTGGCTATTGACATTAAAATTGGCAATGGGTCTATTATTGAAATGAATACAGGTTTAGGCTCTCCAGGTGATATTCACGAAATCGAATGGGTTGCAAGAGACGGTTGCGGTAACCAAACGACTGCGATTACAACTGTAGAATTTGGCGATGAAACATTACCAACACCAATTTGTATAGCTGGCGTCTCTACCAATATTCCAAATGGAACCGAAGAAGTTGTTGTGTGGCCAGCTGACTTAGATTTGGGAAGTTTTGATAACTGTACAGATGCAGATGAACTTAGATTTGTGATTGTTGATCAAGGAGTGACACCGATTATGCCTGGAGAAGATGGATTTGAGGATCAAGGTAATTTTGTATTGACATGTGATGATTCAGGAACTTTAGTTTTTGTAGATATGTGGGTATTTGATGCCAACGGCAATGGAGATTTTTGCGAATCTTCCATTCAAATATCAGGAGGTTGTGGTGAAGAAGCACAAGTAGATCAAGGAGCTTCAAATTTCTTGGTCTCTGGAAATGTGTATGGAGAATCTGGCGAACCAATAATGAATACAATCATCACGTTAAACTCCAACCAAGAGGAGTATCCAAAATCAGTCCTTGTTGGAGACGAAGGCGAATATCTATTCAATAATAATAGAGAAGATTTTAATTACGAAATCTCAGCAGAGAATAATTTAAATCCCGGCAATGGTGTTTCTACGTTTGATTTACTGTTAATGCAACAGCACATTATCCAAACACAACTCTTGGAATCTCCATATAAAATTATAGCAGCAGATATCAATTATGATGGTGGAGTCTCAGTAGCAGATATTGTTGAAGCAAGAGAATTAATACTTGGAAAAGTCGATGGTTTTGAATTTAATGAGAGCTGGAGATTTATAAACTCGGACAACGGGTTCTTAGATGAAACTAACCCTTGGCCGTTCGCAGAAAATAGATTTATTGAAAATCTATCAGGAGATAGTGTCGATAATGATTTCATAGGAGTCAAAATTGGCGATTTGAATAACACTGCAGTCAGTTCAAATCTATCTAATTCAGAAATTAGATACAAAGAAGCATCAACAATGGTTATTTCTAAAGTGCCTACTGATGCAACTAAAGTTAATTTGAAAATAGCACAAGAGTCTATTAAGGCAATTCAGTTTGCTTTGAATACAGGAGCTAATACTTTGGTAGATGTTCAATCACCATTAGGCTTAACAACTAATAACTACCATGTTCATAATTCAACAGTAGGAATAAGTTGGCATTCAGATGAAGATTTACCGGTGGTTTTTGAAGTCAGTCTACAATTTGCAAATGCTGTTTCTGATAAAGACCTAGAAATGTTAACATTAGCAAATAACATTATTTATTCTGAAGTAGTCAATGGTAATGCTGACGTAAAATCTGTGTCTTTAGACATGCAGAAAGATCCTGCAAACACATATGTATTAGGCCAGAACAGTCCGAATCCATTTTCCAAGATAACGTTAATTGATTTTTACGTCCCACAAGAAAATGAATCATTGACCTTGAGAATTTATGATATTACTGGTAAAGAAGTATTCAATACGACTGGTATTTATTCCGCAGGTTATCACAGCTATTCTCTGCGCGCTGACCAGATAGGTGGAGTTGGTACATATTATTATAAGTTAATTGCTGACGAATGGAGTGATTCTAAAACATTGGTGATTACACATTAATCGGTACTAAAGTTATTTGGACTAATACATATACATGTGGTCATTTTCCATCGTTAGAGAGTTTAGGTAAATATTTTTGTTCCTGTACTAAGACCTGAGTTTTATGCGTTAAATCAATGGTTTAGTACATTCCTATGAGCCTTTTAAATGTTTCTTCAATACTTCTTTATTTTAGCATTAGTCGTCTATTTAACTATATAAAAGGTAAAAAAAGAAACAAAATTCTTGGACGTTCAATTAGTTCAGCATAAATTGGGTGACCAATTATTTATATGAATTTGTTATATCAAGTAGAGATATAGTCTGTATTTGAAAGAGGCTCAGAAGAAGAACCATTTTATCCTGAGAGTTCAATTCTGGTTGAAACGTAAACATGTAAACAGTTTTATCACATATTTTTTATACATAGAAAAAAAGCTTAAATGAAAAATTTATTAAGTAAGAACGTCTTATTTATGATGTCCTTGTTATTGTCTTTTATGGTTATTACCTCTTGTGGTGATGATGACCCAGATGTACCAGAAGAAACAGACCCAGACCCATCTACTGTGGTGGCTAGTTTCACATCTCAGGTCGACGCTGATAATTCATTAACATACAGTTTTACAAACAATTCTGTAGTTAATGGAATTACTGACAGATCTTTTACTTCATCTTGGGACTTTGGTGGTGACGGTACTTCTACAGAAGAGAGTCCTACATTTACTTTTTCTGATGAAGGTACTTACAACGTCGTTTTGACTGTAACTGCTACAGATGGTGAATCAGATTCTACCACAGAAACTATCGAGGTTACTGCACCTAAGAACAGATATGCCGTTATTACTGATACAAGAGACGATGATACTGGTGAGCTTAGATTATTAGTGGATTCAATCCAAGTAGGAAGGCTGACTTTTATGTACAGAGTTGCTGAAGGTCCTGTAGATATGGACATTAGAGATGCATTTATTAATGTTGCTGGTTCTTCTACTACAGGTGATTTTGCACTTGTCGAAGTAAGACTTAAAGACAATGCACCGCACGAATTCAGAGAAGGCGCGTCAGATGATGCAATTGCTGCAGCTAATTTCCCAGAAGGCGCTCCAGATGTATGGGTTCCTATTGAAATAAGTTGGGCTGCTGATTTTATGAGTGCTCCTCTGTACTCTGTTTCAATTGGTGGAGAAACAGTAATCACAGATGCAATAAGCACGACTAACGGTGGAGACGGAGATGTAGAGGGTCACTTAGCTGCTGTCATTGACGGTGCTGCTAATTTCCAGTGGAAGTACAATTCAAATTCAGCTACTAATGACGGAGTGTATCATGTTGACGACATTATAATCTATTCGTCAGATTCAGGTTCTGAAACAATTGTTTTCGAAGATGATTTCCAAGGAAGAGTAGCTGGTGATGATTTGAATCCTGAAGTGAATCTTGATTCTCCATATCACCCTAACAGTTCGGAAGCAACAGTTGGCGAAGACGAATAAACAGTTTAGAAAATAAATATGGAATATTAGATTTCCATATTCGAAAAGAGGAATGCCTACTTAGGTGTTCCTCTTTTTTTTTTCCTACTTTCTTTTAACTTGTTGCCAAACTAGTATAACTTCACTTTTAACCATACTATTGGTAAACGGTAAAATAGGCTCTAGATATGAGTTTATTCATTTGCGTTTTGATCAGGTATTTGTAATATTATGTCATGATTGTTGATCGATTAATTCTTGTATGTTTAAGTGTATTAGCGGTCTACCTTGCTCAATGCCAAAATTCCTCAGAATTAATCTACCTAGATCAAGGCTCGTTGACCTATGTTCCTTTTTCTATGACAGAGCGCTCAAATGCTGTCAATATCATTCCAGATTTTTCTCATGCTGGCTATATGGGGGGCGGAGTATCACTGCCGACTGATATTTCTATAGAGGCTGTAGTTAATCCTGAGGAAGGAGATGACGCGCCAAGAATACAAGCAGCGATAAAACAAGTAGAAGCATTAGAACCAGACCATAATGGTTTTAGAGGGGTAGTATTAATTAAGGCAGGTCATTACAGCTTAGACAACCTCTTAGCAATCAGAGAATCTGGAGTAGTGTTGAGAGGTGAAGGACAGGGATTGAATGGAACAGTCCTTCATGCAAATCCCAGAATTGAATACAATGTTATCAGCATTTTAGGTTCAGGAAGCATTACTAAAGATGCAGAGTCATTACAAGTGATTACAACTGATTATGTACCTGTAGGGTCAGATTCTTTTGAAGTTGAAGATGCCTCTGCATACAGTGTTGGAGATAATATAGCGGTAACTAGAACACCAAACCAGTTTTGGATAGATGAGTTGGGTATGGATCAAGAGCCTTTATGTGAAGAAAAAATTGATTGTTCTGGATGGACACCAAGTAGCTATGCTATTGATCATGAGCGAATAATCACAGCCATATCTGGCAATACGATTTCGGTCAATATACCCATTGTGGATGTTATTGAGCATGTGTATGGCGGAGGGGTAATTGCAAAAGTTGAATCATCAAGACGTATCAGCCACTGTGGTATAGAAAACATGAGAATCCAATCTTTCTATGATAGAGACACCGACGAATCTCATGCCTGGACTGCCGTCAGATTAAAAGATTCAGAAAATTGTTGGGTGAAGCAAGTTACAGGCCAATACCTTGCTTATAGTACTGTAAATATTGACGATGCAAATTTTACAACAGTACAAGATTGCGCCTATATTGATCCCAAATCTCGAGTTACAGGAGGAAGAAGATATCCTTATGCTATCCAAGAAGGAATAGGGAATTTGGTCCAACGGTGTTATTCATCAAAAGGGCGTCATGACTTTACGACAGGATCCCGAGTTACTGGACCTAATGTTTTTTTAGATGGGTTAGCGGAAAGCGCCTTGTCAGATATTGGACCTCATCACAGATGGGCCACTGGAACACTCTTTGATAACATCCGAGGAGGTTCTATGAGAGTTTGGAATCGAGGCAATTCCGGATCTGGACATGGATGGGCAGGTGCTCAGACTATGTTTTGGAATATTGAATCATATGGTGGAGAGTTTAGAGTAGACAGTCCACGTGGTTCAATGAATTGGGGCATTGGTTGTAACGGCTCTAATCAAACGGGTGCAGGCTATTGGGAAAGTTGGGGTACTCCTGTGCGACCAAGGAGCCTCTATTTGCAGCAACTGGAAGAGAGATTAGGTGAGAATGCCATTACTGATACCACAATACCTGAGCAACGATCAACTGAAATATATGATTTACTTGCCAATTGGGGAGGCCAAGGGGAATTTTCTGATGGTGGCTTTCATGGAGACATACCAATGGTAAGTTTTGTAAGTCCAACAAACGCTATTGATGTATCTACTTGGGAGGGCGGTAATATAGTTGTGGAAGCAACAGATAGTGATGGCACAATTCAAAATGTGAAAGTACTTATCGATGGAGAGCCAGTAGCTATGACCAGTGAAACGCCTTATACATTCACTGATTTAACAACAATCATTCAGAATCTTTCTCACGAAGTCCATTATTTACAGGTTATTGCTACAGACAATGATGGAAATACCAATTTTACTAGACTTCGCATAATAGGAGGAGATCCGCCACCATTCGTAGAGGAAGAGGAAGTGATAGAAGAACGAATGCAAATACGTGTATTTCCAAACCCTACGCACAATAAAGAACTAACCATCGAAATGAAAGAGATGGGCACTTACATGGTGAGAGTCTATGATTTTATAGGTCGTATTGTCGATTATTTCATCTTTGAAGGAATTGATTATCAGTACCTTAACAGGAATTTAGCAGATGGCATTTATATCCTTGAAATTCAAAATGGTGAAGATATTCTCTTCAAGGAGAAGCTTATGATTCGATAAAAATATTGTTTAGTAATCTAGTTAATCCAATGTGATAGTGGTTGACTTGTTTTAACTAACATCAGAATTGTCATGAATTTATTTGGATATCTTTAAATTGGTTAGCCAATTATTTGCTATTGTTGTACTTTTAATGATTGGTTGACCAATTTTAGAGAGGAAAATGTTTAGGTATCTCTATAATAGTCACCAGACATAAAAAGAATTAGACTTGTTTTATAGGGTTGTCTTGTAGGCGGACACCTTATTTAAGAAAATTTAAAAACTATTTATACATGAAATATTTACAAAAAAAATTTACTGGTTATACCAAGATGGTAATGGGACTTTTTGTTCTGTTGTTATGCTTGGTCACCATAAGTGCCAATGCACAAACGGTCAGCGGTAATATCACCGATGAAAACGGTGAAGCTCTGATTGGTGCTTCAGTTAGTGTCCAAGGCACCAGTATTGGAACAATTACCGATATTGATGGTAATTACAGCATAGATGCTCCTTCCGACGCTGTATTAGAAATTTCTTATGTTGGCTTCAAAACTCAAACCGTTTCAGTAAATGGTCAGAGCACTCTTAATTTGGCCATGGGTCAAGACACTGAGATATTGGATGAAGTTGTCGTCATTGGATATGGAACGGTGAAAAAAAGTGATGTTACCGGTAGTGTGTCATCAGTAAAATCTGAAGACATACAAGCTTTCCCATTACTTAATGCTGGTCAGGCTTTACAAGGTCGTGCAGCTGGGGTAGCAGTACAAACCCAAAACGGAGGTGAACCAGGTGCACCTGTCTCTATTAGGGTCAGAGGTAGTTCTTCACTAAATGCAAGTAGTGATCCACTAGTTGTGGTGGATGGTTTTGTAGGAGCAGCATTCCCTCAACAAAATGACATTGAGACAATAGAAATATTGAAAGATGCTTCTGCAACTGCTATATATGGATCAAGAGGTTCTGGCGGTGTTATTCTTGTTACTACTAAGAAAGGAAAGGCAGGTAAGCCGGTTTTAGCGCTTAATTCTAGTTACTCTATTCAAGAAACCACAAACAGACTGGACTTGTTGGATGCAGCTGGATTTGCACAATACCAGAATATGATTCGTACAAATGCAGGCGATGCACCCTATGCTCAAGGAACAGAAAATACAGATTGGCAAGAAGAAATATACAGAATGGGTAACACCCAGAATCACCAATTATCAGTATCTGGAGGAGGTGATAATGTCAACTATTATATATCTGGGACTTACTTTGATCAAAAAGGAATTGTTGTCAATTCTGATTTTGAAAGAATTCAGTTTTTGGCAAATGTAGATGCACAAATCAATGATAGAATTAAAATAGGGTTGAATAGTGTATACAGCCGTAGTGATCAAAATGGAGTTTCTACTCAATCGTCTGGTAGTGATGCGATTGGTTCGGTAAATGGAGGAGGAGATGATGTTGTTGGTCTGGCCTTTAGATTTGCACCAGATGTCGGACGATTTAACTCAGATGGAAATTTCTCCCAAAACACAGTTGGAGATGATATAGAAAACCCTTGGGCTGTTGCAACGCAGATTTCAAACAATACTAAGACAGACAATTCTAGAACGAATGTTTATGCTGACATCAACATTTTAGAAGGTCTTAGTTTCAAATCAACCTTGGGTTTAAGATCTCAAGGCAGTAATCAATCATATTTTAAGCCACAAACTTTTGTGCTTTCAGCAGGTGGTGGATTTTTGGAAAACGTAACTAGAACACAGTTGCTTAGTGAAAACTACCTTACGTATACAAGACCAATTGGACTTGGGAGTGTAACAGCAACAGCTGGTCATTCATTTCAGAGAAATACAACAGAGGGCTTTGAAGCAGGTGCGCGTGAATTGTTTAGTGATGTATTTGCAACTCACAACTTAGAAGTTGGCCAGATAGATCAGCGTACGGTTGATTCTCGTTTTTCAGAATCAAAAATCGAATCTGTTTTTGGTCGTGTTAATCTAGATTGGGCAGACAAGTATTTATTTACAGCAACTGTACGTAGAGATGGAGCATCCAACTTTGCAGCCAATAACAGATTTGCAGTATTCCCTTCTTTTGCAGTTGGATGGAAGGTGTCGAGAGAGAGTTTCCTAGTAAATAATTCTACTATATCCAACCTTAAATTGAGAGCCAGTTGGGGATTAACAGGTAACCAAGCGATTGGTCCTTATGAATCACTTGCCTTATTTACCGTTCGTCCACCAGCAGAAGTTGATGGTGCATTTGGTGTAGAGTTTGCCCGTGAAGCTAATCCAGACTTGAAGTGGGAAACGTCAGCTCAAACAAATGTAGGTGTTGATGTTGGTTTGTTTCAAGATAGAATAACATTTAGTGCAGACTATTACAACATTGATACTAGAGACTTGTTAGCTATTGATAGAGCGTCTAATTTTTATTTAGGAACCACTGATTTAGATGTGTTAAGAAATGTTGGATCCATAAACAATAGTGGATTTGAATTGTCTATAACTTCAAATAATATTAATAAAGGTGGTTTTAGATGGACTACAAATTTGAATTATTCAAGAAACAGAAATGAAGTGGTAGAATTATCAGGAGGTGTAGAACAGATAGGAAGTGGAGCTCCAGGTTATTTTTCTGGTGCAACGACTTACATCATAAGAGAAGGAGAAGCGCTTGGTCAATTCTGGGGACTTGATTACCAAGGTGTATACCAAGGTGGCAGTATTCCTGCAGGTACAGCTTTGGAAGCTAGATCCTTTGATGAAGATGGTAACGCCATTCCAGGAGAACCATTGTTTTCTGATCTAGCAGATAGCGAAGGCAATTTTGATGGTCTGATTGATGATAATGATAGACAGATCATAGGTGACCCAAATCCAGATTTTACATTTGGTGTTGCCAATACAGTGTCATATAAGAATATTGATTTGAATGTCTTTTTCCAAGGAGCCGTGGGAGGAGATATATTCAATCTTACTGCTGTCCAATTATATAATGGAGACAGTAATGGTGTTACAGATGTCTTAAATTCTTGGACATCAAGCAATACTGATACAGATATCCCAAGAGCTGCAATTAGAGGCAGAGAGAGGTCTTCTCGATTTGTGGAAGATGGTAGCTATGTAAGACTTAAGAACATTGCTCTAGGGTACAGCTTGCCAACTGGGATCTTGGATAATATAGGATTCAGTGCCGCAAGAGTTTCTGTTAGCGCTCAAAATTTGTTGACGTTTACTAATTATTCTGGTTTGGACCCAGAGGTAAGTTACTTCGGAAGTGGTGGAGAAAGTAGAGGAGACGATAATGTGGTCATTGGACATGATTATGGAAATTATCCTAACCTTCGATCAATTACCTTTGGACTAAACCTTCAATTCTAAATCATTTAAACAAAAAAAAATGAAAATGTATAAATATCTATTTACGCTGGTATTTGCGTTATCAATTATAGGGTGTTCTGATTTGGAAGAAGATCCTAGAAGCCAATTAGGCCCAGATGAAAGAACTTTAAATCTGGAATCCGTTGAGACCACGATTGCTGGTGCTTATGGCCATTTAGATGCGAGAGCATTTATATCAAGAGGATTAGGTTTGACATTAATGTTGCGTTCTGACATGGTAGACATAGGGAATCCTGGTACCAATGCAGAAAGAATTGAACATGATCAATTTACGCTGTCAACAAGCAATCCATTAATTCTAAATATCAGTAATCCAGAGAGAAGTTTCTGGCCTAGACTGTATCAAATCGTACGAGCTGCAAATGAGACGCTCCAAGAAGTGTCACTCATCGATCAACCTGAAGCTGGAGTTGGTGAAGAGATACAGGCGCGTGCGCGTTTTATTAGAGCATTTGCTTATTACCATTTGGTTAGACTGTTTGGCGATGTACCTTACTTAGACGAGAATACTACGACTGCTGAAGCATCAGAGGCTGCAAGAACAGATGTGGAGACCGTTTACCAAAACATTATTGCAGATTTAGAGTTTGCTAAGGAGTGGTTACCTGATTCAAGAGTCAACAGAACTCTTCCAGGCAAAGCAGCTGCTGGTGCATATCTGGCAAGCGTATATTTGACACGTGGAGAATACCAACAGGCATATGATGAAGCAACAGACGTTATCAATAATGCTGGTAGATATAACCTGGCATTGGAGCCGGATTATCGTAATATCTTCCATGCAGTAAATACAGATGAATCTCTGGAACCAATTTTCATAATTGACTTTGTCGGAACTAACATCAATGATGAATCAAGAGATTATCTAGCAGCGTTTACAGGATTCTTTGGTCAAGCAACATATTATGCTTCAGGAGGATGGTCTGTTATGGTACCAGCCTTACCTGTGTTTGATACTTGGGATGATGGAGACTATAGAAAGGAAGTCAATTTTGATGATACGGCATTTGACAATAGTGGCAATGAGCTTGTTTTCAGTCAGTTTTCTAGCCTAGATGGTCGAAATGCCAATCGCCCACACATTTCAAAGTACACAGCCATGGCAGGAGATTTACCTTTAGCCAATACGTCAGGTAGAGATTCTCATTCTAATTATCAGCTGATGCGTTTTGCGGAAGTGCTGTTAATAGCGGCTGAGGCTGCTGTAGAAATTGGCCGGACAGGAGAAGCTGATGGATACATCAACATGATAAGACAAAGAGCAAGAAATGGTAATGGAAGCGGTGAACCAAGTGCAGTACCTGCAGATATTTCAGGAGCTACGGTAGCCGATGTTCTAGAAGAAAGAAGATTAGAGCTTGCCTTTGAGCAGAAAAGATGGTACGACATAGTTAGAAGAAGATTGGGAGATCAGGTTTTCGGACCTAATGGATTTGAAACAGAATTCCAAGGAACGACTAACTTTGATCCTAACAGAGATTACCTACTACCTATACCTCCATTTGAAATTTCAAATAATCCTAATCTCACACAAAATCCTGGTTACTAGTCGATTTATTTAAGGTAAATAATAAAGAGTCTTTCATCTGTAGGTGGAAGACTCTTTTTTTTTGAACGATGCGTATTCTAATTTGGCAAATACCAAAAATCATAGTTCATACTTCTTAAATCGTAAATTCATCAGCTTGCAAACTTTATAGCTTTATGATTTATAGCCTCATAGCCT
>CAYVFU010000001.1:40249-79693 GCA_964450495.1 uncultured Saprospiraceae bacterium | reverse complement strand
GTAAATTCATCAGCTTGCAAACTTTATAGCTTTATGATTTATAGCCTCATAGCCTTTTCTTAAACTATGTCTTTACAATTACCTAATTAATCGTTCCTAATTGAAACAAATAGGGTATTAAAATTGTACATTTATAGATTGGTTGACCAATTTTGGACTATTATAAATAGCCAAATAGAACTCAACACGTCTTTATTTTAAATAGACTTCTCTTGTTTTAAAATATAAATAAATATGCAAGTATTATTTAGACATCCATTCATAAAGTCAGAACAAACAGGTTATACTAATCTGTATTCTTACTTTATAGGTGTCATGTTGCTATTAGTAATGAATTTGTTTGTTAGTCCTACTTCCGCACAAGACTTAGACCCCACGCTTCCACCAAGTGGAAATTTCGATCTTTCTTATTGGAAATTAACCCGACCAAATAATACAGAAAGAGATGAGGATGCATTGATTAATGGCTATCAAAAGGAAGGTGAATTTTATACAGATTCGATAACCGGAGCCATGGTCTTTTGGTGTCCAAACAATGGGAGGACTACGACAAATACATCATTTCCTAGAACAGAATTGAGAGAGATGATCCGCAGAGGAGATACACGCATAAGCACACAAGGGATTAACAAAAACAACTGGGTATTCTCTTCTTCTACTCTGGTTAATCAAGAAGCAGCTGGAGGAGTAGATGGCGTTATGACTGCGACATTAAAAGTGGATCATGTCTCTGAGACTTCTGATGAATTTCGAAAGGTGGGTCGTACTATTGTTGGGCAAATTCATGCTTCAGATGACGAACCATGTAGATTATATTATCGCAAATTACCAGATAATGAAAGAGGCTCTATTTACTTCGCTCACGAACCTACTACAGGACCTGAGCAGTGGTATGATATGATTGGCAGCCGAAGTGATAATCAGCCTGATCCAGAAGATGGCATTGCTTTAGGTGAAATATTTAGCTACGAAATCAAGGTAATAGGCAATCTCTTAACCGTTACCATTATGAGAGAAGGAAAGCCTGATGTGGTGGAAGAAGTAGATATGACGGATAGTGGTTTTGCTAATGATTGGATGTACTACAGAGCCGGAAATTATAATCAGAATAATGCTGGAGATGAAGGAGAATTTGCGCAAGTATCTTTTTTCGCTTTAGATGTGATACACTTTGAACCAACTCCTCCAGAAGAATTTCTTGCCCCTTCTGACATACCTAGATTCCAACCATTTTTGTCTGGCTGTAAATTACAAGCGCCTACTAGCTCTACCTTAGCGTCAATTGATAGACTTAACAGCAGCTATACCCATCCTGAGTATTTTTACGTAGTGGATGGAGATAAAATCCTTTTTAATCAATCAGGTGATAGCAGAAGAACAGAACTTAGACACGAAACGAATTGGAATCTGAATGATCAAAACAGATCACTACATGGACGAATTGATATCGTAGAACAGACTTGCGATCAGGTTACTGTCATGCAAATACACGATGATGCCAATGCAGGTCCTGGACCTAATAAACCATTACTAAGAATATATAAGCATAACGCAAAAGAACCTGCGAATAATTTATGGGCTGCCATCAAAACTGATGACGGTGGAGTGAATACCACGCATGTCGCTCTTGGAGAAGACCCAGGAGGGTATTTTAATTGTGACATTAGATTGGTTGATGGAAATATGATTATTGATTTTGAAGGTGAAGAAAAAGTGAATATGGATGTTTCTTTTTGGACTTTCCCAAGTTACTGGAAAGCGGGTGTTTATCTTCAAGATGACGGTGAGGCAACTGCATACTTTGATGACCTTTTTGAAGAAGACGGTTCGCCGCAAAACTTTTTTCCATCTGTTGTAATAAGCTCTCCTACTAGCGGAACAAATTTTTTACCTGGCAGTGATGTCACCATAACTGCCGAAGCTGATGATTCTGATGGCTCCATAACAAGGGTTGAGTTTTTTGAAGGCGGTAGTAATAAATTAGGAGAGGTTACTTCACCTCCTTATGCAATTACATGGCCTAATGTAGATGCTGGAAATTATACTATATCTGCTAGAGCTTATGATAATGAGGGAGGAGCAAGGACTTCTTTGAGCACAAATATATCTGTGCAAGTTCAGGTAGGCGTGACTGGAGTAGACTTGGCAGACATAAGCGGAGCTATTGCTGTTGGAGCAAGCACTGAATTAGAGGCAATTGTTTCTCCGACGGATGCGACTAATCTCAATATGTCTTTCGAATCTGATGATCCGACTATAGCCACAGTTGATGAAAATGGTGTCTTAACAGCTATTTCTGAGGGTGTAGTCACAATAACAGTAACCACAGAGGATGGCAGTTATGTAGATTCTGAGCTTATACATGTCCTAACACCATCTACTGATTTTAACTGGGCATTGAATCAGCCGGTAGTAGGCAGTGCGGCACCCGATGGTCCCAATGATGAAGATAATCTTGTAGATGATAGTACAGGTACACGATGGTCTGTGCAAGAATTTCCACAGTCTGCTGTCGTAGATTTAGAAGGCAATATAACGATCACTCGGACAGAGGTGACGTGCTACGAAGACAGGGCATATCAATTCATTATAGAAGGTGCGCTTGATGTAGATGGACCTTACACAATGATCGTAGACAGAACACGTAATAGACTGGAAGGAGCTCTTGCTACGCCAATCATCAACACAATTGACAGTATTGAAGCAAGATATGTAAGAATAACTGTCATGAGTGCAGATGTTTACACGGGTCAGTGGGTAAGCCTTACAGAGCTGAGAGTCTTCGGTGAAGGGGAAAGGACATTTTCTACAAGTACAAACGAACTTGAAGAGAATACAATAACATTGACTCCTAATCCGGCGTCAACTATTATAAATATACAAGGTGGGGAAGCATACAATAGGGTGACCATATTTGATCAGTCAGGAAAAAGGGTTTTTCAAAGCGACATTAGCAGATCAGGTACATTTGATGTAAGTGAATTGCAGTCTGGCATTTACTTGGTTACGCTAGAAAGCAATGATAAGCGCCATGTTGTGAAGATGGTGAAACAGTAAGTGCGATTCAATAAAATAAATTTGGAGTTGATAGGTGTATGTCTTTAAGATTTACACCTATTTTTTTTGAAGTCAGTTGAGAGTATAATTTTAGTATCTCCATTACTTGTTTGGATAAAAATCAGTCTGAGCGGTGTTGATCTAAAATGATAGTTTTCTCTGACAATTGTAACTTTCTAGTATCACAATTCATTCATCAGATTCATTTATGCGATAAAAATTTTAAAAAATTAAGTATAAGCTATTTGTAGTACCATGTCCGTGATAAGGCGGATTAACAAAAGTTTATATAAAATGTGTCGACACAGTCAAAACTTGGAATTGATTTATTATATTTGGTCAACCAATATTGGTTAACCAAAATTGGTTGACCAGTAAAGTTGCTTTTGCATGTTAGAAAACCTCAACAAAATACAGTTAGAAAACCCTGTAGATCTGATCATAAAGCAGATTCGCGAATTGATTAGTAGTGGAGCGATTAAACCCGGAGAAAAACTTCCACCAGAGAGAAAATTAGCACAACATCTTGGAGTAAGCAGAGGACAAGTCAGAGAAGCAATCAACAAACTGCAATTTTATGGAGTCCTTAAAGTTCAGCCACAAAGTGGTACTACAGTTACAGGTACCGGTATTGTCGCCTTAGAAAGACTTATCTCTGACATGTTGAAAATGGAAAACGTCGACCTCAACTCTTTAATAGAAACAAGAATTCTATTAGAGAAAGAAGCAGCTAGACTTGCTGCATTGAATAGAACTAAAGATGATTTAGTTCAACTCAGCAATGCGCTAAATCTTTATGAAAATAAACTACAAGATAGTAGTACTGCAGTAGAAGAAGATCTTCTATTCCACGTAAAAATTGCTGAAGCTAGTAAAAATTCAGTGTTGAAATCTTTAATGATAATTATAACACCAGACATAGTTAAAAATTTTGTGCAGTTGAAAGTTTGTAGCGAATCAAACAATAGAAAAACCATAGCTGAACATCGGAAAATACTCCAAATGATTTCGGGCAAAAACCCTGAAGGAGCGGTCTTGGCAATGGAAGAGCATTTAAATGATATTAAATCTTTTGAATACTCAGCGTAAATAATGAGAGGTGACGCTGCTCTCAACATGTTAATGCGATAGTTATAGTCGTATATTTTAGACTAGATAATTTGAAATTTGAAGATTAGCGTACTAACAATTGATACTGACCTTTGCCGAGAGTGTTTTGTAGAAGTCAGTTTTTTGAACTTGGAAGATATCACTAATTAGTGTTTATAGTTTTTTCATGAAGAAAAAGTGCTGTAAAAAGCGCTTTTTCTATTTTTAAATTAAAATAATAAATGAGAATAGGATGTGAGAATGTATTGCTTTTAGTGATGATCGCGCTGTGCTCACTTTCCTGTAGTCAGAAAATTCAAGACCTAAGCAGTGCAAATTCATCAAATGCAAGTAGTCAATCAACCGCAACTCTTGCCCAAGAAGAGTCTAAACAAACAATGTCCTCTACGCAGATGAAAGAAAAAAGTTCGTCAGAATTGGATTCCAAACATCCATCATTGGGTCTTACAAAAGAAGGTGTAGCATTAATACAAGCAGGTATAAATAAATATGCACTTTTCACAAAAACCTACGAACAGGCAAAACATGAAGTAGAACAAGCAATCATTAATGGAGTTGATGTACCTTTTCCTAAGGATATGGCAGGGAGTTATACACATGAACAACACAAAAGGAATTACAAGGTATTGCAGAAGGCAGGCAACCTATATCAAATTTCAAATGATGATCGCTATGCTGAGTTTGTAAAAGAAGTTCTATTTGACTATGCTGAATTATATCCAACCATAGATTTACATCCTGCAGAAAAATCGTATGCGAGGGGTAAATTATTTTGGCAATGTTTGAATGATGCCAACTGGATGGTGTTTACCAGTCAAGCTTATGATTGTATTTATGATTATTTGACAGCAGAAGAACGCAATCATTTAGAAACAAATTTATTTATCCCTTATGCCAATTTCTTATCAGAGGGTAATCCAAGATTTTTTAACCGGATTCATAATCACAGTACCTGGGCTAATGCTGCTGTTGGAATGATGGCTTTAGCCATGGATAATGATACGTTATTGCACAAAGCATTATATGGATTAGAAAATGATGGCATTGACGCTAATGAAGTAGATAATGATGGTGGTTACATTAAAAAGGATGGAGTACGCCAAGCTGGATTTTTAGCTCAGCTCGATTACTCTTTTTCACCTGATGGATATTTTCCTGAAGGGCCTTATTACCTTAGGTACGCTATTTTTCCTTTCTTGGTGTTTAGTCAAGCCTTACATAACAATAAACCAGAATTAGATATATTTAATTATAGAGATAAGATTTTACTAAAATCCACAAAAGCACTATTGCAATTAACTAATCCACAAGGGGAGTTTTTTCCAATTAATGATGCGCAGAAAGGGATGAATTTAAATGCTTATGAATTGATCACAGCGGTGGACATTATGTTTGCACTCGATCAGACGCAAACCGAATTTTTGACTTGGGCAAAAGAACAAAAAGAAGTTACTTTAAATGACGCAGGTTTTTTGGTTGCAAAATATCTTGAGGAACTAGACGTAGATAAATTTTCAAAGAGTCCATTATTATTAGGTGATGGCATTACCGGTACTGAAGGTGGTGTTGCTGTGCTTCGGTCAAAGGACACTGATTTATTATTTAAGTTTTCTACCCAAGGAATGGGGCACGGCCATTTTGATCGATTGTCCTATTCTTTATTTGACGATACTGGAGAAGTCATTCAAGATTATGGCGCAGTAAGATGGGTGAATGTAGACCAAAAAGGTGGAGGCAGATACCTGCCAGAAAATAAGACTTTTGGAAAACAAACAATTGGTCATAATACACTTGTTGTAGATGGAATATCACATTTTAATGCATCAGTCCAGAAAGCTGAAAAAGCGCATCCAAATCTTTATTTATTTCACGAAGAAGAAGATATCCAAATTGTCAGTGCTGAAGAAAATAGCGCATATGAAGATGTAGATATGTTTCGTACACTATTCCTTCTAAATGATGATGAATTTAAAGAGCCTCTTATAATTGATTTATTTGAGGCCAATTCCTTAAATCAACACACCTATGATTTGCCAACTTGGTACAAAGGCCACATCATGCAAACAAATGCTAATTGCGCAGGTGACAAAACAAGCCTTTTACCGCTAGGAGATGCGAATGGATATCAGCACATTTGGAATGAATCAAGTTGCCGCACGACAGATGAAAATCATTTCTTTAATTGGTTTTCGAAAGAGAAATTTTATACAATAACATCATTGAATAGTCCAGGTGATGAAATTATTTTAGGTAGAGCTGGAGCCAATGACCCCAATCACAATTTAAGATATGACCCGGTTATGATTCACAGGAAAATAGATCAGACAAATGTTACCTATTTGTCAGTCATTGAATCTCACGGCGAGTACGAGCGTTCGACTGAAATTCCAACTCAGCCATATGGGACTGTTGTAGCATTAAACTTAGATTACTCTGATGGTGATTTTGTAAGTTTTCAATTTTCTACAGAAAAATACAACTGGAGAGTTATATTTTCACATTCGGATAATAACATTGAAGCAATCCATAATCTCAATATAAATGGTGTTGACCATACCTGGACAGGACCGTATAAATTAATTAAAACAAAAAACTAATATGAGTTTACACGATAACATAAAACCGACTAAGGAATACTGGATCAACCAAGAAACCGAATGGGAGCAGGTTGCCGAAGGACTGGATAGACAAATCATGGGTTATGACGATAAGATCATGTTAGTGAAAGCAAGATTTAAAACTGGAGCTGTAGGACAAATGCATAAACATTATCATTCGCAGGTAACCTACGTAGAGAGTGGTGCGTTTGAGATGACTATCGGAGATGACGTCAGAGTGATCAAAGGTGGTGATTCTTTCTACATACCTCCTCATGTCATGCATGGATGTGTCTGCAAAGAGCCAGGAATCCTTATTGATGTATTTAGTCCAGCAAGAGAAGATTTCTTAGGTCACGAACAATTAAAAATAGAGAAATGGCCAGCCAAATAAAGAAAAGAGGAGGACTTCGTTGGTGGGTAGTAGGTCTTATAGCCTTAGCTACCGTAATTAATTACATAGACAGACAAGCACTTGGTGTGTTGTGGCCTGACATCGCTTCTGATTTATATCCCAATGAATCTGGTGATGGAAGAAAAGAAATTTATAGCTGGATAACGGGAAGCTTTATTTTTTTCTACGCAATGGGACAATTCTTATTTGGAAAAATATTTGACTGGATAGGGACTCGACTTGGATTTGCATTATCCATTAGCGTATGGTCAATAGCGACTGCTTTGCATGCATTTGCTGCAGGAGCATGGTCATTTGCTATTTTTAGATCAATACTAGGCGTTGCTGAGGCAGGAA
The DNA here is from genome assembly GCA_964450495.1 of uncultured Saprospiraceae bacterium. Classification (GTDB taxonomy): domain Bacteria; phylum Bacteroidota; class Bacteroidia; order Chitinophagales; family Saprospiraceae; genus CALFUK01. Next base: position 72,178 of record CAYVFU010000001.1, on the reverse strand, counting down.
ATTGGCCTGGAGCTGCTAAAGGTAATGCAGAGTGGTTTCCCACACATGAACGAGCATTTGCGCAAGGTATATTTAATTCAGGTGCAGCAATTGGAGGCATATTAGCCATTCCAGTTATTGCATTTATGACAATTTATTTCAGTTGGCAGATGATCTTTATTGTGGTTGGTATTATTGGGTTACTGTGGTTGATTCCATGGTTACTTATCGTAAAAGCTCCACCAAAATATCATCCGAATTTATCTGAGGAAGAACGACAGTATATTTTAAGTGGGCAAGAAACTTCAGATTTAGAAAGTGGTGATGATCAAGAATATAACCCATCTACAGCTCAGCTATTTGCTCACAAAGAGAGTTGGGGTGTTATCTTAGCATCTGCAGCTATCGATCCTATTTGGTGGTTGTTTATTGTATGGATTCCTATCTACTTGAATGGGGTCTACGGCATGGACGTTAAAGAAATTGGATTGTATGGTTGGGTACCTTATGTAGGAGCTATGTTTGGTGCATGGTTCGGTGGATTGCTTGCGCAGAATAGAATAAAATCAGGATGGGATGTAAACAAAACAAGAAAGTGGGTCATCACGGTTGGTTGTTTAATCATGTTTCCATCATTCTTTTTATTAATGAATCCTGGATCGCCAACTAATGCTGTAATAATCATGGCTGTGATCCTTTTTGGTTTTCAAACTTCAATAGGAAATGTACAAACCTTACCTAGTGATCTTTTTGGAAAAAACACAGTTGGTACGTTATCAGGAGCAGCAGGTGCTGCAGCAAAATTGGCTGCCTTCGGATTGACAATTCTGGTGCCTTATCTTACAGCTGGAGAAAACTACGCACCAGCATTTTATGTTGGCGCAGCACTTACAGCCATAGCCTTACTTGCAGTATGGGGATTAATACCAAGAGTAGAACCTGTTAAACCAGCCAATAATATAGGTTGGTAATTTTTTAAAAAAACAATAATTAAATTGCGATCTATATCGATCAACATTATTAAATAAGCATTAAAGAAAATTAAAAAACTATAATACAATTAATATGAGTACATCAAATGGTAAAGTTGCTATTATTACTGGAGCTACAGCAGGCATCGGTTTAGCAGTGGCAAAAAGATTAGGACAAGACGGATTTACTGTTGTTATTAATGGCATCGAGCATGAGCAAGGAGCTGAAAGAGTCAAAGAATTAATTGCAGAAGGTATAACAGCAGAGTACTGTGGCTTTGATGTCACTAAAGAGGATGCAGTTACAGAAAATATCAAGAAAATAGGTGATAAATATGGTAGGATTGATGTATTGGTAAACAATGCTGGTGGCTTAGGAGGTCGATCTAGATTTGAAGAGATGACCACTGAATTTTACCGTTTTGTTATGGCTCTGAATTTAGACTCTGTATTTTTTGCTTCTAGAGCAGCAATACCATATCTCAAGAAAGGGGATAATCCTACAATAATTAACTATACCTCTAATGCAGGATGGAATGCAGGTGGACCAGGTGCAGGAATGTATGGAACCTCCAAAGCGGCAGTTCATACCATTACGAGAGCATTAGCTAAAGATCTTGCAGAATATGGCATTCGAGTTAATGCAGTATCTCCTGGTACGATTGATACAGATTTCCACATAGGAATAAAATCTACAAAGCCTGAGGTGTTTAAATCATGGGCAAATAATATTATGCTTAAGAGACTTGGTCAACCAGAAGATGTAGCTGGAGTCGTGGGTTTATTAGCCAGTAAAGATGCTTCATTACTGACAGCTGAAAACAATAAAGTTGGTGGAGGACAAGCCGTAGGTTTTTTAATTTTTAAAAAAAAAATTTTAATATATCATATGAAACAATTTAAAGGGAAAGTAGCTGTAGTTACTGGAGGTGCAAGAGATATCGGGAGAGCCATTTCGGTACAATTAGCCAAAGAAGGTGCTAAAGTAGTTGTGAATTACAATAGTTCCAGATCAGGGGCAAAGCAGACATTAGAAGAAATCAAGTCGTTTAAAGGCAAAGCTATTGCTGTAAAAGCTGATATCTCTACTGCCAAAGGCATCAAAAGTTTGAAGACAAAAACAACAAAGGAATTTGGCAAAAAAGTCCATATTCTCGTTAACAACGCTGGAGGTCTTTTTGCACGTAAAACATTGCAGGAGTTTGATGAAGACTTTTACAATCTTGTCATGGATGTAAACTTTAAAGGCACAGTTTTCACGATGCAAGCCTTCGCGCCTTTGATGGGCAAAGGCAGTTCTATCATCAATTTATCTTCGCTAGCCGCGAGAGATGGAGGCGGTGGTGGATCAGCATTATACGCTTCTTCTAAAGGAGCTGTCACCACATTTACGAGAGCTATGGCCAAAGAACTTGGACCACGAGGAATCAGAGTCAATGCTCTTTGTCCAGGTCTGATTGGTACTAAGTTTCATGATGACTTTACCAAAGATGAAGTACGTAAAATTGTAGCAGGCAAAACGCCAGTGAGAAGAGAGGGAAGCGCTGAAGAGGTCGCTGACTTAGTCACTTACCTTGCATCTGATAAGAGCTCATTTGTCACTGGAGCAAATTTTGATATCAATGGAGGATTAGCATTCTCTTAAAAAACAATAGCGTAAGCATATGAAAAAGGTTGTAACATTTGGCGAAATTATGTTGAGATTGAGCCCACCGGGTTTCAAAAGATTTTCTCAGACGTATCACTTTGATGTCGTATATGGAGGAGGGGAAAGTAATGTTTCTGTTTCCTTGGCTAATTACGGATTGAACAGTTGTTTTGTTTCACGCATACCTCAAAATGATATTGGAGAATGTGCGATTATGGAATTAAGAAAAAGAGGTGTCGATACAAATTATGTCGTGAGAGGCGGAGAACGTCTTGGTATCTATTTCTTGGAAACCGGAGCAGTAAGTAGAGGGAGTAAAGTCATTTATGATAGAGCGTACTCAGGCATGGCCTCGATCCAAGCTGGTATGGTTGATTGGGATGAAGTCTTGAAAGATGCAGATTGGTTTCATTGGACAGGCATCACACCTGCCATCTCTCAAGGTGCAGCAGATGCATGTCTCGAAGCAATTCAAGCAGCAAATAGAATGGGCGTCACTGTTTCCACAGATTTAAATTATAGAAAGAAATTGTGGAAATATGGTAAAGAACCTGGTGAAGTGATGCCTGATTTAGTAGCTGGATGCGATGTTATTTTAGGCAATGAAGAAGATGCTGAAAAGCACTTTGGTTTACATCCAGAAAATGTTGATGTCACGCATGGTGGGGGAGAAGTTGATGGTAAATCTTATTTATCAGTTCTTCAGCAATTGATGAAAATGTTTCCTCGAGCTAAGAAAGTGATCACGACGCTTAGAGGTTCGATTAGTGCTTCACATAATACATGGTCCGGTGTGTTGTATGACGGGAATACCTTGTTCGAAGCGCCTACGTATCAAATGACACATATCGTTGACCGAGTTGGAGGAGGTGATAGTTTTATGGGAGGGTTGATTTATGGTTTGTTAAATTATGAAGACGATCAAAAGGCCTTAAATTTTGCTGTTGCTGCTTCATGTTTGAAACACACCATTAAAGGCGATTCCAACTTGGTGTCTGTTCCAGAAGTAGAGAAGTTGATGTCTGGAGATGCAAGTGGTAGAGTGTCTAGGTAAAATGTATTAATTCACTTGGCACGGTAACGCCCAAGAGTGGAAATAAAAAAGAATACGAATGTGCTGGTCTCCAGAGAGCAGCACATTTTTTATTCAACAAACTTAAAAAGTAAAACTTCAGACCTAGACAGCCACGTCGTTTTGTTTGGATCCCCCCTATAATAACTAATTAAACAGACCCAATACATCACATCTTTTTCTGCGGATTATGCGTAAAGATCGTTGCAATTAATAAAGCAAATACAATCATTCCACATACATAAGAAGCGGCATTGTAATTTCCAGTAAGAGACAATGACTGACTAAATAATATAGGCCCAATTGCACTAGAAAAAACAAATAAAGTCATAGCCTGTCCTGTGATTGCACCCAAATGTTCTCGCCCAAAAAAACGAGGTAGGAATAGGGAGGCAAACATGGATCCAATCCCGGTAGTAGCACCATAAGCTAGAATTAGTAGCCAATAAAAGAACCCATCTTCAGATAAATAGAGGACACCTATAATTGCCAGTACGAATGCAACCCCAAAGTAAAATGCCAAATATTTAATTTTCACGTGGTCACTGATCAAACTGCAAACTATAGTAGACGCAATGGAAACTATAGCGATAGGTTGAAAAATATGAATGGCATTAATTCTGCCAAGACCTTGTTCTGCAAATATAGAAACAACATGAAAAGTGAATCCTGTCACAAATAGGCCAAACATGGCAGGATAGCCACACAAGACCCAAAAGCTATAGTTTCGTCTTGTTTCTCGTAGTGTAAATTCTTTATGAACCGGAAACTTATTTACCTTATTCTTCGCAGTTTTTGATAATAGTCCATCGGGTACTAATCCATATTTCTCTGGTTCATCTTTAAAAAAGAATAGAATAATAATGGGGAATATCAATCCTATGATTAATGACAATACTATCCAAGCGCCTGACCAATCTAAGCTATTAATAAGAGAATCAAATCCAATTGGTGCCATAGAAAATCCGTACGCCGAAGCAATACCTAGTATCCCTACAGCTAGACCTCTTTTCTGCTCAAACCACTTGACGATCATCGTCCGACATGTAAGCGTTAATACGCCTTGCCCAAAAAAACGAATGCAAACAAAACCAAGCAACAACAGTATCATGGTGCTTATAGTAGATTGACTGAGTAGTTCCTTGATCTTGGCTACCTGACTTAAATAGAAAAGTGCAAGTCCTAAACCTAGGCAAGCAAATAATCCAGTTTTCATTGCACCAAATCGATCGTAAAATTGTCCTGCTTTGGTCAGCATGATGGCACTGATCATGGTACCTCCCATGTATGCCAAACTAAGTTCGTCTCTACTAAGAGAAAGCACATCGATCAAACTATCTGTAAACGCTGACACACCAATAGTTTGACCTGGTGCACTCATTAGAAGACCGATAGATCCTACTATCAATATGATCCAACCGTAAAAGAATGGCCATTGTTTGGGAGATATAAAAATAGATGATTGACTCATTGAAGAAGCCACTCTAGGTAGCATTAAATACCTGCTTGTAAACAGGCAGGTTCAAAATTACTTCTTAATCCTCTCTTTATTCAACCAGCTTCTATATTTATCAGCATTGCGCTCATGCTCGCGTACGGTCTTTGCAAACAAGTGCTCAGAGTTGTAACCGGGCTTTGCGCAAAAATATAGGTAACTGTGTTCTTGTGGCGAAAGTACAGCATCAATACTTTTAATAGAGGGCATATAAATGGGACCAGGTGGTAGACCAGTATTTTTATATGTATTGTAAGGGGATTCGAATGCGAGGTGCTTTTTTAGTACTCTTCTGATTGAGAAATCTCCTACAGCAAATACAACTGTAGGATCTGCTTGTAACATCATTCCTCTTTTGAGTCGGTTTAGATAAACGCCTGCAATTATTGGTTTTTCATCATTTCGAAGTGATTCCTTTTCAACAATAGATGCAAGCGTATAGACTTCTTCTTTGGTAAGACCGAGAGCCTCAGCTTTTGCCAATCTATCATTGCTTGCCCAAAATTTCTCATTTTCATTTTTCATTCTGGAAAGTAACTTGTCAACATCTTCATTCCAGTACAGGTTATAAGTGTTTGGTATAAACAAGCTCAATATGTTGTCCTTATTGAGGCCTAATTCTTTTAGCTTCTCTTCTTGTTTTAGGGATTGCAATATATCAAGAGAATCCATTTCCATATAGTAACTTATCTTTCCCGCAAGTTCTTCTACAGTACGAAGATTGTTGAAAGTGACTTTTACAGGGATTTGGTTGCCTGAGCGTAAATTGCCTATCAGCTCTCGATTATTCCATGTAGGCAGAAGTTGGTATTTCCCAGACGGCACATCATCTTTGACATACTTCATTAGCGTTGCAACACGGTAAAAGGACAGGCTATCGACTAAATAATTTCCTTTTCTTAATATCGAATAAACATCTTGGAAAGAAGACTCCGATGGAATTTCAAGTAATAGATCTTCTTTGTCTTGATTGATGTTTGGAGTGTAAATCGATTTGTAAAGGGTGAATGCAACAAATAGCCCAGTAAGTAGAATGAGCAAAAATGCAATTGAAAGTATACGCCTCATTAGTACTGCTCACTTTCATTTGGAAAATCACCTGATTTCACATCTTCAATATATCTTTCGGTAGCTCCTTTAATTTCTTCATATAGGTTTAAGTAGCGACGCAAAAATCTTGGATTGAATTCTTTGGTGAGACCAATCACATCGTGAAGCACTAAGACTTGACCATCACAATGTGGTCCACCACCGATGCCTATAGTTGGCATGCTTATCGATTCTGATACTTCCTTGGATAACATAGCAGGTATCTTTTCAAGCACAACACCGAAGCAGCCTATGTCATCCAATAACTTTGCATCTTTAAGAAGCTTATTCGCTTCTTCGTCTTCTTTGGCTCTTACCTTATACGTGCCAAATTTATAAATGGACTGAGGTGTTAATCCAAGGTGTCCCATGACTGGAATTCCTGCTGATAAAATTCGAGAGATGGATTCAGCTATTTCTTCGCCGCCTTCTAATTTTACGGCATGAGCTCCAGATTCCTTCATAATCCGAATGGCCGATTCGAGGGCTTTCAATGAGTTACCCTGATAAGTACCAAATGGAAGATCAACGACGACTAAGGCTCTCTTTATTCCTCGTATTACAGATTGGGCATGATAAATCATTTGGTCCAAAGTAATGGGTAAGGTGGTCTCATGACCAGCCATCACATTAGACGCAGAATCTCCCACTAAGATAATGTCTATGCCTGCAGCATCTACAATTTGACCCAAGGAGAAATCATATGCTGTAAGCATAGCGATTTTCTCACCATTTTGCTTCATCTTCTTGAGCGTATGGGTCGTAACTCTTTTGACTTGTTTTTTTGCCGTTGACATGTTTACAATTTAGAGCTGCAATGTATGTTCTTTTGTATAGAGTGCAAAAAGCTATAAAGGCTTTTACAAACATATAACAAAGTACTAAATGCATGAGAATTGGATAATTACTAGCAAAATTGTTCACAGCTTGTGATCTTACTCGGTGTCATTGCTATAGCAGGAGTTTGTTCAGCTGACTTTTTGATACTTACGCATTTTGTATTGATTATTACAGCACTAATGATCCAATCGCCGCAAAAAAACTGCAACCTCAGTCATTTTGTCAGTCAGATTGTAGACAAATCGCGATGCCGTGTCAGTCGAAATGGTCTTTTTGGCATATATCCGGTATGGTAACTGAATGGCACATGGATTGACATACATGCATTAGTTATTAATCAGAAAATTCACTTACATGAGTAAAATAATAGGCATTGACTTGGGAACCACAAACTCCTGTGTCGCTGTAATGGAAGGTAACGAACCAGTTGTCATACCTAATGATGAAGGCAGAAGGACGACACCATCTGTTGTTGCATTTTTAGATAATGGAGAACGTAAGATCGGTGATCCAGCTAAAAGACAAGCAATTACAAATCCGACGCGGACAATCTCTTCTATCAAAAGATATATGGGAGACAGATTTTCAGAAGCGTCAAATGAGATTTCAAAATCTGCATATAAAGTCGTCAAAGGCGATAATGATACTGTCAGAGTTGAAATTGATGGTAGAAAATATACACCTCAAGAATTATCAGCAATGATCCTTCAAAAAATGAAGAAAACTGCTGAAGATTTTCTAGGCACTGAAGTTACCGAAGCTGTTGTGACTGTACCCGCTTATTTCAATGATTCGCAAAGACAAGCTACTAAAGAAGCCGGTGAGATAGCAGGCTTAGTTGTCAAACGTATTATTAATGAGCCTACGGCAGCTGCTTTGGCTTATGGACTCGATAAAAAGAATGCAGACCAAACAATCGCGGTATATGATTTGGGTGGTGGTACTTTCGATATTTCTATTCTTGAATTGGGAGACGGAGTCTTCGAGGTGAAGTCTACCAATGGAGATACGCATTTAGGTGGAGATGATTTTGATCAAGTCATCATTGACTGGTTGGCTTCTTCATTTAAAGATCAAGAAAATATTGATTTAAGAAAAGACCCTATGGCGTTGCAGAGATTGAAAGATGCTGCAGAAAAAGCAAAAATTGAGTTGTCTTCTTCTACAGAAACAGAGATTAATCTTCCATACATCACTGCTGTAGATGGCGTGCCAAAGCACTTAGTACTTAAATTGAGCCGTTCAAAGTTTGAACAATTGGCTGATGATTTAGTCCAAAGAACATTGAAGCCTTGTGCAGAAGCATTGAAAGATGCTGGATTATCCAAGAATGAGATTGATGAAATCATATTAGTTGGTGGTTCTACAAGAATACCAAGAATCCAAGCTGCGGTAGAAGAGTTTTTTGGTAAAAAACCAAACAAAAGTGTGAATCCAGATGAAGTTGTTGCCGTAGGTGCATCCATCCAAGGAGGTGTATTGAGTGGTGATGTCCAAGATGTCTTATTATTAGATGTCACTCCATTATCGCTTGGTATAGAAACAATGGGTGGTGTTTATGATGTTGTCATAGAATCAAATTCTACTATTCCAACAAAAAAGCAGAAGACATACAGTACAGCAGGTGACAATCAGCCAAGTGTTGAAATTCACATACTCCAAGGCGAGAGACCAATGGCTAGAGACAATCGTTCTGTAGGTCGGTTTATCCTTGACGGAATACCACCAGCGCCAAGAGGGTTACCACAAATTGAAGTGACATTTGATATAGATGCTAATGGTATTTTGAGTGTATCTGCAAAAGATAAAGGCACTGGCAAGGAGCAAAATATTCGTATTGAAGCATCAACAGGCTTATCTGATGAAGAAATCGCAAAAATGAAAGCTGAGGCTGCTGAAAATGCAGAAACAGACAAAGCTGCTAGAGAGAAAGCAGACAAACTGAATGCAGCTGATACATTGATTTTCCAAACAGAAAAGCAGGTTACAGAATTCGGAGATAAGGTGCCAGCTGATAAAAAGGAAGCAATAGAAAAGGCTCTTGTTGACCTTAAAGAGGCTCACAAGACAGAAGATCTTGCTAAAATCGATCCTGCAATGGAAGCATTGAATGCTGCTTGGCAAGCAGCTAGTGCTGAAATATACGCAGCTCAGCAAGAAGCAGGTGGTGCAGAAGCTCAAGGTGCCCAGGACACTGCTGCTGGAGCTAACGATACTGGTTCTTCAGAAGATGAAGTCACAGATGTTGAATTTGAAGAAGTAGACGATAAAGGCTAGAGTTTAATTACATCTAGTACATAAAAGTTGCCCTGAAAATGACTGTTTTCAGGGCTTTTTTTATTGACTGCTATCTCAAAGTGTTAAGGTGAATTCTAAATTAACTTTCTATAAATTATTCACCAATATTAAGAACATATGGTATTCACTCATTATATTTGCGGCTCAATCGGTTTAGGTCACTGATTATAAAGAAACTACACTTTTAGCATCGCAGGATTCGAAAATCCCTCAGTCTGGATATTATATTATAAATTATAATCAATACTAATCAGCTTAATTTAAATTCATGAAAAAACTAATTCTTGCATGCTGCATGTTGTTTTGCATAGCAGGTATGTATGCACAAGGAGTGACGAGTTCGTCTATCAATGGACGGATTACTGATGACAGTGGTAGTCCATTGATTGGAGCTAATGTCACTGCTGTTCACACACCAACAGGTTCATTCTACGGTAACACTACTGATCTAGATGGTTATGTACGTATTGCCAACATGAGAGTTGGTGGACCTTACACAGTAACTATTAGCTATACTGGCTATGAAGATGTAGTTAGAAATAATGTCTACTTAGATCTTGGTCAAACGTACAGAATCAGCACACAAATGTCAGAAGCTGCTGTCACACTTGAAGAAATTGCAATCGTTTCTAGTCGAGGCGATATTTTTGATGGCAACAGAACAGGTGCTGAGACTACTGTTAATGAGGCCCAAATCGCTGTATTGCCTACGGTTGCAAGAGCAATTGGTGATTTTGCTAGAGTGACACCTCAAGCAACGGTCACTGAGGGTAATGATGGTTTTTCCATCTCACTCAATGGTGTAAACAACAGATACAATGCTATATACATAGATGGTGCTGTAAACAATGATGTCTTTGGTCTTGCGGGATCGGGAACAAATGGTGGACAGACAGGTGTTTCACCGTTTTCTGTTGATGCCATTTCAGAATTTCAAATCTCTTTGGCTCCTTTTGATGTGAGACAAGGTGGATTTGCCGGTGGTGCGATTAACGCCATTACAAGATCTGGATCTAATGATTTTGAAGGTTCTGTATATACGTTTATCAGGAATGAAAGTCTGGCAGGCAAAACACCTACAGATGATGATACAAGAGATAGAACTAGATTAGCAGAATTCTCTGCAAATACCACAGGTTTTAGATTAGGGGGGCCGTTAAAGAAGGATAAGATCTTCTTTTTTGTTAATGGTGAATTCCAGAACGATAATATTCCACTTCCGTTTGATTTTGCAGACTACCAAGGCACGAGTACTCAAGCTGACCTTGCTGCTTTAGAAAGTAAACTTAATGGCTTCGGATATGATCCAGGTTCATTTATAGATAACGCTACTTCATTAGCAAGTACAAAATTTACAGGAAGGCTTGATTTTAATTTAAGCCAAGCACACAAATTAACCTTAAAGCATTCGTTTGTTACAGCTGATAATATTGAAGGTGGTCAGTCCAATCCGCGATCAATATTTTTTAGTAATGCATCAGAAGCATTCGTGACCACAACAAATACGTCTTCTATTGAATTAAATTCTGTAATCGGCTCAAGATTCGCAAATAATTTAATTATTGGATATACAGCTGTAAGAGACGACAGAGATCCAAATGGCGATCCATTTCCATGGGTTCAAATTGATGACAGCAACGGTGCAAATATCACTTTTGGATCAGAACGTTTCTCTACTGCTAACTTGTTAAATCAAGATATATTCACGTTGACGAATAATTTTGAAATCTATAAAGGCAAGCATACTTTTACATTAGGTACGCACAACGAATTTTATAGTGTTGATAACTTATTTTTAGCGTTCAATTATGGTGAGTACAATTACAATAGTTTAGATGATTTTCTAACAGATCAGCCTGCAGGATTTTACCAACGTGTTTTCTCATTGGTAGATAATGAAGTAGGTGATGACTCTGGTGCAATAGCTTCTTTTACGGGAGCACAATTTGGCTTTTATGTACAAGATGAAATCCAAGTAAGCGAGCGATTTAAATTGACTGCTGGAATCAGATTAGACATTCCATCATTCAGTGATACGCCAGTAAACGATGAGTTCAATAATGTAACGGCACCATTGATCGAATCATTTGGTTATGATTTGCAAGGAGCTAGAGTAGGGGATTTCATAGGTACACAATTTGCCTTCTCTCCTAGATTAGGTTTCAATTTTGACTTGACTGGTACCCAAACAACTCAATTAAGAGGTGGTGTTGGTGTCTTTACAAGTAGAGTGCCATTGGTATGGCCAGGTGGAGCTTACAATAACTATGGTTTTAATGCCGGATTTACATGTTGTTTCGATCAGGTCTTTGAGCCAGATATTAATGCTCAACCTCCAGGAACAGTAGATGTTAATAATCCATCACCTAACGGTACAGTAGATTTATTTGCCGCAGATTTTAAATTGCCTCAGGTGTTAAAAATCAATGCTGCTGTAGATCATAAATTAGGTAATGGTTTTATTGCAAATTTTGATGCGATATACAACAAGACTCTTCAGAATGTCTTGTATGAAAATGTCAATTTAAAACCAGCAGTTGAGCAATTAACTGGTACTGGAGATAATAGAAATCTTTACGACAGAAGAGATGAAATTGATCCTACTTACGGTAGAGTTTTATTAGCATCTAATACTTCTGAAGGATATACGTATAACTTGACTGCTTCTATAGCTAAGCAGTTTACTGATGGTTTTAGCGGTAGTTTGGCTTACTCTTTTGGTGATGCATTTACCATTTTTGATGGTACTTCTTCTCAGAATTCATCTCAATGGAGAGGTTTACATACTGTCAATGGTAGAAATGTTGATCAGCCTTTAACTAGGTCTGATTTTTCTCAAGGTCATAGAGTTTTGGGTATCGGTACTTATGCTGCTAACTGGTTAGGTGAAAGCCTTAGAACCACAATCAGTTTGTTTTATGAAGGACAGTCAGGTCGACCATATTCTTACATTTATAATGACAATGGTAACTTGAATTTTGAAGATTCAAGAGAAAGATCTCTTGTTTATGTTCCTGCAAGTCAAAATGATATTGTCTTAGTTGACGATGGTACGAGAACTGTGGCACAACAATGGGCAGATTTAGACCAATTCATTGAGTCTGATCCTTATTTATCAACGATCAGAGGAGGATATGCTGCTAGAAATGAGTCAAGAGGTCCTGCTAGCCACGTTGTAGATATGAAAATTTTACAGGATTTTAATTTGAATGCAGGTGGTATGAAACACACCTTCCAATTCTCAGTAGATGTATTCAATTTAACAAACCTATTGAATAAAGACTGGGGTAGAAGAAGATTTGTAGGTCAAAGTTTTGAATTATTGGACTTTGAAGGCTTTATCGAGGACACAAACACACCTACATTTACATTTGGTGGAGTTCCAGATAATAATACAGCTATCGGTATTGACGATGCTGGTATCCAAAGTTCAAGATGGCAAATGCAAGTTGGACTACGTTATTTATTTGGTCGAAGTACGCCAATTAATAGGTCTAAATCTTTTACTAACGTAATTCCAGCAGGGGCCACAGCAGGTCCAGGTGCAGAAATTACAGGTAAGGTTAATAAGAAACTAGATACTGATGGTGACGGTGTAAGAGACTTTAAAGATGCTTGTCCGGAAATAGCAGGACTTAAAAAGTTCAAAGGTTGTCCAATGAGCGAAGCTGATATGGCTGCACAAGCTGCTGCTGAAGCAAAAGCTAAAATGGAGGCTGAAGAGCAAGCAAGAATAGAAGCTGAGAGAAAAGCTAAAATGGAAGCTGAGGAAAGACAAAAAGCCGCAGCAGAAGCAGCTAGAAAAGCGAAAATAGAAGCAGAAGCAAAAGCAAAAGCTGAAGAAGAAGCAAGAATGAAAGCAGCAGAAGAAGCGAAGATGAAGGCAGCAGAAGAAGCTAAGATGAAAGCTGCAGCGGCAGCAGAAGCAATCAAAGTGAGAAACGCTGAAATCTCAAGAAGCTTCAATTCAAGCCTTCAAGGATTAAAATTCAATTCATCAGCAGCTACGTTCAAACAAGAATCATACGCTATAATGGATCAAGCTGTTGCAACATTGAATCAATATTCTGATATCAATATCCTTATCCAAGGTCACACTGATTCTCAAGGTGCAGCTGAAACTAATCAACAATTGTCTCAGAAGAGAGCAGATGCAGTTAGAGATTATCTAGTGTCAAAGGGCATTGATATTTCTAGAGTATCGACAAGTGGTTTAGGAGAAGAGTATCCAGTTGCTGATAATAATACAGCTGCAGGAAGAGCTCAAAACAGAAGAGTAGAGTTCATAGTAAGAAATAACTAAGCCTTATTAAGCTCAAATAAGTCTAAAAAGGGGTTGTGGTCTTCACCACAGCCCCTTTATTAGTAATATTTTAACGTATTTATACTCGTATTCCCTAATGATTATCTAAAGTATAGGGGTACTTTTGCGAAATAATTTAATATTAAATAAATCACACATTCATGAAAAATTTAGTTTTCACACTAGTATTAGTTGCTATTACAGCGATTACTGTAGACTTAAATGCTCAAATTAAAACTCCGGCACCAAGTCCAAAGAGTGTAGTAACTCAAACTGTAGGGTTAACAGATGTTACTGTAGAATATTCACGTCCAAGTATGAAAGGAAGAACCCTTTTCTCAGCTGACGGTTTAGTACCATTTGGAAAAGTTTGGAGAACAGGAGCAAACGCTGCTACTAAAATTACTTTCGCTGACGATGTTACAGTAGAAGGAGAAGCTTTAGAAGCTGGTTCATATGCATTATTTACAACTCCAGGAGCAACGAGCTGGGATGTTCACTTTTTTCCACACACAACAGCTAGTGCTGGTGGTTATGGTGAAGCAACTGCAGCTGCAGTGGTAAGTGTAACACCACAAAAAATGCCTTTCGAATTGGAAACATTTTTAATCTCATTCGATGAGCTAAAAAGTGATTCAGGTTTATTGGAATTGATCTGGGGTAATACTGTAGTTCCTGTAAAGATTGGTGTTAATACTGATGAGCAAGCGATGGCTTCAATAGAAAAGACACTAGCTGGACCTACGGCAAACGATTATTATTCTGCTGGTGTATACATGGCTAGCAAAGGTGAGAATTTAGAAAAAGCACTTGAGTACGTTCAAAAGGCTTCTCACAGTGATGACCCAAGATTCTGGCAAGTAAGACAAGAAGCTGAAGTTTTAGCTAAAATGGGTAAGTATAAAAAAGCAATTGAAGTAGCAGAAAAGTCTTTAGCTCTTGCTGAAACAGCTGGTAACATGGACTATGTTAAAATCAATAAAAACAACATCGCCAAGTGGGCGAAGGCAGCGATGTAAGCTTCTAAAACCGAATAATAATATAGGTCTGCAATTGTAAAAATTGCAGACCTTTTTTTTTTGTCTTATTTGTTCCTATTTTTAATCAAACATCCAAGTTATGAAAACAAGGCGATTAGGTAATCAAGGACTTGATATTACAGAGATAGGATTGGGCTGTTGGCAATTGGGAACAGCGTGGGGTAATGTTGTAGAAGAAAGTGTTGCTTTTGATATTTTACAAACTGCTATAGATAAAGGCATTACTTTTTTTGATACTGCTGATATTTATGGTGCAGGTCGAAGCGAAACACTCATTGGTGAATTTTTAAAAGGAAAGAACTATGATATAAAAGTTGCTACAAAATTTGGCAGAAGTTCAGATGTATTTCCAGATAATTATACAAAAGACTCATTGAGAAGATGTGTAGAAGATTCCTTGCAACGACTACAAATGGATCAACTTGATTTATTGCAATTGCATTGCATACCTGTTACTATTGTTCGAGAAGGCAAAATATTTGATTGGTTGAGAGAACTTAAAGATGAAGGTCTCATCCGATACTTTGGAGCAAGTGTCGAAGCTATTGAAGATGGAATGTTGTGTATGGAGCAAGAGGGGTTACAATCTTTACAAGTCATATTTAATGTACTTAGACAAAAGCCAACGGAGAAATTGTTTCCTACGGCTTTAGAAAAAGGAGTTGGCATCATCGTACGGCTGCCCTTGGCGAGTGGCTTGTTAGCTGGTAAGTATACTACAGCAAGTACGTTCCCAGAAAATGACCATCGAAATTTTAATAAAGATGGAGAAGCATTTAATGTTGGCGAGACATTTAGTGGTTTACCATTTGATAAAGGTGTTGAGTTTACAAATAAACTTAAATCTATGAAACCAGAATCGATGTCTATGGTGGATTTTACGTTAAGATGGATTTTGGATCATGAAGCTGTAACAACCATTATTCCAGGTGCCAGTCGACCTGACCAAGTCGTCTCGAATGTCAAAGCTGCATCATTTGATGCGCTTAATGAACAATTGCATAATGAACTATTAGATTTTTATCAGACTAGTGTACATCAATTTGTGCGAGGAGCGTATTAATCAAATGTTTGAATTACTTGTTACCAATTAGTATCAATAACCCATCATACTAGTCTTTTACCGAATGCTCAATAAAGAAGTGAAAAAGACGTAGCGATAGATAGGAAATTAGGATATTTGTACAACAGAATCGTAAGATTAATGAATAAGTCATATTACTGGATAGCTGTCCTATTTTTTATAACTATATCTGCCGTGTCAGGTCAAGACGGTCTGAAACTTCGGGACGAGTATCAGTATCACATCAAGCGAGCTGCAGAACCAATGAAGGTAGATGGCGTCCTTAGTGAAGGCGTATGGGCTGAGGCTCAAGAGACAACTGAATTTTTTTATATAACCCCAATCGATAATAAAGTAGTAGAAGAAAAAGATCAAACGACTGTGATGATGACTTATGATGATCGCAATATTTACGTGGCAGCCATCTGCAGAGGAGAATCACCTTATCTCGTGACCTCACTTAAACGTGATGGCAATTCCTTTTGGGACGGTGATACATTTATGGTCTCCTTTGATCCTGGTAACGAAAGAACCAATGGTGTAGGATTTGCTACCAATTCATCTGGTGTACAGTTTGATACTGAACTTTCTGGAAACCTTGGCACAAGAAGTGGAGGAAGCAATGGTGGTTTTAATAGTGCATGGAACAATAAGTGGCAATGTGAAACCAAATTACATGAAGACCACTACATTATAGAGATTGCCATTCCGTTCAAGACGCTTCGATATGGACAGAGTAAAGTATGGGGAGTACAGTTTAATCGTGGAAATACGTACACCAATAGTTTCCAAGCTTGGACACCTGTACCAAGACAATTTTTTGGCCCTGATCTTGGTTACAATGGATCATTAATATGGGATGAGGTGCCTAAAAAGGCAAAGAGTAATGTTGCGTTAATTCCATACACTCTAGCGTCCACGTCAAAGGACTTTGAAGATGGGACTCCTGTTGAAAATAACTTTCAAGTTGGCGTCGATGCAAAGATTGCACTTACAAGCAGTTTGAATTTGGATGTAACCGTTAATCCAGACTTTTCACAAGTGGATGTAGATCGTCAAGTGACTAATCTTACCAATGTCAATATTCGATTTCCAGAACAACGGATATTTTTTGTAGAGAATAGCGAAATATTTTCTGATTTCGGAATACCTCCTATGAGACCATTTTTTTCCAGGAAATTAGGTTTAGATGAAGATGGTGTGGCTATTCCTATTTTATATGGAGCCAGGCTTTCTGGAAATCTGACCAAGGATACACGTATTGGTTTAATGAATTTGCATACTGGTTCTGTAGACGCCGATCCTGGCAATAATTACAGTGCACTTGCTGTTAACCATCGAATTTTTGGTCGTTCTGTACTTAAAGGCTTTTTTCATAATCGTGAAGGTTATATCGATGGTGGATTTGTAGAGAATGATTACATGAGAAATTTTGGGTTGGAGTTTGATTATCGGTCTAAGAATGGGTACAATAGGTTTGCAGCTGCTTACAGTCTATCTCTCAGCGAGGGAGTCACTGATAAGAATGGCTACTATCATCTTATCGCTCAGCTTGGTAATGAGAATTTGCGATTTTACATCAATTTTGCTGGTATAGGCATCAACTATTCAGATGACATGGGATTTATTCAGCAAAAGAATCAGTACGATGCAGTCAGAGATGAAGTCATCCAAATAGGGTATGATCATTTGTTTTCAAATCTGACTTACACGCTGTTTCCAGAAAATGATGTGATCAATACGCATGAATTTAGTATAACCAATATCGGTGATCTGGATAGAGAAAGCAATCAAGTATTTAATTACACGGTACGGTTTGGCTATGATTTAGCACTGGCAAATACCAGTAGCATCAGCGTAAGTTTTAATCCTGTTTATAGGAGATTGTTGTTCCCGTTTACCTTTACGGATAATCCTTTGCCTGCTGACAGTTACAGATGGAATGAATTGGAATTAGAGTACGAATCTGATGTTCGAAAAAATATTAATTATTCAATAGGAGGGAGCATAGGAGGATTTTATAATGGCACACTAAAAAATGTAACGGCATCATTAAATTACCGACAACAACCGTGGTTAAACTTCGGAGTCAATTTTGAAGCCAACGAATTGAACTTTGATGGTGAATTGTCTGTCGGTCAAGAAAGTATTGGTAATTCGACACTATTGCTCATTGGTCCTCAACTAGAGATAAACTTTAACCGAGATTTATTCTGGACCACCTTCGTGCAGTACAACACACAAAGTGATAACTTTAATATAAATAGCCGTTTTCAATGGCGCTTCCAACCGTTGTCAGATTTGTTCTTGGTGTATACAGATAACTATGCGATAGAACAGTGGGGACCTAAAAGTCGGTCTATAGTATTGAAGTTGAATTATTGGTTGAATCTATAGCGCTAGCTGCAGTACATTTATAATTGATCAATGCATTGGGGAGGTAATAATTGAAGGGAAGTTATTTCTTATTTAAATTTTACTGAAACCACTGATGCACAATTTCAAATAATTGTTTAGGCGACTCTAAAGGTATCCAATGACCTATATTTTGCATTCGGACATACTCCCATTTTGCTTCCATGTATTTTTCTGAATCTGTCATTTGGTCTTCTGTAAGCAATGAGTCATCACTGCTCCAAATACCTAGTACAGGGACTTTACAATTTGGCCAAGGATTGGTAAATGCAGATATTAAATTACTTCGATAATAGTTTAGACCTGCACTTAGTCTTCCAGGACGAGATATGAATTCAATGCTCTCATTTATGTCAGGATGTTGTTTTCCCCATTGTCGAAGTTTTTTGTAGTTATTTTTTCTGAGTACGTGTTCTGCTATACCAGTTAATTGAAATCCGAGTACATATAAGCCCTTTATTTTTTGCTGCCATCCCGCTAAGGCATATGCCTTGGGATGACCAACAGAAATAGCTACTGCACGCTTTACTAAATCTGGATGTGCTAAGGCAAAACACCAAGCAATAACCGCACCCCAATCATGACCCATAATATAAACAGGATCTTTGATGTTATTTGATTTTAGTAGTTGCACTAAATCAGCGACTATTAATTCTACTTTATAGTCTTTCTTTCTAGAGGGCATTGGTGACTCCCCAAAGCCTCTTAAATCTGGTGCAATAACTTGATAATTATTATCAGTGAAAAATGTAGTCATTGGTTGCCACATCTTACGAGAATCGGGAAAACCATGTAAAAGTAATACAGGTGACCCTGATCCAGATATATCGGCCTTTAATGTTATAGTGTCTTTTAGTGCAGCGTTAATGGCTTATTGTTTTAGAGTGCCGATTTAGATTTAAGCAAAGGATTTAGAATAATTGATATAATAATTACGCCTAGCGCCCCAATCAAGTTTAGCCATAAGTAGCTCACTATATCTTGCCAAAAGATAATTACAACGATTAATTCAGTAATGATTGCTGCCATAAATACAGCATTTCCTTTTATATGTTTGAAATAAAAGGCCACTAAGAAAATACCCAGAATGGTGCCATAAAATAAAGAACCAATAATGTTTACAAATTCGATAAGACTTTCAAATAGTGTGCCTACACTGGCGAACATTATGGCAAACAATCCCCAGAATAAAGTCCAACCTTTAGAGGCTTTCAGATAATGTTCTTCAGAGGCGTCTTTTTTAAGGAGGCGCTTGTGTATGTCAACGGTACTTGTGGAAGCAAGTGCATTTAATTCAGAAGCGGTTGAAGACATAGCCGCAAAGAAAATCGCAGCTAATAATAATCCTACGAGCCCTTTTGGTAAATAGTTTAAAATAAAATTAATGAAGACATAGTCTTTGTCATTAACTTCCGCTTTTTCGTCAACTTTAGCTATGATCTCTTTTGCGCGAGCTCTTATGTTTTTTTCCTCTTCAACTATATTATTGAGAACTGTACTTGTGTTTGTCTTTGCTGGATTATTTTCTCTTATTTGCGTAATTAATAAATTGCTGGTCTTTTTACGTTGTTCAAAATTCGCATTGTATTCATTATAGATAGGTTGGAGTTCTTGGCTGTACACTGAATTTTCTACTTTTTCAATTAAGGTTTCATTAAAATGAATCGGTGCTTGATTGAATTGATAAAAGATAAAGACCAATAATCCCAATAATAAAATAAAGAACTGGAGTGGCACTTTAAATAAGGCATTAAAGATTAAACCAAGTCGACTGTGTTGTACAGACTGACCTGATATATATCGTTGTACCTGGCTTTGATCTGTTCCGAAGTATGATAAAAATAAAAAGAGTGCTGCTAGGGTAGAGTAGATGTTATACCGGTCTTTTATGTCCCAAGACCAATCAATTATTTCTAACTTATCATTTGCAGAGGCGATGTACATCATCTCTTTAAATGAATATTCGTCTGGTAGGTAATTCAATAGTAAAATAAAAATAATGATCAAGCCAATAAATATGGTGATCATTTGAAGTTTATGAGTAACATGTACAGCTTTAGTTCCTCCGGATACAGTATAGGCAATTGCGATAATACCAATAAAAATAGTAGTGATATTTAAATTCCATCCCATGACGGAAGAAATAATAATTGCAGGTGCATAAATCGTGATACCTGCAGCAAGTCCACGCTGAATTAAAAAAAGACTCGAAGTAAGGGTTCGTGTTTTTACGTCAAATCTATTTTCTAAAAATTCGTAGGCGGTGTAGACTTTTAGTCGGTAGTAAAGTGGAATAAAAGTGATGCAAATAATGATTAATGCCAGAGGCAGCATTAAATAAAATTGTAGAAAATCTAATCCTGTTTGATAAGCTAAGCCTGGTGTCGATAAAAAGGTAATCGCACTTGCTTGCGTTGCCATTACCGATAATCCTATGGTCCACCACTTTGCTTCATTGCCACCTAGTAAAAATTCTTCAATATTCTCACTTCCTTTTGTTCGCCATATTCCGTAACCAATAATAGCTACCATGGTGACTACCATGACGATCCAATCAATTGAGGACATTTAGAAGTTGTTTATAGATGAAAAATATTGATAAATTATGGTGATAAATACCAAATTAAATACGATGATTAATAGGTACCAGTTTTTCCAATTAGAGGAGCCTTCTTCTTTCATGGCCTTACATTTTTATCTAATGAAATCATATTGGCCAGCAATCGATAGGCACCAGGCACACCAAACGGAATTTCTCTAAAAAACGAAATGCCAGTATAGATGTAATTCCCTTTACCATATTCTGCTACCAACATTGACCCATGCTTTTCATCCTCACCTTTATCATTCATAGAAAAAATTGGTGTATAGGCATCGTCCCATTCTCCGGGAAAGTACAAGCCTCTTTCTTGCACCCAATTTTCAAAGTCTGATTCAGTGATTTTATTTGGCGTATTTAGTACAGGATGATCTTTAGCTAAAAACCTGATTTCTGCAGTTTCATCTGTCACTCTATCTCGCGATAGTTTCAGTGGATATGGTCCAATATTCGGTAAACTAAACCGACGTGATGTATTGTATTGAATAATTAAATTTCCACCATTTTCAACATACTCCAATAGAATGTCTTGTTTGAATTTCAAATCATCTAATGTATTGTATGCTCTTATTCCCGTAACAACGGCGTCATATTTATTAAGTAGCTCTAATGAAATTTGCTGTGGTGTAATTAAATCAACATCGTAACCAATTTGTTTAAGGCCTGTGTGGACTTCATCACCAGCTCCCATTATATATCCGACACGCTGACCTTTCTTTTCGATCTCAAGTCTCACAACTCTTGCGGAAGCATCCTTTATAGAAGCTTGCATCGGGATATGGTTATAATCTACGACCAATAAATCATTTGTATATGAGTTTTCACCTACTTTAAGAAGTGGGACAATAAATTGAACAGACTGAGTATCTGGTGGTGTAAGGGTGAAATCAAATGTCTGGTCCATTCCTTTATTGACTAAAGATATATCAACGGATTCTGGGTAAACCTTCCAATCAGAAGGATGGCATAGTTCTAATTTTCCTTCTAGATTATCCTTGTGCGCTTTTACGCTAACTTTAATTGTTTTTGGCTCACTAGAATTAAATATGTAGACCTTGTCACTTAACGAGACTGATGCCTCAGGTACGATATTAAATGGCTGATACACTTCGCCATCGACTGGATCATTTTTCTTAAAAACAACAGGAACTGTAACAGGAAAACTTTTATCGTTAACACTTAAATCAAAAGTTGCTTGTAAAGCAGGAGGGTTTTCTGGCAGCCCAATTAAAGACCTGTCTTCCACAGTATAAATACCTAAGGAAGATTTCTCTTTTAACCAGTATGGTGAGCTCAATTCCGCATCATGAGGAATTTTTATTTGTTTGAATAGTTTCAATCCTTCATTATTTGCGAGGGGTGTATTGATTATTGTATCACCCATTGTTGAAGAAAATGTCAGTGAGTTAAAATGAACGGGAACAGCTGATCTATTAAGTGCTTCTATTTGTATGTCAATTGTCTGCCCTGGTATCGCACTTTGGTCTTCTGTCTTGACTTCTGTATATAAGCCTAAGCATGCTTTTAAAACATTATCTAAGTCAGCAAGTTTGATAGATCTCCAATGACCATCATCCAGATTAGAAATCATATCTCTAACCACCATCAAATCTGATACACTTGCAGCAGGGTTTGCTAGATTAAATTCTTGCTCTATTTTTTTTAAATGAGTCCCAATGTCTCCTCCACCTTCAACTCTGGTCCAGGTCGTATTGATACCGGCAAAAAGATCTTGCTTATCTGCAGGCATGTCTCCTTTTATAATTTCTAGATATTCTAATTCGGATCCCCTTGTGCCTGTAGATCCAAAGCCTTGACATTTATGCATGCTTCTACTTGCAGCTGCAATTTCGTTATTTGATTTACCTAACACCGGATAATAAGTACCAACATCCAAGCTCATTAAGTTGGTTTTATCAGCCTCAGCAAATTTATCTCTACTGCCATAAAACCACCAAGAAGTATTGAAAAATAACCGTTTTGGTTGCCATGGCTCAACATAATCTAACTGGTCAGGGAAAGTCGATTTTTTATTTACAATATCAAATGCTTCAACAGACAACATTGCTGAACTTGTATGGTGTCCATGAGTTCTACCAGGTGTACGATGATCAAAACGGTTAACGATTATATCTGGTTTGTGTTTTCGCATTGCCCAAACCACGTCAGAGAGGACTTTATCTTTATTCCATATAGATAGAGTCTCATCTGGATGTTTTGAGTAGCCAAAATCGATAGCTCTAGAAAACAATTGCTGACCGCCGTCCGTGCGTCTTGCGGCCAATAATTCTTGTGTTCGTAGTACGCCCAGCTGATCGGCCAATTCTGTACCAATCAAGTTTTGACCTCCACCACCGCGAGTCAACGAAAGATATGCTGTATTTGCTTTTAGCTCGTTGGCCAAATAGGCTATAAGTCTGGTATTCTCATCATCAGGATGTGCAGCAACATATAGAGCAGAACCCAAAAATTGAAGCTTTTGAATTTCATGGAAAATTTCTGCGCTGTTTAATTTTTCAGGCTGCTGAGACCAACTTTGAGATTGAACGAAAAGACATAGTATTATATAGAATATTCTGATCATAATTCGAATTGAGCTTTAAAGATAGTGGATAGTTTTACAAAGGAAAGAGCTTTGGAAGTCTATGTTTTGCTCACTTAACAAAAGTCACTTTTTTTTCGAAAAAAATTAACTTTTGTCTTGTTAAAGTAAATAGGTATTAATAAAAGAAATATATATGAGAATATTCAAAAATTCGAATGTTTTGTCTCATCTTAGCATTGTTCCAAAAACGAACTTTAACACCATGTTAGTATTGTATGTAGCGGGAGGATTTTTTGTAGTTAGTCTTATGATGAGCTTGTCTGCTCAGTTGTCCAAAAAGTAATACAAAGGCCTCAAAAAAAGTACGGGAAAGATCAACCTTTTTGATTCTGAAGTTCAGTTTCAGGCATTTTACATTCTTCATCTGCCTTCTTACCACAAACTCCACATTCACCAATCTCATTTTTAAGCATAGGATTATTAGACGCACATGTCCCTCTAAAGTCTTGCCCTGTAACCACTTGCCTTAGATTAATGAGGATAAAAGACACTCCAAAAACGACAAGTATGATGAGGAATAATGTCAAGAACTGAGTCATAGTATTGTTTATTGATATATTTAACATTACAAATGTAGCTTAAGTTTTATAATGGATAAAAGATTAACCGAATTTCAACGCCTTTTAGACATCATGGATACACTTCGAAAGGAATGTCCATGGGATAAAGTTCAAACCAACGAGTCGCTTCGAAATCTCACAATTGAAGAAACGTATGAGTTGGCTGATGCACTTTTAGAAGATGATGTGAATGAGATTAAGGAAGAAATTGGTGATCTGATGTTGCATATGGTCTTCTACAGCAAGATTGCCGACGAGAAAGGTCAATTTAATATCGGAGATGCTTTGGAGTCAATCAATGAGAAACTGATCCGGAGACACCCGCACATTTATGGAGATATAACTGTTGATGGAGAAGATGATGTAAAGCGTAACTGGGAGCAAATCAAAAAATCTGAAGGTAAGAAGTCAATATTGTCCGGAGTCCCAAATTCATTGCCAGCAATTGTAAAAGCTTACCGAATGCAGGATAAAACCAAGCAGGTAGGTTTTGAATGGGAAAACAAGGACCAAGTATGGGAAAAGGTCGAAGAAGAAATGCAAGAACTCAAGGAAGTTGTAGAAGGGCAGGATGACCCATCAAGAATTGAAGAAGAATTTGGAGATGTGTTGTTTTCATTGGTCAATTATGCCAGATTCCTAAAAGTAGATCCAGAAACAGCTTTAGAAAAAGTAAATAAGAAGTTTAAATCTCGATTTGAATACATCGAAGCCCATGCATCCAAGGAATTGACTGATATGACATTAGAAGAAATGGATGCGCTATGGAATGAGGCGAAATCCTAAGACTATAATTTTTTAAGACAATTAATTATAAAGGTTCAAACTTTGCATATTGCCTAATTGGTCGTACATTCGCACTCGCTAAAATCGTATTTTCGTAATCCTTTTTGGTAAATTTTTAAACATATGGCAGCATACTTAACAAACGAGAAAAAAGAAGAAATTTTCTCTGAACACGGAGGCAGTAAGGAAAACACTGGCTCAATCGAAGGGCAAATAGCCCTTTTTACCTATAGAATTTCAAGTCTTTCTGAGCATTTGGCTCGAAATAAGAAAGATTTCTCTTGCAAACGGACACTTTTAACTTTAGTAGGTAAAAGAAAAAGATTACTACAATATCTAGCTTCTAAAGACATTCAGAAGTACAGAGATTTGATAGAAAAATTAGAAATAAGAAAGTCATCAGTAGATAACAATTAATAAGCCTCTACTAATTGCTTTTTTTTTCAATACGAAACGCCAATGTTCATCTAGGCTTAAGAGTCTAATAGTATGGACAGGTAAAATAATTTATTATGGGTTCACAAGTAGGCACAACAGTGTCATTCAATCTACCTGATGGTCAAGAGGTTGTTCTTGAAACAGGTAAGCTAGCAACACAAGCGCACGGATCTTGCGTAGTTAAAATTGGAAATACGATGCTTTTTGCATCAGTTGTATCGGCAATGGAAGCTAGAGAAGGTCAGCCGTTTTTTCCTCTTTCAGTGGATTATCAAGAGAAATTTGCATCAGCAGGTAGAATTCCAGGTAACTTTTTCAGAAGAGAAGCTAGATTATCTGATTATGAAATCTTGACATCAAGATTAGTAGATAGAGCGATTAGGCCTTTGTTCCCAGATGGTTATATGAATGATACTCAAGTGATCATTAACCTGATTTCAGCGGATTTGGATGTCCTACCAGACGCTTATACAGCGCTTGCTGCATCTACGGCATTGTCTGTATCAAATATTCCGTGGGCAGGACCTATCTCAGAAGTGAGGGTAGCTAAAATCAATGGAGAGTACGTAGTGAATCCTTCTAAATCAGCAATGGAAGCATCAACAATGGAAATCGTAGTAGCAGCTACTTTAGAGAATGTGATGATGGTAGAAGGAGAAGCTCAAGAGTGTAGTGAACAAGAGCTTATTGAGGCAATTAAAGTTGGTCATAATGCTATTAAAGTTCAATGCCAAGCACAATTGGATTTAGCACAGAAAGTAGGGGAGAAAGCAACAGTCAAAAGAGAATTGGCTGTAGTCGAAATTGATGAGGAGTTAAAAGCAAAAGTAAAGGCCCTTTGCCACGACAAAGTACTTACTGTAGCAAGAGGAGCACACAACAAAGCAGACAGAAAAGATGCATTTAAAAAGATCGGAGAAGAGTTAAAGGCAAGCCTACTTGAAGAAATGGGCGACGAGTATCTTGCAGAGAAGGGTGATGAGGCTAAAAAATATCTTGAAAAATTAAAGAAAGAGACAATTCGAGAAATGGTCTTGAGTGAAAATGTGAGGCTTGATGGAAGAAGTTTTGATACCGTAAGACCAATTTGGACAGAAGTCAATTACTTACCGTCAACACACGGAAGTGCAATTTTCAATAGAGGGGAAACACAAGCACTAGCTTCATTAACCCTAGGTACCAAGAGAGATGAGCAAATGATTGATAATGCTTTAGAAAATTATACAGAGCGTTTTATCTTGCACTATAACTTTCCAGCTTTATCAGTTGGTGAGATTAAGCCGATGAGAGGTCCGGGCAGAAGAGAAGTTGGTCATGCTAACTTAGCAAGTCGATCATTAAAGCAGGTGTTGCCAGATGATAACCCTTACACAGTAAGAATAGTCTCCGACATTTTAGAATCTAATGGTTCTTCATCAATGGCAACTGTATGCGCAGGCTCACTATCTCTGTTAGACGCAGGAATTAAGATCAAAGCTCCTGTCTCAGGAATAGCTATGGGGATGATTTCTGATGGAGAAAGATCTGCTATTCTTTCAGATATTCTCGGTGATGAAGATGCGATAGGTGATATGGATTTTAAAGTAACTGGTACTATGAACGGTATTACTGGTTGTCAAATGGATATCAAAATTGATGGATTACCTTACGAAACTTTAGAAAAGGCATTATTACAAGCTAAAGAAGGTCGTATTCACATCTTGAATGAGATGGCCAAAACGATAAATGAACCAGCTGATGATCTCAAACCACATGCACCACGTGTGACAGAAATGATTGTCCAAAAAGAATTTATCGGTGCCATTATCGGCCCTGGTGGTAAAGTGATTCAAGAAATCCAAAAAGAAACTGGTACGACGATCTCAATCGAAGAAGTAGATGAGAAAGGTATTGTCAATATCTTCGCTACGGATGGAGAAGGTATGGCAGCAGCAGTCAAAGAAATCAAGAAGATCGCTCATACGGTTAAAGAAGGTGAGGAATACGAAGCTAAGATTGCATCAATTAAACCTTACGGCTTATTTGTTGATTTTGCTAACAGTGGTGGCTTAGTGCACATTTCTGAAATATCTCATTCTAGAATCGAAAAACTAGAAGGCTTGTTTAATGAGGGTGATATGATCAAAATTAAGATTATTGGTACTGATCCTAAAACCAAGAAGTGGAGATTGTCAAGAAAAGCTTTATTGCCTAAACCAGACAGAAATCAAGATAATTAGGCTTAAGTGTTCATACAGACCTGAAAAAAAGTATTACCTTAATTAGTGCGATTGATTTCTATGTAATGAGATAGAGTCTTGTTACAGAAATAAAAAAAGTGTTAACTTCCGAAACTAAATCTTGCATTTAAACGTCTTATTTGTACGTATGCGAGATTGTTCAGACAAAGAATTACTCTCTTAACATCTTTTTGCGCACTCTGTATTCATTAAAACAAAAATCTTTAAAGGCGTCTGTGTTATGAGACAATTAAAAATAACCAATAAAATTACTTCTCGGGAGAGTGTATCCTTAGACAAATACCTCAATGATATTAGCAAAATAGAAATGCTAAACGCTGAGGATGAGGCTGATTTGGCCCGAAGAATCCGTGAAGGAGATAAAGCCGCTTTGGAGAGAATGACTGAAGCAAATCTACGTTTCGTTGTTTCTGTTGCCAAACAATACCAGAATCAAGGTTTATCTCTTAGTGATCTAATCAATGAGGGCAATGTCGGTCTTATGAAAGCAGCAAAACGCTTTGATGAAACTAGGGGATTCAAATTCATTTCATATGCTGTGTGGTGGATTAGACAATCCATTCTTCAAGCGATTGTAGAATATTCAAGAATAGTACGATTACCACTTAACAAAGTAGGTTCATACAACAAAGTCAATGAAGCGTATATCTCTTTTGTACAAGAATTTGAAAGAGAGCCTTCTAACGAAGAATTAGCTGAGTTACTAGAAGTTAAACCTAAAGATGTTGCTACAATGTTGAAAAGCAATAACAGGCACTTGTCTTTTGATGCCCCAGTAGGTGGAGAAGAAGGAGATGCTACAATGATAGACCTTATGGTATTTGCTGACCAAATGGATCCCGATACCAATTTGATGGAAGAATCATTAAAAGGTGAAGTGGAAGAAGGCTTAAATATTTTGTCTCCAAGAGAAGTTGAAGTGTTGTCATCATATTTTGGCTTAAATGGTCACAAATCTTTGACACTAGAAGAAATAGGAGAGTTATATGGCTTGACTAGGGAAAGAGTGAGGCAAATAAAGGAAAGAGCGATCAGACGTTTAAGAAAGTCTGTTAATAGAAATGCGTTAAAGTCATACTTAGGTTAAATTTTGTCAACATCGACATAAATAAGTTAAAAGCTCATTAGTACGGAATGTCTAATGAGCTTTTTTCGTTTTACTAAAAAACCATCAGTGATAAAATTTGCGATCTTATTGACTTTTGCTGCTTTAGGTGTCTTATACATCATTAAGGTCATGGGTTCGTTTTTTATCAATACTCAAGGTGTTAAGTCCCAGATAAAGACAGATCTCAAAAGAATGTCAACCGAGTTAGAAGAGGTTGTTGACCAGTTATCTCCTTGGGAAGATAAGGATCTAGATTTACTGTCTGTAGAACAAGTTGACCTCAAGAAAAAGCCTGGACTTCATACTCAGTTTTCAGGAGTTTTGTCCAATATTTATCACGAAAAAATAGTCGCCTTTTCTTATAAAGAGTATTACCACAAAAAGAAGAAATCAATATTGGTTGCTCGTACATCAGCGCATAATTTCTCCTACAAAATAACAAAAAAAGCAATTGAGATCTTTCGAGATAACGTTTATTTGGGCACTTTGAAAGCCAATGGTTCTTTTTTTCAAGAGAATACTATCATTGCCCATGTCGATCAATCTAGGACGATGAGTTTGATACCGATATCCATTCATGGTAAACAAGTTGCCTCTCTTGTGAATCCTACTAATCATGCTCATAAAAATGCCCGTGCTTTAAAACTAATTGAAGAATTGTCAGATGACGAACGAGAACTTTTACTCTCCCTAAGCATCTTTGAGCTCATCAATAGAAGTTTGATCTAAAGATTTCTTCATTTTAGGTTTTGACTCTTATCTCTTCTTTTCATTAAATTTAACAGGTCTATAATATGCAAACGATTATTGCTAGGAACTAATACGTATGCTCATTCGTTAAAAAGGAGTATATCGAAAATTTTAAGACGACATAATGTTATTTTTAAATGCTCACCAATTACTAATCACACACAGCATCGTATGAAATATTTAGCAATTGTTTGTTTCTGCCTTTGTTCTTTTCTTTCCTTCTCTCAGCATGACGATACACAACCCCCATTAAATGATTTGGATTTTGAGGGCTTAAGATCTTTAGATTTTGATTTCAAAGATTTAGAATCGCTAGACCTTAACTTTAATTTTGATGAGCTATTTGGTCAGCTTGATTCTTTGCCCTTACAATTTGGACAGTTTGGTGATATACAAAAACTATTCGGAGATCAATTATCAGATTTATCTCAAAATGAAGAATTGTTTCAAGACTTACTTGATCAAAGCTTTAAAACACTTCAGAATTTTGACATGGACGAAATTCAAGGTCTCATGGATAATTTTATGAAAGACTTTGAAGGGCTAAATCTTGAAGACATGATTGATACCGAAGAGGTAGATAAGATCATGGAGAAACATGCCAAGATTAGAAAGATATAAATCTCCTTGATTTTCAAGTCTATAAGGATTTTGCCATTCTAACTAAAATCACCTAACTAAAGTTATTGTACCTCTGTAGTTTAAGTTATTACCATCTATATAATCTACTGATATAACATAGGCATAAACGCCATTGGTTAGATTTTGACCATCCCATTCATCTCCTTCATGCACCTTGTTTCCCCATTTGTCAAATATTTGCATATGGATGCTGTTGATCATTCCGTCTACAGTTTCCACTTTAAATACATCATTCGTATTGTCACCATTAGGGCTAAACGTATTTGGAATGTAAAGGTCAAAATTACTCAGCCTTAGTAAGATTAAACTGTCGCAGTTTACCGATGAAGACAAGCTTAATTCATAGTTGCCTTCTTCTTCAAAAAGCTGATTGGCAAAAGTATATGTTCCACCATCAATAACTGATGCATCTACAGTGTCAAATCTTGTCTCCACAACAGTGAGGACTAAAGGCACGATGCTATCACAATTATTTATCGACTTAAAAGTATCTAAATACGAACCTGCTTCAATCAATTCACGATCTCCATAACTGTAAGACTGATTATCGCAAATGCTTATACTTACAGGTGTTTCAAAAACTGGGATTGTATAGTCGTATATAGAGGTGAGTCTACACGAACCAGCATTTATTATTCTTACTTGATAAGAACCTTCTCCGTGCATTTTAGTGAGTTCTGCAAATACTTCACCCTGTAACGCAATCCCGTTAAGATACCATTGGTATTCAAAAGAAGGATCATCAAGTACCATTAAGGAGAAATCATTATCGCAGGGATGCA
This sequence comes from uncultured Saprospiraceae bacterium, assembly GCA_964450495.1. Classification (GTDB taxonomy): domain Bacteria; phylum Bacteroidota; class Bacteroidia; order Chitinophagales; family Saprospiraceae; genus CALFUK01. The sequence continues at coordinate 41,455 of CAYVFU010000001.1, read as the reverse complement.
AGGCTTCACAATTAATATCACCACATGCAGGTATAGCTTCAGTGATGACTAATTCGAACGATTCAAAATCTGCCAATATTAAATTATCAAAGAAATAGTAAAGATTGACATTGCTCGGAATTGGACGGCACTCCGGACCAATAGCGATTGCTGTGATGTTTTGGTCAGGGGTAACGTCTATGAATTTGTTTACCCATTTGTTTCCATTCCCTCCATCCACACGGACTTCTGAAAGTTGAACCCATTCAGGACTGTTTGAAGGGCATCCAAATTTTTCATCTCCATCTCCAAATGGAAGATTGATACAATCAGTAGTGCCGAAAAATGTAATGTCAATTGGCGGTGAATTTTGAGGGTTTACAAATCCAACATCAAATTGGAATCTGTAAGACACTCCACTTTCTAACGGACTGTCCAGACAAGCTCCGGCATACTCTTTCCAAAAGGGTTCAGGTACTTCTTCATTATCTTGATTACCACCATTTCCTCCAGTGCCTCTTACTCTACCGTCCCGAAAACCTAAAATGCCATCTCCATCGGGGAATGGTTCTGGTGGAGGGAAATCTGGCCATCCCATCCATCCACATCTATGTATAAAATCTGTGGTGGGTGCAGATGCTTGTATCCATACTTCTGCACAGCTAAGTTGGCTAAACCCGCTTGGACAGCAATTCATACCTTCAAAAGAAGGGTTAGGGATTAATGACACTAATTCTATAATGTCGCAGGTGCAATCAGGATCGTTTATATCGATCAAGTTATCGTTATCGTCATCACGTCCATTGTCACATATCTCTACTTGCCCAAATAGTAATAATGGGAATAGTAAAAAAGATAAGACAACAATTGCATGTTTATTCAAACTTGAGTTTTTGACTCCTTTAAGTTAGCAAAGTGTATTGAAGAAATATGTCAGTGTGCACTCATTGAAGCATTTATTAATTAAATACAGGTCAAAACATACTATATAGCTATGTAGCATTGCAGGATGATTGTTAGGAACATTTCTAAATCCCTCTTTCTAATTACACAAATTCTTAAATCTCTATTTGTCCAAAAAGTAGAATTGTAAAAAGCAAATATGATAAACGAACAATTAGACGTTTATCCAAACACTAACTTTTATTTCCTTGAAATTAACAATGTGAATCCAAGAAATATGTCATTGAAACTACGAAGTGTTCTGTTTAAAAATATCGTTTTTTA
>CAYVFU010000001.1:14706-40149 GCA_964450495.1 uncultured Saprospiraceae bacterium | reverse complement strand
CAAGAAATATGTCATTGAAACTACGAAGTGTTCTGTTTAAAAATATCGTTTTTTATTAATTGACAATTCAAACACATCAGGTCTTTGGTAGTGACCACTGACAGATAAGTTCATGAATTCTCCTCGACCTTCACCAATTTTTATTTCTTGATATATAATGGATTGCTCGTTGTATTTGGGTTCCAATATGAACTGACCATCAGGGCCGATGATACAACTGCCACCTTTAAGTACCAGTTCATCTTGATTTGATCTGTCTAAATGATCAGGTATTTTTAAGCCTTTCGGCGTATCAGCAGTTTTCATTAATTGCCCCACAGAAACGACATGGCAACGGCCTTCAAATGCATACTGTCTTGAAGCAATGATGTGCATTTCTTTGACATAAGGCCAAAGTGCGATATGTAAATCTTCTCCTTGATCATGCATTGCTTGTCTGGTTAATGGCATCCAATGCTCCCAGCATATCAAACTGCCCATCCGACCAAAATCTAAATCAACTGCATTTAAACCGTGTCCATCTCCAGTGGCATGGACAAGTTTCTCTGTATATGTTGGCATTAATTTCCTATGATGATTCAATAAATCGCCAGCTCTGTTAAAAGTGAATACGGCGTTAAATAAACTGCCATTACCCTTCCCCTTTCTAATAGCTTCATTTGCACCTAAGACCACATTTACCTTATTGGTTTTTATGATGCCTTGGATTTGCTCAAAGGCTTGACTTTCCACTTCCAATGAATTGTCAAACATATTTTTCCAAGTCTCCTTTACTGGAGGGTGGTTCCAATAACTGGCTTCAGGGCAGTAATCAAGCCATGCCGGATAGCCGCAAAGCCAGGATTCACCAAAGACAACCAAGTCAACATTTTCTTTTACCACATCAATTAAAATCGACTCAAATAATTTAATGCTTTTACTTAAGTTATTGTATTCAGGACCTTGTTGTATAATGGCTAATTTCATAGATTCAATTAGTTTTACTCTAATGTATGGAATAGATTAACAGAAGCTATAATCAAATGTGGGATTACAGATTTATCTCATTATTTTGAATGGCGTTTTTATGATATAAAAAGAAAGTCAAAACCTAAAAAATATGCTTGATTGTCAAAGGAGTGCTTTCGATCTAGATGATGATGCTGTTTACCTGAATGGCGCATATATGTCACCTAATTTGAAGAGCGTAACGGCTGCGGGTATAGAAGCGATTATTCGAAAGTCTAAGCCTTACAATATCGTTCCTGATGATTTTTTTTCTCACGCAAAAACATTGAGAAGTTTATTCGCCAATCTCATCCATTGTGAAGATTTTGAGCGAATTGCTTTGATACCATCTGTATCCTATGGAATGGCTAATGCGAGCAATAATATTTCTTTTTCTCGTGGCGACGAGATTTTAATGATTGAAGAACAGTTTCCTAGTAATTTCTATTGTTGGAAAACTTGTGCAGATAAGAATGGAGCTAATATGGTCGTTAAGCAAGCACCAAACTCAGCTCATCGTGGGGAAGATTGGAGTGCTGAACTGCTCGATGCAATTCATGATAAGACTAGGGTTGTGACCTTGCCGATCGTACATTGGGCAGATGGGACAATTTTTGATATTAAAGCTATTACGGAGAAGGCACATAAGCATAATGCAATTGTTGTAATAGATGGTACACAATCCATAGGTGCTATGGACTTTGATCTAAATGAAATACCTGTTGATGTGTTGATTTGTGCGGCATATAAATGGTTATTAGGTCCTTATTCAATGGGCTTTGCTTATTATAACGAGGGTTTTGACAAAGGTCAACCAATAGAGGAAAGTTGGATGAATAAAGTAGGTAGCGAAGATTTTTCTGGACTTGTTAATTACAAAGATGATTTTAAACCCAAAGCATTTCGATACAATGTAGGGCAGTTTAGTAATTTTACTTTGGTGCCAATGTCAATAGCAGCACTACAGCAATTGACCGAATGGCGTCCACATAACATTTCTTCCTACTGCGAATCTATTTCTTTACCCATTGAAGAGCTAGGTGATAAGTTTGATTTAGAGCAACCCAAGTGGAGAGCTAAACATCTCTTTGGAATTAGACCAAAAGCAGATATTGACCTTAAATCACTAAAAGAAAAATTAGGGCAAAAACGAATTTACGTTTCGATTAGAGGTACAAGCATTCGAGTCTCACCAAATGTTTACAACACAATGGATGACATTCACCAACTTTGTAAGGAGTTACTCTGTCTGAAATAAATTAATTTCTTGTTGCTGTAAGTGTACAACTATCTGCCAGAATCTCAGCACTAGTTTGAGCATTTAATACAGATGCGGTAAAAGATCCTGTTATAACGTCTTGGCTTTCATTTATTGTCGCCTCGCCATTTAGGTCGATTAGTACTGATGTCTCAACACCAAGGATAACGACGTCAAACGGAAAATCATCAGCAACCAAAATAAGTTTATCACCTTCAACTGTAGCATCGACAGGAATTGTAAAATTGTCAGTTTCGATAGTAATGAATATTTTGAATATATCGTCAGGATCTGGTTCGAGCAGTACTGTTGTTGACTCAGAATTGAATTGATCTATAATGAGACAATTAATAGAGCCTGTAAAGTTGCCAATAAACTTATCGCGGGCTAAAACACATGACCCATCATCGCTGTTTGCATTTGGATTATAATTTTCTGCAACAGGGTCAGTACAGCCGGATAGAATGCAACTGCCGTCATCAACATTAGCCAGACTATTGTAGTTGTCTGAATTTACATCGGTGCATCCAAGTACATCTTCTTCTCCACAAGAAACAAGTAGAGTCATTGATAAAATGAGTAACGTAACTAATGCTGATAATTTGAAAAATTCCATAATACCCTTTATTTTATTTGCGATCCAACTGATTCACATAGTTCAAATTTCCAAGACGAAATAACACAGAAACCTTCGAGTTTTTGTAAATAACGTCTTCAGCTTTACAGACAAAGCCTTCTTGTATTTTCGGAATTTTAGGGGTTATGGGTGCATAACGAAGTTCAGTTACTTTAAAGTTTGTAGGAGGGTGTGTTTTTTTTGTGCTCGCAGTTGAATTTACCGACATCATTTGACAAGCAAGGATAAGAGGATATATATAAATATATTTTATCAAAACATATCAAATTTATGAAACCTGGCTTCAATAGGTCCATTATACAAGATTATTTTCTTAGATGGTCGTAAGCCGACAAATTTAATGGCCTCTTTATCGCCAGAAAAGACCCATGCACTTGAACCTTTACATTTTTGTTTTAGTGTATCCCCAATCATTTTGTAAAAACCTTTGGCATCTTCCAGGCCTAATCGTTTGTTGTATGGCGGGTTAAATATCAGCGTTCTCGGTTCATTTAATTCTTTAATTTGAAAGAAATTTTGCTTTTTGACTGTGATATAGGATTGGAGGTTACTAGATCGGATTTGTTTCTCCAAGTCGAAAATTACGTCAGTGTCTATGTCTGATCCATAAATAGGGGAGGGAGGTGTTGTTGGAGTAAGTTTTTCTCGCTTCATCTCTATCCAACTTTTTTTATCAAATGTTTTCCAATGTCTAAAGCAAAATTCATCCCGCTTAAATTGGGATTCGATATTATATTTAAGCAAAACGGCTTCCGTGGGTATAGTGCCGCTTCCACACATAGGATCCCAAAATGGGGTGATATGGTCCCACTCAGACAGCTTGATTAATCCTGCAGCTAAAACCTCATTAATTGGTGCTCTTACTTCTACTTGTTTATAGCCTCGTTTATGCAATGATTCACCAGAGCTGTCCAAACTAACGGTCATTTTCCGTTCAGTGATATGGATGTTAATCCGGATGTCTGCATTCCTTCTTTCCACAGATGGGCGCTTGTTGTATAAGTCCCTAAAGTGATCAACCACAGCATCTTTAGATTTGTGCATGACGAATTGTGAATTCTTAAAGTATTGAGAAAACACAGTAGAGTCTATTGAAATAGTATTGTGATGATAAAATAGATCTTCCCATTTAATGGTCCTTAAGGCCGTATAAATATCTTCATATGAATGGACAGTAAAGGTTGAATGTTGGACCAGAATGCGCAATGCAGTTCTTAATCGCTTGTTTAATGTATAAAGCTCTTGGTGAGTTATTTTATCCACAAAAACCGCACGCTTCCTTACCTCGCAGGATCTATTGATTATAGATTTGACTTCTTCAGCTAGTACTTCTTCAAGACCGTGAAAAGTCTTTATAATTATTTCCATTATGTTTGGATTACACCTACATTAAACTCTTCGATTGGAGCATAGTTAGCGACAGTCAGACATTTTGAGATTACATCCCGAGTTTCTCTAGGATCAATGATTTCATCTACCCATAATCTTGCAGCGGCATAGTAGGCTGAAGTTTGAGTATCATATTTTTCTTTGATCTCATCTATCATTTCTTTTTCTCTCTTCTTGGTAAACTTCTCGCCTTTTGCCTTTAGCGCACTTCCCTTGATTTGCGCCAATACTTTTGCAGCTTGGATGCCACCCATCACGGCAATCTTAGCAGTAGGCCAAGCAAAAATAAATCGAGGATCATAAGCCTTTCCGCACATCGCATAATTTCCTGCTCCGTATGAATTTCCAATTACTATAGAAATTTTAGGCACAGTGGAATTTGATACGGCGTTCACCATTTTTGCACCATCTTTTATTATGCCTCCATGTTCTGATCTGCTGCCTACCATAAAGCCTGTGACATCATGAAAGAAAACTAGAGGTATTTTCTTTTGGTTACAATTCATTATAAATCTAGCTGCTTTGTCAGCAGCATCTGAATATATAACACCACCAATTCTCATCTCGCCTTTGGCAGTTTTTGTAATTTCTCTGTTGTTGATGACAATGCCTACACTCCATCCATCTATACGAGCATAACCACAGATGATGGAACTGCCATAACCTTCTTTGTATTCTTGCAAGCTGTCTTTGTCAACCAAATGGTTTAACAATTCCATCGTATCGTATGGCTTATTTTCAAATGGGAAACAGCCGATTATATCTTCTTTATTTTTCGCGGGCGCAATAGCTTTCTTTCGATTTAACCCTATGGCATCTGCATGTTTTGATTTGTCAATGAGCTCTCGGATGAGGTCGAGACATTCTTTATCGTCTTTTACTTTATAATCTGTGACTCCCGATATATTCGTCTGAGTGTGTGCGCCACCTAGTGTTTGTTTGTCGACCTCTTCACCAATTGCTGCTTTGACAAGGTATGGTCCCGCTAAAAAAATGGAACCAGTACCTTCTACAATAATAGATTCATCAGACATTATAGGTAAGTAGGCACCACCAGCAACACAGCTTCCCATGATTGCAGCTATTTGGGGTATGCCTTTAGCAGAAATGACTGCATTATTTCTAAACATTCTTCCGAAATGTTCTTTATCTGGAAAAATTTCATCTTGCATTGGAAGAAAAACTCCTGCTGAATCAACTAGGTAGACTAAAGGCAACCTATTTTCTATGGCAATCTCCTGAGCACGAAGATTTTTCTTGCATGTCATAGGAAACCAAGCTCCAGCTTTTACAGTAGCGTCGTTCGCGACGATCATACATTGTCTATCATTAATCTTGCCGATTCCGGTAATGACTCCAGCTGCAGGACAACCGCCTTGATCGACATACATGCCATAAGCTGCAAATGTGCCAATTTCTAAAAAGGATTCATCTTTGTCGATCAAATAATCAATTCTTTCTCTGGCAGTAAGTTTGCCTTTTGCATGCTGCTTGTCGATTTTTTTGCTTCCACCACCAAAAAAGATAGATTCTCGCTCTCGGTCCAATTTTGACAACTTAAGTAAATATGCATCTTCATTTTTACTAAACTCCAGATCTATCTTAGTCATATGTTTTTATCTGTTTCATTCACAAGTTAGGACTATAAATGTTATTCTCAACAAAAATAATTCACTCAAATTATGAATGTATGATTGTTTTTAAAAAGTGATTTTGTAAGGAAAGCGTCCTGGATAGTCTTGATAAAAACCATCAAATATAATTGTCTCAGGGTTTGACTTTAATATCCGTAACAACTCATTGACATCATTTAAGGTATTCTGATTGACATGCGTGATGATGTAGCCAGGCTCAATATTTGACTTGGCAGCAATACTTCCTTTTGTGACACTAATGACTTTCAGCCCATTAGAACCAGTGGCATCAAGTTCTGGTCCACTTAGGTTTCTAAGTTCTATACCAAGTTTCATGAATTCCTTATCTCTTCGAATAGAAATAAAGTCTGTGGTATTTAGATGGTTTTGAAGGATAACGTCTGAATTAAATGGCTTTTTTCCTCTGATGAATTGTACGTTGATGTATTCTCCTGGTCTAAATCTTGCTAAAATGCCATTGAATTCTGCAGGGCTGTTTACAGGGACTTTGTTCAAATGAGTAATCACATCACCCTTAGTTAAGGTTGAATAGGCTGCTCCACCTTTGGTAACGGATCTTACAATGACTCCTTCAATGTCTTGTAATCCTAGAGACTCAGCGATGTCATTATCTACAGCTGCTATTGTTGCTCCAATCCAAGCTCTTTGAACACTGCCATAATCACGAATATCTTCGTATACTTTTTGCACAATAGATGAGGGGATTGCAAAAGAAAACCCTTCATAATTGCCACTATTAGATAGTATGGCTGTGTTGATGCCAATAAGCTCTCCCTTCGTGTTGATAAGTGCGCCACCTGAATTGCCAGGATTTATGACTGCATCTGTTTGCAGATACGATTCTACGCCAAGCTGATCTGTTGGGTTGAGATGTCTTGCTTTCGCACTTATTATCCCTGCTGTAACAGTCGCTTTTAATTTGAAAGGATTGCCTATTGCTAAAACCCATTCACCAACAGTCAAAGAATCAGAATCACCAAAAGGTCTTGTCCGCAAACTCGTCTCTTCTATTTTTAACAATGCTAAGTCAGTATATTCATCAAACCCCACTAAATCAGCACGGTGCACCCGTTTATTATGTAATGTGACTTCTATATGTTCAGCATTGTTGAGCAAATGATTATTGGTGATTATGTAGCCATCTTGAGATAAGATAACTCCAGAGCCCGTGACACTTTTGAATTCTCTATTAAATCCTGTCTCAATTTTATTTATACTTCTTATGAAAACAACAGATGGTAAAGAAACCTTAGCGATACTTGAGAAATTGGCGCTGTAACCATCTTCATGAGAAACTAATGTGAAGGCAGGTTCTTCTCTGATAACGAGTGTATTAGGTTCGTAAAGCCAATAAAAAAGACCAACGGCTAGGCCAGCACTGAACAACGAACTAAGAATAAGATGATATAATTTGACCTTCATGTAATGCAAATCGCATTTGTAGTATGCTTATCAATTGATATGGATAAGTAACACGAGAACGTATAATTTAGTTACTAAATTTCATTCTCAATACACAACAATCACAATCTTGGAAGACAAAAGGTATTAAACACGCTACCCACCGCATTCAATCTGAAGAGTACGGATTTGAGAGCCCCAAAGTTCTTTTTGCTCGTTCACCTCATCTTCATCACAAAAATCAGTGATTTCTAGGACAGTTTCGTTTGTCACATCAGATTTATACATTCTAAATTCGAGGTATTCATCTTCATCTGAGTCGTCCCATTTGAATCTTATTCTCTCTTCTTCTATGTCGTCAATCATTTCTGCATCCTCATCTGCACCTTGCCAAGTAAAAGTATAAATGTCATCATTTATATCTACGGCATCACAAAACCATCTGACTAAACAGGAAGGGGTTGTGATGAATTGATATAGAATCGCTGGCGAAGCCTTAAATATGAATTCTATATCGAATGAAACTCTTTTCATGTACTATTTTAAGTAATAAAGTGTAGATGTTTTTTCCACTTCTGCAATAAAATGAAAATATTGTGAATTCCAAATAATTTTAATATTTATATTTTGAATATAACTTTGGTATAAATCACCGACGGAAGACATTTTTTGCTTGATAACTACATATTATAGTCGTACATTTGCTTTCTTTTTCAAATTAACAATCCTTAAAATAGACATATGCGGCAGTTAAAGATTACTAAGTCTATAACGAATAGAGAAAGCCAATCTTTAGAGAAATACTTACAAGAAATTGGGAAGGTTGATTTACTTACTCCTGAAGAAGAGGTGACTCTAGCCAAAGAAATTAAGGCAGGTAGCCAAGAGGCTCTTGAAAAGCTTACAAAAGCAAACCTTAGATTCGTAGTATCGGTAGCTAAGCAATATCAAAACCAAGGTCTTTCACTGAGTGACCTTATCAATGAAGGTAATCTCGGTCTAATCAAAGCTGCACAGCGTTTTGATGAAACTAGAGGGTTTAAGTTTATCTCTTATGCAGTTTGGTGGATCAGACAGTCAATCTTGCAGGCGTTAGCAGAACAATCAAGAATTGTAAGACTACCACTAAATAAAGTGGGATCACTAAATAAAATAAATCGTGCTTTCTCAGAACTGGAGCAAGAGTATGAAAGAGAGCCATCATCAGACGAACTTGCCGAGTTATTGGAAATTCCTTCTGAAGAAGTAGAAACCACTCTTGGTGTTGCTGCGAGACATGTATCAATGGATGCACCTTTCGTTGATGGAGAAGACAATAGTCTTTTGGATATTCTCGAAAATAAAAAGACGCCTGGTACAGATACCAAACTTGAATACGCAGAATCACTTAGAAAAGAAATAGAGAGGTCTTTAGGTACTTTAACCGAAAGGCAGTGCGATGTGATCAAACTCTATTTTGGTATCGGTGTCGAGCACCCTATGTCTCTTGAAGATATTGGTGATAAGTTTGGGCTGACAAGAGAAAGAGTCCGTCAAATCAAAGACAAAGCCATCAATAAGCTAAGGTCTGCTTCTAGAAGTAGATTGCTTAAGCATTACTTGGGGGCATAAAACCTTTCAACAGGTAGTTAGTGTTAATCACACCCCCGTTTAACTTTTTGTGGCTATCCACACAATAGCAATCTATACATTGCATACATAAGGGTATTTCGTCCATATGGAATATTAACTCTGGGAGTATTTACCTAGACTAAATATATGAGGTAGTGTATTCTGAGTATATATTTAACATTATCAGTTTACGCTTATCAGCCAAACTGTATACACACTTCAGACTATTACATTAAGGTGACGGCTCGTAGCTAATCACTTTGAGCAGAAAGAACTTTACTCTGTTCTAAGTCCTTTTCGTTTTTATATATTCTAGATAAGAAATCCGCGGATGGATATTCCAAGAATATCAATTCTAATAGCTGAAAACCTGCAGCAGATTATTCTTGCGTTCGTGTTACTTTAATCCCCGTTTGATTCGTTTCAAAAATTTCTGGAGGTCTGTTGATCCCTTCTTGGAGAGAAATGAATGTTTCAGTTCTTGAAATGCCATCAATTTTCTGAATTTTTTCAGACAGCACTTCTCTTAAATGAACAGTGTCTTTGCACATAATTTTAGCAAAAATACTATAACCACCAGTTGTATAATGAGACTCAATAACTTCAGGTATCTCCTTTAATAGATGCGCAATGTCTTTATATAATTGACTCTTCTCTAGATATATACCTATGAAAGCTATAATGTCATAGTCTAACATTGCGTAATTAATGCTTAATTTAGAACCAACTATAATTCCGAATTCAGTCATTTTCTTAATACGTACATGCACTGTTCCACCTGAAACAAAAAGTTGTTTTCCGATCTCCGCGTATGAAGTTTTAGCATCTTTAGATAAAATAGATAATATTTGTAAGTCGATGCTATCCAATTCTAAGCCTTTTTTCATCTGATGAGGTTAAATTTAGGTGCTTGTTATTTGTGTGAATATATGAACTAAGTTCTAATTCATATTCGATAAAAATACATATACTTTTAATAATTTTCAAAAATTAATGAACAATTATTCAAAAAAATCAATTGTATATCAACCTTTGTTATATGCATTCTTACTTTCTTTGGGTTTAGTTGTAGGGTTCAAACTTTCAAATCCACAACATTTTTTTATCAAAAAAATTACAGGTGAGGATGGTAAACATGGTGGAACTGGTAAAGTGGAGGAGGTCATTCGATTTATTGATTCAAAATACGTTTATGGTATAGACGCATCTGAATTGACAGAGGTTGCCCTGACAAGCATCATTCAAGAATTAGATCCTCATTCTAATTATCTTTCAAAAGATGAATTGAAGAAAGTCAATGAGCAGATGTCTGGTAATTATAACGGCATTGGTATAGAAACTTTACTAGATGGAGATACCCTTGTTGTCGTGAAAATCCTAGAAAAAAGCCCCGCTTCAAAATCTGGCATAAAGCTTTTTGATCGAATAGTCTCAATAGATGATCAACTCGTTGCTGACCTTAATGGAAAAGAAACTGTAAGTCAAAAGGATAATGATGATCAAACGGCTCTTTTAATAGATAGAGAAGGTGAAGAAATTGAGCTCATAATTACTAATGGCTTAATATCCTCTGAAAGTACGTGCATGGCAGTATCAATCAATGACTCGATTAGTTATTTAAAAATTAATCAATTCAATGCTCAAGTGTACAAGGACTTTAATTTCGCATTAGAGTCTTTAGCTCCAGCTAACATCAAACACCTTATAGTTGACTTAAGAGGAAACCCTGGAGGTTATCTTCCTGAAACAGCAAAAATTCTAAGCCTATTTTTTGAAGAAAAGGACAAACTGTTGGTAAAGACAATTGATAAGAACAAAAAAGTCTCTGAATATAAATCCACAGGCAGACAGTTTTATCAATTAGAAAAAATTGCGATAATTGTCGATGCTAATTCAGCCTCTGGTAGTGAAATTTTAGCAGGAGCAATACAAGATTGGGATCGAGGTGTCATTGTAGGCCAAACAACATATGGTAAAGGTCTCGTTCAAGAACAATACACATTGAATAATGGAGGTGCTCTTCGATTAACCATTGCAGAGTATCTAACACCATCAGGAAGATTCATTCAAAAGCCATTCAAAGAACAAGAATTAGACACTCAACAATTTTATTCGCTTATACACAAAAGGCCTTTGGCAAATAAAAGCGGAATTGTACCTGATTTAGTAGTTGATATTCCAAATGAATGCTTTAAGTCCGTAGAAAAACAACTCTCAAAAATAGCCTATGATCTGATCCGTGAGCAAGAATGGCACAAATCAAATTCTCCTAATGAGATTAAAAGTCTATCGTTTGATCAATTAAATCAACTGTCCGATACACAATTTTTAAATTCTGATACAACGCATTCACCATCATGTCTTGTAGAATTAGAAAGAAAAATAAAATATTCTATATTCTCTTTGTTGTACTCCGAGGATAAGGCCTTTGAAATTATGAAAGATACTGATCCTTTTGTTCAAGAGGCACTGACTTCAATTACTTCCAGAGATTTATTGGTTAAAAGTATTGAGTGATTATGTAGCCAATCTGCCGTCAAGCTTATACTCTTAGAAATTTTAAATTTCCTTTAGGATCAAATTTGGCAAGAACAGATGCTTTTTTTCTGCTGTTATCGTTTTGCCTATATTTTACGACATAATCGCATTTGTTACAAACTTCCTTTCTAATTTCAGAATAGTATGTAGGAGATTTTTCTCCTGCAATATTTGCTGATGTGGAGGTTATAGGGTGCCCCAATAAATTAATTAAAGATTTACAAAATTCATCTTGCACAATACGTATTGCAATAGTCGACCCTCCACAAAGTAAATGCTTAGGTACGCGGTCGTTGGCTTCATAAATAATTGTAAGCGGTTGTCGATGATAGACCAATAGTGTTTCTACTCTAGGATGGATATGCTTGACATATTTTTTCATCATTTCTATCCGATCAGCAAGCAAAAGAAGCGGTTTATCTCTTGCTCTGTTTTTTATGGTGTAAATGTGTTCAGTGGCTTTCTTGCTATAGATACTCGAACCAAGTCCCCAAATAGTATCAGTTGGATATAAAATAACACCATCTTTTTTGAGGACGGTGACAATTTTGTCGATTGGGTCTATATAGGCCATAGATAGCTTCTAATAAAGCAACATTAAAGCCTTTCAAACGTTTCTTTTTTGATCTAGATTATGTCTTACAGCAAAGAATCTTATAAATGAAGTATAGATTGTATTCTTTGAGTAAACTACTCATGTTAATTGTTTTTATAGCAATGACACAGATTATGTCTGCAAGGCATATTGTCGGTGGCGATATGACATATGAGTGTATTTCAACGGACGGTGGGCAAATGACAATTGAACTTACACTTACTATCTATCGAGATGCATTTCAAGATGGACGTAATGATCCTAGTCCATTTGATAGAGCAGCAGAAATCGGAGCTTGGGTTGGCACACCAGGTAATTATAGATATTTAAATAATTTTTTCATGAGACCAGCGGATGAGCCTGCAGCTTTTCCTGCTGTAGGAACACCCATTGTGCCTCCGCCTAATCCTTGTTTTCAAGACCTTGGCTTTATATCTACTGATAGGGTTACCTATACCATGAGTGTATCTTTTGATATAATGGATGAGCCATTACTTCTTGCGTATCAGCGGTGTTGTCGAAATAATAATATTTCAAATTTGGTCAATTCAGGTGTGACTGGCTCTGTATATTCCTTAATTATTACGCCAGAGTCTCAACGATCATGCAACAACTCTCCCACATTTAATACGGAAGAAGATATTGTCATCTGTGCAGGTTTGATTCAAACATTGGATTTTTCTGCAAGTGATCGTGATATTGATCCGTTGACCGGAAAGGCCGATAGTCTAGTATACAAATTTTGTCAACCACTTGCAGCGGGCGGTGTAGAAGGTTCAGCTTCAGGTACAGGCGGGCTTGCAACGGATTGCGATGGCGTTACTCCAGCGCCTAATAGGTGTGGACCTGAACAGTTTATTGCGCAAATACTTATTGGTGACCCAAATGTTCCAATACCTGGCAGCATCCAGCAAACAGGAGACCCTGGTATGACTATAAATTCTGAAACAGGAATCATCACTGGTACGCCTACGGTATTGGGTTTGTATGTGCTTGCTGTATGTGTGGAGGAGTGGAGAGATGGTGTATTGATTGGAGAGGTTAGAAGAGATTTCCAGTTTACGGTTTCTGATTGTCTTGTTGAAGCACTTCCTGGCAATCGAGGAGAAACAATTCCAGAAGTCCAAGCGCAGTGCGAAACAAGTGATCCTTTCGATTCGTGTGGTGATTTGGAAATTGAACTCAGAAATTTTACAGAAGCCGATCCTGATGATGTTACGTGGAAATGGACGATTGACAAAGGTTCAGAAGGTATAGAAATAATTACGGACAGGTGGCAACCTAGAGTGCAATTTCCAGGTGTTGGAGAATTTAGAATAGAACTCATCATTAACCCAAATGAAGAATGTGCAGATACATGCATTAGATTTATAGACGTGACAGATAATTTGGAGGCAAAGATTGATGATATAGAATTTAATGATTGCGACGATACATTTTTTGAAATTGATGGTACTGAATCTGATGTGCCAAATGGATTATTTGATATCACATGGGATTTTGGAGATGGTCGGATAGTAGAAGGTCTTTCTACAAACCCAGGTATTTTAAACCAAAATATTGAATTCACAACTCCAGGTGAGAAAGAAATTAAACTGACATTGAGTAATAGAAACTGCTCGAAATCAGATAGTGTCACACTTGATTATTTTCCAATTCCAGCTGATTTTACGGTTACACCGACTAGATTTATAGGGTGCCAACCTGCAGAAATAAGATTTGAAAATGTCCCTGCAATTATAGATGATACATATGATATAGAGTGGGAGTTTGGGGATGGGGGTGATTCAAAAGACAGAATACCAACGCACATTTATGAAGATCCAGGGAATTACACTGTTGAGCTGAAGATTAAATCTCCTTCTGGATGTGAAGACATTACCTTATTGACTGATTTCATCGAAGTGCTTCCGGCTCCAAAAGTTGATTTCGAAATGCCAGATATCGTCGAAGATCTTAATGCAGCAGTTCTTTTTGAAAATAGAACAACTGATGGTGTTATCTATGAGTGGGATTTTGGAGATGGTAATTCATCAAGTGATTTTAGTCCATCGCACATATATACTCAACCCGGTACGTACAACGTGTCTTTAGTGTCAAAATTAGGAGAAGGTCAGTGTTCAGACACACTAATTAAAGAGCTGTTGGTGTTCCCGCCGATCAAACCAATTTTCCCAAATGCATTTACGCCAAATGGTGACGGGAGGAATGATGAATTTAAAGGCATAGACCTCATTGAGGGCTTTGGTAATTATGAACTTCGTATTTTTGATCGGTATGGACAAAAAGTATTTGAAGCATTCAATATCAATGATTCGTGGAATGGCAGATTAAATAATCAAGGAGAATTATTACCTCAAGGGGTTTATACATATGTTGCGAGATTTTTTAACGTTGCTGGAGATAAGGATTTAACCCGAGGCACCGTTCTATTGTTAAATTAATGTGTTGTTGAGAGTATTTTTTATTCTGTCTTTCCTTTTCATACTATTAAATGAAACTACAGCTAATCACATCATTGGGAGTGATATGACCTATGTGATGACAACTAGGGATGCGAATTCTTTTACCCTAGACATTTCAACAACAATTTTTCGAGATGCTTTTCAGAATGGTGCACAGGGTAATGATTTAGTTGGCCCTGAAATAGATGTTGAAATAGCCATATACAGAGGAAGTGGAAATGTTTGGACATTGGTAGACGCGTTTATTGTCTTACCTGATTCTCCTGAACAAGCATTGCAGTTTCAAGGAAACGTTTGTTTTGACAGTACCTTATTGCCAAGGTTTCAAGCAGGTCAAACATCGTATACAGAACGAAATGTGGTATTAGATGTCATTAATGAGAATTATTTAATTACACTCCAACGCTGTTGTAGGAGAGAAGGATTAAGCAACGTTGTCAATTCTGGGAATACAGGTTCTGTCACCAGTATTTTGTTAAGTCCCGAAGTTCAGATTCTTCAAAACTCTAGTCCTGTTTATGATAATGATCCGGAGATTGTTATTTGTAACCAGTTTGAACAAATTATTGACGTCAGTGCTTCAGATCCAGATGGAGACGACTTGAGCTATTCTTTTTTCCGGCCAGAAGTTGCTGGAGGTCCAATTGGCGATCCATTCACAAATCCTTGTCCAGCTCGAAACCCTGATTGCCTCACTGGTTGTGATGGACTCATTCCTAATCCAGCTAATTGTGGACCTGAACTTTTCAATACAGTTCAATATTTTCCTGGCTTCAATGAAGATAATGCAATTACTGCCAGCGTACCATTTACTATAGATCCGAACACTGGAATAATTTCAGGAACAGCAAGCGCAACTGGTGTTTATTTGTTGGGTGTTGTTGTAGAAGAATTCAGAGATGGAGTTAAGATTGGAGAGACAAGGAGAGATTTTGATGTCACTGTTACTGTCTGTGATGCACGACCAGTGATTGGTCCTCCAAATGGTAATTTTGCTACGTTGGAACGAGAGTGTTCGACGACACCATTTATGGTTACAGCAGCCCAGTCTGCTTGTGGAGAAACAAGAGTAGGTGTTACAAATTTCACAAGACAAGATTCAACTACAACACCTTTCATATGGCGAGTCTTTGATACAGCTGGTTCTGAAATTCAAACAAACGATATTCAATGGACGCCTTCATTTAATTTACCTGAAGGAGAATACAGTGTTGAATTAACTATTTTTCCAGATGATATTTGCGTAGCATCTTGCAACTATACGCTCATTGTACAAGAAAGCCAAACGCCATCCTTTGATATAACAGAAGCAGCACCATGTAGTGGAGATCCAGTTCTAATACAAAATACATCTATAGCACCTAATGGGACATCCTATGTATGGGATTTTGGAAATGGAGATGGTTCAACATCACAAGATCCAGGGCAAATTTTATACACCTCTGATGGTCCTTTTGAAGTCTCCTTAGAGATTATAAATGGAGTGTGCAGAGATACTCTAATTCAAAGTGTAGCGTATACAGCGCCAGTCGCTCCTGTTAATATCGATCCTTCTGCTGCAAGTGAATGCGTAGGAGTTCCAATCACATTTAATAACAGTATTCCTTCAGATCATCTGGTAGAATGGGATTTTGGAGATGGGAACACATCTTCAGAATTAGTGCCAGAATATTCTTTTGCTACAGAGGGTACTTTTACTGTATCAGCAACAGTCACTGCCCCAAACGGTTGTCCAGCTGATGCTACTGATGTTATGGTTCAAACTGCTGTCATCCCAGACAACTCATTTACAATAAGCGATAGCAACGTCTGTGAAGGAGACCCTTTTGAAGTCACTCCTGCAAGCACAGATCGATCATTACAATATTTGTGGGATTTTGGTGATGGCACCAGTTCAACCGATAGAATTCCTGACCCAATACAATACACAATTGAAGATTTATACGACATCAGCTTGATCGTTTCGAATGGCATTTGTGATTCTGACCCAGCAACGGCCACTGTCCAATATGTGCTTCCGCCAAGTGCATTCACAATTCAGCCTTCGAGATTTCTTGCATGTACACCTGCAGAGATAACCTTCGAAAATACCTTGACTCAGTCCAGTGTGTTCAATGTAAGTTGGGACTTTGGTGATGGCTCGAATTCTAATGAAATTAGTCCGACTCATACATACACAGAAGGAGGAAATGTGACTGCTAGTTTCTCTTTAACCACGACAACAGGCCAAATATGCCGTGAAGAAACCTTTGATCTGACATTAGTCGATGGACCAGATGCGGCTTTCACGCCAACACCTAATCCAGTCCCGAACCCGACTCAAGCTGTTGTCTTTACTAATGAAACGATACCACCGACTGCTACTTTTGAATGGGATTTTGGAGACGGTAATGACTCATCAGCAGAGAATCCAGTACATACATACAATCAGCCAGGTGCATTTACAGTTGAACTAATAGCCAGGACGTTAACAGGTAATGAAAACATTGCTACATGCATTGATACTGCTTTCGTTGAAGTATTTGTAGAGTCTGATGGTATGCCGATTTATCCAAATGCATTTAGACCTTTAGGAAATGCTAATCCTGAATTTAAGGGGGTAAGTGTGTTTACCAGTTTTAGCCAATATGAATTGAGTATTTGGGATAGATGGGGTCAGTTGATATTTACAACAACAGATTTTGATGAAGGGTGGAATGGACGAAAGAATAATACTGGAGAAATTTTGCCGCAAGGCGTATATGTATACAAAGCAGAATATTCAATACTGTCTGCAGAAGGAGCTTCTATGAGGCAGCCGACTATTTCAAATACAGTATTGTTGTTAAATTAGCATCAGAAATGAAATACTGGACAATACTGGTTTTTTGTTTGATCGGATATTCTCAAATATTCGCAGTCCATATTTTAGGAACAGACGTTACCTATAGAAATGTTTCCTGTGATGCGGACGGGTTTGTTATAGAAATCTCCTTTACAATTTATAGAGATGTCTACCAAGGAGGTAATATCGATTTCACTTCATTACCTAATGATATAGAAGTTGCTATTTATCAAAGAGATCTTACTACTGGTGATTTTATTCTTGACGACCCTAGGCGAAATGTGTTTAGAGTTGATGTGGGGGCATTAAGAAAAGAGCCAGTAGCTTTATTGGGCAATGATTGTTTTGATAAATCTCTTGAAGACATTTTCAGAACAGATAAATTCGTCTATGTCAGACAAAGAATTGCTTTAGATTATATAGATAGCGAATACCGAATTTCAACTCAAAGATGTTGCCGATCTAGTGCTATCGTTAGTATAGAAAATCCCGCAAGTACAGGGTTTTTATCTGAAGTAATCATTACACCAGAGGCACAACGAGCCTGCAATAGTAGTCCAGTATTTGACCTAGATCCAGAGATCGTTATTTGTAATGGTTTTCCTCAAGTGATACTCTCTGGAGCTACAGACCCAGATGGTGATGTGCTTGAGTATTCCTTTACCACACCACAAGTAGCTGGTGGATCTCTTGGTGATGCAAGTAATCCGTGTCCAGCTACAGATACTGCTGAGTTGTGTAAATTTGAATGTGACGGCACAACTCCAGACGCTGAATTTTGTTTGCCAAATCTTTTTGGAGAAGTTGAATATGTACCTGGTTTTAATGCAGATAATCCAATATTAGCTGATGTGCCTTTTGTTATTGATCGCAATACCGGAGTGATTTCTGGAACAGCAGCTGGAGTAGGGACATACATAGTAGGTGTTAAGGTAGAAGAATTTAGGAATGGACAAAAGATTGGAGAAATAATTAGAGACTTTAATGTCAGTGTTGCTAATTGCAATCAAGAAGCAGTTATTGGTCCTCCAAATCAAAGAGCCAATCTTCAAAATTTCATTGATCAATGTGGCAGTGGGGTCGGTCCAGCTATTGCTAGAATTGCTGAGGAGTATGACCCTTGTGGAGCTAGTGTTGTTGAATTAGAAAACTATTCATCAGCCAGTCCTGACGACATTACATTTCGCTGGACAGTGTATGATGAAACAGGTACAACAGAAATAGCACGCAATGAGGTTGATTGGGATCCTTCTTTTACACTACCAGTGGCTAGCTACATCGTTAGGTATACTGTCTTTCCTGATTTGCTGTGCGAAGCATCGTGTGAAATGGTGCTTGATGTTACGCCTCCAATAGAGACTAATTTTAGTTTGGATATAGATAATGATCTGGTATGCGGTAGTCGACCAATAAACATAGATCTTCCTCTTCAAGATCCAAACGCGACTTATGCATGGGATTTTGGTGATGGCACGACTAGTGATGATTATGATCCAGGACCAATTGTATATGCCAATGCTGGTAACTACGAAGTAGGCCTTACTGTGACAAGAGGGACTTGTACGCCATCATTTTCTTCAAGTCCATTTGACTTTGTGCCTCTACCTACTGATGTAACTGTTTTTCCAGATCGATTTCTAATCTGCGGAGATCAGCAAGTCAACTTTGAACATGTCACCTTAACTGACCCGAGTACCTTTTCTTATACATGGGACTTTGGCGATGGAGAAACATCTGATCAGTTTCAGGCTTCACATGAATATCAATCTGAAGGCATTTATGAAGTCTCTTTAGAAATAGCAACAACTGGGTGTAGTACCTCAACCACATTTCCATGGGAATTAGAAGTATTGCCTAGTCCTAAAGCTTCTTTTGAACCATCCATAGATGCCGTTAGAAACCCGTCGCAGAGTGTGGGTTTTATGAATACATCAACAGGCGCATCTGGATTTGAATGGGATTTTGGAGACAATAGCCCTGTGTCATTTGAAGAGAATCCAACGTATCAGTATAGAACAGTCGGAGAATATGAAGTAATATTAAGTGCCTTTTCTCCTGTGAATGACTGCGTTGATACAGCGTCAGTAATACTTCCTGTCACTGCTGCTGGTAGACCAATATTTCCAAATGCATTTAGACCATTAACTGGAAGAAACTCTGAGTTTAAGCCAGTCAGCATTTTTGATAATTTTGAATCTTATGAATTAAGGATATTTGATCGATACGGACAAATCGTTTTTGAGACATTGGATTTTACTCAAGGATGGAATGGAAGGAAGAACAATTCAGGCTCCATGATGCCTAGAGATGTCTACACTTACCAGTACAGTTATGAAGTCATAGATGGTGATCAGCGAGTGGTAGATGGCGATGTGGGTACTGTTCTTTTAATGAATTAAGTATATATCTTCAATTCTCACCAAAATAAAGACAATTCACTTGGACATTTGTTGATATAAATCATATCTTTGCACCCATTTTGAATACAATTCCTTTATTATGGATGCAATTAAATATGTTCAGGAACAAACAAATTTAGGGAATGATTTACCATCATTCAGAGCTGGAGATAATATTTCAGTGAGCCTAAAAATTATAGAAGGTGCTAAGGAGCGTATCCAGATATTTAGAGGAGATGTCATTCAAATAAAAGGGCAAGGCACAACTAAAACATTTACTGTTCGTAAAATGAGCGGAAATGTTGGTGTTGAAAGAATCTTTCCTTTGAGTTCTCCTGTTATCACTGCAATCGAAGTGAATAAGAGAGGTAAAGTCAGAAGATCAAAGCTTTTTTACCTTAGGGATCTTGTAGGGAAGAAAGCAAAAATCAAAGAAAGACAGCTTAAGTAGTCCAATTCTTGCTCTCCAAATCCAATTTCTGAAGTCTATCTTACGTTTGTTATCTATTATGAACCGTAGAGTAGTCTATCTCAGCGCAATCTTATTTGTAATTCTAGTTAGCTCTTGCACTAACGAGCCTGCTGTACAGCTTGATCAATTGTACGGTGAATGGGAGATTATTGCTGCCAAACGAAATCTTAAACTGACTAGAACATTGAAAAATGGTTACTTCGTTTTTAATGAAGAGGGTGTAATGAAAACTAATATTTTTGGAAGTGATCAAGTTTTTGAAGTCCAAATTTCTTCTGATAAAATTTCGCAGCTTGATGATGCCAAAACAGAATATAAAATTAGAACTCTCCAGAACGATACTTTACATATAACGTCTACAATACAAAAGCACTATTTCGACTTTCTTGCTGTAAAGCGAGATTCCTTGGTATTATAAATCCATATAGAACATTATTCTAATAGGCTCTTCAATTATGGTAAAGCATTACCATTACACCCATCGATATAAGCATGAAATACAGAGCCGATTCCAACACTAAAATTAGACTCTAATGTGATACTTGTTCCCGAATCATAATCTACAGATAGTAATCCGGTTATTTGCTGATCTGATTCTATTGCACCTGGAACTTCATAATGCTCGCTAGTGCTTTGATTTCCAGTAAGCATATTCCCATTAGCCGATGTATATTCTGGTATAACTGGTAGAATCGTCACACTTCCTGTCAACTCGCATCCTGCTCCATCTGTTGCTGTGACAAAATAATCACCTGGGTTTGAAGTTCGATTTGGGTTTATTGTATTCCCATTAGAATCTTCCCATAGATAGCTAATTGGTAAGGTGCCACCAATAGCAACTGCAGCAACACTTCCACCTGTATTTAAAGGTGTGTTACAAAGTTGATTTGTAGATGATGGTGAACCAGATTCCCATTCAAATCCTAAGCATGGTACAATCTCTACCAATGCAATGGCACCATCGCAAACCATCGATGTTTGATCAGATTCATAACAAGCTAGATTTGGTACCACAGCGATGTCCATATTGTCAAGATCTATTGTAATGTCATCAAGCCACCAACCCAATTCATTTGTATTATTGTCTTGACCATACACAAACCGCAGTTGAATTGTACTATTTGCAAAACTTGATAAATCAGCTCTTGTTTCAATAAATCCATTACTATTACCAGTCCAGCCATCTTTGTTGGCTATGAAATTATTGCTACTTGCTCCTAATACACCATTGTACCCATTCTGTGTAAATGCACTATTAGGTAAATCTACCCATGTAGCGCCTCCATCAATGGAAGTTTGTATAAAACCTCCATCCCAATCTGCTTCTGTATCGTATTGATGAAAGAAAGACAAACTTGGACTAGTTCCTAGAGGTAAGTCAATTGACTCTAATGCAGTCGTCTTATCAGGACCATTGGTGTCGATCACAAACCATGAATTTGATCCGCTTGTGCTTTGGTTATCATCAATTATCCATTGTTCATTACCTAAATTAGAAATGTCGTTTATTGTCCATGCGATATTTCCAGATTCGACATCGTCGGTAATGATGCCAGACACCAAAGATGCATTTGCTGTTGAATTCATAGTGGCCATGACCGTACAGTTGAGACTTTGTCCCGCAGGTGTATTTGGTGCGGATATGGTTAGATTATTTCCAGAAACAGTATTGCTTACACCGGTAGGGCAGACCACACTTGTAATTGTTAAAGAAGAATCAAATACATCAGTAATTATCGCATTAGTTATGTTATCACAAGCTCCGCCCTCGACCACTAAATCATAAGTGATCGACCCTCCATCTAAATGAATGGTGTTAGCTGTGAGTTTCGAAAAAGTTGAATTCGTAGCTGATGGAGTATCAAAAGATTCTACATTGTCTGTGTTTAGGTTAGTCGAACCTTGCGAAGCATTAACTCCAAGCCCTCTTCGCGCAAAAGCTTCCCACAATATGCATTCATGAATACCGCCATACAATGCTTGATCTGCTGCAAGAATCGCATCTCTCCCGTCGACAAAACCTGGACTGCATGGTTGTAATTTTAGTCCTTCCATCACCAACTGCAAAGCTAGGTTTTGACCTCCGAAAGTACTAGGATTTGCTAACGTACCTGCATTGGCAAAATCTGCATCATATATATCTGTTCCAATGCCATATATATTTATCAATTCCCATGTCATTTCCCAGAGAGCTGTACACCAGACAGTACCTACACCATGTGGTACAGCAGCCGTATTACTTGAGTTATAAGTCATTGGATTGATTGCAAAATCAGTAGAGTATGGAAATTGTCTGATTCCTGTACTTGTCGTTGGCTGACCTATTAGGTAAGTACCGACCCCTTTACTTTGTGTGCCTATATCAGAACTTTTCATAGTTAAAATGAGACCAAAGAAATCACTCCAGCCTTCTCCCATTTGTTCTTGATTGTTCAAGCATCCAGAATTAAATCTCCCGCCAGTCAATCTAGTGGAGATACCATGACCATATTCATGCGCAATAACTCCATTATCGAAATCTGAATCTCTGTTAGGAAGGCTTGCAGTACTTGTAACAACATCAATCGTTGCCGGCAGATTTTGTCGCAATGTTGCGCAATCATTTTGCGAAATCATGACAGACGGTATGTTAGGGAACGGCCCTGCGCCACCCATGGCAATAGGGTCGCCAAGAACGTTGTTGCATACCACTACAGCTATGGCACCTTCTGCTTCGGCATTAGTAACTTTTTCCACAAAGCTGCAATTACCTCTGTCAATAAGAGCGATCTTACCTGCTAATGCTCCTCCATTGCTGATTACATTTGCAGTACATGCTTCATGTGTCCCTCCAGCCGTATCATTTGCTTCAACGACTTCTCCTGTAAATGTAGCATTAGAGCCAAAAGATGCTGGAATGGAAAAATAAGTAGCACTTATTGGGCTTGTCACTTCAAATGTAGTCGCAGGAGTTTGAGTCCATTCAAACATTGTCATTTCTGGAGAATTACCATCTGCGGGAGTGCCAAATGTCGCATTATTTGTCCCTGAACCATCTTGGGCATCTGCAAGAACAAAATCACCACCAGTTCCTAAGTTTGTTGCATTTGTCTCTTGAAAATTCCCTGCTTCTTCGTCAAAGCCGTAATGGTACATCACATCGTGTACAATATTATTCCAATAAAATAAATTAGTAATCGCTGCTTCTTGATAATCTACAGGGCTATCATTAAAGTCTGGAGGATAAAGGTATTGTTGCCCTCCTGCTAATTGTGAATCAGGTGAAAATGCAGAGCCTGATTGACCATTTCCATTTCGATCCTCTACCGCCCAAACGTTATTACCTCTCGTTGTGAAATAATCCGCTGATCCATCATTGTGCCAATCAAAAGGATGTGCATTAGCATCTATATTGTCAGTCCATGGGCTATTGACAATCGCTATGCTGCCGTGATTTGGGGATTCCACAGGCATTGGGAGTACTTGATAATCGCCATCGATAAAATTACTTAAATGAGTCTTAGAGTTTCGAGTTGGGATATGATTTTGAAAAATCACATCATGGCTGTGATTACTGTGGTCGCAAGCGTCTTCATTGTGTCCGAAATTACATTCAAGAGTCCAACTTGTTTTTTCTACGATTGAACCATCAATGGCGCTTACTTTAACATCCCACCAAAAATTATCATCGTTTTTCTGAATTGCTACAGACCAACATAAATGTAGCTTAGCATCACTGTGCACATACACTAATGATGTTTTTATCTCTTTATTTGACAAGGATGTATTTCGCAATATTGTTTCTTTATTAACAGTACTTGTTCTATTAACTTCAGTAGTGCGCGTAGTCATATCTAATTTGAATTCCTTGGCAACTTCCTCTAATGCACGAGCAGAACTTAAGATCGCTTGAGAAGCATCTACGGTATTAAAGCGAACAAATCTATTGCCAGTCATAAATACTTTATTGCCTTTACCAATGGCAACATTGCTTACCGCATTATATATTTTAATGCCATTATGAGCTTGATTGAAATAAAAGTGTTTAAGACCACTTTGCTGACTGGTATGCTCTGATATTAATTGGATATCATCAGTATCTATTGTGAAATCACCTTTTTTTACAACTAATTGAGCTTTAGCTATGTCAACTAATTGTTGAGATAAAAGAGACTGACTGTAAAGAATAGAAATTAATATAAAGACAGGAATGAACAGACTAGAAATGGATTTCATATGTGAGATTGGTTTTAAGGAAATTGTCTGTTATTTAAATTCGAATATAGGCATTAATCAATTTATTTTCAAATTGGATAATGTGAATAGTGTGGTTTACACATTGGGTATTTAGCAAAATCAAGTTATTAGCTATACTTTATGTAGAAAGGAACCGAATCTTTGACAGACTGTTGATTTAAGGCATACTTAGAAGGTAAATGAATAGGATGCGAAAAAGTTGCATGCTTCGGCTAAAAATACCTACTTTTGCGCCGCTAAAGCCTTACGACTATTTAGTATAGTGTAGTGGGGTATGGTTTATCCAAATAAATTTAAGTAAAATGCCAGTAAAAATTAGATTAGCCCGAAGAGGGCGAAGAAAAGCGCCATTCTATCACATCGTAGTGGCGGATGCCCGTGCTCCAAGAGACGGAAAATTCATTGAACAAATAGGGAAATATAATCCTCTAACAAAACCTGCAACTATCGAGTTAGATAGAGATAGGGCTTTTGATTGGATTATGAAAGGAGCTCAACCTACAGAAACTGCTAGAGCTATCCTTAGATTCAAGGGAGTATTATATAGAAAACACCTTGCACGTGGAGTTGCAAAAGGTGCGCTTGATCAAGATAAAGCTGATCAGCTGTATAATGACTATGTTGAAGCTAAAGAAGCTAAAATTGCAGAAAGATTTGCTGAATCAAAACAACAGCAATTAGACTTCTATAAAATGGTTTCTGGTACGCCCAAAGCAGTTGCTGTTACTCATACAGCGGCAGATGCAGAAGCAGAAGCTTTCCAGAGCGTAGAAGTATCTGAGGATTCAGAAGCCGCAGCACCAGTTGCAGATGCTCCTGCGACCGAAGAGTCTGCTCCAGAGCCAAAAGCTGAAGAAGCTGCTCCAGAAGCAAAAGCTGAAGAAGCTGCTCCAGAGGCAAAAGCTGAAGAGGCTCCAGAGCCAAAAGCTGAAGAGGCTCCAGAGGCAAAATCTGCTGAAGCTGCTCCAGAAGCAAA
>CAYVFU010000001.1:0-14606 GCA_964450495.1 uncultured Saprospiraceae bacterium | reverse complement strand
CAAAAGCTGAAGAGGCTCCAGAGGCAAAATCTGCTGAAGCTGCTCCAGAAGCAAAAGCTGAAGAAGCACCGGAAGCAAAAGCAGAGGAAGCTCCTGAAGCAAAAGCTGAAGAAGCTCCAGAAGCAAAAGCGGAGGAAGAGTAGAGCTAGATTTTTTTATCTTAGGTTTTGCATTCGAGTAGTAGGATTGTGGTGAACAAGTATCATACTTTTAAATCTGTATTATCATGAAAGAATTATCCCAGTCATATATTGACAGGCTTGAAGAAATAAAAGAAGAAATTCAATCTTCTGAATTACTCTCTAAGTTTTTAGAAGAAGAAGAAGAGGAATTGTTCAAAGAGTTTCAGCTCAAGTATGAGCCATTGCTTGACGAATTGCACAAAGAGGTGGCTCAGAATCATCCTCTTCAATTAGAAGCATTCGAAGATCGTTTATTGGACGATGGTTTTGAAGGTTTATACTTACCTAGGATACTTGGCTACGCAGTAATGAGAGGCTTGATCAACGAAGACTATAAGTACGTCAGGCCACAAGCCCATTTTCAAAACATATTAGTCAAAATATGCAATTCAGCAAATTTTGAGAATATCAAAACTAGAACTGGCCAGACTATTCAAGTTGGGTTTGCTTTAAGTAGTAACATTTGGATTACAAACTTACTTGCTAGTTTTAACAACAAACGCGTCGTTGCCTATTTAGAATCTTTACGTTCTTTAAAATACAGAGACATTAGAGATCGAAGAACTGCATATACCAGATATAAAAAGCAATTTTCGAATTACAATTATTTATCTGCAAACATTCCTGATAATAGTTCTGAATTGGCTATGTTTTCTAAAGGTTTGCAAAACTTTTTTGTTTACCGATCAAAAAATAGTGACAATAATTCAAGCCTTATTGGTCCACTCAAGCAATTTGTGGTTAACACAAATCTCAAGGGAGATAAGGCGCACAGCGAACTTGTCATTATTATTCTAATGTACTTGAATAGTGATGCAGAGTTGAATGCGTTATGCGCCGATCACTTTAGTGAGTTTAGAAAAAATGAAGATAATCAACAGCATTTATTTGAACTCCTTAACCGCGTTCAGACTGACCCTGCTATGTCCTACAGTGCTAAAGAAGACTTAGCTTTTTCATCAACAATCGATCTTAGCGTGGATGATGAAGTATCAAGATATTTTAACTTGATGAAAGAAATTCACAGCAAAGGATATGTGCATGAAGATGTGACAGAGCAAGTAAAGACGTATTACGATCAACACCTTGGATTGTCTTTAGAAAATAAGTGCCTTCGCAATGTGATTCGAAATTACATGTCTTCCTTTATTGGTAACTTAGAAGAGACAGAGTATACAGCAATGTTTGACCTCAAGACTACGATGGTCACCTATATGAATATCTTCTCAAATGAAAAATTTAATCAGGATGTGAAAGCTGCTTGCATGACTTATGTCAAAAAGCTTATCAAGCATTATCCCGATAAGAGAGGTAGAGACTATCAAGATATTAAGAAATTCGTCTCCACGAGTTTTGTTGATATGGGCTTCTTGAGTGAAAAAGAAGTTGTTGAGTTATTCAAAACTCGTCGCAAGAAAAAAACTGCATAGTTTTTTAATTAGCCGTTCTACTTGTTTCTCGTCGATTTGATATTCTCGTATGTCGAGAATCCTTGTAAAATCATTTCTTATTTACTAAGTTAATGCTATGTTATCTGATGTATTTCACGGTGTCAAGGCATATGGGCAATCTTTTGCTCTTATCAAGAGATACAAGCTTTGGAGGTATGTTATACTTTCAGGCATAATTAGCTTACTCTTGGGTGTAGGTGTTTTCAAAATCATCTGGTCTTATTCTGATAATATTGGTGGATGGTTGAGTGGCTTTTACAAATGGGAATTTGGCCGTTCTTTTTTTGAAACAGCTCTCGATTATATCGCAGGTGGAATTCTTACGATACTAGCCTTACTCGTATACAAATATGTAGTCATGGTTATTGTGTCGCCTTTTATGAGTCTTATGTCTGAAGAACTAGAACGTAAAATGACTAACAATCATACGACATCAAGATTTTCCATCAAGACATTTATTTCAGATTTGATTAGAGGATTGAGAATAGCAATTGGCAATCTGGCTAAGGAACTGGGTTTGACTGGCTTGATTTTATTGATTGGTTTATTCCCGATAGCAACATTTGCAGTTCCTGTTTTAATTTTCATCATACAAGCATATTATGCTGGTTTTGGCAACTTTGATTACTACCTCGAACGACATGCAAATGTTTCACAAAGTAAATACTTCGTAAGCAGAAATAAAGGACTCGCGGTTGGTAATGGAGCTGTGTTTCTTGCACTGCTATTAATTCCAATTGCGGGGTTATTTTTAGCACCAGCTTTAGCAACAACTGCTGCTACTGTAGAGGGTATTAAACGAAGAGACCAATTGAATTAAAAGAATTATTTATTCGTAAAAATTTGGTTGATAGTGGTTGTTATAACTGAATTTGTTTGTTAAGAAGTACTTGATCACATCTTCTGTAAAATGGTAACTTTTGGGGCTGTATGAGGGAGAAGCAGCTTTTATTACGGTGTAAACTTATAACCAAC
Source organism: uncultured Saprospiraceae bacterium (assembly GCA_964450495.1). GTDB lineage: Bacteria > Bacteroidota > Bacteroidia > Chitinophagales > Saprospiraceae > CALFUK01. The sequence goes on along the minus strand of CAYVFU010000001.1, from coordinate 11,998 downwards.
ACCTCTAATAGAATGAAAGTATTTTGGTGTCCGCGGATTTTCTTCAAAATATTTTCTTAATGCCATTACAAAATTGTCAACGGTCCGTGTTGATGGATACACATCATACCCCCAGACAATTTGTAGGATTTGTTGTCGAGACAATACTTCTTGTTTTCGTTCTATAAATAATTTAAGCAATAGCGCTTCACGATTCGTTAATTCAAATTCTCCGTCAACGCCTTTGGCATGATAACTTGTAAGGTCGACATAGTTAGAGCCAAAACTAAATTCATTTATTTCTTGAGTCGTAACTTGACTACGTTGTAATAATTTTTCAATTCGCAGTTGTAATTCCTCTAGGTTGAATGGTTTTATCAAGTAATCGTCAGCGCCTGATTTTAAGCCTTTAATGCGATCACTAGAAGTATCTTTTGCTGATAATATTATGATTGGAGTTTTATCGTCTTTAAGTCGTATGGATTCACACACTTGTAGGCCACTAATGTCAGGAAGCATAACATCTAGAATAATTAAATCAAAATGTTCCTCCTCAATTACTTTTAGGGCCTCTTTCCCTTCTCCCCGAACTTCTAACTCGTATCCTTCCAATTCAAGATTTAAGGCAACAACGTCTTGAATACTTTTTTCATCTTCTACAAGTAAAATTCTCATCACTATTTTACCTTTTGGTTTAATGGTAATCGAATTGAAACAACCGTTCCTTTTGGTTTATTGTCTAGTATTTCTATATCTCCTTCGTAAGATTTAACAATGGAATTAACAATAAAAAGGCCAAGACCAGATCCTGTTGAGGATCTAAATTCTTCATTTCCAATTCTATAAAATTTACCGACTACTTGTTCTTTTTCATCGTCACTAATGCCAATTCCTTTGTCTTTTACGTGTAAAATTAAATTGCCATTTGAGTCATTTATTTCAAGTGATATATCTGCAGGTGGTGGTGAATATTTAATGGCATTTTCTAGGAGATTTAGAATAAGAGATCGAAATGTTTCTTGATCAATATCTGCAGTTAAATTATTTGGACAAGAAAAATTAATTTTGTCGTCAATTGTTCCTTTCGGATAAAATTGGATTATTTGGGAAACAAAGGAGTGTATGTCTATTGGTTCAAAATTATAAAGATATTGATCTTCAATTTTTGTTGACAATAATAATTTATTAACCATCGATTCTAGCCGATTAGATTCTTGTAGAGCATTGCGACTAATGAGTTGTTTTTTTTCAATATCTAATCCGGGTTTATTTAGTAAAGTCTGCAATACCATTTTAATGGATGATATCGGTGTTTTTAATTCGTGTGTGACAGATAATAAAAAATTACTTTTTAATTGAGCAACTTTAAATTCATCCTTGATGGCACGATATATAATTCCTATGCCTATAATTAGAGATAGTGCAAAAAATAGCCCCTCTCCGATAATCATATATTTTTGTCGTAAATATTTAGATCGTAATGTGTCTGGATCGGGTAGGGCTTCTGTTACTTGTTCACCAGACAATATCCGTTGATAGGTATAAATATCTTCATTTTTATTATATAATAGTAATGTCCACCAGCCAAGCGCCAGCACCATATAACTGATGATAATAATCGAAATGATACGAACACGCTTGGTAGTCATAAGTATGATTTATGCTAATATACTATCCAAAACTTCGCAAATCTGAGTTGCTGCGTAGTTAAGAGATGCTTCACTATGAGCAGAAGATACAAATCCAACCTCATAGCCTGATGGACCAAGATATACACCTCTTTCAAGTAAATGCTTGTGCAGAAGTTTAAACAAATCCATAGATGACGGATCAATTCCATCTGAAGTCATGATTCTAGTATCTGTAAATGCAATCCAAAATATTGACCCTATACGCTGAATGTTGAAAGCATAACCCTTTGATTTTGTATGGTCTGTAATTTTATCTACAAACGTCTTGGTCTTAGCCTCCAAATTTTCATAAAATCCATCTTCTAACAATAATTCTAGTGATGCCATACCAGCAGTCAGTGCGATTGGATTTGCAGACAGAGTACCTGCTTGATATACAGGGCCTTCAGGTGCTACATGTGCCATAATCTCAGCTTTGCCACCAAATGCACCAACAGGCATACCTCCTCCAATAATTTTACCGAAAGTGATGATGTCTGGTTCAACATTATAATAACCTGCAGCTCCTTCAAAGCCCGCGCGAAAACCTGATATCACTTCATCAAATATGAGTAAGACTTTATGATCATCACATAATTTTCGTAACCACACCAAAAAGTTTGTATCCTGTAACAGTAAACCATTGTTTGCAGGTATAGGTTCTATAATGATGCAGGCTATATCTTCAGCGTGATCTTCTAATGTCTTTTCTACTCCAGCAAGATCATTCAGTGGTAAGACAATTGTCTCTTTAGCAAGTGGATCTGGAATTCCTGCTGATGTTGATACACCAAAAGTAGCGAGACCCGATCCTGCTTTTACCAATAAGCTGTCCACATGTCCATGATAGCAACCATCAAATTTGATGATCTTGTTTTTATTGGTAAAGCCTCTAGCAAGTCTAATGGCTGACATAACTGCCTCTGTTCCTGAACAGACAAATCGTAGCTTATCAATAAAGCGATGGTTGTCTAGAATGAGCTTACCTATTTCAACACCTTTTCGAGTTGGAGTTCCGAATGACAGTCCATTTTTTACGGCTTCTTCTACTTTTTCTCTTATGTATGGATGATTATGTCCGTGAATGAGCGGCCCCCAGGAGCAACAAAAATCAATAAAGGAATTGCTATCTTCATCATATACTTTATCACCATCTCCTCTATGAATAAACAAAGGAGATCCTTCAACTGATTTGAATGCCCTAACAGGAGAATTGACTCCTCCAGGAAAATAGTTTTTTGCTTCTTCAAATAGTTGATTCGATATATTTCTTTTCATCACTTTATATTCTTTTTTATAACAAATTTACTGATCTATGTCTGTCTGTTCAGAATTACTTATTTTACCTCCCAATACCAACAATGCATTCGAATTTTACATCATGTATGCTTCAGTATTTACTGAAGAATGAATCAGTCTCATTACCTGGTATTGGTACGTTTATTATACAACAAACTCATCCTGACTTCACAATAAATGACAATATTTTATCACCTCCCACTAAAAGCCTGATATTTAAAGAATCTGCATATAGAGACACTGGTTTTATACAATTTGTTGCAGAAAAGCTTAAATGTACTATAGATCAATCTGAAAAGCTTGTTGAAGAGTCTATAGTTCTGATTATAAGTGAATTAAATAGTGGAGTGGAAGTTGATTTAGCTGGAATCGGAACACTTACCCAAAGTGATGATAAGAAGAGTTTTAAACCTATTTCGAAGAATTTTCATCCTGAATATCTCTATTTACCTTCCATACCACTTGTTTCATTAGGCAAAAATAAAAAGGAAGAAAGTGTTAAAAAAGTGGTGGAAGAGCCGAAAACAGTAAAAGTTGGTAAAGTTTCTGCTATAGATAAGGTGGCTGAACCTGTCAACATTGATGCTGACGGTGATCCAGCTGCTAAAATGATCAAAATGGAGGATCCAAATCAAAACAGAAATTCATATTATTACGAAGACGACAAAACATTTTTTCAAGAAATTAGAGGCCCTTTGTTTTGGTTGCTAATGCTTGGATTAGCTGTATTTATTATCACCAGATATGGATGCCCATTGTTAGGTGATGGTAAAGCTAAGGACATAGTAGAGGGTACAGCCACTAAAGCAGGAGAAGTCGTCGACAAAGCAACAGATGTTGTTTCCGATACTTCTGATAAATTGCTAACTACAGAAGGTGACGCATACATCGGCAAATATTCTGACGTGCTGACGCAAGAGATTATTGATGAGGGCTGCGTGATAGTTGTAGGCTCATTCAAAAAGTCAAAGAATGCATTACGCATGCGAAATAAAATTATAAGTCGAGGATTTCAACCATTTGATGAGTATCACAATGGATTTAATCGCATCGGGATAATTTTTGATTGCCTTGATAAAGATCTGGTAGATTTTATTCAAGAGGTACGAAGAGACATAGATCCAAAGGCTTGGTATCGGATTCCCGGATTTGAAGTTGCTTACGAATAAGGAACAAATACTTATTTATGATAAGTTGATTATTTTAGGTTTGTTGTTTTGCAAATAATTCCAGATCAAACGGTTGTATACTGGCAAGAAAGGAACTTCTTTGATAACTTCTCTTAATTCCTCTAAGCCATACTGAACATCCATTTCATTGATATAACCATGTCCCAGATACTTGCCGTCTTCCACGAGCACAACGGATTTTTCGTTCACTTCTCTGCCTTCATCAATGATGATGAAATCATTTTCAAAGGCTGCTGATAAATGATTTCTCAACTCTACAATCTTGTTGTTGTGAATTTCTATTGATTCATTTCTACATCTCCCCATGCAGTCGCAAACGGAATATTCTAAGCCTCTTACCGCACATTTTTCTTGACACAGATTGAATTCTGGAATTAATTCGATGAGATGATTGCGGGCATTTCCCAAGGAAGAATAATCGTAGATCTTTTCTGCCTTTTCTAGATTCTTGGTACTGGACTTTAAGACTTGTATCGTTTCATAGCCTTCATCATCTGATATAATTCCCATGAAATAAGGAAAGCTTGTTCTCCGGAGGGCTTTATTAATTTCCGGTTGCCTTGTTTTAATTTCATGGGCTTCATGCAATAACGCAATCAATTCATTCCCGGATAATTCAAAGCTAATCTCATGTACTTGCTGATACAGTTTTGCTGCTTTCGCGGTTACTTTATTGAAATGCTGAAATATACGTTGCTTGATGTTTTTAGCTTTACCAATGTACACTACTCGATTGTGCTCATTGATAAAGTAATATACACCGGGTTCCTCTGGTAACTCGTGTAACTGATCAATGCTGATACCTTTTGGTAATTGAGCTTCCTTAATGCCTTGATTGATGAATAATTTAAGTGCATCTGGTTTTTCAAAGGAGTCTATGATTCTTTCGAATAACTCAACTGTTGCTAATGTATCATCTAACGCCCTGTGCCTTGCATCTACCTGGATATCGAATTCTCTTATTAAAGAGCCTAAAGAGTAGGAATGTAGACCTGGAAACGCTCTTCTTGATAACTTTACAGTGCACAGCTGCCTCTTTGTAAAGGTATATCCCAAACTTTTAAATTCATTTTTTATGAAGGTATAATCAAAGCGAACATTGTGGGCTACGAAAATGGCTCCTTCCAAAAGTTCAACAATTTCTTTGGCTAACTCATAGAATTTTGGAGCTTCTGACACCATCTCAGTTGTTATTCCCGTTATACGTGTGATCTCAGGTGGGATCGATCTTTCTGGATTAACCAAACTACTAAACTGCTTGATAATCTTTTTACCATCATGAAGTACTATCGCGATCTCTGTAATCTTATCACGCTTAAACATGCCTCCGGTTGTCTCTATATCTACAATCGCATATTTTCGCTTAGCCATCTACGTTTGATGTTTTTATTAGTGGGAATAATGTCTTGTTTTGCTTTTTCTTGCAAAGAAAATATAAATAATAAGTTTAATACGAACAATTTCGATGAATCAACAAAGAAGATCATCCCTAAACTAGACCCAATAATCCCCGGAGCGGACAGGCTACAGTTGTATGTACCGGAATTAAAAGGGAAGAAAATAGGACTCGTCGTAAATCACACAAGTAGAGTGGGGGATAAACATCTCGTGGATACCTTACTGAGTTTTGATCTGGAGGTCCATCGCATATTTTCTCCTGAACATGGATTTAAAGGGGAAGCTGATGCTGGGGAAAAAGTAGAGAATGGCTTATATAAAACCATACCTGTTGTCTCTTTATATGGTAAAAATAGAAGACCTTCTAAAGAGCAAATTCAAGATCTTGACGCAGTCATTTTTGACATTCAGGATGTGGGCGTACGTTTTTATACCTATATATCGACCCTGAGCTATGTGATGGAAGAAGCCGCCAAATATGGAGTGCAAGTCATTGTGCTTGATCGTCCAAACCCTAATGGCTATTATGTCGATGGTCCGTTAATGGAAACTGAATATTCATCCTTCATCGGATTGCATAATGTACCAGTAGTATATGGAATGACCATTGGAGAATATGCAAAAATGGTAAAAGGTGAAGGATGGCTTGGAGAGAACGCCAGCTTGGATTTAAAAGTGATCCCCTGTAAAAATTATGACCACAGCATGACTTATGATTTGCCAGAAAAACCTTCTCCCAATTTACCGAATCTGACATCAATTTTATTGTACCCCACGATATGTTATTTTGAAGGGACTAATCTAAGTATTGGTAGAGGCACAGATACTCAATTTCAAGTCATTGGTCATCCAGCATTAAATGAATACAATTATTCTTTTGTGCCTAAACCAAATGAAGGGGCTTCGAAACCAAAATTAAATGGTGAAATTTGTTACGGGATTAATTTAGCCGATTTATCTATTCAAGAAATTATGAGTCAAAAGGAAATTAATTTTTCTTACCTATTTGATTTTTATAAAAAAATGAAAGATAAGGGAGAACCATTTTTTCTTAAAAATAATTTCTTTGAAAAATTAATTGGTACTAAATCATTGCGAACTGCATTAGATAATAATATAGCATTGGAGGATTGGAAAAAATCGTGGAAAGATGATGTGACTAATTTTAAACAAATTAGAAAACCTTATTTATTATATACTGATTTTGAATAACCGCTTTTTCATTTTGTGTTGAAAAGTAGTTTGACTCCAATGGATCTTGTCACAAATTTATTTAAATGAAAAAATTTTTAGTTTGTATTCCCTTGGTTCAAAAACCGTTACAATGGTTTTAATTTGTTGTCCATCAGTTTGTAATTTAACGGAAAATCAGTCTAGAAGATAGAAGTCCTGATTAAAATTTATACCTCAATTGAGCTTTTATGTCAGTTCTGGAATTTCCACTAATCAAATTATTTCCGCTTCCAATTTCGTCAATATCAAGAAACTGACTTCTAGCAATTCTAAATTCAGCAGTTAATTTGTAATTAATTTTCCACTTTGAATTAATGTAAAACCGAAATCCTTCATTCCAGAAAAACGGAATAGAAAAACTATACAGTAAATCACTTTCAAAAGCATAAATACGGCTATCGAAATCTTCCGTATTGAAATATGCAATTCGGGTACTGAAATTAATTTTTCGCGTTCGATAGAAAATGTCTTGAGCTATAAATATTCCTGCTGATCGTTCATGGTCTTCAAATAAAGAAAATTCTAGTCTATTCCTTAATTCGAATTTTCTAGTTAACTGTATCTGTTGGTTAAACCGCCATCTGTGTAGTGTGGTAGGTATAGCAACATCAGTTGGTGTTTGATTGTCAGACAGATTTCGTTGTTTCTTTTCGTAGCGATATTGAAAATAGGAATTGTATTTATAGCCAGGTGTATAAGTTAGTCTCGCTAAATATTCTGTTCCAGTTGCTGGTGTATCAACGCGGCTTCTTAACCATGGGTTTTCCCACTGATCAAAATAAAGCGAGAATTGCCATTTTTCTGAAGCCTCGTAATTAAAGCCAACATAAATTCCCTTTTCATTATTCACAGTAGAACTTTCACCAAAAGCATTTGCTAGTAAGCTCTGATATTCTCTAGAATAATCACGATATAAAATAGATATATCCGTTTTTCTATTTAATGCGATTAAGGCACCGTAAAGTTGTGCAGTTCCTTTGCTGTTACTATAGGCCGCTTCTCCAAATAAATTTACATTCTTCCATTTATAAGAATAATCAATGCTTGTATTTAATAAAGAGCTTCCTCTGAATCTAAATAAATTGGCAACAGTGTTTTGTGGATTAAATGAATTTTCAAAATGATCAAGGACTATATTACCTGCAATTTTTAGAGGAAATGCAGAATACTCAATTCGTGCTCCAGACGTAATTCTTTGTAAGGAGTTTTCATCTTCAATTTCAGATTCAGTTCTGTGAAACCCATCTTGACGTATCGAACTAAATTCAACTAGGAGGTCATCTGTGTCAGTGGTGTCTATTAGTGAAATATTCGCATCTTCATTTTTATAAGAAATAAAGCCAGTTACATCAATTGCTTTGCTGACATCAATAGTAGTCGCAATTCCTCTTAAGAAAATAGTCTCTCCTCTAGAACTGTAAGGCCTTATTACTTGGCCATTTTTTTTGATAGAATTTACTAATGCACTTTTTGTACCTCCAAAACTATTGTGCACTGTGAGACCTTGTCCAAAATTTAGCGTGTAATCACCAATGGATAAATCCTTAACTCCCTTTAAAACATTTTTTAAATGAAAATGAAAAGAATAAAAGTCAAAACCTGTAGTGTTACTTTTATTGAAGAATGCCTCGCCAGCATCTTTCTCTGCTGTAAGGCCAAATCTCAATCTATTGTCTGTATTGTAACGATATCTAAAATAATAATTGGAAGGATTGCCTTCGAAAGCTTTTACTCCATCATCATTCCTCGTTTGACCTTTGACTTTTTCAAGGATCTGTTCATTTCTGAAAAACATTTCATGCTTTCCAGTTTTCAACATTTCAGAGAAGGTCTGTTGATATTGAGAACCGTCTTTACCAATAGTTATAAAGTCTGATAGTCTGTCTATATTTTTTAAACTCAGATTGGGTACTGCTTGTAATTCATATATGCTAATAAAATCACCGTGTTCTTCTCGATAAGAGATGATGGATTGAGTTTCGATATCAGATAGAAATAGCAGCTCTTGCAACTCATCGCTGGTAGCCCTATTTAGATGAATTGGATTGCTCAGGCGATATTCGTAAATTTCGTAAAGCGTATTGAAATCAAAATTCAAATCGCTATCTAAGTTCTCAATGATGGACTCTATGTAGTCATCGAGATTTGTACTTTGACCATAACTACAAGTAATTACTATAGTGAAGAACAAAGGAAAAACTAAAGGCTTTATGTATTCTTGGACTACTTTCACAATCATCGAAGTGCAAAATAAGTATATTTTTTTTCTCGCAAAGCGGAATTAATTTCTTTAGACATCACAAATGATACTATTTAATGAATTGATAATCAATTCAATGCGGAATATAGTTTCTGTTTAGTTATCACAAATTTTAACAGCAAAACTCTCTAAATATCGCAGGCATATGTAAATTTGTTGATTATTTCTTTCAAAAATTAAAATCTTATGGCGAAACACAAACTTGAATACATCTGGCTAGATGGTTATGCACCTACTCAAAATATGAGGAGTAAAACAAAAGTAGTAAACGATTTTAGTGGGAAGTTAGAAGACTGTCCAATGTGGTCATTTGATGGGAGTTCAACTCGTCAAGCAGAAGGTGGATCATCTGATTGCTTATTAAAACCTGTAGCAATATATCCAGACCCAGATAGGGTGAATGGATACTTAGTGATGACAGAGGTACTAAATGCCGATGGTACCCCTCATGAATCAAATGGTCGTGCAACAATTGATGATGATGATAATGACTTTTGGTTTGGATTTGAGCAAGAGTATTTTATAATGGATACAAAAACTCAATTGCCATTAGGTTTCCCAGTTGGTGGATATCCAGCACCTCAAGGGATGTATTACTGTTCTGTGGGTGGTAAAAATACTCACGGAAGAGAATTAGTTGAGGCACATGCTGATTTATGCATCGAAGCTGGACTAAATTTTGAAGGCATCAACCAAGAAGTTGCTTGTGGACAGTGGGAGTTTCAATTGTTTGCTAAAGGAGCAAAACTTGCAGGTGATGAGCTTTGGATTGCAAGATATCTTTTAGATCGTTTGACAGAGGATTATGGATATTACATCGAATATCATCCAAAACCTTTAGGCAAGGACATGGATTGGAACGGTTCAGGTATGCATGCTAATTTTTCAAACACAACATTGCGTACTGCAGGCTCCAAAGAAGTTTACGAACAAATATGTGAGGCTTTCAGACCTGTTGTAGACGAGCATATCGCAGTCTATGGAGAGTTTAACGACCAACGTTTAACTGGAGATCACGAAACAGCGTCCATCACTGACTTTAGTTATGGTGTGTCAGATAGGGGAGCGTCGATCAGAATTCCAATTGCCACTGTTGAGAGTGGATGGAAAGGTTGGCTCGAAGATAGAAGGCCAGCCTCAAATGGTGATCCTTATAAAATAGCAGGGAGAATTATTAAGACTGTAAAATCAGCTTAAACATAGAAAAGTTGAAGTTGTTATTAGCTATGAAAGGTCAATCGGCTTTTAGTTAATCTCAATACATCAATTGCAAATAGTAGAGGGATGTAGCTTATAGTTGCATCCCTTTTTTCATTCTCTTTAGAAGTTATTTTACACTAAATTGTTGTATTTACTTCTGAATGAAGTATGTATGCGATAATTTAATATATATTAATGTATAAACTGTTTTTCATTGTAAAAGAGTTGATTATGCATGTGGATAAAACATATACAAAAATCGCCTTCACTACAAAAGGTCTACAACAGACCTACAACTACTCTACGTGATATTTGATGAATAACTTGAGTTTTTTTCCTATTCTACTATTTCATATGAATATTTAACATATTATATTAACAGTTATATATCTAATAGTCAATGTGTTATACATTATAAATGTGGGTATGTATTAAATACCTAAAATCTGCAGTCGAATTAAGGGAGTATTTCATGATTTTTGATTGATAAGAGTTGAGGTGCATTTTTTTGATGTATCCAACCAAATAAAACGAATCTCGTTGAACATGAGAAATACTAACCAACCTGTACGAAAGACTGTGTCATTGATACAAATTTCAATATTACTAGTCTTACTATCTTTCTATTCCTTCCAATCAAATGCCCAATTAGCACCTAATGCTGAATTTGCCGTATTTACACCTGGTGCCGGATTAACAGGAACAGGCACATTCAACTGCGATGCAATGCCAGATTTTAACTACGCTATTACTGGTGATGTAGCTCCAGGAGATACAAGTGTTCCAGGTCCAGCACAAGTTATTGATAATGTTGGTGGCGGATTCGAGAATACATATGGACAAGCTGATGCTGCAGAAAACATTCAAGTTGAAGTTGCTGGCTTTTTTGGTATGGCAGGAACTCCAATTACAAATACGGTCGAAACAACTTTAAATTTTGTATCGCCTACTCCTGCAGGAGAGTTTTCATTTATCATCGCTGATGTAGAACAAGATCAGGTACAAATTTGTGCCTTAGATGAAAATGGAGTTGCTGTACCTGTTGGAGTAATAGCCAATTGGCACGAAGCATCTTTTGATGCTGACAATTCAGATCTAAATACAATCGCTCCAACATGGGATACGGCGACAGGTACACTTGTAGGTCAAGAGGGTAATGGCATGACTCAAACAAACTATCAAGAAGCTCTGCCAGATAATGAAGCTGGCGCAGCTTGGTTTACAGTTAACATCCCAATTACTCAATTAACCTTTAAGTCGCAAGCGCTTGGTATAGCACCAGATGACCCTTCACAACATTTTATCTTTGCTGCGACATGCTCTGTTTATGATATGGCAATTACCAAAGTCGTCAGTTCTATGGGACCATATATGCCAGGAGATGATGTAACATATGATATTTCAGTTTGCAATCAAGGAAATGTAGATTCAGGAAGTATCGGAGTCACTGATATCATCCCAGCTGGAATGACTTTAAGCACAAATGATAGCAATGGTTGGGTTGGCCCAAGTACAGGACCTGTGACAAATAGCACTGGTAATATCACACCAGGGAATTGTGAAGTAATAGAAATTGAATTAACTATTGACAATACCTTCACGGGTACTTCTATTTCGAACAATGTCATTATATCAGCTGATAATGGGGATGATGTGGATTCAGATCCGGATGTTACAGCCATGTTAGACGATTTCGCGGATGACAATGATCTGTTAGAGACTGATGGTGGAGATGATGAAGATCCAGAAGAGATAATGATAGGCCAAGT